>CAYJKI010000005.1:0-203407 GCA_964370935.1 uncultured Ignavibacteria bacterium | reverse complement strand
CCTCTCGAGAGGGGTGGCTCCGAGCCGAAGAATGAGGCTCGGAGACGGGGTGTGTCGATTGAATTCGCTTGTAAGCCATCACCGTCCAGCCCATGTAAATCCCACCCAAGAACAATTGACAATTCACGTGAAATCCCTATTATGGTCGCGGAATTTTTGCAGTTCATCTGCGTACTCGGGCTTCTCTCGGATACGTGCAACCAAGAGAGGAGTCTGTTATGGCTTCAGCTAAAAATGGCGATACCGTCCGCGTTCACTATACCGGCAAACTTCTTGACGGAACCATCTTCGACAGTTCCGAAGGCAGCGACCCGCTCGAATTTATCCTCGGCCAACAGCAAGTCATCGCCGGCTTCGACCGCGCCGTTCTCGGCATGAATATCGGCGCTAAGACCACTGTAACAATTCCAGTTGATGATGCCTACGGTCAGCGCAAACCCGGCTTGGTGCTCGATGTCGACCGCTCGGAATTCCCGCCCGATATCGAACCCCGCATCGGGTTGAATCTGCGTATGGAACAAGCGGACGGCTCAACCGTCAATGTCGCCATCACGAATGTCGCCGACAATATGGTCACGCTCGACGCCAACCACCCGCTGGCCGGTGAAGACCTCGTCTTCGATATCGAGCTGGTCGAGATCATCGCCGCTTAACGGTATCACCCGCACAACGCGCTACAAATCAAAACGCGGCAGATGTTACCATCTGCCGCGTTCCGTTTTGAGTGGACAAAGCGGAGGTTTATAGCTCTGCCCAATTTATGGTATAGTGTCCTGAAGCCTCAGTATCAGTATTGTAGTATGATACTATAAACACTTTGTAACTCTTGCCGCCAACCTGAACAATATAGGTATTCTTCTTCGACGTAAGCACATGAGTCTGGAAATTGTAGTTGTACCAATCGCTAACCGTAAATGCCGACTGCATCTCATCCAGTACCCACCGCGGCTGCCCAAAGTTATTGACATTGGTTACTGCATCAAAATCCGTACGGTCGACGAGCCCGTCATATACCGGAAACGCCGCGCCCTGTCCGCTGCCGAAAATCGAACCGTTGAGATAAACATCATAAGAGTAAATGCGGATATCCCAATCCGTGGACGTAGCCGGGTCAGCCGGAGTCACGACCTGGCCGCTGGAGAAATCAAAGTAGAACCCGTTCGGTGCATCAATAGTATCTACTTCAGCCTCGCCGGACAGATTCGTTGCTCCTGCGGCAGGCTGGTAGAAGTACTTGAACACCATTGCACCCTGTGCCGGGGGCTGTGAACCGCCAATGACGTCCAACAGCTGGAACTTGACCAGATTCCCGGCCGCATCGGAAAGAATGTAAACATACTTCTTGGCCGAAAGCTGGTGTGTGATCGGATTATAGTTCCAAAGACTATCGAGAGCAAAGTCGTAGCCGTCTTCCATCCACTGCGAGGATTGCACAGCCGCCAATTCCGTCGCGTCGACGTCCGCGAATTCATCCTCGGCCACAATACCGGCAGTCACAAGATTCACGCCTTTGGCATCGCCAGGTCCCGAGTATCCGCCATTAGTCTTGATGTAACTCTTCTTAAACGCCAGATCCCAGGTGTCTGCGGTCTTCGCTTGCTCGTCGGTAAGATTCACAATGTCCCGCGTTGTAAAGCTGTAATAGGTGTAATTTGTGCTCTGTGTCGCACTGGCATCCAGTTTCGTCACCCAGAACTTGCCGACACCATCCCAGGTGGTCGATGCCGTGTTATCTGGTTGATCCGGTCCCGTCCCGTTGTCGTCATTCGAACAGCCGACAAAGGCCGTCACCAAAAGTGCAATCAGTGCTGTCACCTTGAAGTACTTCATGAGTCCTTCCTTTCTATGAATGAATTGTTGTAATAACATACTTTCGCCTGCAATTCTAGTCTACCGGCTGTTCCAGCGCAGTCCCGCATGGAAGGTTCTCCCCGGCCAGTAACCGAATTCGATCTCCACATCATCGGTCAGATTCTCGCCGCGCGCAAACACCTCGAGATTCTCCCACACGCGTTTTGACACGCTCAAGTTAAGATCCCGCCGCGTCGGCGCCCAAACATCCGACTCAAAGTCATTCTGCTCGCCCAGCGGTACCCACAGCTTGCCCGAGTACCAGCTTCCCCATGCCGTCATGACCAATCCGATTTCCTCGAAATGAATCGATGACAACAATTTCAGCGCGTGCTCCGGGCGGTTCAACAGCCAATGTCCGGTCTCGCGATTCTTTGCCGTCAGCCAGGTGTACGACAGCGAGAAATCGACATGATGATTGATCTTGAGTTCGCTCTGCCACTCGATTCCCCGCGTGTATGCTTTGAAAACATTCTGATACTTGTAGATCCCCCGCCAATACGTCGGCGAGAATCCCGTCAGATTGAACTCGATCATGTCGTTGATGTCGTTGTAGAAGTAGGTAATCCGGTGCAGTCCGATCCCCTCGTAACTGTATTCCAAAGACAACGAACTGTTGCGCGATTTCTCGGGATTCAGATCTTCGCCTCCGCCGATTACGATATATCCCGCCGCCGAGTGATCGAAACGGAAATACAATTCCTTAATCGAGGGTGCCCTGAATCCGCCCCCATGGAATCCGCGGATGCGGAACCGCGGATGCGGATTGTACATCACGTTGATCGAAGCATTGACGTGCTCACCGAAGGTCGAATGCTCCTCGAGACGAATCCCCGGAAGCATCGTCAGGTTCTCGACCGGCTTCCATTCATACTGCATGTACACATCACCGCTCGAGACTTCCTGCCTGCCGTCTTCAATCTCTTCCGACTTTAGTGACTGCGCGACGTAGTCGCCGCCCATTGTGACCACATGCCCATCCTTGTAGCTGTGGGTCGCACTCACCGAGGCTTCTCCCAGATAATCCTCTGTCCGCGACTTGTCCGACAGCGCGCCTGTCGCCGTAAATTTCTCCCAGAGATGGTCATAATATGTCCCATACACATTGACATCCACCAACGTTCGCGGATTCGGCTGGAACGCGAGTTTGGCTCCCGCCGAATAGCGGTAGTTGTTTTCCTGGTCGTCAAATGTAAACGTGAGCGGGTCGATGTATTCCGACTCTATCCAGTCCTTGCGTTCGCGGAAGAAATTGCCATTGACCGTCAGATCGAATGCCTTCGATATCTTGCGCGTGACCTTGCCGTCGAGATTAAATCGCTTGATCCTCTCCATGCCGTTGGTATGCGGCGTCGACTTGTCCAAATCGAATCCATCAGTGCGGTCGAATCGCGCCCCCAACTGCAGTCCCCAGTTACCGCGTTTCGATTCCAGTTCCAGATTCTGCATATATGAATTGAAAGTGCCGTATTCGCCCGCGCTGTTCAGCCGCAATTGCGCCTGCGGCTTGCGCGTGATGATATTCACCACGCCGCCGATGGCGTCACTGCCATACAGCGTCGAGCCCACTCCCTTGACCACTTCAATCTTCTCAACATTGGCGAGCGAAATCTGCGCCAGATCAATCGCCCCGCGCACCCGGCCCACCATCTTTTCGCCGTCGATCAAGATCAATACCCGCGTCGGATCCAGTCCACGCAGCGAAGCCCCGCTGCCGGAGAAATTGTTATCGACGTTTATTCCCACCGCCGATTTCAATGCCTGATCAACAGTCGTAGCACCGGTCAGGATCGCATCCTCCGTCCGGATGACTTCCGTCGTCACCGGAACATCCTTGAGCAAATACGGCGTGCGCGTCCCTGTAACGACGACCTCGTCATAGATGTAAGTTCGGGGAGACAGCGCAATATTCACGACGGTGTCGCGTTCGCCCACCTTGATATCGATCACACGCGATTCGAAACTAATGTGCGTCAGTTGAAGACGATACTTTCCGGGCTTGTCGATTTCAATTTGATACCGGCCCTCCAGATCCGCACGCGCTTTCAAATCCAGTTCTTCTACGAGTATGTTCGCTTCCACCACCGGCGATTTGTCGCCGCTGGAGGTTATCGTCCCGCTCAACTTGACGCCGTACGCCGGTGCGGAAATAGTCAATAATACCAGCAACGAGAAAACGGCGCGAAGCGGTCGCACCGCATAAAATGCACGAGAATTCGATTGGTGAGCTGTTCGAACGAGGAGTCGCGAATCCATACAAAGAAGAGTACGGATTTCGGCAGAAAATCGTGTCAAACGGCTGTCACAGCTTGTGAATTTTTTCTATAACATTGCGATAGTGGGTCGAACTAGTAGTGTTGCAAAATGCAATTCCCGGCGAGACCCTTTTCGGATCCGCCGGGAATTCTATACTTAGCGCTCTCGTCAAATGACTTCGGCTAAACGCCCAATCCAAACAACAGGCCGAGCCGGTAAATGGCGAATGCCGCCACCCACGGTACTGCCAACTGCACCGACATCCCGAACCACATCCATTTGGCGCCAATCTCCCGCTTCATCGCCGCCATCACCGTAACGCACGGCGTATAAAGCAGCACAAACACTAAGAACGCGTACGCGACCAGCGGCGTGATCCCTCCCGACTCATCACTGATAATATTCATCAGCGAAGTCGACGTCTCGTCGACATCCTCTCCGAGCTGATAAAGCACCCCCAGTGTCGAGACGACAACTTCCTTGGCAACAAATCCCGTGATCAGCGCAATCCCCATTTGCCAATTGAACCCCAGCGGCTCAATGACCGGCTGAATGAGATTTCCCAGCCGTCCAATGTACGAATGTTGAATCTCCTCGGTCTTCATCTGGCTCTGAAGATGAACAATCTGCTCCTGCGCCTCCGGCGTTGCCTGCTGCTGCAAATTCGTGATCTGCGTATCGAAGTCCTGTGAGTAGTTGTCAATCTGCGGGAACGCCCCCAAAAACCAGATGACAACCGACGCGACCAAAATCACTTTACCGATCTTGCCGAGATAGATCTTCGCCCGCTCCCACATCATCAGCAGGCCCGTCTTAAACGTGGGCCGGCGATACGGCGGAAACTCCATGAAGAACGGCGATTTGTCTTCCTTGAACAGGCTCTTCTTCAGCAGTCGTCCGAAAATCACCGCCACCGCAATCCCCAGTAAATACAGGCTGAAAATGACATTGCCGGCGTTCCCCGCGAAAAACGCTCCGCAGAAGAGCACATACACCGACAACCGCGCCGAGCAAGACATGAACGGAATGATCAACACCGCCATCACCCGGTCACGATGCGACTCCAAAGTCCGTGTCGCCATGATCGCCGGCACATTGCACCCGAATCCCATCAACAGCGGAATGAAGGCCTTCCCGTTCAGCCCGAGCACGCGCATGAATCGATCCATCATGAATGCCGCGCGCGCCATATAGCCGGAGTCTTCCATCACCGCGATGCCGAGATAGAGAATCATGATATTCGGTAAGAACACCAACACCGCTCCCATGCCGCCGATCATGCCGTCGGTAATCAGTGCATTGATAACCCCAGCCGGCAGAATCCCCGAAATGAGCCCCTGTAGCGCCATTACTCCTTGGCTAATCCAGTCCGCCGGATACTGCCCGATGACATAGGTCGCCTGAAAGATCAGCCACATGAAAAACAGAAAAATCGGATAGCCGAAGTACCGGTGTGTCAGTATCGAGTCGAGCCGGTTGGAGAAGTGCATTCGCGTGTCGCTGCCCCGGTTGACCGCCGAGTCGAGTACTTCGCCGATATACCGATAGCGCGCGTCGGTAATTGCCGTGTCCGACTCGTACCCCAGATGTTTCTTAATACGATTTTTCGATTCCGCTACCTGCGTATGAATTAGCGTCCGCTCTGACGGCGTCGGCTTTGCGAAGTCGTCAATGTTGACCGTGTCTTCAAGCAAGTTCACCGCATACCAGCGCGGCGGCAGTGTATTACAACTTGTGGATCCAACTGTGCTCGAGATCTCGGCAATCTGCTTGTCAATTTCGCCCCCATACTTGATTCGCGGCGCAAACTCAACGAGGTTCTTCGTATCTTGCAAAAACTCGACGGTTAGATCCAGCAGTTCCTTTATCCCTTCACCTTTGTGCGCAATCGTCTTTACAATCGGTCCACCCAGCAACTTGGTGAACTTGGTCTCATTGATCGTGATTCCCTGCTTCTGCGCTTCGTCCCACATGTTGAGAGCGAAGATCATTGGCACGCCCATCTCCATCACCTGTGCGCTCAAATACAGATTGCGTTCCAGGTTTCCGGTATCGATCACGTTGATGACAACATCCGGTTTGTTGTGAAGGATAAACTTGCGTGCAATCCGTTCGTCAAGCGTCGCTGCCGACAAAGAATACACGCCGGGCAAATCGACAAACTCGATTTCCAAACCTCCGCGCGTCATCTTGGCGCTGCGTTTTTCAACAGTCACGCCGGGATAGTTGCCGACATGCGCACGCGCACCGACCAATCCGTTGAAAATCGAGGTCTTTCCGCTGTTGGGATTGCCGACCAGCGCGACGGTGAAAGTCTTCTTCTCGACGTCTATGCTCATCATTGTGTGCTGTCCACTTCAATTAGATTGGCTTCCGACCTGCGCAAACTGACATAAGCGCCGCGCAATTTGTATGCGATCGGATCGGATAAGGGCGCCGAACGCACCATCGTCACCTCTTCGCCGCAGCGAAACCCGAAATCCATCAAGCGATGGCGGGCTACGCCGTTAACATTCACTGCCGTGATGCGCGCGCTTTCTCCGGGCTTCAAATCAGCCAGAGTCAGCTTCTTGCTATCCATAAACACTCCAGACAAATTCCAAATCTAATCGTGGCCGGTGTCACATTGTTGTCATTCAGCATTGCTATTTCGATCCGATCGCTTCGCGGTATCTTCCCAAACAGCCCGGGTTGCCGCCGCCGCAACCGTTGACGGCGTCGAGAAACAACGTCAGGCGTTTCAAAGTACTGCGCGACAAACCGTGCTCCATCCGGCAGGCTTCTTCATCCGCCTTATTGGCGTCAAGCAGAAGCACCTCCGCGAGGAAACGCCGCAACGTCCGGTGCACCGAGTAAAGTTGCGCACCGAGCTTTTCGCCGTCGGTGTTCAGCATGATCTTTCCATAATGCTGCTGGCGTACCAATCCATAACGAATCAGTCTGCTGACCGCCGTTCGCGCCGTCGGCACCGTTACATTGCGCGCACGCGCAATGTCCGTAACGCCGACCGTGTCGGAATCGCGTGAAATGCGATAGATTGTCTCGAGGTAATCCTCGTCTTTGGGCGTCAAAGTAATCATATACACACAATGTAAGATTCGTCTTACTTTGTCAAGAATATTAATTATTTTTTTGTGAAAGTTTTCTCAATCGATAAGGGGAGCAGGTCCGAATTTCGGGCTTCGGACCTGCGAAAAACTATGAGCTACCTAGGCTTTTTGCTGTATCAGCGCAATGCGCCGGCGCGCCATTGCTTGCTGTAAGTTATTGACTAAATTAAAGTTAAATGCCTTTGCAAAGTACTCCTGACCACGGTCCACATCCCCCATGGTATTGTAAACTTCGCCGATAAGGTACAAATTGTAGGGATTTTGAAGGTTGGACTGCTTCAGCTGTGCCACAGCCTCATCCCAATTCTTTTCCTGAATGGCAATAATTCCCGCCAACTGATGCGCCTGCCAAATCTGGAATCGATTTTGGGCGGCTTCCGCTCGCGATTGATAGGCCGCCAGCATCTCTTTGGCTTCTGTCAAGTTGCCGCTCCAGGCCGCAACCCGTCCGGCATCATATTGGTGATTGAGCCGCGCCTGGTCGGAAAGCTGTGCTGAATTATTCTCGGCCTTTGCCTGTAGCGTGACCGTCTCCTTGAACTTCGCCAGCGCATCATCGTATCGACCCATCTCGATAAGGAGATTGCCCATCAAATTGACATCGCCCGACATCGCCGCAAAATCGTTCTTGGCTGCCGCAATGTCGTACTGCTTCTGCAGCATCTCTAACCCGAGATCGTATTTCCCTTCATCTACATACGACACCGCCATGCCGTTGTACGCCGCCCGCCGTTGTCCATCGTTACTTGCGATCTCCAGAAACTGCTGCATCTTGGCGCGCGCATCGTCGTATCGGCCGAGGAAGTCGAGATTGGATGCTATCCCGAAGTATGACGGCGGAAATGTCGATTGTACCTTCAGCGCCTGCTCATATTGCGTGATCGACTCCTCGAATCTGCCCAGCTTCATCAACAACTCCGCGTAGGAATCGTAAGGATTCGGATCATCAGGAATAAGCTGTATATACTTCTTAAATACCGCCTCCGCCTCGGTGTCGCGATCATTGAAGCGATAGCTGTATCCCAACTGATTGTATACCGGCGAGAATGTCGAATCGATGGCTGCGGCCTTCTGATACGCCGCTATCGCCTCCGGCCAGTTCTGCTGTCCAAAGTAGAAATTGCCCAACAGCGTATGAACGCGCTCATCCAGTGGCCTCGCGGCAACTAACTTCTGGAGTAACTGTAGTTGTTGGGTTGTATTGCCCGTGACGCCGGCATCGAATGATTGAATCATCCACTGTTCCGCCTCTGTCGCGAAAACCGCTGTCCGCCGCGCGGCGTCAAGGCTCGCAAAGAACTCTGCCGCTCCCGGCGCAGTCTGCGACATCAATAAATGTGCCTGCGCAAAATTCGAATCGAGCGCGATCGCCTGTTGCAGTAACGGCGTCGCCTCGTTTCCGCGCAACCTGTCATTCAAATCGCGTGCTTGCACAAACAACTCGCGTGCCTTCTCGGAGCTTGTCGAGATCGGCACCTTGCCGTCATCAACCGGTTTGCTGCTGCAGCCAATCAAAGACATCAGTAAGACTACACAGGCAGTAATTTTGACAAATTTCATCGACTTCTCCTTTTGTGGAAACGCTGGATTCGCGTGAGAAGGGTAATTACTTACTTATATTCGTAAGACGAATCAGGAAGTTGCGTGTTTAATCACTTTCCAATGACTCATCGTGCAATGTCGCAAGATTCCTCGCGACAATTGCACTCCCGTTTTCGTATATTAGGAACATGAAGACGCTTGGACTTATCGGAGGTACCACCTGGGTATCGACCGTCGACTACTACCGCCTCATTAATCAAATGGTCAACCAACGTCTCGGCGGATTGAACTCCGCTCGGATGTTGCTTTACTCCGTCAACTTCGAAGAGTTTCGCCCGCCCGATACCGTCGAAGGCTGGGAGAATGTCACGCAAAGGATCATTGCTATCGCCCGTACTCTCGAGCAAGGCGGCGCGCAAGGTCTGGTGCTGTGCGCCAATACCCTGCACAAAATTGCCGACCGCGTTCAAGCAGATATCACCATTCCCATAATCCACATCGCCGAAGCCACCGCCGCCGAAATCGGCAAAGCCAAACTTAACAAGGTCGCTTTGTTAGGCACCAAGTTCACCATGCAGGAACCGTTCTACCACGACAAACTGCGTGCACAAGGCATCGAAACCCTGATCCCCGAACAGGATGATCGCCTCTACATCCACGACGCAATTCTCGATGAAATGGCATTGGAGATCTTCAAGCCGGAAACGAAACAGCGATTTCTGGAGATCATCGCGCAATTACAGCAGCGCGGCGCCCAGGCAATCGTTCTGGGTTGTACTGAAATCCCGATTCTAGTCAAGCCCGCCGATACGTCCGCGCCCCTTTTCGATACCACGCACATTCACGCACAGGCCGCTGTCGACTTCGCATTGTCGTAGATAGAGCCAGTGCGTCGCAGTTGCCACAGCCGCGAAAGACTTAGCCCCTGTACTTCGCAGTCCTAATCACACGCGTCCCTGCCACCAGATCACCAACACGCGTCCTTTCCTTCGTAACAAGGATCAAAATCACGCCAAGTATATTGAGGGCCGGCAATCCGTCAACCAATCTCAAGAGATTTCTCTGCAGTGACTTGTTGAAACCGGGAACGCCATCACCCTTGGCAATCACTTTGATCCTCATAATCAGCTTACCGATTGTCCTCCCGAAGTATCCTTCAAGCACCACATAGTAAGCCAGCATCACGATCAGAAAGATGATGCACAACGGATCACTGATCAGCCAACCAAGCTGCCAGAAATGATCAGAGGTCGCCATCAGCCAGACTCCTTTTGCCATTTTTGTAATCGGGAAAAACACAACGCAGAAAACAGCGAGGTCAATCAACAGAGCGAAAAATCGATCTCGCAAACCCGCGAATACCTGTTCATCTGTCTCCATCTCTCCCTCCACACTTTTCGTTCAAGTTGCGTCAGGTCTTGTCCCTGACGACGAAAATTCTGACCGAGGCAAACAGTCGATCGTCCGGGATGTGAATCCCACCTCCGTCATTCCCGCGAAGGCGGGAATCCAGCAAAGCCAAGACTCTTTCTACCAGTCATTCCCGCGAAAGTTGAGTCTTACGAAATCCCGCCTTTAACGGGGCGGGAATCCAGCAAGAATTTGACAACGTACTCCCCGGGATTAAGAACCGCCCACAGCCTGTCGTTGACATCGCTTGCGAGTTGCCTACCGCCTCACCCCCTGCAATACTTCCCCGTAAACTCCTCCGTGACCACCCGCAATGGCTCCACCAGATACGTCACCGCTTCATCAGCAATCGCCTTCGGCACTCCACCGTAGAACGCCTCCGCAATTCCACCCGTGATACACGCCAGTGTATCGCTGTCACCGCCCAGCGACACCGCAAGACGAATTGCATTCTCATAATCGGTCGAATCAAGAAACGCAATCATCGCTTCCGGCACTGTCCCACGGCACGATTCGTTAAACGCGTAGTCTGGCCTGATTTCGTCACACGTGCGTTGAAGATTGTATTGGAAGTTCTCACTGACATACCTGCGAATCTCTTCCTTGGAGCTTCCCGTCCGCGCCAGAAATATTGCTGCCGCCGTTGCCTGTGCTCCGGCAATCCCCTCCGGATGATTATGCGTGACCTCGGTGTACTTCTTCGCCTTCGCGAGTACCTCCTCCAAAGAATCAAACGCAAACCCCACCGGGCTGATTCTCATCGCCGCGCCGTTCCCCCAGCTGTTGTATGGCATGTTGTCATCGGAACGCACCCACCTTAAGAACGACCCGCCGTAGCCTCCATACGGAAAGCGAACGTAGTATTGCTTCATCGTCGCAACATAGTCGAGATCTTTGAGAATCGTCTCGGCCAGCGCAATCGTCAGAATGCTGTCATCCGTGAAATGACAATCATCGCCGAACAACGGAAACTCCGTAGTCTTGATGTTGTCGAACTCATAAACCGATCCGACTATGTCACCGACAATCGCACCAAGCATTAACCCTCCCTAATTGTAGTTGCGTCAGGCCTTGCGTCGAACCGATCCGCCACGGCGGAAGCGTCATACCACTCACACCGCGTGCATCAGCCCCCGCACTTGCCTACCCGAAGTTACCCTCTCCCTTTGGGAGAGGGTAGGGTGAGGGCGTTCGAACCTCCAACAAAGGAGTATACGCGTCCCCCTTACAGCCTCCCCTTCACCCACTCCTCTAACCCGCCTTCCAAAATCAACTCCTGCGCCGCCACACCAACCGGACCAATCGGATATTCCTTCCCCGAAGCCAGTATCTTCGAGTGCGCAAAATCCACCACCGCCGCAATTCCGGTCTTGACGGTTAACTTCTCCACACCAAATTTCGCTTTGAGATCATTCACCAACTCCGGCGCTTCAATCGCCAGAAATCCGTTGTTGAGCGCATTGCGTTTGTAAGTTTCCGAAAACGATCCCGCCACCACCAGCGCAATCCCACGATACTTCAACGCCGTCGCCGCCTGCTCGCGCGAAGACCCGGTGCCGAAATTGAATCCGCCCACCAGCACATTCCCCTTCTCGACGATCTTGCCGAATTCGGCATCATAATTTTCCATCACTACGCACGCCTGCTGTTCCGGCGTGAAGTCATCATTATATGTATACTTGCCCGGATAAATCCCGTCGGTGTTCAGGTTGTCCTGATGGCAGAAAATCAACTCGCCTTTAATCTGCGCCGGAAATCCTTCGATAATTTTCACCGCCGCCGGTTTGGCCGTCGTTGCACCTTGCGAGACGACACCTCCGATCGGCTTGGTGTCGCTGTCAATCCCCGGCAGATCGATCTGCCCCGCAATCGCCGAAGCCGCCACCACTGCCGGCGAAGCCAAATACGCTTGCGCCTCGCGGCTTCCCATTCGTCCCTTGAAATTGCGATTGGTCGCCGAGATTCCCACTTCACCATCTTCGAGCGTGCCTGTTCCAAGTCCGATGCACGCCCCGCATCCTGCCGGAAGCACTATCGCTCCCGCATCAACCAGCACCTGCCAGTCACCGCGCCGTTCCGATTCCGTCTGCACCTCCGATGAAGCCGCTGCCAGATAGAATTTGACTTCCTTCGAAAATTTCTTACCGCGTGTAATCGCCGCCGCCTGTGCGATATCCTCAATGCGCCCATTCACGCACGACATCAGATATGCCTTATGAATCTTAACTCCCTTGTCGCGCATCGCCGCCACCGAGTTCATCACCTTCACCGTGTTCGGGCCCGACACATACGGTTGCACCGAATCCAAATCAAGATACAGCACCTTCGCATACATGGCATCTTTATCAGCAGTTGGAATATTGTTCTCAAGCTCATCAATACGCGCATTATTCATCCGCGGATGCCCACCCTTGCCGTCTTCATCCGACGGCACACCCTGCGCTCCACGCTTGGCAACGTAGTCGGCACGCGCACGCAGCCACGCAATTGTCACCTCGTCGATCGGGAACATCCCCACCAGCGTTCCCCACTCGGTCGTCATATTGGCAATCGTCAACCGCTCGTCAATCGACAACGCCTTCACGCCGTCGCCGCCGAATTCCACCGCATAATTAAGCACCTCGTCCTTGTTGAACATTCCGCATAGCGTGACAATCACATCCTTGCCCGTCACGCCCTTTCGCATCGTACCGCGCAACTCGACCTTCGCCACCGGCGGCACTTGCCACCATGTACGTCCCGTCGCCCATATCGCCGCCGCATCGGTGCGCACAATCGGCGTTCCCAAACATCCAAGCCCGCCATACATGTTCGAATGCGAGTCCGATGCCACCGCCATCGCGCCGGGCCACGCATACCCCTCTTCGCACATGATCTGGTGTCCAATTCCCCGTCCAGCTGGATAGAAATCGATACCGTGCTCTTTCGCGAACGCTTCGATCTTTCCGTACTTTTTCATATTGTCCGCGCCGGTGTCCTGCACGTTGTGATCGAGCGTAAACACAATCTGCCGCCGATTGAACACCTTGCTCGCGCCGATTGATTTGAACTTGGGAATCACCGCTCCGGTGTTGTCGTGCGTCATCACATATCCCGGCCGGATCGAAATGTAGTCCCCGGCACGGACGACCTGTCCCGCCTCAAGGCCGAATGCGAATTTTTGGGCTATCTTCTCAACAAGTGTCTGTGCCATGTTTGTTCATCTCCCATAAGTCATATCATTCACTTATCAAAAGATACCCTTGCGCTCGCTTCAAGTCAATGTCAGCCGCTGACCCGGCCAACTCGTTGTGCCGCAACAGCTCGATATGTTTTTGTTGACGAATTCACTCCCCTTTCACCATATTAATGAGAACAACAATCAAAACAGCAGTACTGCCTGTTCGCTTTCAACGGAAGGCGCTATCAAGGCAAGACAACGATTCAATCACTCGAGGAGGAATCATGCACCTTAGCTATCGAAAGCTCACAGTCATCACGACGATGATATTGATGGCGTTGTTCTCATTGGCGACAGCGGATGAGCGGGACATTCCCACGTCCGTATCCGCCGTCAAACTCGATGACCTGGTCAAATTCCACGGCAATCTGCGCTACGGCTTCAACTACTTCGACGACTTCAGCGATGATCCCGCTGCGTCGGCTCACGATTTCCGTACCCGCCTGACGCTGAATTTCTTCCCCAATGATAAGGAACAGGGCGTCGTCGAATTTCAATCTTGGAAACTTCTCGGCGGTGACTACTACGGTCAAGGCTCCGACGACGGCTCTATCAACTTCTCGCAGATGTTCATCTCCGTTGATGACTGCCTCGGCAACAACATCGGCGGCAAGATCGGCCGCATGCGTTATCAGGTTGCCAACGAACGCATCATCGGCGACGATAGCTGGAGCAGCAGCCAAAGTTACGACGGCGGCGTCTTCTATCTTGGCGATAAGAACATCTTCACCCACTACAATGAAGTCCGCAACCACACCGAATACACCTGGATGGAGCGCATCGAAGTTCTGAAAACTTCCCCTGATGCAACTTACAGGACCAGTCTCGGTGGAGAATTGTTGCTCTTCAAGCGCGCTGAAAACGATCCTGTCGATGATGATGATCAGGAATTCATGGGCGTCAACCTCTTCGTCCCCAAGGTCGGCATCATGCCATTTGCATACTACGATCGCGACAATGAATTGATCGGCGGCCATCGCCGCGAGCACCAGTACACCATCGGTAGTTACGGCAAGTTTGATATCGGCGAGAACATGCTCCTCGAAGGCAACATCGCCTATCAAATGGGCAAGTTCCGCTATGGTCCCAATGATGACGACAAGCAGGACATCGGCGCCTACTTGCTCCAGGCCGATCTCTTCTACTACGCCGGCAATTACGAACGCCCGATCGCCTTTGGCGTCGGCATCGACATGGCGTCCGGCGATGACGGCGAGGATGAGGACAAGTACAAATCCTGGACGAATTGGACGAGATCACCACACCAATTCCACGGCCGTACCGATCTTCTCGGTGACAACTTGATCTATGGCCTCAACGACTTCGTCGGTCGTATCGCTTACTATCCATCCGACAAAGTCACGACCGGACTGGATCTCCACCTGCTGCGCACGAATGTAGAATATTTCACCGGCAACGGCGACGAGGAGAGCAGTTCTATCGGCACCGAATTCGATTTCTTCCTGCGCTACAACATGCATCAGCGGACCCATTGGACATTCGAATTCAACTACCTCAAGCCCAGCGAAGACTGGGCCGGCGACGACGCCGACGCCTTCATCACCGGCATCATCCGCACAACATTTACGTTCTAGTTAATCTCTCACCCTTTGATTATCTCAGTTGTAGGTCCGAACCCCTGTGGTTCGGACTCACTCTTTCCGATCGGAGCAGCGCGCTTGGTTGGTCGCGTAGGGGCACGGCTCGCCGTGCCCTTTCTTCCAGCCTCGTAGGTCAGGAGCCCTGCGCTCCTAACATCCCCGACCATGTCGGGGATCCATCCTTCCGTGCACGGCAATCATCCAGAGGCTGTCTCACAAGTTGGGTGCAAAAGAGGTACCCCACCGCTTGCGGTGGGACCTTGCAAAGAGGAAGAGAATTGTCAAAACCCCGCAGAGTGAATTCCATTATTGCGAGTGTGCCATAAGGGGTTTTGACCTACGAACTAGAGAATGCGTTTCTTCGCAATCGCAATCAGAGAGTCGGTTGTTCTCGATAAGTTCTGGTCTAGCAAAGCTGCCTGACTAAGGTGCTCTATCGCTTCACCAAATCTCGTTTGTTCGAATAGCAGTAAACCGAGATTGAAATAGGCAATAGAGTAGTCGGGACGAATCCGAATACATTGATCGTATAGAGTTTGAGCCTTATCAAGATTGCCAGAGTATTCGTGCACAATTGCCAAGTTCAAAATCGCTTCCACATATGAGGAGTCGATTGCAACCGCATGTTCCAAGACCACTAATGCACTGTCAAATCTGCCAATTTCCTTTAGAAAGGTCCCGTAGTTGAAGTAACCTACGCTCAAACTCGGATCCAGCTTTATGGCAGTCTGATACTCATGAGCCGCCTCTGCATTTGCACCGATCGCTGATAGTAGATTTGCCAGGTTAATTCTGGGTAGCGCGGAGGTTGGATTGCTCTTCACTGAGGCGCGGTGGTAGTCTTCTGCGTTCTTCAGGTGTCCCTGCCTCTCGCGGATCAAACCAAGAGTGCTGAGTGCAATAAAATCATTCTTGTTCTGATTCAATGAGAGAAGCAGATTTTGCTCTGCATTTTTGATGTCACCAATCTTGAAGTATGCTGCTCCGAGGTTGGTTGTGATGTCGTAGTCACGCGGTTCAATAATCCTAGCCTTCTCTAATGCTTCGATTGCTTTTCCAAATTCCCCGAGCTGGATGTATGCAACAGACAAGTTGATGTACGAATTAAATTCATTTGGGAATCTCTCAATAAGAAAGTTGAATTGTTGCGCTGCAAGAACGCTCTCTCTTAACTGCAGGTACGACAATCCAAGATTGAAGCGGAGCTCCGTAATTTGCGGAAAGTCGCTGACAAGCTGTGAATAGGTATCAACTGCGTCGCGGAATCGCATGGAATGATATTGCGCAGCTGCTGAATCTATTCTCTCTGATTGCCCTAAACCTTCCTGACCGTAATTTTTCTTCAATAACGATTTGAGGTCTTCCGTTCGTCTTGGTGGCACTATGTGTAAGTCCATTAGGTTGTCTTTCAACAAGGTCGGGAGTTCCTCTTTCGTGACCGAATCCCAGGAAAAGTAGATCATCAAGGGAATTCCCAATATGAAGAATAAGGTTGCGACATAGACGTCTCGGCGCCTCCAGAAACTGCTTGAGAGCGTTTCAACAGCAAGAGCCGTGGTTATGTGTTGTGAGCAGTAATCTTGCCCATCGATCGCGCGCTTCTTACACCGCTTGTTGGTTGAACTAGCTATGTACTTGCATTGCCTCTTTTCACTCTGCATGAGATCTTCCTACGAGTGCCCCCCTACTGCCCCCGCTGATTCTTCAAGTTCTCAATCGCAATCACCGCATCCGTCGAAGGCAATATAATCCGCGCCAGCGACTGGTCGAGCGCATCATCAATCGTCTCGATTGGAACGAACTCCATACTCCCGCGAACCTCCTGCGGAATCTCAATTAGGTCCTTAGTATTACCAATCGGGAATAGCACCTTCTTGATCCCCGCGCGAAACGCCGCCAGCGACTTTTCTTTGAGCCCGCCAATCGGCAGCACTTTGCCCTGCAAACTCACCTCGCCCGTCATAGCTACTGTGTGATATACCGGCTGCTCGGTGAACAGCGAAATCAACGCCACCGTCACTGCCACGCCCGCCGAAGGTCCATCCTTGGCAATTGCGCCCTCGGGAAAATGAATATGCACGTCGGTCTGCTCGAATATCACCGGGTCAAGTCCCAGCTCCGTCGCCCGCGAACGCACGAATGAGTACGCCGCCTCGACCGACTCCTGCATCACATCGCCAAGCCGACCCGTGACCAGCACCTTGCCGTTCCCTTTCATCCGGATCGTCTCGATGAACAGAATATCCCCGCCAAACGGCGTCCACGCTAGACCGGTGACAACACCGACTTCCGGCTGCCGATTCGCCACATCATAGATGATCTTCGCCGGCCCGAGCAAAGCCTCCACTGCCGCTTCATCTATTGTAATCTTCTCCACAGCCCCTTCGAGAATCCGCACCACGCACTTACGACAGATACTGCCGATACTGCGTTCCAGATTCCGCACGCCTGCCTCGTAAGTGTAACCGGAAATGATCGTCTTGAGCGCCTCGTCCGTGATGGCAAATTCGCTTTCCTTAAGTCCCGTCGCGCCCATCTGTCGTTGAACCAGATACTTCTTGGCGATCTGAACTTTCTCCATCACTGTGTATCCCGAAAGCTCAATCACTTCCATCCGGTCCCTCAACGGATCGGGTATTGTTTCAAGCAGATTCGCAGTGGTGATGAAAAACACACTGCTCAAATCAAACGGCAGATCAAGATAGAGATCGCGGAATGAATTATTCTGCTCTGGATCCAGCACTTCCAGCATCGCCGAGGACGGATCACCGCGGAAATCGCTCCCCATCTTGTCGATCTCGTCGATCATGAAGAGCGGATTGTTTACGCCGCAATTGCGCATCTCCTGAATGATCTTGCCCGGCAGCGCGCCAATGTAGGTCCGCCGGTGCCCGCGGATCTCCGCCTCATCACGCATCCCACCGACGGAGATGCGGACAAAACAACGGCCAAGCGCCCGCGCGATCGATTTACCGAGTGAAGTCTTGCCCACCCCGGGAGGACCCGCCAGACACAAAATCGGACCGTGCGGATTTTCCCGCCGTTGACGCGTCGCCAAAAATTCGAGTATCCGCTCCTTGACCTTCTCAAGTCCATAATGATCTTCCTCGAGAATGGCGCGCGCTTCCTTGATATTGATATTGTCAGTCGAGGACTTTGACCACGGCAGTTCTGTTATCCAGTCCAGATAGCTGTGTATGACATTGTACTCCGGCGACATCGCCGAAACTTCCGCCAGTCGCTTCAGCTCTCTCTCCGCGGTCACTTTCGCATAATCCGGCAGTCCCGCCGCTTCAATCTTCTTGCGCAATTCGACGACTTGTGTATCGGTATCGCCATTTTCTCCCAACGCCTTCTTGATAGCCACCATCTGCTGGCGCAGGTAATATTCGCGCTGCGAGCGGTCAACATCCACCTTGACCTGCTTCTCCACATCAGCCGCGACCTGAATCTTCTGCAGTTCCGCCGTCATTAGCTTGATCAGCCGGTCGTAGCGCTCATTGAGTTCAACCGCTGACACCAAATATTGCTTTTCACCCAATCCAAACGCCAGATAACTCGACAAGAGATCCGCAAAGCGTCCTGCTTCCTCCGCATTGGCGCGCATGATCTGCACCATCTCGCGCGGATAGCGGTTGTCGAGCATCGTCAATTGCTGGAACAGTGCCAGCGCCTCTTCCTGCTGCTTTAGGATCTTCTCGTCTATCCCCGGCGGATCAGCCGCCAGTGTCGTTATCTGCGCCTTGATATAAGGCTCCAACTGCGTCAGCTTGTTGATCTTGATGCGACGCAGCCCCTGAATGACCAATTGATAGGTGTTGTTGGGAATTTTCACCTTGGATATGATTCTGACCGCAACGCCGATGTTGTGGATATCCTCGAGCTTCTCCGCGACGGTGATCCCCTTCTTCGTAATCGCCGTGGCAATAATCTCATTCTCCTCAACTTCAGTGTCCAATAGCGCCAGCGAGCGGGCAATCCGGACTTGAATCGAAACGACTGCCGAAGGAAACACAGCAGCCGAAATCAGCGGCAATAGCGGCAGATTCTCGGGAATCTCCGCACCAATAATATCGTGGTACTCTTTCATGCGTCAAAACCCTCTTGGAATGTACGTGGGAAGCATAATCATTATACGCTCAAAGAAGCAAGGAGAAAGAACGTCCGCAAAACACTCCCCAAAATCAAAACGCCCCGGTCGTCTTAACGACCAGGGCGTTTGATTTATGATCTTCTAATCGATTGATTAGAAGGCAATCGACAATGACACGCGGTGATTTTCGCCGAGGAAATTCTCGGTTTCGGTCACGTAGGCATAGTCAATCGAGTATCTCTTCATCACGGTCAGGCCCGCACCGATTGAGAAGTCGCCGTCAGCCACGCCGCCGCGAATCGCGCCGAAGTAGTCATCAGCAAATTCATAATCGTACTCGGTACCAAGGAACAGCGTGATGTTGTCAGCATGCTGAACCTTCTGGATATCGGTGGCGAATGTGAATCCACCGAAAGCCATTGCGGCCATACCTACGCGCCAGGTTACCGGCACGGAGTTGCGGCCGACCTTGGTGCCCAGATCACGAGCGGTCAAACCAAGATAGACGTTCTCGCTCAACACATACTTCAAACCGGCATCAAAACCAACACCGGTGCTGGAGTAACTGTCGATCTTCTGGTATGCAACCTTGAAGGTAGCGCCAACATGAAGATTGTTCATCTTGTTGCCATAGCTAAACAAGAAGCCATGGTCATCCGCGTTGAACATTCTGCCGTCAGGTCCGCCTACTGTCGCACCCGGAATGTCGTCGATTCCTGCATTGATCCAGGAAAAGGCGCCCCAACCCGCTGTGCCGAAATTATACGCGAGCGCGGCATACATATACTGCCGATCATAGCGCATGTTGTCGGACAACATGGTTGTAAGGCTGAATTTCTCTACGCCAGTCAACCCGGCCGGATTCCAATATCCGGCGGAAGCGTCATCGGCAACCGCAGTATACGCGGTGCCCATCGCCAGAGCACGAGCGCTCACACCCGTCCGAAAAATCGGGAAGGCATGATTGTCGTCAGCTATGGCAGAGCCGCTCACTCCTAACAGGAGAGTCGAAAGTAAACCGGCGAAGACCACAAATTTCTTCAGGTGATTTCTCATGTCGAGATCTCCCCTCCTATAACTAAACATTAGTTTCAAGTTATCCAAAGGAGTCCCGCTGACTGCGGGACCCCTCTGTGTGTCTTCCTTCTTACTTCTCAACAACTGCGATCCAAACCACAGCCGAAGCAGTGCTTCCGTAAAGTCCGGAAGCTTCGATACGCGCCATGTAAGCGCCGTCGGCGACTTGAGTGCCTTCGTCGGTTCTACCGTCCCAGGCAATCGCGGTTTCGCCGGCGCCCAAACTACCAGCGTTGATGGTCTTAACGATTCTGCCCGTGTAGTCATAGATTCTCACTATGACATTGGCAGCACCTGCAAGACCGACGTTGATATTGAACGCGTCGTCGACAGCCGGATCGAACGGATTCGGACCGGCCCAACCGGTGACATCGTTATCAGTCAGCGTTCCACCCTTCGTTCCTGTGAACGTCGAGCTGCCGCCTGTATTGTCAGTCACGGTAATTACGTAGGTTGCACCGTTGCTCGGGCAGTAGTACAGCGTTCCACCGTTGCCGGATTCCGCAAAGTACCATTCACCCTCTTCATCGACGCCGGCACTTGAGGTCTCCGCTGCGCCAAGAAGAACACCGTTTTCACGAATTTCGATGTTGTCGACTCCGGAACCGTCCTCATCAACCGTGAAGGTCAACGGGCAGGCATTCGGATTCGAAGTCATCGTAATCGTCGCACCATCGTAATCGACGGTAAAGTACTGGACGTGAGGTGTCGTATAATTTCCGACGCAGTCATGTACACCACCGGTAGTGGCATAGTACCGCTCGAAGTTGTCATACGCACTCGGATCACCATAGTAGTAGTTGTACTCGTCGTCGTAGTAGTTGCTGTAGTCACCATCGTAGATAACCGCAATCAAACCACGCTCGTCGTCCAGATCGTAAGTGGTCGGAATAATGACCGTTCTGCCGTCCTCCTGGAGGTAATCCTCAATTTGGGCCGGGAAGAAGGTCTGCATGAACACGGCGATTTCCTTCGGATTGCCATTGTCGCCGCCGCCCGCCGTGGTATCACCCTTCGTAACGAAGAAGATATCAACGTGGACACTGCTCCAATCGACACCGGCATCGGCGTCGTCAATCGTGAAGGTCAAGGTCGGGTTCTTGGATACATACGAGTTGTCGAAGTCGACATCCGGAGCGCCACAATCTACCGTGAAGTTGTCACGGATCGACTGCGGACGCTTCTGGCTATCTTCTACGCGGACGTACAGCTCGTTCGCACCGCACGGAAGCGGTGAGTACGAGTAATAGTTGTCGTCCTCGTCATAGTAATAGTACTCATAGAACCATACAAAGATCTGCGCAGAAACCGGATCGTACCAGATGTCGACATTGTCAGCTTCGCTGGCAGAGGTCTTCGCACCGGTAATGTGCTTCACTACCGTCTGCGAATCCGGCGCCAAGTAACCATCTCTGTCTTGAATCCGGACACCATTGAGGTACACTTCAAGAGTGCTCCAATCCATGGTGTTCTGGAACGCTTCGGTCGCCTGATATACGAACTCCGGATATCCATTGGTATAGATACCGCAATAAGGATACAGGCTGACTCTGGTAAGCTGCGAACCGTCATAGACTGTGCGCTTCACAACCGAATACCAAGCGTCATCATAGTCGCCGTCGCCGAAGCAGGTGACTGCGAATTCAACCCAGTTCTGGCCGCCTTCTTCATAGAAGCCGCGTACCGTCGACGGGAAGTAAACGTTGTCAATACGCCAGGTACCTTCACCATCCCACCAAGCCACCATCAGTGATTCGGCCGGAATGTTGACGGTATTATTGTACTGCATCTTCACGATGGCATACTGTTCGTCGTCGCCGCAAATATCGAGGCAGGACGGGTCGGTCAAGTAAGTCATCATGTTATTATTGTCACCAACCGGGGTCAGCAACCAATCCTGCCAGACGCTCGCGCGGGCAATCTTGGACTTCCAAATCGCCAATGCGTTTCCGTCGTGCCAGGTGTTGTCCGTGAATTCGGCCGGAATGTCAACAGTCACATCCATGAACGTGACCGGACCGCCGGTACCGTAGTCGCGGGTTACCCAGAAGGTCTGATAATCGTGAACGATCGACCAAGCGGCCAAATCCGCAAAGTCGACAAAGAACACACGGCCTTCACCGAATCCATCGTCTACCAGCGCGTCAAAGTCGAATGCGCCAGAATATCTGTCGATTCCACCCTGCTGATTCAACGCGGTAAACGCGATCAGGTCAAAGCTCCAGCTTTCGGTCGAAACATTGTAAGCAACCGAGAGTCCGTACGGCATGCCAAACGTCGAACTGATCGTGGCAATACCTTCCAGATTGTCGCAGCCGTTTTCAAGGTTACGCTCGATCGAACCCGGACCGTAGTTGGCCGGAGCACCGGTCACCGCACAACCTGCATCGCTTACGACGATGGTTGTAATCGGGGCCAGGGTCTCTTCCCAACCGTATCCGTTATCCGAAAGGAGACGGACTTCGTAGGTACCGTTAGCCGGTGACCACGGAGTCGAGTAAACACCCCAATACTGCGGAGTGTAGCTCCAGTCATCCTGGAGGAGCCAGGAATCATCCTGCGCACTCGAACCGCCGATGGAAACCCATGCACCGCCGTTTTGACGCTGCTGGAACATCGTGGTGGCGCCGTACTCGGCAATACCGAAGAGTTCACCTCTCCAGCAACCGGCAACGAGACCGATGGTCGGCTCGCCTTCAACGATATTGAAGTTGACCGCAAATTGAGTCGAGTTACAACCGACGGCGTCGTACACGGTAAAGTACCATCCGTAATTACCGGCAGGCATTCCGCTCAAATCCCAATCGACAGTAAAGTAACCGTTCGCGTCGGCAACGATATCGGTGCAGACGTTCTCGGCACAAATCGAGCTAAGGCCCGAATTGTAAATCGGTGACGGACCCCATTCAGACTGATTGTCCTGTGCGCGGAAGGTCCAGGTAATCTTCGGAGTACCTTGCGCGAACGTCGGGGTCGGGTCGTTTGAGTTTTCGATATCCCAAACAGTGACACCATCAGTTACGCTCACACCACGCGCAAGCGGGGCAGTGTCGTCGTAGAACAGCGTGACAATATTGCTGTAGGAATATTGTCCACATTCACTCTCTACGATTGCACGGAACTGATAGAAGCCTTCGTTGGCATAATCAAAGAAATCATTGTCTTCAAACGTCGCACACCACGGTGATTCTTGGTCCGGTCCGTTTTCGAAATTCTGCCACTCGCCGTTATCGTCGAGAGCATTCTTCCACTGGAACTGGACATAATCAATCGGAGCGCCTCCGTTAACATTAACATCGGCACAGAACTGTTCGCCGCCGCAGAAGAATCCGCTGGTCGGCTCGGTGATAGTCACGGTCGGAATCGCATTCCGGACGTGCACCAAGTTCCGCGTCTCTTCCATGTCGGTCGAATTGCCGGCTTCATCAACGAGTGATGCGCCAACATAGTAGTCACCATCCGGAACCGCGTTCAGCGTATGCCAAGTCGCGTTCCAACCATAGTAACCACCAAACTTGGATATTTCAACATCCGCGAAGACTTCGGCAATCATCGTGGCCGGACCACCAGCCGCAGGCCAGTAGTACCAGACGACCTTTGCCAGGTCTTCGTCATGAATCGGAGCAAGTGCAAGTGATACATCACCGCAAACATATTCGCCGTCGCCCGGATTCACAATCAAGGCACTCGGCGGAATGTCGTCGAGGAAGAACACTGTGATATAATCTGAAGACGACTGCCCGAGATTGTCAAAGGCACGCGCTTCAAGAGTACATGATTCGTAACCGTCGGCAATGTCTTCAACCGAAATGAGTCCGGCAGCCAACGGATCGAATGAGACGCTCCAGTTGTTCGGCATGCTGTTCGAGGTACCGACGAAGGTCTCGCAGAGGTAGTAATCTACTCTGGAAACTTCGCAGGAATCGTCGGACGGATTCGTTCCGACTTCGAAGGTCAACATATCGCCCAGCTTGGCAAATACTGCTCCGGAACCACTAAGAATGGTCGACGGATTCTGCCAGGAGAGGTTTTCCACTCCGGCGGTCTCAAACAAGGTAAACACAGGCTGCGGAGCTTCACAGTCGTAAGTCAACAGGAAGCCGGCACCATTCGCTTCGGCATCGTCGTAGGTGTAATCATCGAACATGCCGTCGCCGTCCATATCAAGCATCCAATTGCCTGCCTGATCCTGAACCGCAACACGAATGCGATAGGTGCGTCCGCAATCAAGGTCTTCGTCGAACTCCCACTGGTAGGTCCAGATGGAATTGTTGTTCGCCGGTTCGCCTTGACCGATTTGATTCCAGAAGTAGAATACATCAATGACTTCCGGATCATTCGCATCCTGGTAGTAGAAGTAAACATTAGCAATGTCAATACCCTCGAGGTCCACGAGGTTCGCTGACAAGGTGACTAATTCACCGGACTCATCGCCAATTCTCCAGTACGGCTCATCGGCACAACCGGCATAATAGGCGCCCTTATCCATCGAGAGGGTCATCTCCGGCAGCGTGCCGTCAAGACATACTCTGACGAACGGGGTCGTGTACGCGTTGTTGACATCGTCATAAACGACGGCGTACAACCACACATAACCTTCTTCAAGTCCCGCATTGAACCAGTCAATGCTGGTGTATGAATAGCCGTCAAATGAGGCAACGCCGATTGACGTGCCCGGAAGAGTACCGTCAAGCGAGTAGAAGAACTCGGCACGAACGGCATCTGATCCGTCATAGGCGTTCTCATCAATATTGAGATCGATTTCCACGGAGTTCAACGAACTCTGGGCAATCGGAACGCACTGATATTCGTTCGGATAGGTGATCCAGGCCATCGGTGCAATCTGATCCGGCACGCAAACCGTGACTACATCAGTGCAGCTATTGCCATTACGAGTATCAGTGATGCGGACCCACAATTGCGTCGGCAGCGCACCAGTGGTGGTCGCCGGCCAATCGGAGGTCGAAAATTCGAAGCTGTACGGCAGCGACGCATTGTCGGCGAAATCGATGCGGGTTTCTTCGTCATTGTAGATTACGCGCGCATCAATTGTATAGAATTCGCCGGCATCAGCACCGCCAACAGTCACACTCGCCGTGTTCAGCTGGTCTCTGTAGACCTCGAACCCGCAAGCGGTCTGCGGCGAGAAGGCGCCGTTGATCGTCAAAATGTCGCAATCCGGAGCGACTGGATTCCAAATGAACGTGAAATAACCGCAAGCATCTTCTGCTTCGGTCAAAGTCAGTTCATTACCAATCTCATCGAATCCGATAATCAAGGCTTCATAGAGTCCGGCAGTTGACGGATCCGAACCAAGATTGACAGTCTCAAACAACGTCTGACCATCCTGGGTCATCTCATCCGAAAACGCCGGATAGACGTTCGGACCAACCCACGGACCCGGAGTGCCGTCACCTCTATCGCGCAGGCGATAGATCAGATAGGCAGCATCAAGATCGCTAAAGGTCGTTGTCGCCGTAACGTTAAGCACATTGGCAGGACCAAAATTGATGTCCGAAGCCGGGAAGACAACGCAGGCAAACGGAGCCTGGGCATCCGCGATACCTTCATAAAGATTGGTATTGAATTCGAAGTTACCGCAGTCGTCCTCGGTACGAATCGCAAACCGATAGGCCTGTCCATCCGTGAGTTCTTCCGAGGTCCACCGATTGATGGTGGCGCTAACTTCGTTGTCAAACGTCGTTCCGAAAACGTTGTCGTAATCGAATCCGGCGCCCGTCGAATCTACATAAATGTAGAAGTTCGTCGCGTCACCGGCTTGACCATCTTGATCCCATTCCAGTCTCAATCTGCCTTCCGGCAACTGAATGATGTGAACGGAATCTTGAACAATCGCCGTCGGGCGGCGAGAATCGAGAGTCGCATTTGCGGTTCCCGTGGTATTCAGAATAACATTGGAAAGCGTGCTGTCGACGTTTCCAGCGTCGTCTTCGAAGAAGAGCATTACGCTGTAAACACCGTCGGTCGGACTGCTGTTGGCGTCTTTCGCCGTCAGTGTCGCCGGGTCAAACGTCGGATCATCGGCTACGCCGACCTGCCAACGGATTTCCCAGATGTCCGAACCTTCGTCGGTCAACGCCTGATTCGAAACACCGCCAAGACCGCCATTAAAGAAGTCGGCCCAAACGGTGACCAGGTCGTCATTACCGGCAACGTCAACCGTAACCCGGAGCGAATCTCCAAGGTTGGTGCAACCGGAAGCATCCGCGTCGAGAACCGTGCGATAGGTAATATCGCCGGCAGCAACGGCCGGAGGCGCCATATCCAGCGCATCTTCGAAGTTCGTCGAATCGCTGATTGAGTTGCAGGCATTGTCGGTTACTGTCAAATAAATGTGCTTAAGAACATCATCTCCCGACGGCAGATCGTTTCCGTTCGCGTCTTCGAGAATGAATACATATCTCCAGACACCGTTACCGTTGGTGACGTCGTCAAGAGAAACCGTACCGGCCGACGAGAAGTTCGAGATGTCCGCATAAACGGCGTCGATCTCAAAGAACCCGTTGGTGCCGGTATAAACAAACACAGACAATTCGTCGCCCAAAGCAGCATTGTCTTCCGGGCCGACGTTGTTCTGCGAAATAAAGAACTTAACCGAATCGATAACCGGTTCAATGTTGTCAATACCGGTAGTGTTGAAAACTACGGTATCCTGATCCGTGTTATCATAGATGTCGTCCATCACCGCGGTAAGTCCAAACGGTGGAACGGCTTCAATAGCGCCGGCTTCAATCACCACCGTGTCCAACCACTGATTACCAGCATCAGTGTAGGGCAACGGATATGAGTTCGATAATCCGAACGGTGTCAAGTCTACTCTAACACTGTTAGTGTCAACTTGCTCTAATGGATTATAAACCCTCAAAATCAGCAGGTCGCCAACGTTGAAATTCTCTTCAGTGCCGCAATCGTAATTGTCGATGTGCGTGGCAGTGAAGTTGAAATCGACCAACAAATCAAAGAGGGCCGCAAAAGTACCAGTACAATTGACCGGATCCATGGTCGAATTATGTCCATACCCCGAGATACCGAGCACGCCGGATTCCTGCAGGTTTGACATACTTGACAGGCTGTCATCGTTTCTAACATCAATACCATCCGGCAAAACCGCCAGATCCAGGCCGGTGCCGTCATAATCGTCGGCATTAGCCACGGCTTGCGCCGTATTGATATTGACTTGGAAGATCAGCGTATCATCTTCCGCAAGCGCCACCAACAGTCCGGAGATATAGAGCAAACTATCCTCTTCGAACGAGCTGGTGATCGGCACGGTTGTGACCGTAGTCGCTGCTGCTCCCGTCTTCTTTATGACGGTGAAGCTGTTGACAGCAAATTCTGACTGTATGCAACTCTTCAACCGTACGGCGACGAGAGTGTCGTTGGTTCCCAAACTGTCGACAACTCCGCGCAGGAGAGTGACATTGGTTGAAGTCGAGCCCACAGTATCCAAATCCGCATCCACGACTCTGAAAGTACGTAGCGCAAATGCAGACGAGGCGACCATAGACAACGCCATAGTCAGAACAACTGTCAGCACAAATAGACTTCGAATAGACTTCATTCGACAATCCCTTGTTACTCGTTGTTTATCTGTTTTCCGTTTCAGTTCGTTTTCGGCATTGATTCTCATTAGATCCAATACCCTCCTTTCCAATCTGTTCCACAAAGGCTCAGATCTTCCATGAATACACTCCTTACTTTAAAAAACTCACAGTTTATCTTAAATCTCAATTCCATCGTTAAATGATCACGCAATATGACCATACCCCTTTCCGCCCTCGTTCTTGTGATTCCAATTCATACTTAAGATCGCTTTCTTCCATGTCAGCCGGGAATAGGAAAAAACCCAACAGTCTCTTATTCCCTGAGGCTTGGTGTTGGTGATTCGTTAAAGTCGATAGACCTTGTTTAGGGCTTACTGCCTTTCTCAACCGTGCGCTCTCGTGGGCGTACCGGGACACCCCTACCCAGCCCAAAACATAAGACCGCCAATTAAGCAAATTTCCAAACGCCTGCAAGTGAAATTTTGCACGTTCGGAATAATCGCCAAAAAATTTGCGGTCAATATTCTCTCTTCCGCTAATCCTGTCAAGAAAAAACTTTGCTTCACTTTCACTTAACTCAAATTCTGCTCCGCACAAATCGTGCGAATTTGTGTTCAAAGTTTGCCTTGCTCCTCGCATGTTACTTGCGACAAAATTGTACTTGTTTCTATCGGCAACTTGTTTCAGAATTTCACACCGCTCGACAAAATATCGTGAAATCTTTAACAAATGAAACATTGTCCGGATAACCAAGCAGCTCGAATTGCCGATCAAAGTTTGTTCTTCAACTTGTGCGTCTCGCCACCCCCCAGCTCCGCAATTGTCAACCGGCCTCGCGGATTTCACCGTCCGCCACGGCTCCCGGTTAATTCCACTCTGGGTCCTGTAACGATTATTCGATCGAGCCGAAGTACAGCCCCAATCATCGGCTGCCTGATTCCAATAGTTTAGCGGCGAATGCAAAAAGGCCATCGTGGGAATGGCTCCCCGGCCTAGCCGAGACCGGCTAACTTGATAGTAGATTTTCACTTTCCTCCGCAATTTTCCAAAAGCATTCTGTCCACCGCAGCGGACGTAAACAGTTTGAGAGCAGAGTCAAATTGAATCAACAAAAACTTTAGAAAAGTTTGCGAAATTTATATCCGCTTTAGCTTTAATGAATTATTGAAGCGAATTTCCTTTGCCTAAAGCGTCGAATAAATCTTTTCGTAGCTCGCAAATCGCTCGTGAAAAATGATACCTTCGCTAACTGCCTGTCTCACTGCACACTGTGGCTCATGTAGATGCGAACACCGGCTGAACCGGCATTCACTGCGAAATTGCTCAAACTCCGGAAAGAAATATCCTAATTCATCTCTTTCAAGATCCCATAAGCCTAAGATCTTCAACCCCGGTGTGTCCGCCACAAAGCCCCCGCCATCAAGAGGATACACCTCAACCGCCGTTGTCGTGTGCGTACCCTTGTCTGTTGCCGTCGACACGTCTCCAGTCCTAAGTCGCAAACCCGGCTGCAACATATTCACCAGCGAACTCTTGCCCGTACCCGAATGACCCACAAATATCGACTCATGGTTCGCCAACAACTCCCGCAATTCGTCCGCTCCGACATTCTGCTCACACGAGGTCGCCACCAGCGGAACTCCAATCGACTCGTAGATTGTTTTCATACGAGTTAGATCAACCTTGTGTTTCAAATCAACTTTGTTAATCACGACCACTGGCTGCAGTCCGCCCTTGTATGCCGCCACGGTGAAACGGTCAATGAGATGTTGCTTAAACACCGGTTGGGCAACGCTGACCACAATCACCATCTGATCTACATTGGCGACAATCACTTGCTCGATCGAGTCGTCTCCGACTTTGGGTCGCGAGAACTTCGTCTTGCGCGGATGCACAAACTCAATGAAACCCGAACCATCGCCGGTCGAATTGAATTCGACAACATCCCCCACAGCGACCGGCGTCTCCTTTTGCACCTGCTTGGCCTTGGACATTACCGCGCAGTTGTACTCCCGTCCATCGCTCAAAACAACGAACGACTTGCCGTACGCGCGAATTACACGGCCGTTCATAGTCGCCGTCCCTGGCCATGTGCCATCAGAAGGCGCCTACTCATCACCGCCTCCTTCTTCAAGTTCGAGCTCCAACTCCACCAACTCTTCGATTTCCTGTTTCCTGGTCTTATGCTTTTCTCCTCTGGCTTTGCTTTGTGCGGCACGCTCGCGGCGCTTTTGCTTCTTTCGCTCTTTTTCCGCGAGATAATCGTGTCCAAGTGTCTTCTTTATTCCTGCTAATTGATGTTTAGATAAATCGCCTGGCATGGCTAATTCTCCCTAAAATGAAAAACCGCAGACACCTAAATGCCTGCGGAAAGAAATCTGCGTGATGTTTCTCCGCGCCAATTCGCGCATTTAGGCTACACTTCGCCCCTGACCCTCTCTTTCACAACAATGTCCTTCATCACACATTCTCCTTTCCAAATGCTCCGCTGGGAGCCACGCTTACTTCAAACTTACTCTGACCATTACGGCATGTCAACGAAAAAGTTTAGCGATAGAACCGCGATTGTCGCTTGTCGAATCGCCCTCGCCTGGTACATTGCAGCCGTGGAAAACAGGCAAGTCAACCTTTTCGACGGGATCCTGGCAATTCTCGGCGGCTATGGCGCCATGTATATCGTCATGAAAACCGTCCTCACCGTTCTGGCCGTTACTTCGCCCGAACCCGCTGGCTCCACCGGTGCGATTCCACCTTCCAGTCACACCGTTGTGATCCTGGCTGGCTCGTTTCTTGCCGCTGTTATTGGCGGGATCGTCGCTTGCCTCATCGCTAAACGCTCGCCCATCAAACATACCATTGCCCTGTCGGCAGTTGCCTTGATCCTGGGCATTATGACTACCGTCACCAGCCGGGCGGACCAGCCGCTTTGGTATTCAGTCGCCTTGATCGGACTAAGTATTGCCGGAATCATGTTGGTTGGATTGATATTTCAGCTCCGCAATCGAATTAAAGAGCAGCGCCCTTGATGCGTGCTTTCAGCATCTTCGCCATCGACTGCAGATATCGGATCGGTGTCCCGCTTTTCGCGGAAGCAATCATCTTGCTGCGGTAGATCATCGCCGGAGTGGTTTGAGTCAACGACACCGGATGAAACCCCTTGCGCGCCGCATCAATCAACTTTTCCCCTTTATTGACTTCAATCTCGGCAACGACCAGACCCAGTTCTTCGCTCAAGTGAGCATCCGCCCCAAAATAGGCCGGCTTTTTGAGCATCACCGACAACTCCCACGCCAACCGGTTTAGTTGCTCCGGCAGCCGCGCATTGAACACCTCGATGCCGTCGAATGAGTGCAAAAAGTCATCGGTCAAATGATGCGAACGATAGGGGTGCGGCAAAATCGCCAATCCGCCCTGGGCATGGATTTCTTGTACAATCTCCGACGCTTTTCGTGAATAGGCATCATCCTGAAGGAACAATCCAATGATATCGCCGTGGTCCGATGAATACTCCGCGCCAATGATCGTCTCAATGCCGTGAGCCTCCGCCAGTTCGCGTATCTCCCGCGACCCGCGAATTGTGTTGTGGTCGGTGGGTGCCAGCACCTGGATCTGATTCTCAACCGCGAATTCGACGATCTCCTGCGGCATCAAATTGGAATCCACCGAGTGGCTCGTATGAAAGTGAAACAATATCCTTTTGCGCATGCTGTCGTCTTGTCCCGCCCCGATTAACTTCCATTTCCTTATCGGCAGAAATCCTTTTCCGCCACTCTCTTGTCAGACCCGGGTCTTCAGTTCGATGTTTAATCATCGGCATAAAGTCCTTCAAGTCAACTACTATCGCGCCCTACTCGCCAAATCTGTGATTGCCACGCAAGCATCATTGGCGTAGATTGGCGCCATGGTTAAGAACTACGAAGAAATCTACCGGAAGTCGGAACTTTATTGGGGCGCTGGCCCGTCCGACCTCGTCAAACGGTTCGCCGAACTAGCTCCCACCGGAGCAGCGCTTGACCTTGGCATGGGGGAGGGCCGCGATGCGCTGTATCTCGCCGGTCTGGGGTTTACCGTCACCGGCGTCGAATCGGCGCAATCAGGCGTCAGCAAGTGTCTCGGCATCGCCCGGAAGAAGAATCTTCCTGTCAAAGCCGTTTCTGCAGATGTGCGGACATTTCCGATTCCGAAGAACCGTTATGCGTTAATCGTCGCAATAAATCTCTTCCAATTCCTTACCAAAACCGAAGCGCAAAACGTCATCGATAGGGCAGTGGCTGGTTTGAAGCGGGGCGGATTGTTGGTTTGCGAGTCATTTACCATCGACGACCCGCATTTTAAGGCTCACAAGAAAAAGTCCCACGAAATAGCGCCCGGAACCTTCCGCGACTCGTCCGGAAACATCTACTCTCTATACAATTATGGCGAAATACTAAGAATGGCGTGCGGCGGACACGTTGGCGAGCCATCGGAAGCTAAACTTCGACCGGTCTATTATTCCGAGTTTGATTATTACGATACCACCCACGGACCCGCCCACTGGCATGGCGTAGTCGACTTTGTCGGCAAGAAGCTGTAGCCTACTTCTTCAATTCGCACAAATAGAGTTCGTTACCGTCCGGATCGTTGATAAATGCCAAACGCGCGGCGTCACCGTCGGTAATGACTCCCTTGAATACTCCACCACGGGACTTGACTGCCTCGACAACCTGGTCAAGCGGATCCGTCACATCGAATCCGACTTGAATCGAACCTGGAGTTCCAGGTGCCGCAGCTTTGTCGCTTTTGTGGTGCAGCCCCAACTTAAACCCGTCGCCCGCATCGATCGATGCCCAGTGGTCTCCGGCGCGATACTCCAGCTTGAGACCCAGCACGTCCGTATAAAATTGAACTGCCCGGTCCATATTCGAAACGAATATTGTGGCATTGCCGCCTTTAATCATGCTCAACCTCGAAATCTCTTATTGGGAAAGTAGTCTGATATTATTGCGAATCACTGCCAAATGGTGATCATCGTGTTCCGCCACGAAGTACAACATATCCACCAGTCGCATTGATTGCCGCAGGCGCGGATGCAGCGAAATCCGCTCCGCTTCACCGTCGCCAAGCTCCTCCACCCGGGATATCAACTTCAGTCGGCGTTTGCGAAACTCGTTGATCAACTCCCTGATGTCCCGGCCATTGTGGCCCGCGGAGTTGGTCTTGGCGTTGGTCATGTCCGCCGCTCTTAACTCCAGCTTACGGGCAAGAAAGTCATCAATGCGCCCATCATGCAGTTCATCCATGTCGATCAAGTGCCCGATCTCTTCCTGTATCGACCACTTTTCTGATACTCGCGTAATCAAAATCTCCCGTGACAGTCCGGCCGTGCATGCCTCGATTCGCGAATGCGTGCCGCGCAATCGTTCAATGATCACCGGCATCATCCCCACCGGAAAATCAAAATTGAAGCGGCGTTCAATCCATTTGGTTTGCATTATCATTATGATGTAAATACGCGAGAAAGTAGACAGTAGTTGTAGCATCAGACAATCTTCATTGACAGGTCAAGCCAGTGTGCCGAGTGAGTCAACGCTCCCGCCGATATGAAATCAACACCGGTTTCCGCGTATGCCTTGACTGTCTCCAGCGTCATATTTCCGGAAGCCTCAATTTCGAGGTCGGAATTGAGGCTTCGCACAATCTTGACCGCCTCTCGCGCCGTTTCGACATCGAAATTGTCGAGCATCAGTCTTTGAATTCTCAATTTTGCCGCTTCGCGCACTTCATCAAGCGCCCGGGTCTCGACCTCAATTGCCACCCGCTGGATCGCAGTTGTTTGATTGTATTCGATCGCCTTATCTACGGCCTTCGTTAATGAACCGGCGGCGGTGATATGATTCTCCTTAATCAGGATCATGTCAAAAAGCCCCATCCGGTGATTCTCGCCGCCTCCGGAAAACACCGCGCGCTTCTCCAATAACCTTAGTCCAGGCGTGGTTTTACGCGTATCGATGATCTTGCACGAAGTCTGCCTTACCTGCTCGACAAACTTTGCCGTCAAAGTCGCAATGCCCGAAAGATGCATCAGAAAATTCAGCGCCGTCCGCTCGCCAGTCAGCAGTGCCGCAAGTTTGCCCTGCAACATGATCAGTTCCTGGCCCCGCTTGATTGGCGAACCTTCAACTAAATCAGTGAGAAACTCCGAGTCTTGATCCAGTTGGTAAAATACCAGTGCCGCCACGTCCAGCCCGGAAATGATCCCGTCGGCTTTGGCGCGAATTACCGCCCGCCCTTTGGCAATCGGACTGACCGTCGCCAGTGTTGTCAGATCACCGGTGTCGACATCCTCCTGCAGAGCGCGGTCGGCAATATCAATAAGATACTCGGGGGCGATGTCCATGCCGAGAGAGTATCGAATTGAATAACCACTGTCAACCAAAAGCGGGGAAGTGGATCCAATTCGCTCGTACTCCCTTTATTGTTGACTTCACCACAGCCCCGCAATACCATTCCCTCGCAATGAACGCTTCTGCTCTAAGCTGGATCGAAATCGACGCCGCCGCGCTGGAACACAACATCGCCTCCATCCAAAGCAATCTCGCCAAAGGTTGCAACATGGTGCCGGTCGTCAAAGCCAACGCCTACGGCCACGGCTATCTCGAAATCGCGCGACTACTCGATCCGAGGCAGTTTACCTTCCTCGCAGTGCACAACCTCGAGGAAGCCCAGCTTCTCCGTGCCGGCGGAATCACTTCGAACATCCTGATTCTTGGCTACATCCCGTTTGCGGATTTAATATCTGCAGTCGAATCCGGCTTCGATTTCGTGGTGTCCAATCTCGATACTTTGTTCAAACTCGCTGAAATCGCTTCGGCAAAGCACCCAGCAAAGTGTCATCTGAAGTTGGAAACCGGCACCAATCGGCAGGGGATTAACCGCGAAGAACTACCGGCCGTGATTGACTGCTTCAAATCCACCGCGCATCTGAAACTCGTCGGGGTCTCCACTCATTTTGCTAACATCGAAGACACCACCGACCATAGCTACGCTGACCTCCAGTTTAAACGCTACACCGAGCTAAAGGCCGTTATCGAAGATGCCGGCTTTGTCATCAAATACGCTCACCTCGCTTCTTCGGCGGCGTCGCTGCTGTTTCCGCACACGCATTTCAACCTCGCCCGCGTTGGCATTGCCCTCTACGGACACTGGCCCTCAAAAGAAACCTATCTGTCGTACCGCCTCGCCGGCAAGCAGAACCACATGTTGCGTCCGGTGCTGTCGTGGAAGACACTCATCGGTCAACTCAAAGATGTCCGCAAAGGCGAATACATCGGCTATGGCACCACTTATCGCGCCACCGCCAACCTCAAAATCGCCGTGCTGCCGATCGGTTACTTTGACGGTTACGACCGCCAAATCTCCAATAACGGCTACGTCCTCGTCCATGGTATGCGCGCTCCCGTACGCGGCCGAATCTGCATGGATATGTTTATGGTCGATGTTACCGATATACCTAATGTGAGTCTCGAATCGGAAGTCGTCCTCATTGGCCGCTCCGGAGACGAAACCATTCGCGCCGAGGATCTCGCCGGATGGACCAACACCATCAATTATGAAGTGCTCGCTCGTCTCGGCATGCACCTCAAACGGAAAGTCATTACCTAAGGATACCCGATGTCGTTCTACGAAAAAGATGACCGCAAATTGTACTACAACATCATCGGCCAGGGCGACTTGGTTGTTCTCGTTCACGGCATCGGCGTTGACAGCCGCTACTGGATGGAAGTCCCCGAACTGCTTGCTTCGAAGTATGCGGTTCTAACCTACGACTTGCGCGGCCATGGACAAAGTTTCGCCCCGGCTACCGGTTATTCCTACCGCGAACACGTCAACGACCTCAATCTGCTTATCACTGATCTTGGCTATCAGAAAGCCCACTTCATCGGCCACTCACTCGGCGGCGCTATCGTCGTTAAGTATGCTCTCCAGCATCCACAGCATATCAAATCGCTGACGCTCGCGGCTCCGCACGTTGTCGGCTATAAAGATTATACCGATTGGCCCAATGTCTATCGCACTGCCAAGCAGATTGACATCGACCAAGCCAAGATTCAGTGGGAGACTTTTCGCCTCTTCCAGCGCGTCGACAAGAACTCACCAGACTGGGAAGTCTTCAAGAGCTGTGTCAGTGATTTCCCCGGCAAGGTCTGGACCGATCCCGATGCGTTCAAGTATATGGATGAAAGCGATATGAAAATGCTCGACAACGTCACCATGCCGACGCTGTTACTCTGCGGCCGTGAAGATCTCGACTTTCTTCCGCTGGCAAAACTAATCAATGCCCGCCTGACCAACGGCACGCTCTACGAAATTCCCGATTGCGGCCACATGATCCACATGGAGAAACCGGAAATCTTCAAGCGCGAGCTGGCGGCTTTCTTGAAATTGTAAATCAACGTCGAATCACTGTGTACCTAAATTGTGGTGCACTCGCTCTTCGAGTTTAGTTATACTCTTTCCATGTCCGAAGACATTACCCAAATCCAGATTGACATCCTCGATCACTTGCGCGAACACCCGCGATCCTATGTCGCAAAGAAGAAGCTCTGCGAAAAGTTCGAGCTGACAATCCCCAAAGCCGATCGCATCATCGCCGAGCTGGAAAACTGGGGATATCAACTTCTGCGCAACCCGCAAGGCGACATCCGCTACGGCGCCTCTCCCGATGTTCTCTTTCCACACGAAATCACATTTAGGCTCGGCACAAAAATCCTCGGCATCAACCTCTACAGTTTCGATCGCGTCGGCTCGACCAATGTCATCGCCCACAAGTACGCCGAAAAAGATGAACCCGAAGGCACTGTGATCTTAGCCGAACGCCAGACCGCCGGCAAAGGCCGACTCGGTCGCAGTTGGCACTCACCCGCCAAACGCGGTATCTACATGTCGCTGATTCTTCGCCCCCAGATTGCGCCGTCACAGGCGCCGGGACTGTCGCTGATCGCCGCCTTGAGCGTTGCCAAGACGATGCGCGAATATCCCGGTATCAAAGCCACCATCAAGTGGCCCAATGATGTCCTCTATGATGGCCGCAAACTCGCCGGTGTCCTGACCGAACTTGCCGCCGAAATCGATCGCATCAAATATGTCGTCATGGGCATCGGTATCAACGCCAACCACGACGAAAGCGACTTTCCACAGGACTTGCGTGACAAAGCTGCCTCGCTAAAGATCGTGTCGCACTCGACAATTGACCGAATCAAACTCACAAAACTGCTTCTCACTTTTCTCGAAGAACACTATCAGGAATACCTGTCGCGCGGGTTCAAGCGCTTGATCAAGCCGATAAGAAACTATTCATCTGTCCTCGGAAAGAGTATAACCTTTCGGCACGATGGAACAGCCGTGACCGGCAAAGCAACCGACATCGATGACAGTGGACTTCTGGTTGTCGAGATCGACGGTAAGACTTTGTCCCTCGGCTCCGGCGAAATCTCACTCACGGAGAATTACCAGGTTTGATCTCCACCACGAAACGCAACTGGATCTTCGGCATCACCGCCACATTGCTGCTCATCCTAATTCTCGAATTGCTTCTGCGCGTCGCCGTCAACTTGTCCGCCGACTATCTCTCCCGCCGCGAAAACATCAATCACGAGTACAAACTCTGGCAGATGCATCTCTTCAATTCGTTCCTCGGTATGAACGAACCTGACCCCGACTTGTTCTGGCGTCTCAAACCGAGTTACCACAGCGACTTCATTTCTGTTGACAGCCTTGGTTTCGCCGGACCCGAAGTAGGGGAGAAGTCGCCTAATGAATATCGCATTCTCTTCCTCGGCGATTCAACCCCGCTTGGCATTGGCCTCAACAAGTCCGACGAAAGCTTCGTCCGCCAACTCGAGTCATTACTTGGAACGCGCCTACCAGACAGAAGAATCACAGTTGTCAACGCTTCCGTCGCCGGCTACACCAGTTGGCAGTGCCGCAAGCAATTGGAATTGATCGGTACCCGGCTTCAGCCCGACTTGGTGCTGACCTACTTCGGCAACAATGATCCCTCGATCAACGGCTACTTGAGCGATCGCCAACTATATGACCAGACCCGTCTATCCGGCAGACTCAACCGCGTTCTCGCGCATTCTTACATCTATCAATTCTTAAAAGATCTGGTGCTTGGTCTCAAGAGTAAGTCAACTGCCAATGCCACGCTCGTGCCTCGCGTCACTGTCGACGAAGCCCGCGACAATCTCACCGCAATCCACGGTTGGTGTGACACCATTGGCTGTGCGTTGATGATCTGCACCGTCGCCACTCCCGATCTCTGGCCCCCCGGAATTCAATTCAAGGTCTTCTCCGGTGGCATGGACAGTCAGGGACGTCTGATTATGGCTGACGAACTGCAAGGTACATTGCTTGACCAGTGGTCGCTCTGTCTCGATACCACGCTTCTTCCCGGCCAAACCGACCAATGGACAGCGCACGTTTATGAATCAAGCTTCCGCGATGGCCGCTCGCCATCCGAGTCCGCCGCCGAGTATCGACGCTTGCTCGAACGCACACCCAGCAGTGCCCGGCTCTGGAATAATCTTGGCGTCGCCTTTTGGCAGCAGGGGCTCGAAGCCGATTCGATGTTCGCACAGGCGATGTCGCTTGATTCTATGAGCGCGATCGCCGCCTACAATGCCGGTATCGTAGCGCTTCGCCGTAATCCTGTCGAGGCCGAAGCCCTTCTCAAGCGCGCCAAAGAGCTGGACAACTACTCACTGCGCATCAAGACTTCTTACAACGACCAGTATCGCCGTTTCTGTTGGGACAACGGACTTCCCCTTGCCGACATCGAACAACTCTTCGCCGGCCTGCCCGAAACCGAATACTTCGTCGATCACTGTCATCCGACTCTTAGCGGCCACGAACTGATCGCCGGCGAACTCGTCGAGATGGTTCTCAAACAAGTTCGCTAATCAAAAGGACCCTGCTTCGAGAGCCGTCAGGTGAAGTCCCCCTTGGGGGAATCCTTTCCTGACTTCCCGCATCGTGCCCGCCAGACGTCCCTGCCTGCCCTGATTTCCGAGTTCGGTACTCATCTAAATCTACATCGCCGATTCCAATTCCCCTCTAGAGAGGGGTGGCTCGTGTACTCTCCGCCACGGCGGAGAGTACACGAGACGGGGTGTGTCTTGAATGTGCGATACGATGCACTCACCCTCGCCTCTCAATCTTTGTCATCCTGAGCGACGCGAAGGATCTGTTGGTTTATCAGTGAACACAGCCGAGTAGGTTGGAACCCTCGTCCAGAGGCTTGTTGGAATTAGAAGCAACTCTCCAGAGGGTTCCGACATTCACGACTACCATTAGTCACCATGTCATGAAATGACTTCGTGCCCGACAGACGCCCTCGTCTGCCCGCTTCAGATTCAACTGCACCCCCCAAAACACCTATCATTTTATCCTTGTTTCACTATCTCTCCACCGACTCCAAAGCCCTTGCCTTCAAATAGGATGTCACCCGCGTCAACACACTCCACATAGCAGCACACCATCGATGCCCGCAGAAAATTTCTGTTGACATCCCCCGGTGATTATGTTAGCGTGGCGCTTCAGATTTTGGCAAAATCGAACGGTGGTTGCGCCGCTCGATCATCACTTCGCGCAATGCGATTCTTGGCTGTGGATAATGGGAGTTTTTGACAAACAAGGAGAAGCTATGAAAAGAATCTGCCAATGGCTGCTTGCCGTAACCTTCTTAATTACCCTCACTGGAGCAAAGGTTATTGCGGGTGAAACCACTGTCGGGGCAGAGGTTCATGCTAACTGGACGCTTCATCTCAACGATCAGGACTTGGGAAAGAATTTTAACTATTTCAATGTTCATCGCGGTTGGCTGACAGTTGATCACACTTTCAGCGATAAATATTCCGCCCATGTTGTTATCGAAGCAAACAATACTGGCTACGCCCCCAGCAATAGTTGGGACACGCATCTGCGCACAGCATACCTGCAGGTCAATGAAGTCCTGCCGTATACCAACGTCCGTTTCGGTATGCACAGTCTCCTCTGGATCGACAAGGTCGAATCCGTTTGGGGATTGCGTTTCGTTGACGAGGTCTCATTGCACAAGCTTGGCTATCTCCCCAGAGCCGACTTCGGCGCCAGCTTCATCGGCAATTGCCCCGGCGGTTTCGGCATCCTGGCCGTGCAGATTCTCAACGGCCCCGGCTACACCCAAACCGAACTCAACAAGTATAAGAACTTCGCTCTCTATGGCGAATTCCATCCCTTCCCGAAAAACGCCGATTGGAGCGAAAGCGCCATTCTCGGCCAATATTACATGGGATATCCGAACGTCGCCTCGACCGTTCCCGGCTTCTCCGAGAATACGATGATGGATCGCTCGCAGCTTGGTTTCATCGTCAAGTACCGCAAGTGGCTCACAGTCTATTCCGAATACTTTATGACCAAGGACGATGCTGACGCGTCCAATAACACCGACGACGAATTCGTGCAGGAAGCCAACGGCTTCACGGTGTTCGGCCGTCTCTACGTCGCTACCGCCGAGAAGTGGCTCTCACGCGTTTCCATTTTCGGCAAGTATGAACGCGTCGACAAAAACAAGAATGCCGCTGACCCGCTCGCACAGGACGAGGGTGATGCCCGCTTTGTGACCGCCGGCGTAGCCTACGAACCGGTTGACAATTTCGAACTCGCTTTGGTGCTCAGACGCGACACCATAAGCGAATTGATCAACAATGTCCGCATCGAAGAAGAAGAATCCAATTCCTTCATCTTCACGATGCGTGCCTACATCAAGTAGTCAGTTTTAAATGGTCTATCTTAAGTAGTCACTTAAGAAGCCAATCTCTCGATAATCGAATTCTACAAGACCCGGCTCACCCGAGCCGGGTTTTTCTTTGTGTGCGCGGCAGTCGTCCTCGTCTGCTCGTTCTGAATGCGTAGGGGCACGGCTTGCCGTGCCCGGGTCGCAGCTTGTGGGCCACTTGGTAGCCCACCCGGAGCGAAGCGCAGGGTGGGATCAAACGAGACACCACCCAAATCCTGTAGCTCCCCTGTAGAGAATAATCCCCCGAAGGTATAGTAGAGGCCGCCGTTGCCTCCGAAAACGGGGCGTTGCTCCGTCGAGTTTTAGGTTGCAGATGCGACCGGCTATGTTCGCAAGGGCCCTTGCGGTGAATGAATACCAAGACCACGTAGCTGTAGCGACTCCCGCTCGAACCCATCTCCGGCTCCACTGGTGCTGGTTGCCCCCGTCAAGACTGTCAACGGCGTTATGCGTCGCAAGGCGCATCATGATCGCGATCAGCCTTCTATATTTGAACATGTAGGAGAATTCAATGAATCAGAAATCACGAACCACTCAATAAAATAGCCACTCTGCAGTGTAACGGTCCGCAACACCGACACTGCAATCGCGGCTCTGCGCTTTCCCGATGTGATAGGCAACCCAACTTTCTCTCTTGATAGAAGGTTGGTCACACCTTACCTTGCCTATCCGAACAAAATCGATTCGCTCAATCATTAACCGATCGGGAATCGCATCATGAGATATTTCGTTGCCCTCAAAATCATCTTCGTCATCACGTTGACAATACTTGCGGCACACGCATCCGCCGCCGAGGTTCTCTATGCCCGTTATCCGGCGCTTTCGCCCGACGGCAAGACGATCGCCTTTACCTATCGCGGTGACATCTGGTCGGTACCAACCACCGGCGGCGAAGCAACCCGCCTGACCTTGCACACCGCCGAAGATATCATGCCCCACTTTTCACCCGACGGTCAATGGCTGATGTTCAGTTCCCGTCGCTTCGATAATTACGATGTCTTCATCATGCCGTCATCCGGCGGCGAAGCCAGACAACTCACTGTCCACACCGCTGATGATTATGGCTCCGGCTGGTTTCCCAACAGCGACAGTATCCTGTTCTATTCCGAGCGCGATGGCCGAAGCGACATCTTCAAAACTGCAGTCACCGGTGGCACGGCGATCAAGTTGACCGGCGACTATCTCGAACGCGAGTACGACGGCAGAATTTCTGCCGATGGCCGCTTTATGCTCTTCACCAACGGCTCCGGCATTTCGCGCTGGTGGCGCCGCGATCTGCGCACCGCCTCCAATACTGACATCTTCCTGCAGGATCGCAGCAATAAGCAATTCACATCAATTCGCCTCACCGATCATCCAACCCATGAAATCTCGCCGGTGCTGAATCAATCACGCAACGAGGTCTACTTCGCCGCCAACTACGACAACACCTGGGCACAGATTCACAAAGTCCCGATGGATGGCGGCGAATCGATCAAGCTGACCAGTTTCACCGACGACGGTGTGCAGTGGCTCAACGCCACTCCCGACGGTTCGCTATTGGTGTTCGAGCAGGGATTCAAGATCTGGACACTCGACCCTGCGACCGGCAACACCGCAAAAATCCCGATCACCATCCGCACCGACGAGCGCGGAAATCTTGCAATACGAAAAGTTCTCGACAATCCGATTCAGTGGTATGCCGTATCCCCGGACAACAAGAAGATCGCTGTAGTTATGCACGGCGAAGTCTTTGTCCTTCCCGCCGAGGACGCTGTCGAGGCACGCCGCATAACAACAACACCTGCTCGCGAACACCACGTCGCCTGGGGCAACGATTCGAAAACTCTCTTCTACTGCTCCGACCGTGATGGTGACTACGCCATCTATTCTGCTGATGCCTCCACCGGAATCGAGAAGCGCCTGACCAACTCCACTGAAGCTGAAATGAAACCACTACCGTCCCCTGACGGCAAGTACTTAGCCTTCTACCGCGAACTCGACAAAATCGTCCGCTACGATCTCGCAACCGGCAAGGAGGTGGTTTGGATCGAAGGCGGCTTCCACGACTTCTCTCTCGAAGAGACCATGGAGTACGCCTGGTCCCCCGATTCAAAGTGGTTGACATTTACAATGGTAGGACCGACTTACGAATCTGATATCTGGGTTGCCTCACTCGATGGACAGAAACAGAACATATCCAAGTTCGCCGGCTACAATTTCCGTCCGATGTTCTCCACCGACGGTAAACTTGTTTACTTCACCGGCACACTCTATGATCAAACCGAAACCTTCGAAGTCGCACTCACCGACAAACCGGCGGAGTTCTTTGAAACTTCGCTCGACAGCCTGTTCATACCCAAAGCCGGTAAAGACACGGTCAAAGCTTCCAAGTCTGACAAGAAGATCGAGCCGGTGCAAATCAGTTTTGATGCCATCGAAAAACGCCGTAGCCGCGCCTTCGCGCTTCCCGATGACAATCGCTGGCCGGTCTTGACTAACGACGGCAAGAAGTTCTATTTCGTGGCTTCGCTGCTGGGCAAGTCGGAGATCTGGTCTGCCAATGCCGAAGGTGATCTGGAATTGAAACAGATGACCACTTCCGGCAAATCCAAATCGCATCTCGTGCTCAACTCCGAAGGCAGAAGACTCTACTACCTTGAAGACGGCAAGCTCAAGAGTCTCGCCACGTCTGATGGCAAGTCCGAAACCGTCTCATTCAAAGCGGCAATGGACATCGACGCCAACGCCAACTATCGCCAGAAGTTCTATGAGAGCTGGCGAATGCTCAAGAACTACTTTTACGATCCCGACTTCCGCGGCACCGACTGGCAAGCCACGCGCGATAAGTACGAGCCGGTACTCGCGCATATCCGCACCGATGAAGAGTTCCGCAACTTAATGCTCGAACTCATGGGCGAACTGCGCGGATCGCATATGGATTTTGCCCTCGAAGAAACGAAGCCGGCGGAAACCATCAACTCCGGATTCACAGGAATCGAACTCGACTTTGCCGCGATCGAAAGCGATGATGCCTTCCGCATCAAGTCTGTGCTGCCGCTTTCGCCTTCGGCATTAGCAGGAGCAAAGGCGGGAGAATATCTTCTCGCCATAAACAAACAGAAACTCACGCGAACCGAAGACTTCGAGTCGCTTCTCGCCGGACAAGTCGGCAAGCGCGTCACCTTGACAGTGAGCGACACTCCCGCAGGCTCCGGACGTGACATCGATGTCAAACCCGTTTCACAGACACAGATTCAAAATCTGCGTTACCAAAACTGGGTGGACTCACGCCGTCATCTCGTCGACTCGCTCTCGAACGGTCGTATCGCCTATCTGCACATCCGCGCAATGAATCAACCAGCCCTGCAATTGTTCAAAGAACAACTTGTCTCCATCGCCGAATCGAAGGATGCGCTAATCGTCGATGTTCGCGAGAATCCCGGTGGCTCGATCGCCGTGCATCTGCTCGGAATGCTCGACCGCACACCGTGGCTGTTGCGCCGCTTCCGCGACTTCCCATTGGTGTCGGAAAACAAGTATCGCTCCAAAGCTTTCGAGCGTCCGCAGGCATGTTTGATCAACGGCTATTCGGGCTCCAATGCCGAGATTTTCGCCGAAGGTTTCCGCCGCCACCAGCTCGGTCCGATTATTGGCACGCCGACCGGCAGTGCTGTCATCGGAACTGCAGAATACTACCTGATCGATGGCGCTCACATCCGCCGACCTTCGTGGGGCTCATTCACTCTGGAGATGGAAGACACCGACCTTGTGCCGAGGCAGCCGGATATCTTCATCGAAAATCTTCCCGATGACCTGCAATCAGGGCGCGACCCGCAACTGATGCGCGCCGTCACCGAATTGATGAAGTCGCTGAAATAGCGATTCCGGTGTTCTAAAATTGCAGGAAAATCAACTATTTCGCGGTCGAAACAAATTCGACCGCGAAATAGCGTCAACCGGCTAATCGAACGATCATTGCGCTCACTGAAGCTTTTGTGACATTTTTACGATAACTATTAAGAATCCAGGCGTATAAGGCTTACGTCAACCATGCGGGCCAAGGGACCTGACCCGAACACCGGTCGGCTTCGATAGGAGGAAGTTTTGCAGGCATCTGTGACAAACAAACCGGAACCAATTCAAGTTGTTAACAGCTCGCTGCCGATTCTGCCGATTCGCGGAATGGTAGTGTTTCCATATCTCGTCATGCCGTTGATGATCACCGACCAGAAACAAGCAAAGCTGGTCGACGAGGCATTAATGGCCGGACGGACAATCGGACTCTGCACACAAAAAGACGCCCAGGCTGAAAATCCCGGCCCCGATGACATCTATCAGGTCGGCACGGCCGCGACTGTCCTCAAGATGCTCCGCTTCCCGGACGGTTCCGTGCGCTTCCTCGTGCAGGGCTTGCACCGCATTTCGATAACCAAGGTTGTCGATACCGAACCATTCATACAGGCTGAAGTCGATATCCACCACGACAAGGACACTGCCAGTGTCAAGATTGAAGCACTCAAGCGCAACGTGATGGAGCTGCTCAAGAAAGTTGTCGACCTCGCGCCGAGCGTCTCGGAAGAAATCTACATTACCGCCATCAATCAAGAGAGCGCCTCCAAGCTCGCTGATTATGTTGCCTCAAATTTGAATCTCACCATCGCCAGCAAACAAGAATTGCTTGAGACGTACGATGTCCAACAGCGTCTCGAGAGGCTGGTTCAGCACTTGAACAAAGAAGTCGGCGTTCTCGAACTCTCGCAGAAAATCCAGAGTGATGCCGCCCACGAAATGGGCAAGATGCAGCGCGATTACATCCTGCGCGAGCAACTCAAAGCCATCCGCCGCGAGCTTGGCGAAGCCGACGACCGCACCACCGAGATCGAAGAGTTCCGCCGCAAGATCGATGAGAATGATCTTCCCAAACTTGCCCGTGAAGCTGCAGAAAAAGAACTCGATCGTCTTAGCAAGATGAACCCGTCCTCGGCGGAATACATCGTCAGCCGCACCTATATCGATTGGCTGACAATTCTCCCGTGGAACCGTTCAACTGAAGCCGATCTTGATATTATCAAAGCCGAGAAGATTCTTGATGAGGACCACCACGGTCTCGAAAAAGTCAAAGAGCGCATCCTCGAATTTCTCGCCGTACAAAAACTCAAGTCCGAGATGAAGGGCCCCATCCTGTGCTTCGCCGGCCCTCCCGGAGTCGGCAAGACCTCACTTGGTCGTTCGATTGCGCGCGCCATGGGACGCAAGTTCCAGCGCATCGCCCTCGGCGGTATGCACGATGAGGCCGAAATTCGCGGCCATCGCCGCACCTACATCGGCTCACTGCCGGGACGCATCGTTCAGGCAATCCGCCGCTGTGATTCGAATAATCCGGTGTTGATGCTTGACGAAATCGACAAGATCGGCAAGGACTTCCGCGGCGATCCAGCGTCGGCATTGCTGGAAGTTCTCGACCCCGAGCAGAACAACACCTTCTCCGATCACTATCTCGATGTGCCATTTGATTTGTCCAAGGTAATGTTCATCACTACGGCGAACATTCTCGATACGATTCCCTCGGTGCTGCTTGACCGCATGGAGGTCATCCGTATCCCGGGATATACCGACAAAGAGAAACTCGCAATCACTAAGAAGTACCTCATCACTCGCGAAATCGAAAATCACGGACTCAAGAAGGCGCAACTGCAGTTCACCGATGATGCGATTCTAAAAATCATCCGCGACTACACACGCGAGTCGGGTCTGCGCAATCTCGACCGCGAGATCGCCACTGTCTGCCGCAAGATTGCCAAACAAGTCGCGACCGGTCATGATAACAAGACAACGATCAAGGGTACGGACGTGCCAGACTACCTTGGTCCCGAGAAATTCGTCTCCGACCGCAGTCCGCGTGAAGGCGAAGTCGGCGTCGTGCCGGGATTGGCATACACTTCCGTCGGCGGCGATATACTTAACATTGAAGTCACCAGAATGTCGGGTAAAGGTCACTTGAACTTGACCGGCAGTCTCGGCGATGTAATGAAGGAATCAGTGCAGACTGCGTTGTCGTGTGTGCGTTCATCTGCTGAAGAACTGGGCATCGATCCGACGATCTTTGAGAAGATAGACTTGCACGTGCATGTGCCTTCCGGTGCAGTACCGAAGGATGGGCCGTCGGCAGGTATCACCATCGCGACTGCATTGGTGAGTCTGTTGACCGACCGCCCGATTCGCCCGAAGGTCAGCATGACCGGCGAAATCACATTGCGCGGTGTCGTGTTGCCGATTGGCGGCTTGAAGGAAAAGTGCCTCGGCGCACTTCGATATGGCTTCAAGGAGATCATCATCCCGCGCGACAATGAGAAAGACTTAATCGACTTGCCGCAGGAAGTGAAATCGCATTTCAAATTCCATCCGGTCGACCGCGTCGAGGAAGTCTTTGCGATTGTCTTCCCACCGAAGAAGGTGGAGAAGAAGAAGAAGTAGGGCATTAACCATGTCATTCCCGCGACCTGTCCCGCGTTTTAGCGGGAAGGCGGGAATCCAGACTATGATAATCGAGCCGTCAGGCAAAGCCCCCCTTGTGGGAACCCGTTCCTGACGGCTTCTCTGTGAGGTCGAAAACGACTTCCCAGGAACTGCCGGAATCAGCACCCTCTCGCAATTCCCCTTGTTACTCATCCCCGAAATCCCGATACTAAAATGATATGAAGCTTGTTACCTCCGCGCAGATGCGTGCAATCGATCATCGCGCCATCAACGAACTCGGCATCCCGGGATTGCAATTGATGGAGAATGCCGGTCAAGGTATTGCCGCCTGGATGCGCGAAATATTTCGCGACAATGTCAAGGGCAAGCACTTCGCGATTGTTTGCGGCAAAGGCAACAACGGCGGCGACGGGTATGTCATTGCCCGCTATCTGCATCAGTGGGGGGCAAACGTCGAGGTCTTCCTGTTGGGCGAGCGCGAGGCAATTAAGGGTGATGCTTTGGTCAATCTGATCAAGCTCGAACCGATCGGCCTTTCGGTGCATCCGATACTGAACTCTCCAGTTCTTCCGGACTTTCGCAAATATGATATGGTGGTTGATGCCATCTTCGGAACAGGGTTCAGCGGCGAGGTGAACCCTGCGGTTAGCAAGGTCATTGAGGCAGTCAACTCCTCGGGGACGACGGTCTTGGCGGTGGATACGCCTTCGGGTTTGAATTGTGACACCGGCGAACAACCGAAATCGTGCGTTCGCGCTACCTATACGGCGACACTCGCACTGCCGAAAGTCGGACACTATTTCTATCCCGGAAAGTCATATTGCGGAGTAACAAAAATCATCGATATCGGTATTCCCGCGAAGGTGCTGGATGGGCTGAATCTCTCCGTCAATTTGACTACACCGTGGCAGGTCCATGACCTGATACCGGACCGGGAGCCAACGGCTCACAAGGGTGAAGCCGGAAAGCTATTTATGGTTGCGGGATCGGTTGGCATGACTGGAGCTGCCACTTTGGCTGCACAGGCTGCCGTAAAGTCTGGTTGCGGACTGGTTACAGTCGGATGTCCCAAAAGCTTAAATGACATTCTGGAAATCAAGCTGACTGAAGCTATGACTCGCCCGCTACCGGAGGTACGCAGTGCCCGCTGTCTGGCGCTTCGGGGTCTCGGGGATATACTTCAGGGAATTGGCAATGCCGATGCGTCGTGTCTTGGACCGGGGATTGGCCGACACCACGACACCAAGGAGCTGTTCAAGCGCCTGATTGCCGGCCTTGACCGGCCAGCCGTCCTGGATGCGGATGGTTTGTTTCCGTTCTCCGGACAACCGGAACTGCTAAAGAACTGCAAGGCGGATCTGGTGTTGACGCCGCACATCGGCGAGTTTTCGCGATTGAGCGGATTGTCAATTGAGCAAATCAATCAGGATAGAATCAAGGCGGCTTCAGATTTCGCAATTGCGACCGGAAAAGTCGTCTTACTGAAAGGCGCGCCGACAATTATTGCCTCGTCGAACGGATCTTGCTTTATCAATCCAACCGGCAACCCCGGAATGGCTACCGGTGGTTCGGGAGATGTTTTGTCCGGATTAATTGGCGCTTTATTGGCATTAAGAATGAGCGCTTACGATGCCGCCATTTGCGGTGCGTTCATACACGGCTGGGCGGGGGATTTGGCGCAAAGAGCGGTCGGGACATTCGGGATGAGTGCCGGCAACATAATCAACTATTTGCCCAAGGCATTTAAAGTACTAAAAAATTGATTTCGCGGAACTTTCTCCCTGCCAAACCATATATATATGTGGAGAGAATGAGAGATTATGAATCGGCTAATTGACATACTAGTAGACATCGCGATCGGACTGGGAATTATTCCGAGGCCGGTGCCGGTTCCGATTAAGAAGACACGATAAGAGTGAAACAGTCTGCTGCTCCGAGCAGTTAAATTTCGGAGATAACGTTGCAATTAGATGAGAGGAGATTAGGTGAAGGTCTCCTCTCTTCGCTTTTTGGGGCGTTCTTGTTGGTCGCAATAAAAGGCGCAGACAGTTGGTGAGCTATTGCACCAAATCGCCTTGCCTCACGTCTTATCTCACGGTACATTGCGACGATTCATTTTGTTGACAGGAAATTCTGATGAGAAAATCGATTTACATTCCGCTGATATTCTTACTGCTCGGACTGGCTGCCGCGAGTTGCAGCCGCAAAGATGATGATGAATTGCCGGCACGGACCGGCGATTTGCAGGTGTTCTTCAAGATTTCCGATCAGTTTGGCCTTCTGGGCGATACTTCCAATATCCCGGTACTTCTAAGCTTATATGCAGACACGGCACATGCCAAGCTTGTCCGCTCAGAGGCTGTGACAGCGGTCAATCATCTGACCAAGACAGTGACCTTTGAGGATATGGAACCGACGTTTTTCTATTTGAGTATTGAGATCAATCTCCCCGGACTGCCGCCGCCGTGCGAGGATACTCGCGTGTTCGTGCAGTACAATCAGTTAACGCTGACGGATATAATTGAAATGGAAGTGCGGGCGGAGGAGATTCGCTGCCAGTAATTGACCTGCGGGTAAAACTTCGTATATTCGGCGCCTGACCCTAACCGGAGTTTTGCCATTTCAATCGATCTTGTCTCGCCAAAATCAGAAACTGCCATCGCGGAATTTCTTCTAAGTACCGATGCGTCCAAGACGCTGGTAATAGCAAAGGGTGCGAACACCGGCAAGTTCTCTGTAAAAACCGACCGCAGAGTGATCACCCTTGACATGCAAGGTATTGACCAAGTCGAGCGATTTGAGCCGTCTGACTACTATATCACATGTCAGGCTGGAATGAAACTCTCCCAAGTGCAGAGAGTCCTTTCTGAAAATAAACTGCACTTCCCGTTTCTTGAGGCTGGTGCTTTGGGAACCGTGGGTGGGATGGTTGCGACCGGACAGATTACCGGTAATGGCGGCTGCTACAATATCGCACGTTGGGTTCTGGCATTGCGGGTCATCATGGCAAACGGAGAGATGATTAGAACGGGGGCGGTGACATACAAATCTGTGGCCGGCTACGATTTACCGAAGTTGTTTTGCGGGAGCTTCGGTACATTGGGAATCATCACATCTGCGGCTCTTCGGGTGTACCCGCAAGGCTCGAGGCCATTCGGCAAAGATATGCTTCCGGTTTCGCCGCGACTGCCGATATTGACAGAGATCGGGCGGATCACGGCGCCAAGCGATCGCACAGGCGAAATTGCACTGCGGATCAAGAAGTCGTTTGACCCCAAAGGGCTGTTTCCTGCGATAACCGGTTGGAACGGTTAAGGGTTGCCATAGTATAAGAATTACGTTACTTTCTCAAAAGAGGACAACGGGATAAGTCAAGTAAGTCAATGATCTTAAGAATTGCCATCATACTCTTCGTCACCGCCATACTCGGGGGCATCAACAATTTCATAAATCCCAACAAAGTACCGTGGGTCGGCAACTGGCCATCGGCGATGTCTGATACCGACACGAATTGGACTTCTATGTCTTATGAAGAAGGCGATCCGCCGACGCTGAAACTTTCGGAGGCGTTTGATCGCTGGGCTTCGAAGTCATATGTCTTCATCGACGCCCGTGAGCCGGAAGAGTATGCCGAGGGCCATATCGAGGGTGCTATCAGTTTGCCGTACGACTACTTTGATGATTATAAAGACAAAGTTCTGCCGACTCTGCCCAAAGACACTTTGATTGTTACTTACTGTTCAGGATCCGAGTGCGAGTCGTCACTATATCTGGCGCGATTCCTGGTGCAGGAGTTCGGCTATACGAAGGTCGAGATTTTCTTTGGCGGTTGGTCGCAATGGAGCAAGCAACAGCTTCCGGTTGACGGCAAGTATGGTAATGAAGAGGGAGCGCAATAAGCAATGGAGTCAGCACTGCGCGTAATCCTCGGTATCCTGGTTGCCGGCTCGTCGATCGTGAGCATTTTCGCTCCGGAAGTCATTCCGGTGACGGCAACGCTTCCTGTCAAGTTAGCCATGACAATATTCGGGTTGTGGATTCTCTCCGGAATCGGCAAGGACCAAATCAATTTCGCGCTGCGTTTGGCGATTGGAATCACTTTCGTCTATGCTGCGGTAGACAAGATTATTCACCCCGATCAATTCGCCCGCATCATCTACAATTATCATCTCGCTCCGGGGCAACTGATAAACATCTTCGCCCTCCTTCTGCCGTGGGTCGAGCTGATTACCGGAGTTTTCGTTATTGTCGGTTATTGGGAGAAGGCGGCGACCGTACTGATTGGCGGAATGCTGGTGATGTTTATCATCGCCTTATCGATGGCGCTGGTCAAGGGCGTCAATATTGAGTGCGGTTGTTTCTCGACGACTTCAAAAGCAAAGGGACCAATCAAAGACTTAATCTTCAGAGATGTGTTATTGCTTCTATCCTGCGGAGTAATACTGTGGGCGAAGAAGAGCTGGCTTGCGGTAGAGCGTCAGCGTCCGAGACGGTAGATTAGTAGCTGTCGTCGTCGTTTAGGGCGATGTAGATCAGCGCCGCAACGACAGCCGGGACGGTTACACCTGCAATCGCACCAGGCACACCACCGACTTTTGCGGTAATTGAAAAGCTCGTGCGGTCACCCTCGACCGGAATCAACAATTCGCCACCCGGTGCAAATTGGGTTCCATCAAAACTCACGTACTCAAAACCGGCATCAAGACCCAGCCAATTATTGAAATTGTAGCCGAGATTCGATGATATTCCTTTATGCGTGAGTTGGTCCTCGCCAAATGTCTTCAGAATCGGCCCGGCGGAAAAATCGAAGCTTGACTTTTGCCCCAGCCAGTATCGCACGCGCGGCTTGATTCCGAGTTGGGTGCGCCAATCATCCGCATTCAAGAATACCGTGGCGCCTACTGCCCAGCGTTCGGAAACATTACGCATCAGGCCTAGTTCCCATGCGGCCAAACCTTCCGATTCGGAGCGATTGTCGTCACCCAGGGTGTAATCGCCAAAGCGTCGCCCGAGGCTGAATTCGGTGATACTGAACGCCTTCGTCTGGTCGAGAGGTCGGGGATTAAAAGAGAAGTTGCGTTGTGATGTCTGGGCTGTTGAAGGGGATGCAATAGAGATCGCTACTGCAATGATTATCAGGACTATTCGATCAATCATCATAGTAGGTATACGCCTCTGGAGTTAAAACGTCCAGAAAAAAGTCAAGTATCTTGGTAGGGATTAGGATTCGTAGGTCGCGAAAAAATGAATCAAGGCGATAATCGGAGTGAGAATGGCGCAGGCAGTTCCGGCATAACTGCCGACGCGGATACCGGCATAGAGCGTTGACTCGGTGCTTTTAAAGACAATAGTTTCGCTTGAGCCGCCGACGCCGAAGACGGTGTTGATCGGAATGATCTCCACGCCAATAGTCAACATCACCCAATCGCGATAACTATAGCCGATGTGTCCGGCGAGGCCCGGCGATTTGCCGTAATAGGACCCGAAGTTTCCGATAATCGGTCCGGCGGACAAGTCGATGCTTTGTTCTGGTGTGAGCCAGCGGCGGAGACGCGGTTTGATGGCGAGGCGCGAGCCGGAATCATCGAGACTGTAATATGCAGTCGCACCGAACGCCCACTTGGGCGAGAGATTGCGCATGGCGCCCATGTCGACATTGAGGTGGAAGTTCTTGTTGTTGTTCTCGGCATCGTCGAATGAGCCGGATTGGGTGAGCCGGTAGTCGTAGCCGAATTCGGTAATGAGGAAGTTCTTCGTGACCTCGTGCGGACGCGGGTGGAAGGTAAGTGAACGTTGGTTGGTCTGGCCGAAGGCACTTCCGGCAATTACAATCAAGAGCAACTGGCAGGAAATCATGCTTCGCATTGGAGAAAGGAAGGGCAAAAGCGGCACTTCGGCAACGGGTTTGTTGGAAGGTAGAAATTTCAGGTCGCCATTCGCGAGGAAAGCGAATTCCGAACGCCGAGACTTCGGCGCGGGAGAAGACCTGACACAACTTTATACTGGGGTGGCAGGGGTCGAACCTGCGACCATCTCCTTAACAGGGAGCCGCTCTGCCAGCTGAGCTACACCCCAATGTTGTTCTGGTATTAATCGACAATATAGGTAGATGTACGGAATTTCCAAGGGGATTCTGCGGTCGGCGCTGTTCAGAATTTGCGTTGCTGTGTCAGTGCGATGATTCCGACGGGGAAAAAAAGAAGCCCGGGTGTGAGTCACCGAGCTCCAAGTGCAGGTACCGATTTGTGAGGTTCGGTTGGTTGGTTTCCACTCCGCCGGCTTCTTCCTGTTGAATCCGCGAAGGGAAGATGTTCGAGGGAGAAATCGTCACGGGGAATACGCAAGCGGATCAGCGGTCCAATACCAGTCCGCTTGTTGATTTTTCCCTCTCGCTGATAATATAGGCGAGTAGTCCATTTTTAGCAACAGGTGAATGAAAAGGAGGGCAGGTCTCTGGGGAGATCTGCCTTAAGGATGAACCTTCCTCGCACGTCGCGATGGCATGAGTCTTTTCACTCCAGGAGTTGCGCTTAATTCTGGAAGACGCTCAATTGGACAGTAAATCCCAAATTGTTGCCGACCGAATGTGTCAGGAAACTCAATCCCGAGGTCTTTGAGCACCGAGAGATCACCATCATATTCAATTGACAATCGAAGGAAGACTGCACCGCCTTGTCGCCGCTTGACGGACGGATGTTTCTCGATCCTGTCCACGGTCAGCAGATCCGGTCCGATATCTGTGAGCATAGAGATGCTCGGGTCCATTGGAATCGAGTAACATTCTTTTCGCACAACATCGAAACAGACCGGTGGTGCAGACGGATTAGGTGTTGAATTATGTTGTTGATCCTGAAACGTCGGCAGAACATTGGCTGAATCGAAACCGAAGACCCAGCCATCGCTGGGCGGAACAAGAACGTTATCGACACAAAATCTGCCGCTGCCCAACGGAACGTCTGCAGGAACATCAACCTGTAGTGAAAAGACTACTGTGCTGATACTTAACGTGGGGAATGTCAGTGGCTCTTGGTTGACTCCGCCGGTTATGATGAAACTGTTATCTGAAAGGTCATGTGTACTCAATTGGATTCGAGATTTCAAATCTCGATTGACGTTCAAATGCTGCTTTAACAGACTTGGATAATTGCCATCGGAACTGCTTATTTCTCCGTAGCCGGTGACCCAAGTGATCGCTCCTCCGTAAAGAGTGAAGTGAAATGCAATTGAGAACCTTTGCAGAGGCGACGAGCTCTTGAACAGTATCTCAATTACGTTTGTGCTCCCCACGAACAACTTGTTATTGGCCCCGCCTCCGTTCAAGCGCACGGAAACGTCGTTTGCCGACACCGCATCAAAAACGCTAGAGGAAACAGAATGTGTCAATAGAGATAACTCACGTTGGAAATTCTTGCCGGTGAAATGATCATAGACTTGCTGCAATTCATAGGAAACTTGTCCCTTCTCTTGACCGACGGCATTGTTCGGCACGAGACAAATTGCGAGAAAACACACAGCTAAAATCAGCAGTTGCATGAAAAATTCCTCGTTGGCCTTTGGGCCGGAGCCGTGATTGTAGCATAACTCCATGAAAGTATGAGGCTACAAATCGCGAATGTCAAGTCAACTCGCTTGAATTTGGGAGTTGGTGGATGTGCGGTCCTTGGCAATGAGTCTGCTGCTGATCGGGCGGTCCCTCGCTAGGTTGCGCGAGAGGAACACGCCCGTCAACAATGCCCTACTTTTCGCAAGAAATATAGATTATCGACAAGTCGGAGCTGGACCGCCGGCAAAGATGTAGGCAATCAGGAATACCGCATCGCTGATTGAGACGGCGCCGCTTTGATCGACATCCAGCTCATCGACGCAGATTTCGGTTGGCCAACAGCCCTCAAAGATAATGCAGATATATCTGATCACGTCCGAGACATTAACTCTGCCGTCGTTATTGGTATCGCCGGGGAGATTGCAGCAATCCGGCGTCAGCGTCGGATAGAATTCCTCCAATGTTGTACGGTCGATGGCATAGGCAAAGACTGCGTCCTCCTGTCCGGCAGGCGCCTGCACCGGCGTTGTGGTAATCCATGCCAATGATATCGACTGTTCCGAGTTGATCGAGGGGGTAGAGACGAAGATCTTGGCGAGGGGCTCTTCGGATGCATTGTTGTCGAAACGCATGCCGATCAGCGTGAATTCACCCTGCGCCGCATTGATGAACGCCTTGTTCAGAAGCGAGGGTGTTGCCGGCGCAACGGCAGGTATTCTAATAGAGTCGATCACGGGAATGGCGCCGGCGATCCGCAAGCGCAATGGGAAACAGTACGCCTGGATTCCGTTTGGGGTCGAGAGGTGCAGATCGATCTCGTATTTTGATTTGTTTTGCGGGACGGTATCGGGATAGAGCAGTCTCGCGGCGGCGTTCACTGCTGGAGTGTATGGCGGGTTTGTCGGCGGACACTGGGTGGTCCACCAATCGCAGGCGAACACGCAGTTGATGATAAAGACCTGGTCGCGGTAGGTGAGTTTCTGGCAAAGGTCGAAATCGGCGCGATTGAAATCGTCCGGGGGAACGTCGCCTTCAAAAAGGTACTTGATCGCTGCCACCATGTCACCAATGGTGGTCGCCCCGTCGGCGTCATAGTCGCCACAATTGCCGAATTGGGCGAAGGAGGGCTGCGCGAATAGCAATAACACAGCTATCAGGAGTAATCTTGGCGTTTTCATAATGCCTCTTCAGGGGTTTGTGGTATCCGCAATAAGATAGTGTGGGGTGGCGATTTTAGCAAGTGAGGAGTTGGGGGTCGCATTTGCAAGGGCCGTGTATAGAAGGCAGTAATCAGTTCGCAAGACACACCCCGCCTTGTCCCGACAAGTCGGAATTTGCGTTGCATCATCGACTGAACTGGTCGGAGTAAACCATATCTAAAGTGTCGCTTTTGGGGGTTGACTTTAGAGGGCATAATCCTCTATTTTCCAAATGCTTCGGAAAGAGAGGTTTATTGGATGTCGTCTACAGAATTAGCTCAAAAATCCCCCGGATTAGCAACAGGGTTGACCTCGAGTTCAATCGGCAAAAAGCTGTTCGTCGCCATCACCGGCGCGGCGCTGCTGGCATTTGCCTTTGGACACATGGTCGGCAACCTTCAGGTATTCATGGGCCAGGATCAAATCAACAAATATGCTCATGCTTTGCAGGGTTTGGGCGCGGCGCTGTGGGTAATCAGAGTCGGCCTGATTGTTATGGCGATTCTTCATATCTGGTTTGCAGTCAAACTTAAGCTGGAAAACTGGAAGGCGCGGCCGGTCAATTACGCTTACAGCAATACGGTGCAAGCGGGGTTGGCATCACGGACGATGATTTGGAGCGGGCTGCTGGTTTTCAGTTTCATTACATATCATCTGCTGCATTTTACGTTTCTCGCAACGAATCCGGAATATAAGTCGCTGACGGCGATGCTGAATGGGCAGGAAGTTCACGATGTTTACTCAATGATAATCTATGGATTCAAGCAACCGTTGATAGCGGGGTTCTATATCGTGATGATGTTTCTGCTGGCTTATCACTTGAGCCACGGGATCAAAAGCATGTTCCAGACGCTGGGCTTGAACAATGAACGCTACGAACCGAAGCTGAACAAACTCGCGATTGCGATCGCTACGATTATTTTCCTCGGCTATATCTCGATACCGGTCGCAATTCTCGCCGGACTGGTGAAATTACCGGGAGGGATGACAATATGATTACTCTTGACGCGAAATGCCCATCCGGACCACTGGAAAAGAAATGGGACAAGCACAAATTCGATCTCAAGCTGGTTAACCCGGCGAATAAGCGCAAGTATTCGGTCATCGTAGTCGGCACCGGACTGGCCGGCGGATCAGCGGCGGCCTCGATGGCGGAACTTGGCTATCAAGTTTCGGCGTTCTGTTATCAGGATAGTCCGCGCCGGGCACACAGTATTGCCGCGCAAGGCGGAATCAACGCTGCGAAGAACTATCAGAACGACGGCGATTCGGTCTATCGCTTGTTCTATGACACGATTAAGGGCGGAGATTTCCGCGCTCGCGAAGCGAATGTGTATCGACTGGCAGAAGTGTCGGCGAATATCATCGACCAGTGCGTGGCGCAAGGTGTGCCGTTTGCACGCGAATATGGCGGACATCTGGCGAACCGGTCGTTTGGCGGCGCGCAAGTGTCGCGGACGTTTTATGCACGCGGACAGACCGGCCAGCAGTTGCTGTTGGGATGCTATTCGGCATTGTCGCGACAGATTGGACTTGGCAACGTCAAGATGTATCCGCGTACGGAGATGCTGGACCTGGTGATTGTCGACGGCCACGCCAAGGGGATCGTGGTGCGGGATCTGATTACCGGCAAGGTGAGTTCTCATTCGGCGGATGCGGTAGTGCTTGCGACCGGCGGTTACGCAAATGTATTCTTCCTGTCGACAAACGCGACCGGCTGTAATGTGACGGCGACGTATCGCGCTTACAAACGCGGCGCGTTGTTTGCGAATCCCTGCTACACGCAGATTCATCCGACTTGTATCCCGGTGGCAGGCGAACATCAGTCGAAATTGACGCTGATGTCGGAGTCACTGCGTAATGACGGCCGCATCTGGGTGCCGAAGAACAAAGGCGAGAAGCGGGCGCCCGGTGACATTCCGGAATCGGAGCGCGACTATTATCTCGAACGCAAGTATCCGAGTTACGGCAATCTGGCGCCGCGCGATATTGCCTCGCGAGCGGCGAAGGAAGTTTGCGACGAAGGGCGCGGAGTCGGCGAGACCGGCCTGGGTGTGTATCTTGATTTTTCGGAGTCGATAGCCCGCCTGGGCGAGGCGACAATCGCCGAGCGCTATGGCAACTTGTTCGATATGTATGAACGCATCACCGGCGAGAATCCGTACAAATCGCCGATGCGCATTTATCCGGCACCGCATTACACGATGGGCGGTCTGTGGGTAGACTACAACTTGATGAGCAATATTCCGGGGCTGTTCGTGATCGGTGAAGCGAACTTCTCGGATCACGGAGCGAATAGACTGGGAGCTTCGGCACTGATGCAGGGTCTGGCGGATGGATACTTCATTCTGCCATACACGATCGGCGATTACTTTGCGCGCACCGGCGCGAAGAAGATACCGACCGACGGGCCGGAGTTTAAGAAGTCCGAAGCCGAAGTTGCCGAGAAGACGAAGAAACTGCTTTCGATTAAGGGCAAGAAGACGGTGCTGGAAATGCACCGGCAACTCGGTACCGTAATTTGGGAAGACTGCGGCATGTCGCGCAATGACGCGGGACTCAAGAAGGCGCTGGCGGAGATTCCGATAATTCGCGAAGAATTCTGGAAGAACGTCAATGTACTCGGCGGCGGCGAGGAGTTGAATCAATCACTCGAACGCGCCGGACGCGTGGCGGATTTCCTGGAGTTTGGCGAGTTGTTGTGCACTGACGCTCTGATGCGCACCGAATCTTGCGGCGGGCATTTCCGCAGCGAGAGCCAGACGCCGGACGGCGAAGCCAAGCGCGACGACGAGAAGTTCACCTATGTTTCGGCATGGGAGTACACCGGAGTCGGCAGTGCACCGAATCTTCACAAAGAACCGTTGAACTTCGAATTTGTCCAGCCGGGACAGAGGAGTTACAAATAATGAATCTGACATTGAAAGTTTGGCGGCAGAAAAGTCGAAATGACCAGGGCCGGATTGAAACCTACCCTGCCAACGATATCAGTCCCGACATGTCGTTTTTGGAAATGCTCGATGTGGTCAACGAGGGTCTTGTCAAGGCGGGCACTGATCCGATCGCGTTTGATCACGATTGCCGCGAGGGCATTTGCGGAACGTGTTCGCTCACCATCAACGGGATTCCGCACGGACCGGAACGGGGGACGACCTCGTGCCAGTTGCATATGCGTCATTTCAAAGACGGTGATACAATTTATATCGAGCCGTGGCGTGCGGCGGCATTTCCGGTGGTGCGTGATTTGATTGTCGATCGCTCGGCGTTTGACAAGATCATGCAGGCGGGCGGATTTGTTTCGATCAACACCGGCGGAGCGCCGGATTCGAATGCGGTGCCGATCCCCAAGGATGCGGCCGAGACCGCGATGGATGCCGCGGCCTGTATCGGTTGCGGCGCGTGCGTGGCGGCCTGCAAGAACGCCTCGGCGATGTTGTTCGTGTCGGCGAAGGTGGGGCAGTTTGCCTCGCTGCCGCAGGGACAGGCCGAGCGCGAACGGCGCGTGCTGGCGATGGTCGGCGCGATGGATGATGCGGGATTCGGCAATTGCACGAATTACTATGAATGTGAAGCGGTGTGTCCGAAGAATATTTCGGTGAAGTTTATCGCGATGATGAACCGCGAGTATATGCGGGCACTGCGGAGACCGCCGAGAGTTGGTGCGAGCGGGGGGGCGGGGTAAGTCAAAGAACTCTCTTGGTTCCGTCATTCCAGCCCCGCTAAAGCGCGGGGTAGACTTCGGCCGGAATCCAGGTTTTTGAGCCGTCAGGAATCCCTTCCTGACGGCTGGTCAAAGATGAGGTCGTGATGAAGCTATGTTCCATCGTCTTCGTTCTCCTTTCGTTCATTTCCTCCCATTTCTGTTTCGGGCAATCTGATTCCGTTGAGAATTGGCGGAAACGCTATCCGGACTGGACTCAAACCGCTCAATTTCTTTACAGTTTCTATCGATGGCCGGAACTCAAGCTGCTGAAGCGAACGCCGGAAATTGACAGAATCGGAGTTGCTTTGTCAAAAAAGTCCGCCGAATCTAATTCAAACCTGTGCGGACCTCCCGAGATTTATGAAGTCGGTAGACTTAATTCGAAGTATTTCCACAGCTTGTTCTTGCTGGCCTACATCATATCTCCTGATATCATGTTAGGCACTGGTCCCCCTTCAACTTCTATGTTTGCCGTGACATCTGATTCGTTGCAGGCTTATTCGTTCGACGAGCCTGGTAAAGGACAGAATTCCTGGCCCGGAGAACTGCGACACCATGTTCGCTTCCTTGAGTCGATCGGAGAACTCGGGAATTTGGACAGTAGCGCTGCAATAGAAGCTGCTATTGAGGTAGTTGCAGTTTTGTCAGCAGATCATCCCGTAATGATCCTGGACAGTCTGTGGGACATTTATGTATTTTCTAATGCTGTTTCAGACTCTTCCTTTTGGGAGAGGCTGGATGATGCCGGAATTGATTTGCTCACGCAGCCTGTATTGCGAAACTTCGCGAACGATCCACATTTCCGAGGGCACAATGTGGGCGAGTATTTAGATCGCAGTGAATACGACAGAATGCAGGATTTTTTACATCCGGTGGTTCCACCCTACGCTGTACGTGATGGCGATGAGTTGTTAGTTCGACTCTATAGTTGGTCCCCATGCAACTGCTCACTTTATCGTTGGCTGGTCTCCATTTCCAAGGAAGGCAAACTGTACGTAGAAAAGGCGCAAGTTTCGAACGATATTGGCTACTGCTTTACTTATTTTTAGCAGATCGCAAGTCGGGTTCCCGGCGCAACGTGGAACAGGACCTCTTTGATAGATTTACAAATACAACCCCCTAACCCCCTTTGCTAAGGGGGGATAACAAGAAGTCAGTGATACAGGTCCGGCGGGCGTGGACGACTGCCGGTCACGGAATGTTATGTCGGGTTCCGCGCTTCACTCGGAACCCTACCTACAGAATGCAATGCAGTAAGCAGTGGATCTGTTGAGAGATACCTAAGGGCAGGCGGTGCAGGAAACCAATCAAACCCACCGTTCCGGTGGGCGACTTATCAAACTACGCCTGGACTTGAAATAGTCAGTTATGTAGGTCAAGCGCTCTTGGCGCTTGACTCTTATCATCCAGTCACGCCCCAAGTGGGCGTGACCTATTTAACTGCGCAAGAAGCAAAGAACACAACCCCCTTGCCCCCTTTGCTAAGGGGGAATTACAAGAAGTCAGTGATACTGACCCGGCAGGCGTGGTAGACTGCCGATCACACGATACAATCGCACCTGCGGTGCGATTGGGCGCAGCCCCGCTAAGGCGGGATCTTTGACATGCTGCGCCCCTACGTTTGCCGAAGGAACAAACGGGTCCTGTGCGCGTTATTATTTCTTGAAAATCGCGGTCAAGCAAATGGCGGTTGGGCGGCGTAATACCTTAGCAAACAAGTAATTGTAGAGTAAAGGAACCTGACAATATGTATCCAGAAGAATTAGTGACACCGATGCGCAAAGAGCTGACCAGCGTGGGATTCGAAGAGTGGCGCAATGCCGCCGATGTCGACAAGGCGCTGGGTGAGAAAAAAGGCAGCGTGCTGGTGGTGTTCAACTCGGTGTGCGGATGCGCCGCCGGAAATGCACGCCCGGGAATCAAGATGGCGCTCAAGCATAAGAAGCTGCCGCAGAAACTGGCGACGGTATTTGCCGGACAGGATAACGATGCGGTCGCCAAGGCGCGCGCCTATACGACCGGATATCCGCCGTCGTCGCCCTCCGTGGCGCTGTTCAAGGACGGCAAGCTGGTGTATATGATGGAGCGGCATCAGATTGAGGGGCATCCTCCACAGGAGATCGCGGCGAATTTGACGAAGGCGTTTGACGCGAATTTGTAGGGGCGCAAGGCGGGGACAAGACACACCCCGTCTCGACCGCCCTCATTCTTCGGGCGTTCGAGCCACCCCTCTCAAGAGGGGAATTTAACGGATTCGCTGGAGATCGTACAAATTGCCTAATGACTGGATTCCCGTCCCGCAAAGGCGGGATTTCGCGCCGCTCAACTTGCGCGGGAATGACACAATCACGAGGTTTAGATAGTTGAATATGAAGCTACTTGAAGATTACAGACCAGAGACCAAGCTGTGGATTTATGCGTTTTCGCGCAGGCTGGATGCCGGCGAAATGACGCTGGTTTACAGCGTGCTCAAGAATTTTGTCGATGAGTGGAAGTCGCATCAGCACGACGTGCGCGGAGCGTTTGAGATTGTGCACGATCAGTTTGTCTTGATCGCCGCCGAAAGCGATAACGGGATTTCTGGGTGTTCGATTGATTCGAGCGTGGCGGTGTTCAAGTGGCTGAAGGCGCAGCATAACCTCGATGCGCTCGACCGCAGTTTTGTTTTCTACCGCGACGGGGATGTCGTGCGGACGACGACGCGCAGTGAGTTTCAGGAATTGGTTGATACGGGCAAGGTAAAATCCGACACCAAGGTTTTCAATAACACGATTACCACGATCGGCGATCTTCACGTCGGCAAGTGGGAAGTGCCGCTTTCCCAGAGCTGGCACGCACAGGCGTTTAGCGGGGCGTAGATGGCGACAGAGATTTAGGGCTAGAAAGACACACCCCGTCTCCGAGCCTCATTCTTCGGCTCGGAGCCACTCCTCTTCCCGCAAGCGGGATCTCCGACAAGAGGGGAATTCGACACATTAGTTAGCGATAGTACAAATTTCCCAAAGACTGGATCCCCGCCTTCGCGGGGACGACAATAAAGGAGCGACGATGTTGAGAGCGCAGGGCTCCTGATCTACAATGTTACTCGACTACCACTCTGCTCAAGAATCCGCTTGGAAATAATGGAGCGCGATTGTTGATTCATTTCCCAAATGAATAAGGACATTCTCAAGCTCGCGATTCCCAGTATTATCACCAATGTTTCGGTGCCGCTGCTTTCGTCAGTGGATACGGCTTTGGTGGGGCATTTGGAGCATCAGTATTATCTTGGCGGCGTGGCAATCGGGGCGATGATTTTCAATTTCATATTTTGGGCTTTTGGATTTCTGCGGATGGGGACGACGGGGCTGACGGCGCAGGCCTATGGCGAAGGCAATCAACGCGAATGCGGTTTGATCTTGAGCCGGGCAGTGATTGTGGCACTGGTCGCGGGAGTTGTTTTGATTCTGCTTCAGACGTTGATTCACTGGACGGCGTTTCAGTCGGTGACGGCGAGCGAGGATGTTGAGAAGCAGGCGGCGATTTACTTTGATATTCGTATCTGGAGCGCACCGGCCGCGCTGTTTATTTATGCGATCCAGGGTTGGTTTTTGGGAATGCAGAATGCACGCTACCCGATGGTGCTGGCGATCTTCATCAACTGCCTGACGATTGCGCTCGATGTGTTCTTTCTGCAGGTGCTCGATCTCAAAGTCGCGGGTGTGGCGCTAGGGACTTTGATCGCGCAGTACTGCGGGGTGGTTCTGGCATCGGCGCTGTTCTATTTCAAGTATCGCGAGTATGCGACAGGAATCGTGCGCAAACAGATACTTGATGTGACGGCGATGAAGAAGTTCTTCTCGGTAAACCGCGACATCTTTCTACGGACGTTGCTGTTGATTGCGACCTATACCTTCTTCACGGCTAAATCGGCGGAGTATGGCGATGATGTATTAGCGGCGAATACGATTTTGATGCAGTTGTGGATGATATTGGCATACGGCGTCGATGGGTTCGCCTACGCAGCGGAAAGTTTGGTGGGAAGATTCGTTGGAGCACGCGATTTGGTGAATCTCAAAAGGGCAGTGAAACTGATTTTCGTTTGGGCTGTGGCGCTTGGTGTGATTACAACTTTAGGATATCTGTTTTTCGGTGAGCAGATAGTGCGATTGTTTACGAGCAACGAGGTTGTTGTCGCGACGGCGATGACGTTCTTCATCTGGACAATTATTGCGCCGCTGGTGAATGGTGTATGCTTTGTCTGGGACGGTGTATTCATCGGCGCGACGGCGACCAAGGCGATGTTGATTTCGATGGCAATCGCGACGGTCGTATTCTATTTTCCAGTCTATTATTTAGCGGAGCCGCGTTTCGGCAATCATGCACTGTGGCTGGCGATGATTGCGTACATGGCGGTACGGGGAGTTACCCTGACGGTGTATGCGCCGGGAGCGGTTTTTCGCAAGATCGCGTGAGTTGGAACCGACACAGAGACAGGACTGTAAGTGGATATCATGAGTCGCGGCCATTTACTTCGGAGGATCATAATTCGTGATAGGTAGTTTTCGAATTTGCATGTTAGTCATCGGGGCCTTGCTCACAATTGGCATTCCAACAATTCGCGCTCAGGAAGCGATGAGCGAGGACCAATTGGAGGGGCAGATTTATGCGCCGGATTTTCCGGCGGGGCTGGATTGGCTGAACACGCTGCAGCCGCTGACGATGATGCAGTTGCACAGCAAGATCGTACTAATCAATTTCTGGTCGATGTCATCGCGCGAATGCCTGACCGTCATGCCGGAGTTGCAAAAGCTGCGGGAGAAGTACACATCGGAATTATTCGTGATTGGTATTCACTCGCCGACGTATGAGAACGAGAAGGACAGTGAGGCGGTCCGGAATGCGATTTTGCGGAATGAGATTACATTTCCAGTTATCAATGACAGCGCCTCGCAGTTGTGGAATGCGTATGGGATGAAATCGCGTCCGGCATTTGTGTTGATCAACCCATCGGGACGAGTGATTGGCGTACATGAAGGAACCGGGGTATTCGAGCTTTTTGACGGAATTATTGCGCAGGCGATAACGTACTTTGATGCCGATTCTTTAATCGGGCGCCACAAGATCAGTTTCATTCCGGAAGTAGGTAATAAGGAACAGTCGCTGATCAGCTATCCCGCAGACATCGTCGCCGATACTGGCGGAACGAGGTTGTTTGTCAGCGACTCACGGAATCATCGGATTCTCGCGATGACGACGAGCGGCAAGCTGGAATTCATCATCGGGTCAGGTCGCAGAGGTAGTCAGGATGGAAGTTTTACGGATGCGCAATTTGACCATCCGCAAGGGTTGGCAATTGAAGGGGATGTATTATATGTGGCAGACACTGAAGGCCACACGATACGTGCAGTGAATCTTAAGTCGAAGGCTGTGAAGACTGTTGTGGAAGAGTCTGCGGGGCTGAAGTATCCGCGCGACATGGTTGTGTTGAATGGCAAGCTCTACATTACTGTGGAGGGAGCAAATCAGATTTGGGTCGTCGAATTGACTTCGAAAGAGGTGAAGCCGTTTGCCGGGTCGGGGAGATCTGGGAAGACTGACGGGACGTTGCTTGAGGCGGAACTGGGGCGGCCGGGCGGGATCACGACGGATGGGACAAAGCTGTATTTTGTCGACAGCGAGGGCGGTGCGGTTCGTGCGATTGATCCAATCGCCGGGCTGGTGGAAACGATTGTAGGTACGGATCTGCAAAATCCAGAGGGAATCACATACCACAACGGGTTGTTGTATGTTGCAGACAGTTACAATCATCAGATAAAGGTCATCGATCCGACGAAGAAGACGATTAGTCGTTTTGCCGGCAACGGGAGCAAGGGATCGGTGAATGGAGCGGCAGCGATTGCGAGTTTTTTCGAGCCCGCGGGTTTGGCAGTCGCGGGCGGGAAGTTGTTCGTAGCTGACTGTAATAATCAGCAGGTTCGCGTTGTCGATATGGCGACACAGAAAGTCAGCAGTCTGCAGATTACACATCTTGCCAAGATTGCAGTGCAGACGAAGGCGAACTTCGATGGTAAGGAAATGAAATTGCCGCCGGCGAAATTGAAGAGCGGCGCGGGCAAAATCAGTATCGCGTTGATGATGCCGGATGGATATCGGATGTTGGAGCAAGGGATGTACCTTGTCAGTTTCCGTTCGAGCGACGTCAAGGTGGTTTCGTTTGATGTGACGGCGTCGGATATAGTTTTCAATTATGCGAACGGTGAGTTTGAGATTCCGCTGAACGGGGCAATTGGGACTGCGAATGTAACGATCGAGATTGTTGTCTATATGCAAAAAGAGGGGCAACAGACGTGCTATTATGATATGATTCGCGCCACTGTGCCGGTGACGATCGAGGAAAAAGGTTCGGCCGGGTTTGGTGTGGGGGTAAGGGTGAGTCCGTTGCCGAGGATGTAGGGGCGGTTGCACATTTCAATCTTGAAGCTTGACCTGTTCACGTAGTCTTCGCATATTGTGTTCTCATGTTCGAAATTTACTTGAAAAAAGTGGCATCAACGACCAAACGTGGCGATGCCCGCGAAGAATCCTATTATCAGGCGCTGTCGACTCTTCTTGAAGAATACGCAAAGTCGCGAAAGAAGAAATCAGTTCAGATTACTACGCTCCCCAAGAAGACGGAAGCTGGCAATCCCGATTTTCGGGTCTGGGATGGAAAGCACTCTCTTGTCGGGTATATTGAGGCAAAATCACCCAATTCTGACCTTAATGTCGTGGCCGAATCAGAACAGCTTAAGCGCTATCGCTCCACGTTCCCCAATCTGATCTTGACGAACTTCTATGAATTTCGCCTATATCGTGATGGTCGGCAGGTCGACAGCGTAAAGATTTCTAAGGCCTTCAATCCTGCGAAAATGAAATCAGTCCCGCCACTTGAGAATGATGACGGAATCAGATTACTCTTAGAGAAATTCTTACTGTTCGCGCTTCCTACGGAATTTACTGCAGAAAGTCTTGCACGAGAACTCGCTATCCGAACTCGGTTCTTGAGAGACGAAGTAATCAAGGTCGAAATGCGAGAGTTGAACAGCGACGGATCCAAGCAGATTCTCGGATTTTATGAAGCATTCAAGAAGCACTTGATTGCCAACTTGGAGCAAGACGCATTCGCTGATCTCTATGCGCAGACAATTACCTATGGTCTATTTGCGGCGCGGACCAGAGCCAATGGAAAGTTCAATCGAAAAATTGCTTATGATCTGATCCCAAAGACAATCGGAATCCTGCGCCAGATATTCAGTTTCATTTCGATTGATCCGCCGCAACAGATTGAAGCATCGGTCGATGACATTGTGGCCGTACTGGCGGCAGCCGATGTTAATAGCATCCTCCGAGACTACTTCCAGAAAGGCAAGGGCGGAGACCCAATCTTCCATTTCTATGAGACATTTCTTGCAGAATACAATCCCAAGGAACGCGAACGTCGCGGTGTCTACTACACGCCGGAGCCGGTTGTGCAATATATCGTTCGTTCGCTGAACACCATTCTCAAGGATAAGTTTGACAAGCCGGATGGATTGGCGACCCAGTCCGTAACCGTACTTGATCCGGCAGGAGGTACTCTGACGTTTCTCGCGGAAGCGGCGCGATTGGCGGTTGAAGAGTATGTTACCAAATATGGGAAGGGATCACAAAGCAAGTTCGTGGAAGAACACATACTAAAACACTTCTTCGCTTTTGAATTGATGATGGCACCATACGCGGCCGGTCACATGAAGATGGGCTATCTACTTGAGGAGTTGGGTCATAAGCTCTCCGGTGACGAGCGATTTCAATTCTATCTGACGAACACCTTGGAGATGGAAGAACTCGCGCAGACCAAAATGCCGGTCGTTTCAGCTCTCTCCGAAGAATCGCATCTTGCGGCAAAAGTGAAGAAAGACACGCCAATATTAGTGATTCTCGGAAACCCACCCTATTCAGGTATTTCCGCCAATGCAAGTGAGCGTGTCGTCGAAATACCAGCTGGGCACGACTACATCACAGGTTACGACATACGAACAGTGAAAGTAAAGGCACGGGAATCGTATCACCTTGCTCCAAGAATGTCAAAAGCGACAAGAACGAAGAAGGTCAAACAGAAGACTTGGATCGGCAATTTAATCGACTACTACAAGATTGTTGACGGCAAGTGGTTTGGAGAGCGCAAGCACTGGCTGCAGGACGATTATGTTAAGTTCATTCGCTTTGCCCAATGGAAGATTGATCAAATTGGCGAAGGCGTTGTTGGATTCATCACTAATCACGCTTACCTGGATAATCCAACATTTCGAGGTATGCGGCAGTCGCTCCTCAACTCGTTCGACGAAATTCATGTTCTTGACCTTCACGGCAATTCTCTGAAAAAAGAGAAGGCTCCGGATGGCTCGAAAGACGAGAATGTCTTTGACATTCAGCAAGGCGTGGCAATCGTATTGATGGTAAAGTTGAGATCGCGAGACAACAATTGCAAAGTCTACCACGCTGACGAGTGGGGATTGCGCGAGTCAAAGTACGAATTCCTGCAACATAACGACAAAGAGTCAACGAAGTATGGCAAGATTCAACCGTCATCGCCCTCATACTTCTTTATCCCGAAAGATGACACGGAAAGGAAAAGATGGGGAGCTTATCTTGCAGTACCAGAAATTCTTCCTGTGAATGTTACGGGTATCGTAACCGCGCGTGACAGTTTCGTGATCGATTTTGATAAGTCCGAATTGCAGTCCCGGATTCAGACATTCAGAGACCTTACCCTTGAAGACAAGTACGTGGCGTCGCTTTTTGGGTTGAAGGAGAACTACATGTGGCGTGTTAGTAGTGCGAGAAGGCAACTAGCAGGAATCACTAACTGGAAGGATTACTTCACCACATTTCTATATCGGCCTTTCGATGTTCGACAGATTTACTACCATTCTTCAGTGGTGTGGCGAACCAGGGCTGAGGTAATGAAACATATGCTTCAAGACAATATCGCTCTCATTGTTCCGAAACAATTCAAGGAAGAATCCGGGGCATTTGTTGCAAACAGCCTCGCTGGTCACAAGACGGTCAGTGCCTTTGATATAAACTATGTCTTCCCCCTCTTCGTCTATCGCGCCGCAAGAAAGGATGACTTGTTTGCATTTCAAGAGCCTGATTCATACATTTCCAATTTGTCGCCCTCGCTTGTTGAGTCTCTTCGCTTAGCATACAAGACCGAACCGAGCCCAATTAGCATTTTTGCATACGTATATGCGATCCTTTACTCCAGTGTTTATCGAATCAAGTACGCAGAGTTCCTAAAGAGCGATTTTCCAAGAGTACCATTCACTGGGGATTACGATCTTTTCCAATTGCTGGCGGCAAAAGGTCAGCAACTGGTCGATCTACACCTTCTCAAGTCAACAACGTCAACAAAACCGATTTCGAAGTGTGAAGGCAACGGCGAACTTGCTGTGAATAAGCCGACATACGAATCGAACAAACAGCGAGTCTGGATCAACAAAGAGAAGTACTTCTCGGGTGTTACAAATGATGTTTGGAATTATCACATCGGTGGCTTTCAGGTGGCCGACAGATGGCTAAAGGATCGTAAAGGACGAACTCTCACGTCGGAAGAGGTTTCGACTTATACCAAGATTGTCACCGCGTTATCAGAGACTATCACAATACAATCTACACTTGACCCACTGTTTGAACAGGTCGAGGAAAGTCTTATCGAAATCAAGCTTTGATAAATTTTATTTAAACAACGCTTTGATTTTGCCCCAAGTGGAGAGCTTGACGTCGAGAGTGGTTTCGACGCGGAGGTCGATCTTGAGATTGTCGGTGTTGGGATTGAAAGTCGGTTTGGCGATCTTGCCTTCGAGTTTGACCTGGATGACGTCGTCGGTAGAGTGGTAGCCTTTGACTTCCGGCTTGGTCGGATCGTATTCGGGGATTTGCAGTTCGAAGGCGCCGTTGTCGCGGGTTTTGGCTTCGGCGACTTTATCGTTGCCGATAAAGGCGGCGACGACTTGATCTTTTTCGGCGGGACGGCCCTGAAGGGTGATTGTGCCGGTGACCATGAAGACGCTGGCAAAGAAATAGGCTTGAGCTGTTTGGACAGCAAAGAGGGTTGCGACGAGCAACAGCAGTATTTTAGTAAGGTTGCGCTTCATCTGATGATATGCTACAACCCTTGCGGGCAGATAGCACCATTAAAATGTACGGGGAATGTTCAAAGGTGTCAAGTTTTTTTGCGTTCGCCCTTTTTGTTGTTCACCAGGGTGAACGAGAGGTATTCCAGCTCCATCGCCATATTCTCGGTGCGGATTTCAACATCATCAGGGACTTTGAGTTTGATCGGCGCAAAGTTGAGGATGGCTTTGATACCGCAATGCACAACGTGGTCGACAATGTTTTGGGCGGCTGATGCCGGAACAGCCAGGACAACGAGTTCAATCTTGTTCTTCTGCAGTTCTTCTTCGAGATGCTCGGTGTCGAGGACGGTGATGCCTTTGTGGTTGGAGCCGATCTTGCGCTGGTCGGAGTCAAAGAGCACCTTGATGTTAAACCCCTGGCGCTGGAATTCTTTGTAAGAGACCAAGGCGGAGCCGATGTTACCGACGCCGATTAAGGCGACATTCCACGTACGATCGATACCGAGAATCTTGGCGATGCGGCCTTTGAGTTCTTTGACCGGATAGCCGAGGCCACGGGTACCGAAAGAGCCGAAGAATGACAGATCTTTGCGGACTTGCGCGGGGGTGAGTTTTTCGCGTTTCGCCAACTCTTTGGAGGAGATGGTTTCGAAGTGCTCTTTCTCAAGGGTGTTTAGTGCCCGGTAGTAATGCGACAGCCGATGAATTGTCGATTCAGATATCTTACGTTCTCTCATAGACTCCCGTTTAGTGTCGCTTGCTCCACAAAAATGTGAAAGGTTTCACAAAAAATAGCTTCAATTAAATAGATGGTCAAGCGATATTTTTCTCAACTTTGACCTTTCTGGTCTTTTATGACACGGATATGACAGTCCTCTGCCATTTTGTCCGGTTTCTGGCTTTAAATCAAGATACACAGTTCAGTTATGGCAAGAAAAATTTGAGGCGGCCTCGGCAACGAAAGCCGCCTCACCCACTAACCTCTGAAAGGTTGCTTGCGTTTCGTGATATTTGAGCGCACACGAATAGATCCTTCGCCTGCGTAGCGGCTCGGGATGACAATCCCAGGCACTCATTCAATAATCTCAAAGAGTTGTGCTACAAGTTACTGGATGGTCATGCTGACCACGAGCAGCACTTTCTCGCTATCATAATCACAAAGAAGTCGGTATCGGTCGTTGGCTGTGATCGATGCGGTAACGCCGACGGCATCGGCAATGATGTCGCGATAGGACCAGCCTTCGCGGTAGGCATCGTCATATTCTTTGAAAAGCCCGAAGGTCAGGACCAGGGCGCCGGCGGCGTACTTGTTCATGAAGCGGCTCAAGACGGAGGTTGAGCCCATTGAGCCCATCATATGGGTCCACTTGTCCGGGGCTTTGATCTCCCAATTGTTATTGTCGATATAGAACCAGTTGTCTTTGGCATCGGGGAGGCGTTTGAAGACGCCGTTCTTTGGATAGGTCCCGGCTGAAAGTTCGGTTGGCAGAATCAGACCAATAGTGATTACCAGCGCGAAGGCGCACCAGAGTAACTTTCTTGCAGAGTCATTTCGTTCCATACGAAAGGAGTATCACTCAAAAGGCGTGCCGAAGGGTGGTGGCTCGTAACTTGTTGTCAATTAATATAATAGAAGAGATGATGTCAGTGCAACAAATTGCAGAATTGAATCAGGATTCACATTAGTGTGGATTTGGAAGGTGATGGAGGCCAATAATCAGGTAATGTCGGGACTATATTAGTGTGGTTGAACCGAGTGGCAGAGTGACGAAATGCCAGCGACATTCTGCAATATACTTACGTACAACTTTTATCCAGACGAGTATAATGGGATATACAAATCGTGACGATTTGGACAATGTAGTTCGGTAACAAGACACTTCTTTAAAGAGGCAATCGCATGTGCGGAATAGTTGCATATATCGGTGACCGCGTAGCCAGCCCGATTCTTCTGAACGGACTCAAGCGCTTAGAATACCGCGGTTATGATTCGGCCGGGATGGCGTTGATTGAGGACGGCCAGATCGTATTCGAGAAAGCGGCCGGCAAGATCAAGGTACTCGAGGAGATACTTGAGGGGAAGAATTTCACGGCGACTACCGGTATCGGACACACCCGTTGGGCGACACATGGCGTGCCGAATGACGTCAACGCGCATCCGCATCTCGACTGCACGGGTAAGATCGCGGTCGTGCATAATGGTATCATCGAGAATTTCAAGACGCTGCGGTCATTCCTTGAACGCCGCGGTCACCACTTTGAGAGCGACACCGACACGGAAGTGATCGCGCATCTGATCGAAGAATATTACGACGGCAATCTGACCAAGGCAGTTCAACTTGCGATCAAGCAGGTGGAAGGCACTTATGGTATTGCTGTGATTTCACTGGCGGCGCCGGATGTGATTGTTGCAGCGCGCCACGGTTCGCCGCTGTGTATCGGATTGGGCGATACCGAGAATTTGATTGCTTCGGATGTGTCGGCGATGCTGGAGCACACGAAGAAGGTGGTCTATCTTGGAGAAGGCGAAGTCGCAACCATCTCGCGCGAGGGCGTGCAGATATCGACTCTCGACAACATGCCGGTACCGACGAAATTCCACGACATCGAGTGGGATCTGGATCAACTGGAAAAAGGCGGATTCGATCACTTCATGCTCAAGGAAATTTTCGAGCAGCCGGTGACGATTCGCAACTCGATGCGCGGACGCTTGAACTATGAAGAAGGCACCGCGCGGTTGAGCGGTCTTAAACTGAAGTATGAGGAATTGCTCAACGTGAAGCGCATCATCATCTCGGCGTGCGGAACCTCGTGGCATGCGGCGTTATGCGGCGAGTACATGATCGAAGAATTTGCACGCATTCCGGTGGAAGTGGAGTACGCTTCCGAGTTCCGATATCGCTCGCCAATTATCGATCAGGGCACGCTGGTGTTTGTGATCAGCCAGTCGGGCGAGACGGCGGACACGCTGGCGGCTTTGCGCGAAGCGAAGCGCAAGGGCGCGACAGTATTTGGAATTTGTAACGTGGTCGGATCGACGATTGCCCGCGAGACGGATGGCGGTATTTACACGCATGCCGGACCGGAAATCGGCGTGGCCTCCACGAAGGCGTTTACCTCGCAGGTGACCGTGCTGGCGCTGTTGACGATTCTTCTCGCGCGACAGCGGAATATGTCGATGGAAAAGGGCCGGCAGATTATTGATGCGCTGGACCGTCTGCCGGAACAAGTCGAGCAGGTATTGAGAAATCATCAAGTTATCCAAGACATCGCCGAGGAATATGCCGGTACGAATAATTTCCTGTATCTCGGACGCGGGATCAACTTCCCGGTGGCGCTTGAGGGTGCATTGAAGCTGAAGGAGATTTCGTACATCCACGCGGAAGGTTATCCGGCGGCGGAAATGAAGCACGGGCCGATTGCACTGATTGACGAGAAGATGCCGGTCGTGGTTTTGGCGCAACATGATCAGATTTATGACAAGGTGTTGTCGAATATTCAGGAAGTCAAGGCACGGGCAGGAAGAGTCATTGCGCTGGCGACGGAAGGCGACACGGAGATTGCGCGTTTGGCGAATCACGTGATATATCTTCCGAAGGTGCCGTATATTTTGAATCCGATCATAGCGGCGATACCGTTGCAGTTGTTGGCTTATTATATTGCAGTGAAGCGTCACTGCGATGTTGATCAGCCGCGCAATTTGGCGAAGTCGGTGACGGTGGAGTAGTTCGCCGATAGCAAATTATAGGAATGTGAACGGTCGTCAGAAGTGGCGGCCGTTTTTTTGTAGCATCGCCGATGCAGTTTTGCTCTGCTTTTCAGGAAACAAGCTGTCGCGCCGTCGGCGCGATTGGGCGCAGCATGCTGCGCCCCTACGAATCGGAATGCTGGATTCCGACTACTTGCGGACGTTCATGGTGTTGCCGTTGTAGTCGGAGATTTCGATGGATTGGATTTCGGATTTGCCGCGGATGCGGACGAGCGGCGTGCGACCGGAAGGGATGTGACCCTGCAGGTCTTTTAGCGACGGCCTGAAGAGGAGAGTTGTCAGTGAGCCGCGGCGACCGGTGATCATTTCGATGTTGGAGAGATTTTCGAACGAACTCTGTTCGTCGGCTTTGAATAGGATCAGGATTCCGGCGAGGCTATCGTTGGATTCGACAAGAAGCGTGTCGTGGCTCTTCTCGCACAGAGCGACATTCTGGTATGGAGCGAGCTTCGGGAACGGAAGAGCATCGCCGACTACCACACGCACGAGATAGACCATATCGGCGACTGAGGCGGTAGTGCCATCCTGATTGGCGTCGGAGGCAGCGAATTGTGCTTCGCGAAATTGTGGGTTTCTTTCAAGAGCGGAATCACCAAAGGCAAGCCAGCGGGACATTAGTTCGAAGTCGGCGATTTCGTACGCAATACCGTTGAGGTTGAGGTCGCCGGGTGATTCCCAATCGCCATTGCAGACGAGATCGACGCCGCCGTTTCTGAAGACGATGCGGGGTACGTCGGCCACCGTTCTTGGATGGCTACGCCAGCCTCGACAAGGTCCGCCGAGACTATTGGTTGCTCTGCCGGCGCAATCTGAAGCCGAAGGCGGAGTTGTCATATCCCTGCCTTCGCAGTTGACTACTTGCAGACACGAAAAGATCGTGTCGAAATATCCGCTGGTGAAAGTATTGTCGTCATATTTTGACCACGCGAATTGGATCGGGATAAACTGACACTCGAAAGTTCGGTCATTGGTGACATAGAATTTGATTGTGAAGAGGGCGGCGTCAGGAACTGCCGTTGGCTTCCACGCGGGCGCGTAGGCTTGAATGCTCAAGGTGGGTGCCTGCAATCCGAGCGAAGTGAAACTCCCGTTTCGCACTTTGGACAACTCGAATGTCCAACCGAGTTTAGTCAGCGTGTCCGAGAGTGTCAGTGTGTCAAATTTTAGGCCCTCACCGTTGTAACAAATCTTGAATTTAAAGGAGCTGGCGATGAATGGGCCGGAGACCTTGGAGACAGAGATGTATTCCCACATTCCCTGCAGAGTATTGTGTGTTTTTTCGATTTCGATGACTGCGCCAATGCGACCATCGACCCTCGCGGAGAACGGGAGAGTCGCCTGCTTGCCGCTGCTGTCCGTGATCGTAGTCTCAAAGGTGAACAGCTTGCCGGTATCGGCAAATGCCGGAGTGAAGGAGAAAATACGGTCGCGTGGATTCTCGAACCGGAATTTTCCGACAGGTGCGACGCCAAGCGAGCGAGCGGACCAAATGTATGGCGGATTAAAATCAGTGCTGTTGAAAGAGAATGTCTTCATCCAGGTTACATTGGGTTGGATGATGGAGGTGTCGGGTGACGCAGAGACGATGCGATTGGCGGAGGCGGTGGTTGCCAGAAGAGAGATCAGTGTCGCGGCGAGTGAGACAGTGCGCAGTTTCATTTGAAGAATTTCTCCCTCCGGATTGCGGCGATCGATATTTTGGGGTACTGGAATTGTACAATGATTGTGGGGTTGAGAGTTCCATTATAGAGAGCGCCTATCTAATTGGAAGAGACACACCCCGCCTTGATTACGCTCGTTCCTCGCGCACTCTAGGCACCCCTCTCAAGAGGGGAATTGAATTCTGGTTATCGCTCAGATTGTCGGAACCCTCTGGGGAAATTGCTTCTAACTCCAGATCGGCTACTGAACGAGGGTTCCAACCTACTCTGCTTATAGCCGAGAGTCGTCATTTCTTATTGTAACGCGCGAAGAGGAGGTTGCCGCGGTAGTCGGAGACTTCGACACGCTCAAGAGCGGCACTCTCGGAGAGGGTGACGAGGTTATGAGCGCCGGGCTCGATGTAATCTGCGAGATTTTCCAATCCGGACCACAACAAAATGTGAAGTTCGCCGCTTCGGTATGCAGTCAGCATTTCAAGTCCGGAGTCATTAGTCGCGACGACGGATGAGTCGGCGATGAAGGTTAGCTTGACGGCACCGAGCTGGACGACGCTTGCAGAAGAGACGATTTTATTCGCAAAGGTGAATGTGACACTTTCATGGTAAGGGCTTAGTGAAGGAACCGGGAGCGCATCTCCGACGACGATGCGGGTGGCATAAACCATGTCGGCGATTGTTAGCGGTGCAGAATCGTGATTGGCATCCGTTAAGGAAATGCAATAATCGGAAACACGCTGCAATACGCTGGGGCCAAATTGGAAATAGTCTGCAAAGAAGAGAATCAGGCCGAAATCATTTGGATACTCCGATCCAATATTCCAAGGGCAGTCGCGAAAATCGCCAGGGTCGTCGATTGAATCGACGCAAACGATATCGACGCCGCCATTCCAGAAAATAGAGTTGCGGATTTCGGTGGGTGGCGCGCAGTCCTGAAGGAACTTGGCGCATTCGCCGCCGAGTGAATGGTTGTAGCTGGAATCGCAGTCGAAGCCGGTCAAACGATATGACTGATTGTTGAGATTGCCGTCCCATGAATAATCAAAAACTTCGGCGGGAAGAAACACGGTATCGCCGGTCGCCGAGTAGGCGGCATTTTGTTGACAGCCAGTCCAGACAAAGCGGATCGGCAACATTGTGCAGTAGTAGATTTGATCATTGGAGACAAGGAACTTGAGGCGAAAGATTTCGGCATCGTCGGGAAGTGTGAGACAAGTCGGCGTGCCAGTGATTGCCGGGTCATCGGCGATTGCAGTGAGTCGAAGGACCTTGACGTGATCGGTGGTGTTTCCAATCAGTTCCGTCGATTCGTAGTCAATGCGATCCCAATTGCAGGCGGCGGCGGATATGCCGGTGCCTTTTTCAACGTCCACCAGCTGCAGGGCCAGCGAGTCGAAGAGAACGGCACATTCGATAGCGCCCAAGGATTGACCTCCCTGCTTCTTGGTGATCGAGATGTATTCGAACATACCTTGAAGGGTGTTGTGAGTCTTTTCGATGCTCACTAAGATCGGCGAATCGGATTTGACACGAATAGAAAAATCGTAGTTGTCAACAATTGCGGAGCCGTCGCTTAACAGGACGCGGAATCCAAAGGTGTTATCGAAGTCGCTCGTAGCTGAGGCAAAGCGAAACAAACCAGTCGAATCGATGTCGAAGATTCCGTCAGGCTGTTTGTTGGTGAAAACTGTCTGCCACGAGTAGTGGCTTCCGGAGACAGGATTGTCGATTGTGAATTGCCGTGTCCAGGTCAAGCCGCGCAGGACTTCGGGAGTTGAAGTCAAACGGTTGCCGATGGCGACGTGTTTTTCCTCGGTGATGTTTTCCGTGCACGCGAATGCGCAGGCAAGGATGGCTCCGAGGATCAGGATTTGCCAACTTTTCTGTTTCATGCTACCCCCGTAGCGGAAGAATTCAGTGTTAAGCGAATATAGTGATTCGGTTCCATATTGTCAATTGGGAAGTGGGGGTGTCGGGTCACACGCCGGTCCTCGCTTCGCTCGGCTCGGCGCAAGACCTGACGTAACAAGTGAACGATCACTTGACACTACCGCAATACAACCCCCTAACCCCCTTTGTTAAGGGGGAATAACAAAAGGTCAACGGGCATCAAATCAGTTTTTTGGCGCGGTTTCCCGCAAGGCGCCCTCACCGCACCCTCTCCCGCGGGGAGAGGGAAAAGGCATTAGATGCGATTGTCGGAACCCTCTGGGGAGTAGCTTCTAACTCCAGTCAGCTTCGGGACTAGGATTCCAACCTACTCGGATGATGTGCAATGACAGACACGAATGTCTGACCTACCGGAGTTCATGAGTAGCGGTGCCCCGCCGAGTGCCCTCACCCCTGCCCCTCTCCCACGGGGAGAGGGAAAAGCTGGGAGTGCGGGGCTCTTGGTCTATTTGTCTTTGCGTTGGTAGTAGCCGGAGAAGGTAGTGATCCAGTTGTCGCCGCCATCGCGGGACTGCTGAATGATCATGTTGACGCGGTCCTTTGACACCGGCGCGAAGGTTGAGCGATCGAGGATGAGTTGTCCGGCGGTGTTGTCTGGGAGTGTGCCCTGAAAGCGGACGGTGCCGGAATCATCGCGCGCGGTCATGATTTTTTCTTTGACGCCGCCGAGCGAAATTGCCGAGCCGGTGATCCAGATCATTTTCCATTCGCCCGAAACATTGTTGAAGTAGAAAAGATTTTGGCCGACGAAGCCGTCGAGCTGTTCGAAATTTTCCTGGATGGCGCAGCCATTGACCATTTTGCGGATGAAGCTGACGCCGATTTTCTGATTCTCGTTGGCATAGACATCCCACTCGCCGAGCCAGAAGTCGAGAATGCGGTAAACCGGATCGTATTCGCAGGGGCGCGCGTTCTGATCGGCGAGTTCGAGGACTTTGGCGAAGCGGTCATCGCTGCGCAAGGTGTCGAGGACTTTGTCGTTGCCAAGGATATCGGTGCGGTTGAAGCCGGCCTCGAGCGCCTGTGCCAGCCACACGAAAGCTTTCTCCTTGTCGTAGAGCTGTGAATACGAGGAAGCGATATTGTAGCGCGTGGTCGCGGGGCGGTAGTTGCGGGCATCGGCGCGCTCCCAGGCGGCGGCGGCTTTCTTGAATTCGTTCATCAAGTAGTAAGCCTGGCCGAGCTGGAAAATTGCCTGCGTGTTGGTAGTATCGATTTTGACGACTCGCTCAAAGGCGGCGGCGGCCTCGGACCATTTCTCTTGTTGAAGCAAAGTGTTGGCTTCGGAAAAGAGACTGTCGGCAGTTGTTGATGGTTGTGCGGAGGCTGGTTGAATTGACGAAATGACAACTACAACTGCCAAGAGCAACAGGGTCAGGTTTGAGCGAAAGCGAGAGATCACGGGTTCCCCTCCAGAGCGAGCGTTGAGCGTTTCACATCTCATTTTACACACAAGATGGCGATTCGGCAAGGGTAAGCAAAAATAACCCCGCGTCTGATTTCCATCAAACGCGGGGTTTCTTGGGAGGTTGTATGAGTAAGTTCTTAGAAGGTCCTGATTGGCGCGTCGAGGACGACGCCCATTTTCTCGACAAAGGACGGATATTTGCGCAGGAGTTCCTTGCGGAGACGGAGGCGCGCGCGGTGCAAATACCAGCGGACGGTGGCTTCCGGCATACCGAGGATCTCGGAGACTTCCTCAATTTCGTGGCCGTCGATGTCGCGCAGGACAAATGCGGCCTTCTGCTTGTCATTGAGGGCATCCGCTGCCTGCAGGATGCATTCCTTGATGTTCTTGCGATAGAGGCTCATATCGGGTGTATCGCTGTGGGTCTCGATTGAGTCGGTATAGTTCTCGATCGTCTCATGGCGATGTTTCTTCTGTTTGCGGATATAGTCGATCGCCGCGTTGACGGTGATGCGATAGAGCCAGGTTGAGAATTTCTTGGTTGTATCAAAACGATCCAGATTGCGGGCAGTCTTGACGAAGACCATCTGGGAAATGTCCTTGGCCTCGTCATAGTCGCCGACCATACGGTAGGCAATGCCAGCCACCTGATTCTTGTACTTCTTCATCAAGCTACCGAAAGCGGCCTGCTCGCCGGTTTGGATACGCTTGATCAGCGCGACGGTTTCGGCCTCGCTTTGATCAGCCGGGTCGAGCGATTCGGTTGAATCGTCCAGTTCCAGATCGTCCTGATCTTCGATAACGTCCGTGGTTTTCTTTATTCTCACTTTATCCTCACTTGCAAATTACATATCAAAGATAGACCCCAAATGGCTATCATATCCTTGTAACGCGACTCCAGCCCGAATGTTCCAATTTTGAGACAGTTTTGCCCTACGCAGAACTGCTGTTTTTATTTGTGCTTTTCTTAAAGGTACAAAGTGGCGCCGGTTTAGCAAGTGAAAAAGCACCGGAATAGTCCAAAGGCACAAATTTCACGATAACCAACTCTCTAATAATGACTTACAGTTCCTGGTGCAGAGATTTGACAAGGCACACGGTGACCGTGACGGAAAAAGCAGCTGGAGACTTGATTAAAAGGTGCTGGAATAGGTTATGACATTCTGCATTGGATTGATTGAGGCACCGTTTTTGAGTACTTCGTAATGCAGATGCGGGCCGGTTGAGTAGCCGGTATTGCCCATTAGGGCGATGTGTTGGCCGCGGGTGACCTTCTCGCCGGGGCGGACCTTAAAGCCGGAAAGGTGACCATATACGGTCTTGTATCCGTTACCGTGGTCGATGACAACCGTTTTTCCGAGGCCATTCATGATTTCGGTTTTCTCGACGACGCCATTGGCGGTTGCCACGACGCGAGTACCGATCGAGTTTGAGATATCGAGACCGGCATGGAGCTTAACCTGGCCAGTAAACGGATCGCGCTTCATACCGTAGCCTCTCATCAGGTAGCCGACGGTCGGCATAATGGAGGGTGTATGGTCGAGATCGGTTTTCTTCTGGAGGAGGGCTTCATAGACACTATTGAATTGTTCTTTTTCGAAATTGGTGAGCGCCACGAGGCGGTCGACTTCGGCTTCCGATTGGAAGGCAAATGAGCGACTGGGGGCAAGTTCTTCCTGCGGAAGGATATTCGGGCCGCCAATGCCCAGCTCGCGCTGTTGCGGGTCGATTTCCGGCAATTCGAATATGGTACGGATAGCCTTTTCCTTCTCGGTCAGTGAGGCGATTTCGGTTTGCAGGAAGTCGATTGACTCACTGATATCGACCAACTTGGCGGTCAGGAACTGGTTTTCCTTGGTTAAGGAGTCGATCTTGTGTGCCTCAATGCGGCTTGAGAAGAAGCCATATGAGAAAAAGACTGTTATGATGGCGTAGGTGAAAATGGCACTAATGACTGTGATTAGTACGGTTCTTGATATTGAGAATTGTCTTACTTCCCCAGAGTCGGGAACTATAAAGACTGATAATTTTTTCTTCATCCCTAAAGATTTCCCCAGTGTTCGCATCCAGCCAGTATGAAGCCCCGTTTAAGTTGCGGGGAAAATAGGCCGAGTGCAAACCAAAGTCAAGTTTTTTTCAAATTGAACTTCCAATAAAGATGATCGGAATTGAAACAAAAAAATTGAGATATAAATACGCTAGAATTGATACAAATTAAGGCAGGATTTGGGCCAATTTTTTGCCCTGAATCGTGAAGAAATTAACAAGGACCGCTCCTGGCCTGCCTATTTAATGACCTGCCATTCGTGGCGCAGGATCTTGTTAACGACCTTTACGAACTTCTCGTTATTCAGCGTCTGCAGCGAATAGAGGTGCCAGCAGGTCTTTTTGGGGATTTTGTACGCTGATTTGCGCTTCTTAGCCATGATATCCTCCATCTTGCTCGTCGATGGTTGCGTGGTTTCCGGCTTCCCGACCATTGCTTCTGAACCCAATCCCAGCCGATTGACATTGTGCAAAATAAGTGCCGAACGAGGGGATTCTGCGGAGGGGGCCTTGTTCCAAACAAATGTGTTGAATTATAACGACTTAGATTGCCACAATAGTTGAAGTATAGCAACGAGCGGCTACTGGTTAAAGGGAGTGTTCCCATACTTTGCGGGATATGTGCATCAATTGTTCACATAATCGAGCGATTTCGGATCTGTTGTGGGAGAATTAGTCACATTTGGAGCTGAATCGTCTATAGGGGGCGGGTGAGAGAAAGTTTTTGGTTTTGAGTATGGCTGACAGTATCTTACTCGCCTGTGAAACAAGGAATTAGGCAAGGCGTATCTAAGAGTTAGGTTGAACAGGTGCAGGAACCGGACGAACTGTTAATCTCCAAAGCACTTGCCGGCGACCAAGCAGCCTATCGGGGGCTTCTGAACCGTCACCAACGGGCCATTTATCAGATTATTCTGAAGATTGTCCGAAATCGTGATGAGACAGAGGATTTGGTTCAGGAAACGTTCATGAGAGCGTTTCATTCGCTGGCAAGTTATCGGTCCGAGTTCCGATTCTCGACCTGGCTTTATAAGATCGCGGCCAATTGTGCGATCGATTCGATTCGCAAGAAGAAGATCGAGGCACTTAGCCTGGACAAGCCGGTCGAGACCCAGGACGGCACGGTAGAAATTGACCTTCCCGACACCTCGTTCAACCCGGAAGAGAATCTTTGGGAGAAGCAGCGGCAGATATCGATCCAAGAGGCGATTGATTCATTGCCGGACAAGTATCGCGACGTGATCCTCTATCGTCACCGTGACGATCAATCATATGAGGAGATCGCGCAGATACTCAAGCTGCCCGTAGGAACAGTCAAGGCACGAATTTTTCGAGCCCGTGAGCTGCTCAAGAAGAAGTTGAAGGGTGTTCGTTAGGAGGGTGAGATGTCGCGACACGTTTTGATAGCCATTATTGTATCCGCAGTGTTGTGCCTGGTGCTGGCGGCGACCGCTGATGCCAAGGTGTTTCGTTTTGAAGACAGCTACGAATATTCTGTCGAAGACGGATTCAAGCTGACTGTCAATAATACTTCGGGTGCGGTCATAGTTTCGCGACAGGCTGGAGACAAGGTCATTATCAAGGTCACGAAAGAGGTTGATGCATCATCGCGCGAAGATGCCGAGGAAATGGAAGACCGCATCGAGGTGGTGATTGATGCTAAGGCCGACAGAATTGAGATCGACACCAGGCAGCCAAATGGCAAGAGGATGAATGGATTTCTGGGCGACCTGTTTGGACTGGCTTCAGGGTTCAACGGTTCAGTCAATTACGAGATCGAGATACCGGTGACGGTGGACGTGTCGATTTCTTCGACCAGCGGTGAAGTGGAACTGAACGGGCTTGAGGGCAAGTTTCATATTGCAGCAACGTCTTCAGACATAACGGCGCGGGAGATAAAGGGCGACTGCGACATTGAGAACACTTCCGGAGACATTCGGATGAAGGATGTGACGGGGGATATTGAGGTGATGTCGACCTCGTCGGACGCGTTGTTTGACAATGTTCAGGGCGATATTGTATTGCAGGCGACTTCGGGCGACACCGAAGCGCACTGGGTGATCGGAACAGTTCGCATCACCAAGACTTCGGGCAATTGCATGGTCGGGAAGTCATCCGGAGATATTGACATTAAGACGATTTCCGGGGACATCGAGATTGATCAGCGTGAAGGGGGATTTTCGCTGTCGACTTCATCAGGTGATGTGCGCGTGGTTTCGGAATTTGCCAAGGGTACGCGATTTGAAGCCGAGACGATATCGGGCAATATCGAGGTGCGGTTGCCGGCAGAAGCGAAGGGTGATATCCAGTTGGAGACGATTTCCGGCAACATCGACACAAACCTGGCGTTGGAAGTACGGTCATTTAACCGCAACAGACTTGAGGGCCGGCTGCGCGGCGGCGGCACCGGGATTTATTTGACCTCGACCTCGGGCGATATTTCGCTCGAAGAATATTAGAAATCGGGAAATATGCGCAAAGTACTTGTCACGATATTGTGCTGTTGTCTGGTGGCTGCTGGTGCGGCGATTGCGCTCGGGCAGGATCGACAGCCGGAATATCGCGGCAAGGTTTATGTAGAAATCCGCATCGACAACGAGGGTATTATTCTTGTCGATTCAGCCGGCAACGAAGTTATGGTCCCTGCCGGCACAGGTCGAGATGACGAAGGAATAGCCGTACCCGTACCGCCGATACCACCGGCAGCGGCTGAAATCAATACTGCAGATTTTCCGGTCAAGATTTCGAGTATTCGCAAAATCGGCCAATCGGTGACGATTGAGGCAGATGAACATGTTTTGGGTGAAGTCGTGACTGTCGGCGGAAATGCCACAATCAAGGGACTGGTTGAAGGTTCGGTCACAGCGACCGGCACGGTTCGCATCGCCCGGGGCGGTATCGTGATGGGTAACGTGATTGCGAACGAGATCATTGAAGAGCAAGGGTCGCAAGTATTCGGCCACGTTACCGAGCAGAACATGTCGATACCGGACCCAAGTGAGACCTGGCGCGATCGTGACCGCGAGGATACATCGGCGGCGGGAATCGCCGGCATCGTGATCTTATCGATGCTGTTTATATTCACCTTTGCTATCGCGATGATATTTCGCAAACCGACTGATCGGATCAAGGCGGTTTATTCCCAGAATATTCTCAAGACACTTCTGGTTGGTTCTCTGGCATGGATACTGGTTCTGCCGGTATTTCTACTACTGTGTATCACTATTGTCGGAATTCCGATTGCTGTGCTGGGCCTTCCATTAGCGATGCTGGCGGCGGCGTTTCTTGGCGGCGCCGCGTTTGCGCTGTTCCTGTCAGACTTCGTGAAACCGCATAACGGAGAGATCGAGGAAGGGCGTGCCAAGAAGGTGGTGGTGGGATTCGCGATCGGGCAGGTGCCGAGCGTTGGCTTCTTCCTCGGGCTGGTTATGGATTCCGAACCGATTTCGGTGATTTTTGGAATAATCGCTCTTCTATTGACGCTGCTGGTTGTGACCCTTGGTCTGGGCGGATCAATTCTCACGCGATTTGGTTCACGCGACTACCGCAATGAGAAAGTGCGGGTCAGTGTGATCATATCCGACAGCGCGACTGAACAGCCCTAATCTTGCTCTGCAGACCATTGCTCAAAACGCTTTCCACGAGTTGAAACACCAAGCCCACTTTTGCCGTAACCATACCTGGAGGTAATCATGAATAAATGGATAGTAACGTCTACGGTTCTGTTCGGGCTGCTGTTTGCGGTCGCCGTTGCGGCACGGCTCACGCCGATAACAAAGCAAGTAGAAGCGCCGGAACTGGAGCAAATGGATGTTGAGTTGAAGCTGGCGGTGGGGACTTTTGATCTCTACAAGCAGAGCGCGGAGAAAAAAGTTGTTGCCGAATTCAACGGTGACTATGACGAAACGAGGTACGAGTACCGTCACTCGTTTGAGGATCAAGGCAAACGCGGGACATTCCTATTTGAATCGGAATTGGTCAATGAGCGAAACTCAATTGACATTGATGCCAAGGACAACCGCTGGGAGTTTGCGTTTTCTCCGGAGGTTGACTGCCGTTTCGATATCGAAGTCGGCGCCGCAAAAGCGGAACTTGATTTTGGCGACCTGACCGTATCAGATTTGCGACTGGATGTAGGTGCGGCGGATGCGAACATCGATTTTTCATCGCCGAACCGGACGACGTTACGTGATCTGAAGGTTGATGCGGGCGCCTGTGATTTGGAGATACGCAATCTCGGCAATGCGAAGTTTGAGTTTCTGACTTTCGACGGAGGGGTGGGGAGTTTTACACTGGATTTCACCGGAGATTTTGACTTTGAGGCGGAGGCCAGCATAAATGTCGGAATGGGATCGATTGACATTATCCTGCCGGAAGGAATCGGTGTGCGTCTTGAGGCTGAAGAGAACTGGCTTAACTCGATTGATTTTCCGAAGAGAACATTCAACAAGGTGCGCGGGCGAGATGATGTGTGGGAGAGCGATAATTTTAAGACCGCCAAGGGCCGATTGACGCTAGTGCTAGATGTGGGTTTAGGTTCGGCAGATATCAAATTCCAGTAGCGAGCGAGCAGCGAAGGAATTAGGGATGCGGGAGACCGTGTCCCTATTTTTTTGTGAGGATGTCGCTAAGTGTTTGAGTCAAGTCGGTATGCCGGAAGTTGTAGCCGTTATAGAGCAGCTTTCGCGGGATGATATTTGCTCCGCCGAGGAGGACTTCGCCGGCGATTTGACCGAAAGCCAGTTTCAGCGCAAATGAGGGAACTGGAAACAAAGCGGGACGATGGAGTGCCTTACCCAGAGCGTGCGTAAACTCGGAGTTGCTGACAGGCTGCGGGACGGTCAAGTTGACGGCACCTGTGATTACGGGTTGCCTGATGATGAAATCGACGATGGAGCCGATTTCGTCGAGCGCAATCCAGCTCATCATCTGGTCGCCGGTACCAAGCTTGCCGCCAAGACCAAGTCGGAAAAAGGGCAGCATTCTCTCGAGCGCTCCCCCATTCGCGGCCAGCACAACGCCGATGCGCAGTTTGACGACGCGGATACCCGTTTCCTCGGCAATGGAAGTTGACTGCTCCCACTGGGTGCAGCTTTCTGCCATGAATCCTGTGCCGGCGGGAGACTCTTCGGTGATGATTTCTTCCGGAAGGCGATTGCCGTAGATGCCGATTGCAGAGGCGTTCAAGAGGAGTCCCGGTTTGGCGGCGACTTTGGCAATGGTTTTGCCGATCAGTTCGGTGGCAAGAACGCGGCTCTCGATGATTTCGCGCTTGACGCGATCATTCCAGCGATCGGCGGCGACGTTTTTACCGGCGAGGTTAATGATGACATCTTGTCCATCAATGGCGGCGGCGTCAATTTCGCCAACATAGGGGTTCCAGAGGAATTGGTGATATGGCAATTTGGTCGGTCGTCGCACCAATACAGATATGTCGTGGCCAAGTCTGGACAAGTCGTCTGAAAGGAATGAGCCAATGAAGCCGTTGGCGGCGGCGATGGTGATCTTCATAGTCCATTAATAATACGGTGTTACCCGCCAAGATCACAAACAATCAAAGGGCTAAATTCCTTGCGCAATTTGCCGTGAGTCGCGCATATTGAGCCCCAACTAAGAATAGCAGGAAATCAACGAAAGGTGTAGATGCTCCGTCAGCATTTTATTAAGAAAGGTCTTCGCGCCGAGTCGCATTTCAATTGGCGCGGCGGCGATATTTCACGCGTTGAGGCGTTGAGCGACGCCGTCTTTGCATTTGCGGTGACGTTGCTGGTTGTGTCGCTGGAAGTTCCGACCTCGTTTGCCGAACTGATGCAATCGATGCGCGGATTCTTTTCGTTCGGAATTTGCTTCACGCTGCTATTTCTAATCTGGCACGCGCATTACATTTTCTATCGCCGTTATGGACTGGAAGACACTTACACGACAATTCTGAACGCGATACTGCTGTTTGTTGTCTTGTTTTACATCTACCCGCTGAAGTTTCTATTTTCGTTTTTGATTTCCGCGATGTTCGGGATTGACACCGGAGTGTCAGCCCAGGCAATGATCACGGGGGACGATATTCAACGGCTGATGTTGGTTTACTCGATGGGGTTCATGTCGATCTTTCTGGTTTTTGGTCTGATGTATTTGAACGCCTACCGTAAACGCGGACTGTTGAATCTCAACGAAGTTGAAATTCTGTCGACACGTGCAAGCCTGAACATGCACTTGATCTATGTTGCGGTGGCTGTGCTGTCGGTGGCGTTAGCCGCAACCGGAAAGGACTTCCTGGTCGCGGCTGCCGGCTGGTGCTACGCCCTGCTCTGGCCCGGACAGATGATCAACGGCATTTATTTCGGGCGCAGAATTGAGAAGTTGACGAAACTCGAGACGGTACCGAAAGTGATTGACGAAAATGCCTAATCGCGTGTTAATCAAACCTCGAGTACTCTTTGCGCCGAGAAATGACTATTGACCAACATTCTCGTTTACACATTTCTTTGTCTCATCTGGGGTTCGACCTGGATGGCGATCAAAATCGGACTTGCGGATGCGCCGCCGATTTGGAGCGCGGCACTGCGGTTTATTCTGGCGGTCGCGATTTTAGTGACCATCAACCTGGTAACGCGGCAGAAGTATCCGCAGGGATGGCGCAACAAGTGGCGCGTTGCGTGGCCGGGCATATTCACATATTTGGGCTCCTATTCATTCACCTATCTGGGTAGTCAATACATCAGTTCGGCGCTGGCATCGATTTTGTTCGCAGTGTTCCCTTTCATGGTAATGGGGTTAATGACGCTGATGCTCAAGAGCGAGCGGATCACACTGCGGGCGGTCGTGGGCGTGGTGTTGGGATTTGCGGGTGTGGTGCTGATCTTTCTTGAGCCGATGGACTATGGCAGTTATGCGGCGTTTGGAATGTTGATGATGCTTTTGTCACCGTTGGCGGCGGCGGTTGGGACGGTTTCCATCAAGGCGTATCTGAAGGACGAGGATGTGTTCCCGATGGTGACGCTGCAGATGACGTTGGGTGCGATTTTGCTGACGATCACGGCGACGCTGGTGGAAGATATCACAATGTTTAAGGTGACAACAGCCTCGATTGGTGCGATGATTTTTCTGGCGACCTTTGGCTCGGTGGTTTCGTTTACGAGCTACTACTGGCTACTTAAGCGACTGCCGATTTTGACGATGTCGATGGTGGCTTTGATCACGCCGTTGGTGGCGATGTGTCTCGGATATTTCGTACTCGACGAGTTATTGACGATACAGGATTACATCGGGGCGGCGCTGGTGCTCGCAGGGGTGGCGACAGTTAATCTAAAATCGAAATAGGGTCAAACCGGCAAAGTAAAACGGGCGGGCTTGGGATCGACGACTCGGCTGCGGCAATGCTTGCAGAGGAGGGCTTCCTTCTTGATGACCTCACGGCAGAAGGGGCAATTTCTTTCATCGAAACGCAAAGGCGGGACGCTGGCCTTGCAGTTGCCTTTGAGAATCGTCTCGACGCTGTGTGCAGTGACGCGAGCGGTGATACCACGGAATTCGAACACGGCATTGTTGCGAGTATCGCCGATTTGCCAGTCGATGACGAGGCAGTAACCGGAGAGCGAGCGGTTTTTGGCGACGCCAAGATTCGGGAAGGTGATGTTTTTCGTCGCGGTCAGGCGCGGGAGGAGCTGTGGTTTTTCCTCACAGAAGATATCGACGACGGCAGTGCGGGGGATGCGACCGAATTCCTTGTTGAACCGCGAAACAAAGACAAAGGCGGACGTGTCGATGAGACAGTCGACGGAATCCTCGGGCGAGCTTGCGAGCGGAAAACCGCCGAGATAACGGCCGATGGGGACGCGTGCCGGTTTGTTGAGATTGACCGGTCGGCGACCGCGGGCGGCGTAGATGGCGATGGTGAGAATGATGCCAAGGATTAAGCCGACGAGTAACGATTCGGGGTGCATGGTTTATCCGAGTTTGAGTTCGGTTGTGATCATAGTTTGATTGTCGACAAATGGGGGGAGAACTTGATGGGGGAAGCAGGGCGCTGTACGTATTTGGCTATCGCGCCTTTGGCGCGAGTGGGTGATTTGCTGGACGCCTTCGGCAGCCGCTTTCGCGGGGACGACAGAAAGAAAGTTGGGTCTCTGGGAAAGTGGGTTCTTGAAGCGGAGAATTGTTCGGTAAGGAGACACACGCTACGAGCTTTTTAGCGCACGCATCCGGGGATTGGCGGACCGCCAGCGGCAAAGATGTAGTTGATTAGATAGACGGCATCGGAAATAGTGACCGTACAACTGCCGTCAGCATCGGCGCTGTTCAATTCGCAAGGCGGTATACCACCGGAAAAGATGTAATTTATCAGAAACACCGGGTCGGAGACATTTACGAGCAAATCACGATTAGCGTCGCCGGGAGTAAAGAAGCCAATGTCATGCACGTCCATTGTCTGGAGAAATATGCCTTTGCCGGGTCCCAACATGCCATGCTCGTCTCCGACAATCGCTACCAGACCTTGCTCGTTCATGTCTGCGCCAAACTCGTCACCAAAGATACCCGAATCATAGGTTGCCGCAATGTCATTGAGCCGATAGTTGACGCCGATGCGTTGCCCAGTCGAATCGTATCGTTGAGCATATAAGTTACACCACCAATTTGCCGTCACGCCATCAACGTTGTTGTTGGCCCACACGACGAGGAGATTGCCAATTGAATCGGAAATTATTCGAGAGGGCTTGGTGCCAATATAACACATGCTGAGGTCATTCACCTTCTGGTTTGGCCCCTTAGGTGTGCCATCGGCGAAAAAACGTCTGACGAAGTAGTTTCGTTTGTCGCAGTTGGCAAAGCCGTCTTCGCAGTACATGACCGCAAAATCCCCGTTTTCCTGCATCGCCACATCCGGCCACTGACCACAGCCCTTACCGTTGACGAAATCACTGCTGTCCCCAGAGCAAGTTGCCGGAAAGCCCTCGCAGGCGACATAGATTTCATTGCTGATTGGATTCCCCAGTTCGTCGAATACTCGGGCAGTTGGCTGAAACGGCAGAAACCCCCAGACCTGGAACCAGGTATGGTCGACGGCGTGACTGCCATGCCAAACGATGACAAATCTCCCCGCGGAATTCATGGAAATCCGGTTCGCGACAGGATTTGAGTACAACCACTCTCCGCTCCGCGTGGCCCTAGCCGTATCGATTTTCTGGTTCTGTTCGTCTCGGACTTCGTAGTACGTGCTAAATCGATACGGTTCGGTCAAGTTGTCCCAGCCTATGACCGATCGTCCCGAAGCATTGATTGCCATGCCGGCTCGTCCTTTGCCGAACGAACTGTACGGTTGGTCCGATGAGTACTGCACAGGAGGATCCAACACACCCGAGCCGTCAGAATACCAAACATACCAATAATTAGTCGCTGCGAGCGTGTCCCTGATTACTGCCGAAACGGCAATTTTCGATTGATGATTGCTGCAGATTCGCGGTATTCCGGTGATCACATACCCTGGTGGTGTTAACGCGATGATGTCGCTAGTGGGTGCTCCAGCACTGTTGTATCGGCGGTAGAATAGGTGGTCGTCGTTGTCGGTAGCAACGGTTTGACTCCAGACGACGTGGATCTGATTGCTGCCGTCCACGCAGACATCGGAAAAATATAACTCGGTACCGTCAGACGCATCGACAATTCGGGTGGCCTTGTGGAATGGGAAGTTGGCATGAGCCACGGTGAGTGGAAGCGAAATAACGAAGAGTGCCAATACGAACAATCGGGTCGGCATACGGCCCTCCGGCGGGTTGTTCCTTAATGCTTAACATAGGTATAATAGTCGATTACCGAAAACTGTCAAGGGAGAAACGCGGCAGGCGTGGACGAGTGGCGCGCACGAAACAGATCCCTCGCCTGCGAAGCGGCTCGGGATGAAAGTGTAATTGTCCGGAGCGCAGGGCTCCGGACCTACTTAGCTATCGCGCCCTTGGCGCGACTGGGCGCAGCCCCGCAAGGGCGGGATCTTCGACATGCTGTGCCCCTACCAACAGAAGCTGGACGCCTTCGGCAGCGGCTTTCGCCGGAATGACACTTGAATTGCGAACGGGATGTGCAGTCCAAATGACGTGACTGTAGGTTATTCGTAGAAGGAGCCGCCGAGGTCGGAGCCGTGGCGGCGTCTGGCTTTGTAGCGCTCCTGCGATTCCTTGATGACTTGCAGGGCGGTGTCGCGGTCTTCCCAGCCTTCGATGCCAACTTTTTTCTCTTCGAGGTCTTTGTAGACAGAGAAGAAATGCTCAATTTCCTTGAGCAGGTGCGGCGGGACATCCTTGAGAGTTTCGATGTGATTCCAAAGCGGGTCGGCGATTGGTACGCAGAGGATTTTTTCGTCGGGGCCTTTTTCATCGAACATCTTGAAACAGCCGACCGGTTTGGCGGCGATCATGCAGCCGGGGAAGGTCGGTTCCCAGACAAGAACGAGGGCATCGAGCGGATCGGCGTCCTCGGCAAGGGTTTCGGGAATGAAGCCGTAGTCGCTGGGATAGTGCATGGCGGAAAAGAGCATGCGGTCAAACTTGATGATCTTTCGGTCTTTGTCGTACTCGTATTTGTTCCGGCTGCCCTTGGGGATTTCAATCATTACTTCGAGTATCATATAATCAGTCTGCGTTTGAAGTTGTTATCGGAACGGTCTTAGCGCGTTTGCGCCTTGACCGCGAGTTCCTGTTTCTTGAATTGTTGCAGTACGTCAATCAGCCGATCAATTTCCGCCGGCGTGTTGTAGAAATTCACAGCCACGCGAACGCCGCCCTCGCGATAGACGAGGAAGAAATCGTTTTTCAACAGGTGCTTCTGCAGTTGTTCGTTGGCCGGTGAACTGATATTGACAATTTGCGAAAGATGCGCCGGTTCGAGTGTGCCGTTGATGCGATAGAAGTCATCGTGACGCACGAAGCGGATGAGTTGGTCGACGAGCGCCATGTTATGATCGAAGATGTTTTCTACACCCAGCTTGAGAATGTAGTCAAGCGCCGCCGCCATGCCCCAGAGTTGGATATAGGGATAGGTGCCGAGATTAAAGCGGCGGCAATCGGTAAAGGCTTCGCGGTCGAAGTGCATCAGGTCGGTATAATTTAGATTCCAGTCGACACCCATCCAGCCGGTAGTGTGAGACTTGAGCTGGCGTTTGGCGGTTTTGGATACATAGAAAAATCCGGAGCCGAGCGGCGAGAGCAACCACTTCTGCCCACCGCACGAGAGCAGATCGATGTGGCACTCTTTCACGTTGAGCGGGCAAACTCCCAGACCCTGTATGGCATCGACGATGAAGTAGATGTCGTGTTCCTTGCAGAACTCGCCGATGCGTTTGAGATCATTTCGGAAGCCGTTGAAATACTGGACGTAGCTGATCGACAGAACCTTGGTCCGTTTGGTGACCAGTTTGGTCATCTCATCGAAGGAGAAATTGCGATCGGGAGTCGGAATGTATTTGATGACGACGCCGCGTTGTTCGAGAGCTTTGAAAGGATACGGCACCGAAGGAAATTCGTTGTCCGGCATCAGGACTTCATCGCCAGCTTGCCAGTCGAGGCCGAGCGCGGCAAGATTAAGACCCCAGGACGTATTGATGGCGAATTCGATTTCGTCGTGATGGGCGCCGATCAAGGCGGCGGCATCGCGACGGATGTTGGCCAAGTGGGTTTTGGCTTCGACATCGCCAACGTTGAGGTTCATGACCTGGCCGAGGTAGTTGTCGATTGCCTGCTTGACAACTTTCAGGACGGGAGCATAGGATGCATTATTGAAGAAGGTCTTATGGTCGAGACCGTAGAAGTCGTTACGGACGTTGGGATCTATCATTACCGGTCCTCCTAATAATGATAAAGATACGTAATCGCGCCGAGCGTGACAAGCAATGTAAGAAGATTCCAGAACAGCTCGAACACTGTGAGCGCGGAGGAAAGCCGGAACTGGTTGTAAGTCCTAATAGTTAGCGGAAGTTGACCAACGCCGAAGACGAACAGGGCGATGAAGAATCCGGAGCGAAAGCTGGTGAAGGGGAGGATTGGATACAGTGCTGCATAGACGACGGCAGGCAACATCACGCAGAGGACGAAATTCACCAGGAATGATGAGAGGAATTGAATCTCGACCGTTTCTCCGAGTTCAAATCTGCGGATTAGGACTCCGGAGATAGTGCGGCGGAGGTATTCCAGGATCAGCAAAGCGACTCCGGCAACGGCGACGGCGAGGATGAGTTTTTGGGCGTTCATGCGCTTCCGTTACGAATATGACCTGCGATTCGTGTTATAGCCATCGCTTCTCCTGATACCATTGGTACGTTTCGCGGAGAGAATCTTCGATGGAGGACAGCGGCGTGTAGTCGAGGAGATCGCGGGCTTTTTGCGAAGACGACAGCCAGAATTGGCTGGATAGTTCGTTGACCTTGTCGGCGCAGATTGTGGGAGAGTTGCCCTGACTGCGGTCAATCTTCTCGGCGATCGGCGCGATAATGCGCAAGAGCCAGAGCGGAATACGAAGCGGGCGGATATCGACCTTCATGACATCGGCCATCATGTACTGGGCTTGCCATTGCGAGAGTTCATCGAGAGTATTGATGAAGAAAGTCTCACCAATTGCTTTGTCGGATACGGCGGCCCGGATGATGCCTTCGACGAGGTCTTTGATGTAGACGATGCTAACGTAGCTTTCTTTACCGCCAAATTTGAGCAAGAGGCCAGCCTTGGCCATCTGGAAGAAGGTGAGGACTTCCGTGTCGCGGGGACCAAAGACAGCCGGTGGGCGGACGATGGTTACCGGTATGCGGTCCTTCACGGCGAGAACGGCTTGCTCCCCTGCGAGTTTGCTTCGACCATAGTCGGAGACCGGGTTGGGGGCGTCGGACTCGGATTTGGGTGTCTTGTCAATGCACGGTCCGGCGGCAGCCTGCGTGCTTATATAGACGAAGCGCTTGAGGTTCTTGCCGTACTCGGTTGCGAGTTTGACCAGACGCTCGGTGGCGACGGCGTTGACTTCATTAAAGACCTGCGACGAAGGGGCTTTGACGAGACCGGCACTGTGAAAGATGTAGTCGACCTGCGAAATGGTCTCTTTGAGGAAATCGGTGTCGCGGAGATCGCCGTAGACTGGTGTGTATTTGAGGTCGGCGATGTTATCAGTCTTGGAAGTTTGCCTAAGCAGAAGAAAGAGATCAAAACCTAACTCGGAGAGACGCTCGGCAAGGTGGCTGCCGACGAAACCGTTGCCACCAGTGATCAAGGCTTTGGGCCGGGTACTGAAAACCGGGAGAAATTGGCTTGACTTTAATGTAGTCATTCCTTATGATTTTCCACTTGTTAGTACCGGCATTCTGCCAATCTATCAGGCATTAGGTTGAAAGCAAGCCATTTATGGATATCTTTGAAAAGTGCAGGAAATTCACCCGTTCCGCTGAAGTAAAGGCGATGGGTGTATACCCGTATTTCCGGGAAATTACGACGGCTTCGGACACCGAGGTGATGATCGGCGGCCAGAAGATGCTGATGATCGGCTCGAACAACTACCTCGGCCTAACCACCCATCCCAAAGTCATTGAGGCGGCGATTGCCGCCACGAGAAAGTACGGCTCCGGCTGTACCGGTTCGCGATTCCTGAATGGGACGCTGGATTTGCATGTCCAATTGGAGAACGAGCTGGCGGAATTCATGAAGAAGGACGCCTGCCTAGTTTATTCGACCGGGTTCCAGACCAATCTCGGGACCATCTCGTGCCTGATTGGCAAGGGCGATTATCTTCTGATGGATCGTTCGAACCACGCTTGCATCGTTGACGGTGCGCGACTGTCATTCGGCAAGATTCTCAAATATGATCATAACGATATGGACGACCTGGAGCGGGTGCTTCAGGGGATAAGTCTTGATGCGCCGAAGGCGATTGTGACGGACGGCGTATTCTCGATGGAAGGCGACATCGTCAAGCTGCCGAGAATGTATGAATTGGCAACGAAGTACAATGCGCGGCTGATGATTGACGATGCGCATTCGGTCGGTGTGTTGGGAGCAACCGGCGCGGGCACTGCCGAGCATTTTGGATTGACGAAAGAGACTGATATTACAATGGGGACGTTCTCCAAGTCATTCGCCTCGATCGGCGGATTTGTCGTCGGCGACGCGCAGGTGATGGAGTATGTCAAGCACTTGTCGCGGACGATGATATTCTCGGCTTCGATTCCGCCGGCTTCGGCGGCAGCGGTAAGAGCGGCGCTTCAGGTAATGAAGGACGAGCCGGAACGCCGGGAGCGTCTGTGGCAGATTACGCGGAAGATGCATACTGGATTGAAGGACTTAGGCTTCAACATCGGCACCACACAGACTCCGATTGTACCGGTGCATATCGGCGACATGATGGAGTGCTTCACGTTCTGGAAGACTTTGACCGAGGCGGGGATTTTCGCGAATGCGGTGATTCCGCCGGCGGTGGCTCCGGGACAATCGATGATACGGACAAGCTACACAGCTAATCATACAGACGCGCAACTGGACCGTGTGCTTTCGACGTTTGAGAGTATCGGCAAAAAAATGGGCATGATATCGGCGATGGTGTGACCCCTAAACAGGTGACAGTGTGACAAAGGCCGATGAGATCGACGTAAGGGAGGTAAGTACACCTTCCGAGTTGAAAAAATTCATAAAATTCCCGTGGAAAGTTTATGAAGGCAATCCCTATTGGGTGCCGCCTTTGATCATTGACCGCAAGGACTTCTTCAATAAGAGAAAGAACCCCTTCTATCGTTTTGCCGAGACGCGGCTGTTTGTGGCTTATCGCGGCGGAAAAACTGTGGGACGCATTGCGACCTGCATCAATCGTTCGCATAACGAGTTTCATCAGGAGAAGGTGGGATTTTTCGGATTCTTCGAGTGCATAGATGATTACGATGTGTCACATCGCCTGCTGAAGGTAGCGATGATCTATCTTAAGAAGGCGGGGATGGAGATCATGCGGGGACCGTGCAATTTCTCGACCAATCATGAGGTGGGTCTATTGCTCAATGCCTATGATTCATCGCCGATGGTGATGATGACCTATAACCCGCCCTACTATGCGGCACATCTGGAGAAGTTCGGGCTGAAGAAGATCAAGGATCTGCTGGCGTTTCGAATCGATCATTACGATGTCGACAATGAGCGGATACAGAAGTTGATGACGCGAATCCGCGAGCGGTCGGGGGCGACGATTCGCAAGATCAACATGCGCGACTTCAATAACGAGATACGACGCGCAATCAAGGTCTACAATGATGCGTGGGAGCATAACTGGGGATTCGTACCGTTGTCGGAGGATGAGTTCATTCATATCGCCAAGGATATGAAAATGATTCTCGATCCGGATCTGGCGCTGTTTGCGGAAATTGATGGCGAGCCGGCGGGATTTGCGCTGGCGCTGCCGGATATCAATGTGGTGCTGAAGAAACTAAACGGGCGGTTATTGCCGTTTGGAATATTCCGACTCTTGTGGGACATGAAGGTTCGCAAGAAAATCAAAGAGGCGCGAGTGTTGACGGCGGGTGTCGTCAAAAAGTATCAAAAGCGGGGAATCGACAGTATCTTCTTCTATGACTTGTGGCACAACGCGATGAAGAACGGATACCAGACAGGTGAGATGTCTTGGATATTAGAAGACAATCACGTGATGGTGCAGGCGGCGGAAGCGTTGGGCGGCAAGGCGTATAAGACGTACCGGATATATCAGACGCCGCTGATGCTGAATGGGGCAACGCAGGGGTAGGTTTGTGCGGGTGGGGGCGACAGTCGCGAACGATTCTTTTGACTGAACATTTTGAGTATTTCCTCGTCTAAAGTTTGACATCATAGCAGTTTCAATCCAGATTGGTTGGCCGGTTTCTTTGGAGGGGAAAATGTACTCTTTGAGAATGCTCTGCTATTTCGCAATTGCGACAATTGCGTTGTTCGCCGCATCGCCCGCACGTTCTGCAACACCGGTCGATCGTTCGAAAGCGAACATCAAATCACAAGCATTGGACGTGCCTTATACTTTGGTACGCGACCATACCAGCAGTAAGGTTGTATTTACTATCACCAACTATGGGATGTTCGGCGCGTTTCAGGATATTTACCCAATGGAACCCGGAGAATTCCATCCGGGATGTGAATATCCGAAGGGATCGTACATACTTCACTGTTATCAGGGCGCGTTATGGATCGGTGCGGTTGTGGGGAGTGATACGCTTGTTTCGGTTGGCGCCGATGGTTGGCAGAGGGTAAATGAGATGTATCCTGACGATTGGCGAGGCGGACCCATCATACGGCAAAGCAATATTCCGAGCGACTCGAACTACTCGGCGACGGCTATAGCTGATGAAGAGTATATTGCCGTTTATTATGACACAATAGTCGACCCTGCGCTTACCGGGATCGACTTGTTCGAGAATCGAGTGCACATGCCGCTCGGCCTAAAGATTCGACAACATTCCTATTCGTTTGGCGGGCCACCGGATGATGATTTTGTTCTGCTTCGATATACGGTGACCAATATTGGAAACAACTATCTCGATGACGTGTATGTGGCGGTGTATCTGGATACGGATATCTGGCATCCAGCTACACGCGATGGATTTGCGGACGATTTCGCAGGGAGCCGTTGGGTAGTGGCATCAGACGGCAATGACAGTCTTTTGGTGGGGTATGCTGCAGACAATGATGGTGACCCGAGCAGCGAAGGAGCGTGGAATCAGTATTCGGCGCGATCGGTGTTTTCGGCGACGGTGCTTGACCCACCGGGAAATCACAACAACGGGTTCAACTGGTGGCTAAGCAACGGCAATCCATGTCTGGATTGGGGTCCGAGGCTGAAGGTACACGACCGACCATTCGGGACCGATGCCAGCGGTACGCCGGAAGGCGATCGCAACAAGTACTATGTCCTGTCCAATCCCGAGATTGATTTCAATCAACTGTGGTCAGGGACAAGTGCCATACTTGAAGAGTGGACTGCGCCTCCGGCGTGTATAGGTAATCCCTACATGGCTGACACCCGATTTTTATTGTCCTTCGGCGGCAGTGATCTTGCGCCCGGAGACAGCATGCAGTTTGGGTTGGCGATTGTTATGGGCGAGTATTTGCATAACAACGCCGATGATTGGGGGTTGTTTAGCTCTTCCAATCCGGAGGCATTCTACAACACGCTTGATTTTTCGGATCTTGAAACTAACGTGACGGAGGCGCAACGGTTGTATCAGCATCTCTTCTATGGGATTGCCGGTGACGCTGACAATTCGATGCAAGTTACTCTTTCCGACGTGATCTACCTGATAAACTACCTATATCGCCACGGACCTGCACCGACACATGCAAATAGCGGCGACGTGAATGGAAATTGCAGAATCAACATCGCTGATGTTGTGCAGTTGGTGAGGTCTCTGTTTGAGTCGGATGTTAAGCTGGTGCGGGGGTGCGTGGAGTGAGAGGTCGCGTTTAACTTACCGAACAGGGCGCGGGGAGCGTGCCCCTACGGGTGCCAGCCGAATTTTTGCAGGTCGACGACATCTTCGCGATTGAACTTCACGCCTTCTTTTTTCAATAACGATTTCTGCAATTCATAACCACCGTTTTGGGGGAGGGAGATCTTCCCTTGCTTATTGATGACGCGGTACCAAGGGAGGTCGAGTTTTTCCGAGCAGGCGTGGAGGATGCGCACGACCTGACGAGCGGCTCGCGGGGATCCGGCAAGTGCGGCGATCTGACCATAGGTGGCGACCTTGCCCCGGGGGATCTTGCGAAGGATGTCGACAACGCATTGATGGAAAGGGGTCAGGTGTGAGGTGTCGGCTTTCTTGCGAGGCATGGGGGGAATATATGGATGGGGAGGTCGGGGATCAAGGGGGAAGTCCCACCCTGCGCTACGCTTCGGGTGGGGTACCGAGTGGCGACGATCCTGGAACATAGTTAAGCCCCACCGTTCCGGTGGGGGACAAAGCGGTTCAAATGAGGAAACGCGGCAGGCGTGGACGACTGTCGCGCACGAGACACACCCCGTCTCCTCGACTTCGTCGAGGAGCCACCCCTCTCGAGAGGGGAATTTAACTCTGAGTTTCGTGGGGAGGATGAGTTGGGAGTTAGACGACTTTGCTTTTGAGGATGTCGTGGATATGGACGATGCCGACGGGGTGATGGTGGTCGTCGACAACGACCAAGGCGGTGATTTTGTGATCTTCCATGACCTTTAGGCCGCGTTCGGCGAGTTCGTTGGGGCCGATGAGTTTCGGCTCGGGCGACATGACGGCGGAGGCAGGTTTCATCATGAAGTTGTCGTTGCGGCTTAGCACGCGGCGCAAGTCGCCGTCGGTGAAGATGCCGACTAATTTGCCTTCCTCATCGACAATTAGAGCTGTTCCCAAGCGTTTGTTGGTGATGACGACGAGCATGTCTTTGACGAGCAGGTTGTGGTTCACTATCGGGAGATCCTCGCCGGAGTGCATGAGGTCTTTGATGCGAATCGAGAGACGGCGTCCGAGTGTGCCACCGGGGTGGAGAAGCGAAAAGTCTTCGGCAGTGAAGCCGCGCTGTTCCTGCACGACGAGCGCGAGCGCATCGCCGAGTGCGATGGCGGCGGTTGACGATGCAGTCGGTGCGAGATTGTAGATACAGGCCTCGCTGGGAACAGATGCGTCAAGCGGGATGTCGCTGCGCATTGCCAAGGTTGATTTGAGATTTCCGGTGATGGAGATGACCTGTAGTCCGAGGCGTTCGATCACGGGATAGAAGCGTTCGAGTTCGTCGAGGTTGCCGGATTTGGAGATCACCAGAACAAGGTCGTCCTTCTGGAGAAGTCCGAGATCGCCGTGGAGACCTTCGGTCGGATGCAGGAACAATGCCGGTGTGCCGGTGGAGTTGAAGGTAGCCACGATTTTGCGACCGACCCATCCCGACTTGCCGAGACCGGTGACGATAACCTTGCCCTTGCAGTCGAGGATGGCTTTGACGGCTTTGACGAAATTGTCGTCGAGCTTGTCGACGAGTCCGCGGACGGCCTCGGCCTCGTGGAGGATGACTTCCTTAGCGCGTTTTAGCATCGGCAATATCATCACGATAAATTTTCAGGAGGTCAAGCCCTTTCGCGGCGAGCACGAAGGCGATAACCTCGCGGCAGGCGCCCTTGCCGCCAAGACGGTCGGTTTGATAGTGCGAGACGGGGAGGAGTTCGGGTTCGGTATCGGCAACGCAGACGGCGAAGCCGACGTGTTCCATGGCGACGAGGTCGGGGATATCGTTGCCGACATAACCGATCTGATTCAAGTTGAGATTGTGCTTACTTGCGAGTTCGCGCAGTGCCTTGATTTTGTCCCAGGCAACGATGACATCGCCAACGCCGAGTTCGGTGCAACGTTTGACAGTGACTTCGGAACCGCGCGCAGTGATGACGCCGAATTTCAAATAGCGTTCACTGGAAGTTTTGATGGCGAAACCGTCGGCGGCGGAAAAGGCCTTGGCTTCCTGATTGTCTTTGAGGAAGATCATGCGGTTGTCGGTCATGACGCCGTCGACATCGAAGATGAGCATCTTGAGGTCGGCGACATGTATTTCAAGCTTGCGCTGTAATCTTTGCAAGGTGTTTTATCTCCTTCAGGAAGGTCTCGACGTAGTCGAGCGGAAGTTGTGTGGCGGAATCAGACATGGCATGTGCCGGGTCGGGGTGAGCCTCGAAGAAGAGGCCATCGATTCCGACAGCAATGGCGGCTTTGGCCAGAGGCAGGACATATTCGCGGTTACCGCCGGACGATCCGCCCTGCCCTCCCGGTTGCTGGACCGAATGAGTGGCATCAAAGACAACAAGGTGGCCTGTCTGCTTCATCTTGATGAGCGAGCGGTAATCGACAATCAAGTCACGATAGCCGAAGGTGGTGCCACGTTCGGTGAGCATGATGTTGGAGTTACCGGCATCGACAGCTTTTTGCGCCAGGTGAGCCATGTCTTCGGCGGCAAGGAACTGCCCCTTCTTGATATTAACTGCTTTGCCGGTTTTAGCGGCGGTGACAATGAGGTCGGTCTGACGACAGAGGAAAGCCGGAATTTGGAGGACATCGCAAACCTGGGCGGTGGCGGAGACATCGGAGGTCTCGTGGATGTCGGTCAATACTGGTATGTTGAATTCAGATTTCACTTTCTGAAGGAAGCCGAGAGCTTCCTGGTCGCCGATGCCGGCGAAGGATTTGCCGGAAAGGCGATTGGCCTTGCGGAACGATCCTTTGAAGATGAGAGGCAGTTCAAGTGTACGCGACAGTTTCGCCAATGTCTGCGCCGTGCGCATGACGATATCTTCGGATTCGATCAGGCAAGGACCGGCGATGATAAACAACTTACCATCGCCGAATTTCTGGTTATCGATTGAGATCATTGACGCAGGTTCAATTCGTCGAGCAATTCGGGTTTGACAACCGGTTCGGTTTCAAGATTCAGCTCGGGCTGGTTTGGATTGTCGTGATATTCGGATGCTGCGCGCACGAATTCGCGGAACAACGGGTGTGCATTGCCGAGACGGCTCTTTAGTTCAGGATGGAATTGTACGCCGACGAACCAGCGGTGGCTGGGGATTTCGACTATTTCGACGAGTTTGCCATCGGGGGACACGCCCGTGAGTTTGAGGCCGCGCGAAGTCAACTGGTCGCGGTAGTAATTATAAAATTCATAACGGTGGCGATGGCGCTCGGAGATGTTGCGTTCCTGATAGGCTTCATACGATTTGCTGTTTTCATCGAGGATACATGGGAAGGCGCCGAGACGCATGGTGCCGCCCATTTCGGTGACTTCGTGCTGGTCGGCCATCAGATGAATCACGGGATGCTTGAGATCGCGATAGAACTCATAGGAGTGGGCATCAGCCAGCCCGGCAACGTTGCGTGCAAATTCAATGACGGCGCATTGCATGCCGAGGCAAATTCCGAAGAACGGAATGTTATGTTCGCGCACGTAGTGGATTGATTCGATTTTGCCTTCGACGCCGCGTTCGCCAAATCCGCCAGGGATCAGGAGACCGTCGATGCCTTTAAGATATTGTTCGGCGCCGTTGAGTTTGATGTCTTCGGAAGCGATCCAGACGAGGTCGACCTTGACGTTGTTTTCCGCGCCGGCGTGAATGAATGATTCGATGATCGATTTGTAGGCGTCTTTGAGATGGACATACTTGCCGCAGATGCCGATGCGAATGTGTTTGTCGGGGCGTTTGATTTTGCGGACGATCTCTTCCCATTCGGAGAGGTCAGGATCCGGGGCGTCGAGCCCGAGATAGTCGACGATATAATCATCGAGGCCCTGCTCATGGTAGAGTAACGGAACTTCGTAGATGGTGTCGACGTCGATGGACTCGATGACGTTTTTGGCCGGGATGCTGCAGAAGAGGCCGATCTTCTCGCGGATGGCATCGGAAAGCGGTTTGGCGGTCCGGCAGAGCAATACCTGCGGTTGGATACCGATTTCGCGCAGATCGCGGACGGAGTGCTGGGTCGGTTTGGTTTTGATCTCGCCGGCAGTTTCGATATAGGGCACCAGGGTCAAATGGACAAAGAGAGTGTTGCCGGGGCCTTCTTCGAGCGCGATTTGGCGGGCGGCTTCGAGGAAGGGGAGTGATTCGATATCGCCGACGGTGCCGCCGAATTCGGTGATGACGACATCGAAGGTTTCATCGCGGCGCGCCAATTTGCGAATACGCGATTTGATTTCGTTGGTGATGTGCGGGATAACCTGGACGGTGGCGCCCAGGTAGTCGCCCTTGCGTTCGCGGTTGATAACCGACAGGTAGACCTGACCGGCGGTGACGTTGTTGTCGCGGGTGAGGGATTGGCCGGTGAAGCGTTCGTAGTGGCCGAGATCAAGATCGGTTTCTGCGCCGTCGTCGAGGACGAAGACCTCGCCATGCTGGAAGGGGTTCATGGTACCGGGATCGACATTAATATATGGATCCATTTTCTGGATGTTGACCTTGAGCCCCCGCTTCTGCAGCAGGACACCGATCGAGGCGGAGGCAATCCCTTTGCCGAGGGATGAGACCACACCACCGGTGACAAAAATGTATTTGGCGCCTTTCACTCTATATCTCCTCTCTCTTCCGAGAGCATTTTATTCGCTAACAGTAAATCTTCCGGCGTATTGACAGATAATAACGGCTTGTTGATAATTGCCACGCCGATTTTGTGGCCATGCTCCAAAATTCGCAACTGCTCAAGGGACTCGGCGATTTCGCGCGGAGTCTGGAGTAAACGGGCGTAGTTGATCAGGAAATCCTTACGATATACGTAGATTCCGGCATGACCGTAATTGTTAATCCGCTGTCCTGATATTGTTATCGGCTGACGGGAGAAGTCAATTGCGTATCCGGATGAATCGACCGCTACCTTGACGAGGTTGCGATCGTCGAGGTCTTCGCTTTGCAGGATGGGAAACCCGGCCGTGGCGATTTGGAGGCTGGTGTTGTTTTCCAGAACCTTCACTGTCCGTTCGAGTTGTTCGGGGGTGATGGTAATCTCGTCGCCCTGAATATCGATGCAGATGTCACACTGAATGTTGGCGACTGCTGCGGCGCAACGTTCAGAACCATTACGGAACGGCTCGCTGGAGAGGACCACTTCTCCACCGTTTTGAACAATCAACTGGCGTATGGTCTCGTCGTCGGTGGCGACGATCAGGCGTTCAAAGCGCTTATATGATCTAACTCGTTCCCAGACATGAAGTATCATGGGACGGCCGTTAATCGGGGCCAGGGCTTTCCCGGGAAAACGGCTGGATGCCAGCCGCGCGGGAATGATGCCAACAATCTTCAATTATCCACCACTTTCGGGACTTTCAGGTAGTTATCCACGCGTTCCGGCGCGTTTTTGAGGGCCTCGTCGACCGGTAAAGACGGTCTGACGATGTCTTCGCGCAGGACATTGCCCGAATCGGGAGCCGGCGAAACCGGTTCGATGCCGGAGGTATCGACCTGCTCGAGGGCTTTGACATATTCGAGCATTTCGGCGATGTCGTGCTGGAATTGGCCGATTTCGGATTCATCCAAGCGCAGGCGCGCCAATGCGGCGAGTTTGAGCAGCTCTTCTCGGCTAATCATGCTGGGGTATCCCGCGTAGGGGTAGCAAAAAACACGGGATTAACCTTACGGATATTAAGGGGCGATGTCAACAAGAATAGAAAAGAATTGATGATTGAGTATTATTTTGTCTATGTTATTGAACAACTCGAAACAAGGAGCGTGATATGAAGTTACTCGATATTCCTTTTGCGGCAGTGGATTGGGGCAAGGTTGAGTCAACTGAACATAAGGGAGAACACGGGAAGGCGTTGTGGCGGACGATGCAATTGGGGGATATCCGGGTGCGGATGGTGGATTATTCACCGGGATATCTGGCGGATCATTGGTGTGCGAAGGGGCATATTCTGCTCGTATTGGAAGGGACGCTCATCACTGAACTTCAAGATGGCCGGAGATTTACGCTGACGCCGGGGATGAGTTATCAGGTTGCCGACGGGGCGATTCCGCATCGATCGGTGACGTCGAGCGGGGCAAAGTTGTTCATAGTTGATTGAGCCAGCGCTGTATTCAGTTCTTTTCGGCGACGGCCTGAATTACCTGGATGCGGTTTTCCTCGAAGTTGCGAATGACGTTACCGAGTTTTTGCTTCGCCGTAGCACCCATGAGCAGGTGGATACCGAGTGGCGGCGGGCCAGTTTCGGCGAATTTCTCCATGGTCGCTTTCAACCAATCAAACGAATGCTGCGTTTTGTCATCCCATTGGACGACTTGCAGACCGAGATCCGGCAGTAGATTGCGGACTTGGTTTGATTTGGTGAGAAAACTCAAAGAGTCCACCTCCGCCCACGGTACGGGAAAATGCGGCGGAGCTTGATCACCAGCGAAGATGTCGTGAAAAGCGAAACGACCGCCGGGTTTGAGGACGCGTGCGATTTCGCCGTAGAAAGTCTTCTTGTCGGCGATATTCATTTGGGCGTGCTCGGTCCAGACGAGGTCGAAGGAGTCGTCGGGAAACGGCAATTTGAGAGCACTGCCTTGATGGAACTCGACCTGATGATCCAAGCCGACGAGATCGGCGAGTTTGTTGGCAGTTTCGATGTACTCATGAGTCAGATCGATGCCGACAACCTGGCAGCCTTGTTCGGTCGCAAGGTAACGGGCGGAACCACCGAGACCGCAGCCGACATCGAGGACGCGCGAGCCGGGTTTGAGTTTAGCCCGTTGGGCGAGCTCGAGGGTGGCCTCGCGGCCGCGAATATGGAATTCGTCGACGGGAGCAAGGTCGGCGGGAGCGAGTTGTTTGGTATCTATCCCGGATTTTTCGAGAGCGGCCACGATTGATTGGAGAATGCCACCGCGTCCGTAGTGATTTTCGACGGGTTTCAAATCAGACTGCATATATAGTCCTTCTGTAAAATGACAAAAATAGTACGCAGGAATTAAAAGTGGTCTTTGTGGATAGATGATCGGACTATCTGATTCCGCGCCTCACCGGGAACACCTACCTACGGGGCTAAGCTGGATTCCAACTTTCGGGACTGTTGTAATGGCTCCGGACGAAGCGAAGGAAGCCCATTCCATGCGCCAAAAGCGCCATCAGGAAGGGGTTCCTGACGGCTCACGCCGGGATATCTGGCGGATCATTGGTGTGCGAAGGGGCAAATTCTGCTCGTATTGGAGGGGACGCTTATCACTGAACTTCAAGATGGCCGGAGGTTTACGCTGACGCCGGGAATGAATTATCTGGTTGCCGACGGGGCGGTTCCGTATTGATCGGTGACGTCAACCCGCGCAAAGCTGTTCATTGTGGATTAGGCACATTGGCCGAATGGCGAGTCGACGGCTAAAGTCAGGATAAGTCTTTGTCGAAACAGGAAATAAGATAGATTTTTTGATTATTCCTGTTTGAGAGGAGGGCGGCGATGCCAGAGCGACGTCAAACGCAGCGCCGAACGCCTGCTTCTGATCTTTACGTTATCGACAAGCAAACGGATCTGCCGCTGGGATCGGTTCAGGATCTGACTTCAAGCGGCTGCAAGTTGTTGTGTCGTGAGTTAATCACAGCAGGCAAGCTGTACCAGTGCCGGTTGGCATTGCCGGAGCCGGTTCTGGAGTGCAAGGAACTTGAGCTTTGGCTTGATAGCAAATGGTGCATTCTCGATGACAGTGTTGGGATGTTTGAAGTCGGATTCGAGTTTCGGGATCTCACGGAGAATGACCGAATCATTCTCAAGTTTTTGATCATTCCGTGGGAAGAGGCACTGGCGGCGGAGAAGGCGGCATTGACGGATCCGATGGGAAACTGCCGACAATAGAATATCGCTGAGCAGCAATTTTCAGGAGCCATTATGTGCCGGAGCCCTAGACAGCACTAACGCAACAGCTAACATCACGTTCCGTTGTCTGATTAATCAAGCGGACTCCGCAAACTCCCTGATAGTGTATTGTCACCAAAATCCAAACGAACTAAATCTGATCGACTGCGAAGTAACGGTCAGTGATTTCGATCTTCTTTAGGACCGCTTTGCCCGTCAATGGGCGGACTTCAACAGCGTCGCAATCGTGCCTTTGTTTTCGGAAGGGTGATGCTTATAATTGACATGTATCGAATACGGGGAGTAAACGGTCATGTCATTCTCAAAGCGCGCAAGACAACTAACGGCACTGATTCTCCACCCAAGCTGCATCTTGAGTCGATACGATACACCGTGGGACAATGTCCTGTACAGCACTACTCGAGACTTGTTTAGTACAAACCGAATCTCGTATACTCTGATTGATGAACTCCCGTCGCGAATGGGAATCAAGCGACTTGCCGATGCTATAGTAGCGGAAAACCTATATGACAGCAGTCGATCTGCTGGATCAGTTTCGCCATATGAATTGACGGTTATCAGCCGAATCTGCAGACTCTTGCTGCCCAAAGTCATACTCGAGATCGGGACCTTCGAAGGTAGAACGACGTTAAATCTGGCGATCAATAGCCCGGGGGCTGAGGTTTTTACGGTGTGTCTTCCGCCTGACAAATGCTCGTTTCAAATCGGACGATTCTTCGCAGAATCGCCTGAGAGAGCTCGAATTCATCAGATTCTCGGGGACAGCAGGACACTGGATTACTCGAGAATTCCGGCACCAGATCTGATTTTCATCGACGGCGATCATAGTTATGAGGGGGTCTTAAGTGACACCCGTAACGCATTCCGAATATTGAGTCAGAAGGGAGCCATACTTTGGCACGATTTTGACCCCTGCCATCTTGGTTCGGTCACAGCCGCTTTGGGTGAAATTGAGAGGAACGGCTTTTCGTATTCGGCAATCGACGGGTCGACTTTGGCGATCGCATATCGAGTCGGACAGGCAGGAAGTTAGGCTACGATCAAGTGAGCACCGGCTATTTCAAGCGGGATTATAGCTACCTAATTCTCTCACGCGAATAGAGAGGAAGGCTCAACGCCTGACTCTGATGTGATTCGTTGCACCTCTGTGCCGAATCGCAAATTCGTGTCCGGCGGTTATGGGCTTGTTTCGCCTCATCCACAATAGCATTGAGAACTGACAACGACTAGAATCCCTGTTCAAACAAAAGTGCCCCGAAGAACTGGTCTTCGGGGCGCTTTTTGTTTTTTGAAGCAAGCCCGAATCGTGCGACTCGGGCTAACTTGAATACAAAATTACTTCAGAAGGGTCATCTTCTTGATTTCGGAGAAGTCGCCGGCGGTCAACTTGTAGAAGTAGACACCCGAGGCAACTTGCGCACCGCCATCAGAATTACCGAACCACTTCACGCTGTAGGTACCGGCCGCCTGGTATTCGCTAACCAGGGTTTTGACCTTGGCACCCATGACGTTGTAGACTGACACTTCGACGAAGCCGGGCTTAGCAACCACGTATTCGATCGAGGTTTCAGGGTTGAACGGATTCGGGTAGTTCTGGGCGAGGCTGAACTGATCGGGCAATACACCGGCTTTGCCAACTGTCGTGAACTCGTTAACGAAAACGCGTTCACCATTGGCGGTCCAGTCGATAGTCTGCTCGATCTGTTCACCGTTAATCTTGAAGCTGATCTTGCCAGCGTTGGCAATATCATTGTTGGTGCTGAAGTTATCCGGACCGTAGACCGGCATGAATCCAAACTTGCCCGACTGACGGACAGAGAATTCACCGACCATGATACCGGCTTCGTTGTAGGCTTCGATGATTGAACCGGACGGGATTTCTCTACCGTCGAGTTTGACATTGGAGCCATACAGGTTAATCCAGGTATTGCTGGTCTGCACGCGCGGAACAAAGCTGTTGAGGTTGCGCGTGGCATCCGGAATGCTGGATACGAACGTCGGTACGCCGTCAGGATAGATGAGCGTTCCGGCGGAGTTGGTCTTAATCCAGTAGCCGAAGCAAGCCTTCATCTCGTTGAGAGTGGCCAGTTCCGGAAGGGCAGGATCGTAGCTCAAACCACCGTTCTCATAACCAAGCACGACGACGACGCTACTCCAGATCGAAGTGAGCGCATCCGGAACTGACAGCGGAGTCTCGGGGAGATAGCTGACGAGGTTCCAGTTGTTCTCGAGTGCGATCGGAGTCGCAGCGGCAACCAGTGAACCGGTGATGCAGATTGAATCGGCGGCATCCATACGGAACCAGTAGCCGTGAGCGTTGTCGACATCAAACAGGGTCGAGAAGTCCGGGAGATCCGGATCATAGGTCAGACCGACTGATTCGAAGCTCAAGATGACGTCGGTGTTATCCATCACGTCAGCAAAGAGGGCTTCAAGGTCAGAGGTCGGAAGCGCAACATTGAGCGAAACGAGGTTCCAGCCGGCTGCCAAGTGCAAGCAACAGGTGACATCGGTGGAAGTGTTGAAGCAAGCTTCATAACGATCGCCATTTCCGGTCCAGACGAGCGGGTCACCGGTAAGGTCGACGTCGCCGCCGTCCAGCTTAAGGGTAATTGCATCGCCAAGGACACAGCCTTCATCGACACCTGGTGAATACGGATCGTCGACGTAAACCGGCATAAATCCGAAAGTACCAGGAGTGGTAACGACCCAGCGACCGCAGAGGACGCCGTCCGGATCGAAGGCTTCGACGACTGAACCGACCGGAATCGGCTGGTCATTTTGAAGCGCTCCGCCCTGGCAATAGAGGTCGACCCATTCGTAGGTCGGGGTGACTTCGGCAATATAGCCGCCGAGCAGGATGTTGACATCGCTGTCCGGAAGGCTAACGCCACCCTGCGTACCCGGATAGTAACCGTCTTTGTAGGCGCGGACGGTGTAACCGTCAGCAGGCGGAATCATGAAGCAGAACTGGTAGTAGCCATCGACATTGGTGGTGGTGGTGGCGATGAGGCCAGTCTCATCCCAGAGCTCGACGGTTGCGCCATCTACGGCGCCATTAACATCGTTGACGAAACCGCTGATGCAGTTTTCGGAGAGTTCACCGATCGAGATTGAACCGGCGGAGAACTGCGGATAGATTGAGTTTCCGATTTCATCGGAGAACATCAGTTCAACGCCCGGATCGATGAAGACGGTGTCAATATTGACGATTTGCGGTGCAGCACCGCCATCAACGGAGAACCACAGAGTGGCCCAGAGACCGGAACCAACTGGAACCAAAGGCTCCGGCGGCAGACGGAAGAGGCCGTGAGCCAAAGTGCGGTCGATATTATTGATTGTCGTGATCTTATTGCTGATGTATTCGACGCGCGATCCGGTGAAGACCACGGAATCGAGCGTGACATCGGCAGAGTTCCAGCTCAAACCAGCCGACATACCGGCGAGTTCTTCGAAGTTCTGGAAGGAGAGATCCACGGCAACATCTTCACCCGGGAAAGTGCTTTCATGGGACACCCAAACGGTGTCTTCTGAAACCGGCTTCTCGGTGATGAACAACGTGATTTCAATTACGCCGTTTTCGTCGGCATTGACATCCTTACCCACGACGACAGGCATGAACTGCACTTGTGCGATATATGGACTACCGGCAGCGGTAAGACCGGCGGTATTGAACGACAGGGTGACTTCGTCGCCGGGGGTTTCGCCGGCATCAACGTTACCACTCTGCGGATTGGCGGAGACCCACGACTGATTGGAAGTGACTTCCCAATAAAGGGTGCCACACACGGCGCCGTTGGTCACATAAACCAATTCGTCAGCCGGGCTGGAGCCTTCTTCAGCAATGACAACCAGGGTGTCGAGGCTGGTGACGACGATTGGCGGGGCAACGCAGCTACCAACTTCGAGCTGAACGGTATCAGCTTTGACGGAGCCGCTGGTGCCAGTGAAAACGAGGTCATAGACACCGGTCGGCGTGCTGGGGTCAATTGCGCCATTGAAGGTGCTAAGGCCCGGAGCAGCGACTGGATCAACGGTGAAGTCACCGGTGAAGGTGATGCCAACGCCAGTAACGGCGAGGTCAACCGCATCGGAGAATCCATCGATTGAACCGATGGCAATGTTGTATGCGAACGGTGAAGCAAGACCGCCTTCAATAGTAATCGTTTCCGGAGTAACGTCAATTGTGAAGTCCGGATTCAGGTCGGCATTGACCGTGAAGGAGGCTTGATCGGAATCGGCAAGGAGGCCCGGATCGGTCGCCGTGAAGGTGATGATCTCGGTACCGGTAAATCCACCCGGATACGTCACGATAGCGATATTGCCGGTATCGATGACGACAACCAGTTCGGTATTGCCGGAGAAGGTCCAGGTAAGTTCGTTATCGGCATTATCAGGATCGGAGACGTAATCGTCGAGATCGATAATGGCGAATAACTGGCCTTCAAGGATGGTCTGATCAGGAATGTCGGTGACAACCGGAGCCTGATTCGGGATGGCGTTGACCGTGAAGGTCGCGGCATCGCTGTCAGCCAGAGCGCCCGGATCGGTCGCCGTGAAGGTGATCGTCTCGGCGCCGAGGAATCCGCCCGGATAGGAGATCGTGGCAACACGTGCCGGGCTGATTGTAACGATCAGGCTGGTGTTACCGGAGAAGGTCCAGGTCAGGAGATTATCGTTATCATCTGGATCGACAACAAAGTCATCGAGGTTGATGGTGGCAAAGAGCTGACCTTCGGTAATGGTCTGATCCGGAATGTCGGAGACAGTCGGCGGATCGTTAAGCAGAGCATTGACCGTGAAGGTGGCTTGATCTTCATCGAAGGCACCGTCCGGATCGGTAGCGCGGAAAGTAAAGACCGCTGAACCGGTGTAATCCGGAGTAGCCACGACAGTGGCAATACGGGTAGCCGGGTCGATGCTGATAGTCAGGTCGCCCTTGCTCTTCATTAACTGGGTAGTCCAGGTGATATCGGCATCGACATCATCGGCGTCAGTGACATAGTCATCGAGCGCGATGGTGGCGAAGGTGCCGCCCTGATCAATGATCTGATCCGGGATATCGGAGACGACCGGCGATGCATTTCCAGCATTGACGGTAACATTGAACTGGCACTGGCCGGTATTGCCGGCTCCATCGGTCGCGGTAACGGTAACAACCGTGAGGCCGAGCGGGAAGGCTGAACCTGAAGCAGGAACCGCAGCGGCAGTTGCACCAGCGCAGTTGTCAGTCGCGCTGACAACAAAGTTTACGATGGCGCTTGTTTCACCCGGGTCTGCGGTGACACTAATGTCAGCCGGGCAGACAGCTACCGGGTTTTGAGTATCGTTGACCGTGACAGTAAACTGGCACTCTGACGAGTTTCCGGCATCATCTGTGCCGGTGGCAGTGACCACAGTAGCGCCAACCGGGAACAGCGTTCCGGGATTCTGGCTGTAGGTGATGGCCACATTAGCATCGCAATTATCAGTAGCAGTAGCAGCGAAATTAACAATCGCGCCGCACTGGCCGGCATCATTACCAACGGTAATATTCGCCGGGCAAGTGACGACTGGATTGGTGCCGTCGGTGACAGTGACTGTCGCCTGACAAGTCACCGAAGTGTCAGCATCACTAACGGTCAAGGTAACTAAGGTCTGACCTAACGGATACGGTCCAGCAGGAGACTGAACTATTGTGATTGGATCGCCGTCGGGATCGCTTGACCCATTATTGATATCGGCAGCCGCGGTACAATTGGCACCAGCAACGACCGAAATCGGCTGACAAACGGCGATTGGCGGTGTGTTTGGCTCAGGAGGACATCCGGTGCCGAAGACGACGTCTGCGGTACCGCAGTCAACCAGTCGCGGAGTAATGGCCTCTGAACCGTCGTTGGGTGCAAAAATCGCAACGCCAGCCGGCGGAATGAAGACGTTGGTAATGTCAACGCAGCCGTCAACAACGCTTGCTTTGACGGTAAAGCGGAGGGTCATTATCAACCCTTCGGTAGCCGCGCCGGGGGCATGAACTGGGATAGGCATACTCGGGTCGAATGTGAACCAACCGGTAAGCATGGTGTTATTGGCTGTGTCTCTTGGGGTGGAGCGGAACTGACCACCGAGGTCAATGATTTCCTGTGCTCCGATTAAGGAGGAGAACTCCATGTGGTACGTGTCGTACTTGAAGCCAAAGGTAAATGCGCCGAGTTCTTTGGAGTTGGCCATATAGACCGGCACATCTACAAAGGAACCCGCGACCAATGGTGCATTGACCGGGCAAGCGAGACGCAGGTAGTTGTCGGTCGAGTCGTGCGTTTGTGCAAAGGCCGAGTCGGTCGACAGGAAAATCGCTGTCAGAGCCATGACCAAGATCATAGTCCTGACGAGCAGAGTTTTAGGCGACATAGTGCCTCCTGTAGAGTTAAGTGAGTTTTGGTTTTTTTTCAAAGTAAAGGAAAGGTTCACTTCCATCACAGTTTCAGGTTGTAAGACTACAAAGACGATTGGTAAAAATAAGTATAGCACCCCCTATTTCCCATCAAGACGAATATAGAATTTTAAGCCGTAGTGTCAATAGAAAAAGCCGTTTGTTTGCTGTTAAAATTAAGTGCAGAAACAGCTAACGGGCAGCTGGTTAAAGACCAATCTTAAGGAAAGGGCATAGGGGCGGTATGAATTGCGGGAAAAGACGTTAGGTTTGTCTTTTCCCGCAGGATTTCGACCGTAAAATGGGATTTCTGCCTATTTCTGGCAGGGTGCCGGACCGCCCAGGAAAATGTAGTTTATGATATATACAACGTCCGAGATGTTACAATTACCGTCGCAATTTGGGTCGCCGGCCGCCAGTGGTACAGGGATGGGACCGAAGGAAAAGATGTATTGAAGCAAATATACGGCATCGGATACATTTACTGCCCCATTTCCATCGGCATCTCCGGACGTGTAGGTCTTAGGCAGGTGGGCACCGATATCGTTGCGGGTCCCGTCGGGATCATTGAACAATGGATCGGGATTGCCGGCATCGATACAAGGAGATGTTGGTGCAAGTGCATAACTGAAGGGAACACCACCCACGAATAGAGGATCGACGTAGATTTCGCCGGAACCGATCGGGACGCCCTGGTAATTCTCGGGAGTATTATTGAAGAGACAATTGTAATCGAAGAAACAGTCCCAAGTGTTGGCCGCCCAGATGCCGTTGCCTCCACAGCCGACAATGATGTTGTTGTAAGCGGTGTCGAGGGTACAGCCACCGAAACAGATTCCACCGCCGCCACCATTTCCGGAACTGCAATTGACGATGGTATTGTTGTGGATAACGTTGTACCGAGCCCAGCTATTTGCAAGATAGATGCCGCCGCCATATGATGCTGCGTGATTATCAACGATGAGGTTATTGCGGACGACGGCGTAGATTGCGCCGAGTAGGTTGATGCCGGCGCCATAAGTGGCGGTGTTTCCAAAAACGGTGTTCTCGGCGATGAGCATCGGATTCCAACTTTCAACCTGCATGCCGCCACCCTGATAAGAACCGTGATTGGTGCTGAAGATATTATTGGTAATTGATCCACCGCCTTGGCCAACAACAAGTGCACCTTGTTCGCTAAGGTTGCCATCGAAGATGTTGTCCGAAACTAGTGCGGTTCCGCGGAAAATTTCCACGGCACATAGCGCGTCAGAACCGGAGATGGTAAATCCTCTAAGAGCGGTTTCCAATCCGGTATTGTCTTCGAAACGCAGGGTTATTAGCGACGGAACTTCCGGGGTAATGGTTGTAAGATCTGGGCCGGATTCCGAGACCAGTGTGATTCCCCTGCCGACGACATGGATGTTCTCCGTGTAGACACCGGATGCAACGAGTACCGTGTCGCCGTTTCGCGAGGCATAGACAGCGGATTGAATTGACGGGAAGTCTAGCGGAACGCGAATAGTTGTAGGGATATGCGGAATGCCGACGAATGTAGCGCCGATATCATTTCGGCCACCGGCAAGGTCAAAGTAACGGGAGTCGGGGTTGCCGGCGTCGATGCATGGCGAGGCAGGCGACAGTTCATAGCTGAAAGGCATGCCACCGACAAATTGCGGGTCAATCAGCAGTTCATTGGTGCCAGTCGGTACCCCTTGATATACCCCTTGATAGTTGCCAGGCAGATTGTTGGAAAGACAGTTGTAGTCGAAGTAACAGCGCGAAGTATTCGCCACCCAGATACCGTATCCGCCGCAGCCGACGATGATGTTGTTATAAGCAGAATCGTCTTCACATCCGCCGAAGCAAATGCCGCCGCCGCTGTTATTGCCGGAAGTGCAATTGACGATGGTATTGTCGTGAATAATAGTAAAGAAGGCATCGCTGTTGGCGAGATAAATGCCACCACCATAGGATGCCGCGTGATTGTCGACGATGAGATTATTGCGAACGACGGCCCAACGCGCTCCGGGCAAGTAAATGCCGGCGCCGTAGGTGGCAGTGTTTCCGGTGACAATGTTGTCGGCGATCAACATAGGTATCCGGGAAGCCACCTGCATTGCACCACCTTGCTCTGAACTGCTGTTGTTCCTGAAAATGTTGTTCTGGACAGCTCCACCACCATGACCGAGCACGAGGGTACCGGCGTCATTATTGTTGTCTTCGAATACATTATCATATATGCCGCTAATGCCGCTGTAGGCCTCAACGCAGATATAGGCATTCGAGCCGGTAAATGTGAAGCCCTTCAGAATGAAGTTACGGCCCTGATTCTGCGGGAGATAGATGGTTCGTGCAGCCGGGTTGGCTGGACGAATGGTGGTTACTGCAGCACCGGATTCGGAGATAAGGGCAAAGCCTTTACCGTTAGCGTAGACATTTTCGACATATTCACCGGGAGCAACCAAGACCGTATCGCCTTCTTGGGCAGAGATGACAGCTGATTGAATCGTGGGCCGATCGCCTGGAACGTGCACAACTGCTGAATAAGCAAGAGATGAGAGAATCATCACCAGGATGGAAATGGTACGAATCATACGGAGCGTGTCCTTTCGCGATAATTACGTCTTGAGAATAGACGCATTTGCCCTCACCTGACCACCATCAGGCCAATTCCATGCTGTTTTCAAAGACACCTATAGCATGATATTGAATATCCATTTTATGTCAATGCCGATTGGATTGACGGGGCGAAAACGTTGCGCGCGGAACATCGACAACAAGAGCGGGAAAAGACGTTAGGTTTGTCTTTTCCCGCAGGATTTCGACCGTAAAATGGGATTTCTGCCTATTTCTGGCAGGGTGCCGGACCGCCCAGGAAAATGTAGTTTATGATATATACAACGTCCGAGATGTTACAATTACCGTCGCAATTAGGATCGCCGGCGGCAAGCGGTATTGGGGCTGTTCCATAAGCAAATATGTAATTGAGCAGAAATACTGCGTCCGAGACATTAACTGTACCATTCCCGTCAGCATCTCCCGGCGTGTATGTGGTAGGCGGAAAGGCGCCGATATCGTTGCGGGAGCCGTCGAGATCATTGAACATTGGATCGGGATTGCCTGCATCGATGCAAGGAGATGAGGGTATCAGGTCGTAGATGAAGGGGTTACCACCGGCGAATTGCGGGTCAGCCAGCAACTCGTTGGGTCCAAAGACAACGCCGCTGTAGTCGCCGGGTACATTGTTGAAAAGGCAGTTGTAATCGAAATAGCAGTCCGTGCTGTTTGCAGCCCAGATACCGTTACCCTGGCAATTGACGATGATGTTGTTGTAAGCGGTATCGTCTTCGGCTGCGGCAAAGCAGATTCCTCCGCCGGTGTTGTTGCCGGAGCTGCAATTTACAATTGTATTATCATGAACCAGATTGTTGTAGGCATCGGGATTGGCTAAGTAAATGCCTCCACCACCCAGAGATGCGTGGTTGTCGACGATTAAGTTGTTCCGAATGGTGGCGTACCGGGCGCCGAGGGCGTTTATTCCCGCGCCATATGTCGCAGTATTTCCGGTAATCGTGTTGTTTTCGATCAGCATCGGACTCCAACTGGCGACGCGTATTCCGCCTCCGTGCGATGTACCGCGGTTATTCTTGAAGACGTTGTTCATCACGGCTCCGCCGCAGTAGTACAAGAAGATGGCGCCATCGTCCACATCGTTATCTTCGAAGACATTGTCGGACACGACCGCATTGCCGAAATGGATTTCAACACAAGTGTGACCATTGGAGCCGGTGAAAGTGAAACCCCGCAACGTGAATTTAAAGCCCGAGTTGTAGGGAAGATGCAGGGCTCTTTGGCTCGGATCGAGCGGGCGAAGAATGGTCGCCGCTGCACCGGAGTCAGAAATCATGACAATACTCTTGAAATCAATGACGACATTTTCCGAGTATTCACCCGGTGCAACTAAGATTGTGTCGCCATCATTAGCGACATCAGCCGCGTCTTGAATAGTCGGCTGGTCTGCAGGGACTCGAATCGTTTTTGGAACCGCTGGAGTTTCCGCCAAAACGGCACCGATGTCATTGCGGGAGCCGTCGAGATCATTGAAGCGAGTGTCCGGATTGCCGGCATCGATACAGGGCGATGATGGCATGAGTTCATAACTAAATGGATCACCACCGACAAATTTCGGATCGGCATATACGCCGTTGGGACCAAATACCACACCGCTGTAGTCGCCCGGTACATTGTTGAAAAGGCAATTGTAATCGAAGAAGCAGTCAGTGCTGTTCGCCGCCCAGATGCCGTTGCCTTGGCAATCCACGATAATATTGTTGTAAGCGGTATCACCATCAGCTGCGGCAAAGCAGATACCGCCGCCGGTACTGTTACCAGAACTACAGTTGACGATTGTGTTGTCGTGCACGAGATTGCTGAAGGCGTCAGGATTGGCCAAGTAAATTCCGCCGCCGCCTGATAATGCATGGTTGTCGACAATTAAGTTGTTCCGAATGGTAGCGTATCGGGCGCCAAGAGCGTTGATACCGGCGCCGTAGGTGGCGGTGTTGCCGATAATCATATTGCCGGCAATCAACATCGGACTCCAGCTAGCGACGCGAATCCCGCCACCATGCAATGTACCACGGTTATTTCGGAAGACGTTGTTCATGACGGTTCCGCCGCAGTAGTACAGGAAGATGGCGCCATCGTCCACATCGTTATTTTCAAAGACATTCTCATATACACGGGCGGCGCCACGGTAGATTTCGACGCAAGCATGGCCATTGGAACCGTTGAAGGTGAATCCCTTGAGTAGGAATGCATGATTAAGATTGGTAGGAAGATGCAGAGCTCTCTCGCCGGAGTCGAAGGGGCGAATAATTGTTATGGCAGCACCTGAATCGGAAATCAAGGAGATGCTTTTGGAATTGATGATGATGTTCTCGGCGTATTCGCCGGGAGCAACAAATACAGTATCGCTATCGAGGGCGGCATCAATGCCCGCCTGGATGGTGGGCTGATCGCCGGGAACGTGAATGGTCGCGGCAAACGCGAATGACGCGAGAGCCAGCACCAAAACAAGAATGGTACGGATCATAAGTAGCCTGTCCTTTCTGGAAATTTACTTGTCAAATAAAGACGCATTTGCCCTCACAAGTCCACTACTGGACTGGAACCAGGCGGTTGCTTAGTATACCTATAATATAATATTGAATATCCATGTTCTGTCAATGCCAAACTGGTGCACGACAGCATTAATCTAGTTCCCAGAGATGCAGCAATAGAAGCGGGAAAAGGCATTTGGATTGCTTTTTCCCGCAAGATTGGTCGTGCAAGACGAGATTACTACCTACTTCTGGCAGGGCGCCGGGCCTCCCAGGAAGACGAAGTTGATAATATAGACTACGTCGGAAATGTTGGAGAGTCCATCGCAGTTGACGTCTCCGCTTGCCGGCTGCACCGGAACCGGTCCGTTGGCGAAGATATAAAGGATGACGTACACAGCATCAGAGACATTGACCGAGCCGTTTCCATCGACGTCTCCGGGCGTATAAGTCGTGAATGGGAAGGCGCCGATATCATTGCGAGAGCCGTCGAGATCATTAAACATTGGATCGGGATTGCCGGCATCTATGCAAGGAGATGTTGGTGTAAGTGCAAAGCTGAACGGCAGTCCTCCCACAAACAACGGATCGACGTAGATCTCGCCGGATCCAATCGGGACGCCTTCGTAATCGGCAGGCAAATTGTTAAAGAGGCAGTTGTAGTCAAAGAAGCAATCCCAGGTGTTGGCTGCCCAGATGCCGTTGCCTTCGCAACCGACGATGATGTTGTTGTAGGCTGTGTCGAGGGTGCAACCACCGAAGCAGATGCCTCCGCCGCCATTATTTCCGGAACTGCAATTTACAATCGTGTTGTTGTGGATCACAGTGTGGATGGCATCATCGTTGGCCAGATAGATACCGCCGCCATAAGATGTCGCGTGGTTGTCGGCGATGAGGTTGTAGCGGACGGTAACGTAACGACCGCCAAGAAGGTTGATGCCAGCACCCCAGTTAGCGGTATTACCGGTAATGGTGTTGCCTTCGATCAGCATTGGCTGCCAACTGGGGACCTGCATGGCGCCGCCGTGCTGGGTGCCGCGGTTGTTGGTGAAGACATTATCGACGATGGATCCACCACCATGGCCGAGAAGAAGCGCTCCTCCGCTGACGTCATTATCTTCGAAGATGTTGTCGTGTACGTTGGAAATTCCGCTGTACGACTCGACACAGACGTAGGCATCGGAGCCAGTGAAGGTAAAGCCCGCCAGCTCGAAAACATGACCGACGTTGGCCGGCAGATAGAGGGTACGCAAATCGGGATCAGCCGGGCGAATAATTGTGGATGCGGCGCCGGCCTCCGAGATGAGACTGAAGCCCTTACCATTAGCGAAGAGATTTTCGACATACTCGCCGGGAGCGACGAGGACAATGTCGCCTTCGGAAGCTGCATCAATGGCGGCTTGGATGGTCGCGTAATCCTCCGGGACTCGAAGTGTATCCGGTTGAATATAGACTATTATAGACGCAAGGTCAGCCCCGATGTCATTGCGAGTGCCGTTGGTGTCATTGAATCTGGTTTCAGGGTTACCGGCATCGACACAGGGCGAAGTGGGCTGAATCAGATATAAGAACGGATCACCACCGACAAAAAGCGGATCGAGGTGAATCTCATTGACGCCGAAGGGAACGCCTTCGTAGTCCGCCGGCGAGTTGTTGAACAGACAATTGTAGTCGAAGAATGACTCGAACGAGTTTGCGGCCCAGATGCCGTTACCTTGGCAACCGACAATGATGTTGTTGTAGGCGGTGTCCAATCCGGATCCGCCAAAGCAAATTCCACCGCCGCCGTTGTTGCCGGAACTGCAGTTGACGATGGTGTTGTCGTGAATGAGGGTATTGACGGCATCGCTATTTGCCAGGTAGATTCCACCGCCATATGAGATGGCATGGTTATCGACCAGGAGGTTGTTTCTGACGGTAGCGTTGGACGCACCGAGAAGATTCATGGCCGCGCCGTAAGTCGCAGAGTTTCCGTAAAGCGTGTTATCGGCAATCAACATGGTGTTCCAACTTGCGACCTGCATGCCGCCACCATGGAACGAACCAATGTTGTTACTGAAGACATTGTTCGTGATAGCACCGCCGCCGTGACCGACGACGAGCGCGCCGGCATCACTTTGATTGTCTGCGAAGATATTGTCAGAAACAAGCCCAGTCCCGCGGAAGATCTCCACGGCACAGAAGGCGTCGGAACCGGTGATGGTGAATCCTTTAAGCGCGGTTTCCAAGCCGGTGTTGTCCTCAACGTGCAGGGTTCTTACCGATGGGACTTCCGGAGTGATGGTTGTCAGCGCCGAGCCGGATTCGGAAATCAGGGTGATTCCCCGGCCGACGATGTGAATATTTTCGGTATAGGTCCCGGCCGCTACCAGCACGGTGTCACCATTACGCGACGCGTAGACCGCAGATTGGATGGTTGGCTGATCAAGCGGAACGCGAATGGTGGTTGGGATGTGCGGAATACCGACAAAGGTGGCGCCGATGTCGTTTCGTCCACCCATGAGGTCGAAGTAGCGAGAGTCGGGGTTGCCGGCATCGAAGCATGGCGAGGTGGGCAACAACTCATAGCTGGAGGGGATGCCACCGACAAATTGCGGGTCGACCAGCAGTTCATTCGGTCCGGTCGGTACACCTTGATAGTCGCCGGGCGTATTGTTGGAGAGGCAATTGTAGTCGAAGAAGCACATGAAGCTGTTTGCCGCCCAGATACCATATCCACCGCAGTCGACAATGATGTTGTTATAGGCAGAGTCACCCGGACATCCGCCAAAGCAGATGCCGCCGCCGCCGTCATTACCGGAAGTGCAATTGACGATGGTGTTGTCGTGAATGATGCTCCGGTAGGCATCGTTGTTGGCGAGATAGATGCCGCCACCGTATTCGGTGGCGTGATTGTCGATGATGAGGTTATTGCGGACGACCGCGAAGCGAGCGCCGAGGAGGTTGATACCGGCGCCGTAGGTTGCGGTATTTCCGGTGACAATGTTGTCGGCGATTAACATCGGTTTCCAAGAGGCTACTTGCATTGCACCACCGTGCTCATTACTGTGGTTGTTCCTGAATACATTGTTCAGGATAGTTCCGCCGCCATGACCGAGCACAAGCGCACCGGCATCGCTATTGATGTCTTCAAAGACGTTATCATAGATTCGGGCAAGTCCGCTATAGATTTCAACGCAGGCATATGCATCCGAGCCGGTAAACGTGAAACCTTTCAGAATAAACGTGCGGTTTTGATTCTGCGCCAAGTAGATGGTGCGCGCACCCAGATCAGCGGGTCGAATTGTGGTTGCTGCGGCACCGGCTTGAGAAATCAGGGCAAAGCCTTTGGCATTGGCTACAATGTTTTCGATATATTCACCGGGAGCAACCAAGACGGTGTCGCCTTCCTGGGCAAAACTGACAGCTGCCTGTATCGTAGGCTGATCGCCTGGAACGTGCACTGTTGCTGAATAAGCAATTGCAGAGAGAACCAGCACCAAAATTGAAATGGTACGGATCATATGGAACCTGACCTTTCGTGGAACATACTTGGCGGGGATGTGTTCATTTTCCCTCGACAGTTCACTTGGACTGTGAAGCTGTTTCGAATGTGAGTTGAATCATCATAATGTACCCAATGAGCGACTTTTTGTCAAGGGGGGATTGGGGTATGCGGCGCCGATTACACGATGTAACAGGCTCTATTGAAAGATAGACCTACGACTTGTTGAGTAGTAACGAGGGGAGCGGAAGGTTGGGCGCAGCCCCGCAAAGGCGGGATCTTCGACATGCTGTACTGCGCCCCTACGAAGGAACTGGACAATTCGGCCGTCAGGATTGGGTTCCTGGCGGATCTTGAAAGGAACAGATCCCTCACTGCGCTCGGGATGACAGCGGAATTGTCCGGAGCACAAGGCACTGGACCTACTGTGATAACTGAATTCGCGCCTTCGTCCGAAGGATGTGAGTGGTTAGCTTTTGCCGTTACCGTTGATGGCGCTCTCGATGGTTTTCCATGGGAGGAGGGCGCATTTGATGCGGACCGGGAATTTGGTGACGCCCTGGAAGGCGGCGGTGTCGGAGAGTTCTTCGCAACGTTCGCAGGCTTCACCGCGCAGAATCTGATTGAAATCGGAGAGCGCCAGTTTGGCTTCCTCGAGGTTCTTGCCGATAAGCGATTCAGTCATGACGGATGCAGATGCGATGGAGATGGAGCAGCCCTTACCTTCGAAGTGGACATCGGAGACAATGTCATCCTTGACGGAAATGTAGATCTTGATTTCATCGCCGCAGACGGGGTTTTTGCCTTCGACGAGGATATCCCATTTTTCGGGTTTGCCGTAGTTACGCGGGTGGTTGTAGTGATCGACAATCACTTCGCGATAGAGGTCATCTAACTGCATTTTTCAAGAACCTTTCCGATTGCTGCAGTGCGTCGATCAGTATATTAACATCTTCCTTGGAATTGTAAAGGTAAAAACTGGCCCGCGCAGTCGATATTACACCGAGTTTGCCCATCAAGGGCTGTGCGCAATGGTGTCCGGCACGGATGGCGATGTTGTTGAAATCGAGCATTGAGCCGATGTCGTGGGAATGCAAGTCCTTGTAGTTGAACGAAAAGACAGAGCCGCGATTTTCGGCTGTGGTCGGACCATATAGTTGAATGCCCTCGGTCTCGAGCATGCGACGGAGTACGTACTCGGTCGTTTCGCGTTCGTGCATCATGATATTGATCAAGCCGACGGAGTTGATGTATTCGATGGCTTTGCCGAAGCCGATGACACCGGCCATGTTGGGTGTGCCGGCTTCGAATTTGTATGGAAGCTCGTTGGTTGTAAAACCGTCATACTGCACATATTCGATCATGTCTCCACCACCCTGCCAGGGCGACATAATCTCGCCGAGTTCACGCTTCATATAAAGTACGCCGACGCCGGTAGGGCCAAGCATCTTGTGCGAAGAGAATGACAAGAAGTCGCAGTCGAGGAATTTGACATTGATACCCATGTGGGGCACCAACTGCGCACCGTCGATGTGGACCTTGGCGCCTTTCCCGTGCGCCAATGCGGTAATGGCTTTGAGGTCGGGCATCGTGCCGAGAACGTTCGACATACCGGTAATGGAGACTATTTTCGTGCGCTCGGAAAGTTTATCGGCATAGTCATCCATGTCGAAGCGCCAATCGCGGGTGGAGCGGACATAGACGAGCTTGACGCCGATGCGATCGCGCAACATGAGCCACGGAACGATATTGGAGTGGTGCTCGAATTCGGAAAGGATGATTTCGTCGCCGGCTTTGAGCTGGCTTTCACCGTAACTGCGCGCGACAAGATTGATCGACTCGGTAGCGCCGCGAGTATAGACGATTTCCGCCGGCGAAGATGCTTGTATGAACTCTGCGATTAGTTTGCGAACCGACTCGTATTTTTCCGTCGCCATTGCGGAAAGGAAATAGATTCCGCGGCGGACGGTGCCGTAGTCTTCGGTATAGAATTTTGACTCGGCATCAATAACGCACTGCGGTTTGTGCGCGGTAGCGGCAGAATCGAGATAGACGAGCGGTTTGTTATTGCGGTGAGCATTCCGAAAGATCGGAAAGTCGGCTTTGATCTTCTCTATGTCAAGCGGCATGAGTCCTTCTTGGTACTACCCGGACAGGGCGAGCCTTGCCCGGAAAGCATTCTTAGTTCCTGGTGTCCGAACCGCCCCACTGGTAAAGAAGCGCTTCGAGACGACGAGCAAATCCGCTTTGGAGAAGCGGCGCCTTGATACGCGGCGTAACCTGCGAGATAAATCCATCGGCGAGCAACACCTTGGCAGTAGGATAATCAATTCCGCGTGAACGCAGATAGAATGTTTCCAAATCAGAGACTTTTGCCGTCGTGGCGCCGTGCGTGCAACGAACGTCATTGGCGCCGATTTCCAGTTTCGGCGAGCTGTTGACGGTGCAGCCTTTGTTGAGAATCAAATTGCGATTCTTCTGATACGCGTCGGAGCGCTGGGCGTCAGCGGCGATGGTGATCTTGCCGAGATAGTTGGAGGACGACTCACCCGATAAGGTACCGATATAGAACAGGTCAGAATTGGTGTGCCCGATCTGGTGGTCCTGATGGGTCAGCAGATTGAAGTTTTCTTTTTCGCGGCCAAGATAGACGCCGTTGACGAGCGCTTGCGCTCCGGAGCCTGCGAATTTGATATCGATTTCCATCTGGTTGACGTGTCCGCCCGAGGATATTGTCGCCAATTCGAGCATGGCATCTTTCTCGAGATAGACACGCACCGTGGTGACGCTGTTGATCTCGGCGGTGAGATGCTGGGTTAGGAGCAAGTTCAGATGACTGCCGCTCTTGACGATGACATCGAGGGTACCGTTGAGCAGTCCGGATGAATTCTTAACTGAATCGATATCCCAGACCAAACTGCCGCGCGAGTTTTCGTCGATTTGAGCGACGGTGGCAAATGACTTCATCACCTTCTCGCCATTGAATCGAGTGAAGAGTTGACGCGGTGAAGATTCAGCGGTGTTCTTCTTGATGTGCAGGTATGCGCCCTGACTCAAGAAGGCTTGCGCCAACAAGGCGAATTTGCGGCCGAGGTAGTTCTTATGGAAAAACTCCAGCAGTTCGGCGAATCGCTGTGGTTCGGCGGCGTGGGCATCGGCAAATGAGCCGAAGAAGATATTCTGCGTCGGGTCGGTCTGAACCTGATCGACGGTGTATTCCTGCGGGAGGTCTTCGATCTTATCGATACCGGCAGCCAGAATCGAATTGGATTGGGTTTGCTGCAGCCACTGCAATAGCACCGGTTTGAGGCCGTCGAAATTGAGGCCACGGAAATTGACATACTTGAAATCTTCGTCGCGGTTCGAGGGCGCCGATGCGAGCATTGCCTTGTCGAAGCTGGTGCGCCGCCAGGAATTGATGGCATCATTGCCGTTAAGGGACTTGGCGAACTGCGCGAAGTATTCTTCGGTGAACGGCGCGAAGAGATCGGCTTTTTCGCGCGCTTTGAGAACGACAGTCATTAGCCTACCGACCCTTCCATTTCCAGTTCGATCAAGCGATTGAGCTCGACCGCATATTCCATCGGCAACTGCTTGACGATCGGTTCGATGAAGCCATTGACGATCATCATTGAGGCCTGTTCTTCCGAGAGACCGCGGGTCTGCAGGTAGAACAGCTGGGTCTCGGAGATTTTCGAGACCGAAGCTTCATGACTGATGGAAACATCTTCTTCGTCAATCTCCATGTATGGATAGGTATCCGTACGCGAATGTTCATCGAGCAAGAGCGCGTCGCATTCGACGTTGGACTTTACACCGGTACAGCCCACGGCGACTTTGACGAGACCGCGATAGGTCGAACGGCCGGTGCCCTTGGAGATTGACTTCGAGGTGATCGAAGATGAAGTGTTCTTGGCGAAGTGACTTACCTTGGCACCAGCATCCTGATGTTGTCCATCGCCGGCAAATGCTACGGAGAGAACTTCACCCTTGGCGCCTTCGCCCATCAGTTGGATGGCTGGGTACTTCATAGTGAGTTTGGAGCCGATGTTGCCATCGACCCACTCCATGGTGGCGCCTTCCCAAGCCTGCGCGCGTTTGGTCACGAGATTATAGACGTTTTTCGACCAATTTTGGATTGTCGTGTAGCGGCAACGACCGTTGCGCAGGACGATGATTTCGACGACGGCTGAATGCAATGAATCGGAGGAATATACCGGGGCAGTACAGCCTTCGACGTAGTGCACCCAGGCGCCTTCATCGACGACGATTAGCGTGCGTTCAAACTGGCCCATGTTTTCCGTGTTGATGCGGAAATATGCCTGGAGTGGGATGTCAACCGAAACGCCTTTGGGGACGTAGATAAATGATCCACCCGACCAGACGGCGGAATTGAGTGCGGCGAATTTGTTGTCATTGTACGGAATGATTTTGCCAAAGTACTTCTTGAAAATGTCTTCGTGTTCGCGCAAGCCGCTGTCGGTGTCAAGGAAGACGACGCCGAGTTTTGCCCACTGCTCCTGCAGATTGTGATAGATCACTTCGGATTCGTACTGGGCACCGACGCCAGCGAGAAATTTCTTTTCGGCTTCGGGGATGCCAAGACGATCAAAGGTGTTCTTGATGTCGGCAGGAACGTCTTCCCAATTGCGTTCGGCGCGGTCAGACGGTTTGACATAGTAGTGGATGTTCTGGAAATCGATCGTTTCCAGCAAACCGCCGCCACCCCATTGAGGCATCGGGCGGGCATGGAAATGTTCGAGCGCCTTGAGGCGGAAATCGGTCATCCAGCCCGGCTCGTTCTTCATTTCCGAGATGGTGGTGACGATTTCCCTGCTCAGGCCTTTGCCGGACTTGAACGGATAATTTTCCGGATCGTGGAATCCGTATTTGTAGTCGTCTATTTTGAGACCCGGTGTCGGTTTTTCATCAGCCATGTTATACCTCTGCCGCGACTTTGTCGCCGGTTAGCCAGCCGTAGCCTTTTTCCTCGAGTTCCAGCGCCAGTTCGGGGCCGCCGGTTTTGATGATGTTGCCGCTCGCCATGATGTGGACGTAGTGCGGCTTGATATAATCGAGGAGACGCTGATAGTGGGTGATCATAACGATGCCCATTGACGGGTTCATCAATTTGTTGACGCCTTCGGCGACAGCGCGGAGGGCGTCGATATCGAGACCGGAGTCGGTTTCATCGAGGAGGGCGACCTTGGGTTCAAGGACGGCCATTTGCAGAATCTCGGCGCGCTTCTTTTCGCCACCGGAGAAACCGTCGTTGAGATAGCGGTTGGCAAAGGACTCGTCGATGCCAAGCATCTGAAGTTTCGCTTTCAGGAAACCCCAGAACTTGAGGACGTTGACTTTTGAGGTGCCGTTTTCACCCTTGTGAGAGTTGTAGGCGGTGCGCAGGAAATTCTGCAAGGTCACGCCCGGGACTTCTACCGGGTACTGGAAGGCGAGGAACATTCCGGCTTTGGAGCGTTCATCGACGGCCATTTCAAGTACGTTCTTGCCATTCATGAGGACTTCTCCGCCGGTGACGGTGTATTCGGGGTGACCCATCAAGGCGTAGCACAGGGTGGACTTGCCGGAGCCGTTCGGACCCATGATGGCGTGGATTTCGCCGGGGTTAACGGTGAGGTTAAGTCCTTTGACGATCTGCTTGTTTTCGATCGAGACGCTTAGGTTCTTGATCTCAAGCAGAGGTTGGTTACTGGTCATTAACTCCTCGCGATATTGAAATTAGTAATAACATATCTGTTTCATCGGCAATACTGACCAACTTAGTCAGAATAAGCCGTCGGAATAGGTACGCTTGCGAAATTTTGCCTATTTGTCCAATTAGTGGTAATTATTAACGGCATTGCGGGCTACCCCGGTATCGTGAAATCAAAGGCGAGCAGTATAGGTGGGCGGAAGCGGCTAATCAAGGAGATTCTGGCGACTATTGGGAAGCTGTTTTTTCGTCAACTTCCCTGCAGGAGCTCTTGTTAGTTCTCTGATTGCAGAAACTCGATGATTTCGAGGCGCTGAATGGCATCAAGCTTGGTGAATGCTGCGTAGCGGTCAACGAGTGCCGGCCATTCTTCGTCGGTGTGATTCTTTGCTTTCGGCAAGATGTGGCAGGAGTTGCAGTTTGAACGAAACAGCTTCTCCCCGCGAGTCATCTGCGGCTTAACTCGGCCCCCACCACAGGCAATGGCAGTGAATCCTATTATTAGGGTAGCCGCGATCAGTCGGATTATCATTACAGATGAACCCCCATGAGGAAGCGCACGCGGCCGTCATCAGAGTTGTCATTTAGTCCAACCAAGAATCCCATGGAATACCACCAATTTCCCGATGCGAATGAGATAGTTGGTCCGAAATAGCCGGCAGTAATCGACTCACCATCCTCAAATTCAATTCGTGTGACTGATTCGAGACCGGCGGAAAAGGCGGGGACAAACTCATAGGAGATACCAGCATCCATGCCGATTTCGTGGGTGCTACCGGGTGCGAAGAAATTCTCGTAGAGCGGATTCAGGGAGAGATTGACCTTATTCATGGTCTTTGCGAGAATCAATTTGGCCTCGAGTTTATTGGGTGCCGTCGATTCGGTTTTGCGGTTGTATTCGAAATAAAGCAGAGGGTCCATGAAGTATTGCCCTTCAACGCCAAGGCGATAACGAGTGCGAACTTGGACGGCGTCCCATTTTAGGGAGCCACCTTCTTTTTGAGCGAATATCTGGTAAATTGAAAGATCCCAACGTGGTGTGATGCCGTGTTCAATTTCGCCGCGAAATTCCCAGCTGTCGATTGCGTTGAGCTTTGTCGTTTGATATAGTTCGAGTTCAGTCTCTCCCTGCGGCATAGTCATGTATTGGTATGTCCAGACGTACTTGCGGCGGTCGGCCTGTGCCGGGCTTGCTACGAAAATCAGCGCTAATACAATCAGTATCGAGGCTTTTAACACGTTTAATTCCTTTCAGTTAACAATTACTCCCAGTTGTCACTCGGAGACGATGTTTGTCGTCACTAACCAAAAAAGAGAGAATAAAAGGTAAATCTTAACCTGTCAATGAAAATCGACTAATTAGGTGGATTTATTGTGATTTTTTTCACTTTGGTGACATTGGTTTGACGAGAGCCGCGGAATGCAATTGAAGTGTGCGGTCAAACATTTTTCGAGAACGAAAAGTGACTTAACGTAGGCATTTGTTGGGCAACAGCCAAATATGATTGCGCCTGCCTGAAATCGCCCGTATAATACGAGTTTAACTTTTCCGGAGGCTTTGCAGGTGTCTGCTGAATATATAAGAATCAAGGGTGCCAGAGAGCACAATCTCAAGAACATTGATATCAATATCCCCCGCGACCAATTGGTGGTTGTAACCGGCTTGTCGGGTTCGGGTAAGTCGTCGCTGGCTTTTGACACGATCTATGCCGAAGGGCAAAGGCGTTATGTCGAGTCGCTGTCGGCTTACGCGCGGCAGTTTCTCGGTCTGATGGAGAAGCCGGATATCGACTTTATCGACGGGTTGTCTCCGGCGATTTCAATTGAACAGCGCTCGGCGAGCAAGAATCCCCGCTCGACGGTGGGAACTGTGACGGAAATATACGACTATTTGCGGTTGCTGTATGCCCGGGTCGGCGAGCCGCATTGCTATATCTGCGGGGCGAAGATCGCCCAGCAAACGGTTTCGCAGATTGTCGATGGTGTGCTGGAATATCCGGTCAATAGCAGGATACAAGTGCTAGCGCCGCTGGTGCGCAGTCGCAAGGGTGAACATCGCGAAGTCGTGGAGGAGATCAAGAAACAGGGGTTTGCGCGATTGCGGGTGAACGGCGAAGCGGTCGAGGTCGATGCGGATCTGAAGCTGGACAAGAATAAGAAGCACGACATCGAGGTCGTGATTGACCGGTTGGTGGTGAAGGAAGGAATCGCGAGCAGGTTGGCTGATTCGATTGAGACGGCGATTAAGCTGGCGGGCGGGACGGTCGGGATTGTGCAGGGTAATGAAGCGATGAGGATTTTCTCGACCGAATACGGATGTCCGAACTGCGATATATCTTTTGAAGAACTCTCGCCGCGGATGTTCTCGTTTAACTCGCCGTATGGCGCTTGCACGGGATGCCTCGGGCTGGGACACAAGATGGAAGTCGATCCATACCGGGTGGTGCCGGATCCATACATTTCGATCAATGATGGAGCGATACATCCCTGGCGTTCGGATATGTCGAACTGGTACCGGGTGATGCTGCGGGGTCTCGCCGAGAAATTCAGTTTCAAGTTTACAGTGCCGTGGAAAGACCTGACGAAGGAGCAGCAGCAAGTCATTCTATATGGAACAACCAAGGAATTGACATTCCATTATGAGTCGCGCGAGGGCCGGCACAAGGGCGAGTATCGCGGGAAGTTTGAAGGCGTGATTCCTAATCTGGAACGCAGATACAAGCAGACGGAGTCATCGGGGATACGCTCGTGGATTGAGACCTATATGTCGATGTCGCCCTGCCAGATTTGTAAGGGATCGCGGCTTAAACGCGAGGCAACCTCGGTGCTGGTTGGCGGTGAATCGATTGCGGCGACGACGGGGATGTCGGTGAAGCAGGCGCAGAAGTTTTTCGAGGGGCTAAAGCTCACGCAAAAACAGTCGACGATTGCCAAGCAGATATTGAAAGAAGTGCGCGAGCGGCTGGGATTTTTGATGAATGTCGGATTGGACTATTTGACGCTGGATCGCATGGCATCGACTCTGTCGGGCGGCGAAGCACAGCGTATCAGGCTGGCGACGCAGATTGGCTCGCGGCTGGTGGGAGTGTTGTACATTCTCGATGAGCCGTCGATTGGTCTGCATCAACGTGATAACACACGGCTGTTGAACACGCTGCTTGAACTGCGCGATCTGGGCAACACCGTGCTGGTGGTGGAACATGATCGCGACACGATTGAACGCGCCGATTGGGTGATCGATCTGGGACCGGGCGCGGGTGTTCATGGCGGACACATAGTTGCGGCGGGAACTCCGAAGCAGATCATGAAAAATCCGAAGTCGCTGACGGGTCAATATCTGTCGCGCAAGAAGACGATACCGGTGCCGAGACGGCGCAGAGCCGGAAACGGGAAGTTGGTTTCTCTGCGCGGCGCGATGGGAAATAACCTGAAGGAAGTCGGTATCGACATCCCGGTCGGCGTGTTTACCTGCGTTACGGGGGTATCCGGTTCGGGGAAATCGACGCTGATTAATGAGACGCTGTATCGGATCATGGCCAAGCATTTTTGGGAGGCGAAGCATGAGCCACTTCCCTATAAGAGCATTACGGGTCTTGAACATCTCGACAAGGTGATTGATATCGACCAATCGCCGATCGGACGCACACCGCGGTCGAATCCGGCGACATATACCGGGCTGTTCACATTCATTCGTGATTTGTATGCACAGATGCCGGAGTCGAAAATTCGCGGGTACCTGCCGGGACGATTCAGTTTCAATGTCAAGGGCGGGCGATGCGAGGCGTGCGAGGGCGACGGCATTCTCAAGATCGAGATGCATTTCCTGCCGGATGTTTATGTGCCGTGCGAAGTGTGTCGCGGCGAGCGGTATAATCGCGAGACGCTGGAAGTGAAGTACAAAGGCAAGTCGATTGCCGAAGTGCTCGACATGACGGTGAGCGAGGCGCTGCATTTCTTCGCGAGCATTCCGCAGTTACGCAAGAAGCTGGAAGTATTGAATCAAGTGGGGTTGGGATATATTCACCTTGGACAGCAGGCGACGACTCTTTCGGGCGGCGAAGCGCAACGAATCAAATTGGCGACGGAATTGTCAAAGACGGCGACGGGAAACACACTGTACATTCTCGACGAGCCGACGACGGGGCTGCATTTCGAAGATATCAAGATGCTGCTTGGCGTGTTGAATGAGTTGGTTGATCGCGGGAATACGGTGGTGGTGATCGAGCACAATCTCGATGTGATCAAAACGGCGGACTATATAGTTGACCTTGGACCCGAGGGCGGCGACGAAGGCGGGCTGATTATTGCTGCCGGGACGCCGGAGGAAGTGGCGCAGGTGAAGGCGTCGTATACGGGGCAGTTCTTGAAGGAAGAGTTGCGGCTTGAGGCGGAGTCACCGAAGAAGGTCAAGAAGGCGAAGAGCGTGGCGTAGGGGGGGCGCTCCCATTTGATGTAGGGATCGGAAGTGTCAGACAAGAATGTCTGACCTACCGGGATTAGTTCAGTAGGTCAAGCGCTCTCGGCGCTTGACGGTTTCAATTCTGTCAAGCCCTAAGAGGGCTTGACCTACAAGCTATGGTACCATCACAACCAACGCAAAAGTCAACACAACATACAGAATCACCAAGAATCCGCCGATCCGACGGCTTCGCACAGACTCGTCCGAGTAGCGGATCATTATTTCACCGACTCGTCTCTTATTCAAAAACAATACTGAGTTCGCGATGATAATGACAATCACAAGAGCCATGATTCCCTTCTTGTATGGACCATGAGCATTTTCCGATGTGATCGAGAACATCTTTTCGCAAACTATAATGGCGTTCGCCCCAGTCAACAGCGAAATCGCTCCGATTGGTCCAATAGGATTATTGCCTTTCCTATTCCAAACGCGCGATAATCTGTAAAATAGATAGTAGTACGGGTTCATATGTACTTTCGTTCCGTCATAAGCAATGTAGGTCGAAACCTCTTATTGCGGCAAGCCAATTCATGAACTGTACTATGAGGGGTTTCGACAAATGATTGGAGTGTTGCTGTGGTTGTGAGCGAAGTGTCAAAACCCCGCAGACCATATCTCATGATTAAGAGTGTGCAATAAGGGGTTTTGGATCACTAATCCGGCGACGCCGGCGCAGTAAGAAGTCCGAACCACAGGGGTTCGGACCTACGACCTACGCAGACGGGAAGAACCTACGTCGATTCCGCGTATTCGAGTTTGTTGACGCGCTTGGGGATGCTTCTTCTCATGATCAATCCAAACAGCCACCAGATTAAAAGCAGTCCGCAGACAATCAGCGAATAGCCGAGAGCGCCGCCATAGCCGAGTTTAGTGATGATGATCATTGGCACCACGATGAAGATTGCGGGGATCAAGAACATCAACATCGCCAACACGCCACGTTGGCCGGCGCGCACGGGAATGCTAAAGGGGAGATTCGGCATGAGCAACACAAAAACACGCACCAGGGTGAGCAACATCAGGAAGAGAATGAAGCAGTGCAGGAAGCCGTGGAGATAGCTGCCGAAGAAGTAGCCGAGAATTACCGTTAAGAGAGCCAAATACGGGATGCAAAAGTAGACAACAGTAAAGCGAGCGCTGGACATGACGAGGTTGGTCTTGTTGGCGGGCGAAGCAAAGAACACCCACGATGCTGCGGCTGATGGACTGTAAGCTGTGCCCATGATGATCATGAATGGGAACATGCCGACGGCGATGTAGAGCAGGTAGTTGCCGCTACCTGACGAGTTTTCGAGAGTTCCAACAAAGGGATCGATCAATCGGCCGCCATCCTGAAGTCCCATGTAAATATAGAAAACCGTCAAAGGGAGAATCGATAGGACGGTCATTTTGAAGCGGTTGTCATATTTGAATTGGGCGCGGATTAGTTTCCAGACGGCGCGATCTTCGGAGCTGGAGGTCGATTCAACCAGGCGAGCGAAAAAGCCTTTGGGAGCGGCGGCTTGCGATTTCTCCATTTGCTCGACCGTGTTGTTAAGAGTGACGGCATATTGCATGGAGAGACGCGAGACACTGATTCTCGCCATGATGGCCAAGGCGAGGATTCCTGCGATGGCGCCGAGGATGACCTCAAGGCGCGTGTCACCGGTCGACAAGGCTGGCCAGGCAGCGAACCACGCGGGTGGCGTGAAATAGAGCCACTTGGCATCGACAGAGGTAACGTCGATTGTAGTGACTTTCTCGATCATACGGGGCAGGACGATATACCCGGCGTAGATGACGGTAACGAAGATCAATTGAGCGTAGCCGAGCAGGCGCTGCATGCGGTCGCGATTGATGATTTTGAGCGCGGCCGTATAAAATAGGATGAAGAAGAGCGATGCCGCCATTGCCATTCCCCACGACGATACGAAGATAACCGGTCCCAGCCACCAGATCTTAAACCTGATTGCGGCCATGACTGCTGGAATGATGATGATAGCGGTGGCGAGGATGGTGACATAGACGACGAAGTGAATGGCTTTGGCGAAGAAGAAGGTTTTCGAGTTTACCGGATGCGGCGAGATGATAGGATAGTCATCGGGACTGATAATGAGATTCGAGAATTCGAGCAAGATTGTGAGCGAGATGAATACCAGTACCGCGATATTGACCGTAAGCGCACCGAAAAAGGGGCTGTCGAGTTTCCACATGATGGCACTCAAGAATAGTCCGATGAAGAGCTTCATGAGGATCAGGCCGAGAATCGGCGGGAAGTTGCTTTGTTTCTGGCCGTAGCCGCGGAACGGATTATTGGAGCCGCGCAGATCGGTCTTGTAAGCGATCTTGAGCAGCGTCTTGAGCTGGCGTTTATCGACGCGGTCGTGGTCGAAATTCGGAGAAGCTTCAGCCATTCTGGTCCTCGATCGCACGAAGGATGCCTTTGGCCTGGTTGTCGATATCGGTCGCGCCGGTGAGCTGGTTGAAAGCGACGCCGAGGGATGAGACGCCGACCTGCGTCATAATCTCGGCGGGGGTGCCTTCGGTGAGTTTCTTGCCACGGTCGATGATGATCAGTCGGTCGCAGAGACGCTCGACGACCTCGAGGACGTGCGAGCAGAAGATAACGGTTTTACCGGAGCGGGCGAACTCGCGAATCAATTCGCGAATCAGGCTTTGGGCGTTGGCATCGAGACCGGAAAGAGGCTCATCGAGGATCAGAATGCCAGGGTTGTGGATGATGGCACCGGCAAGCAGGAGACGCTGTTTCATGCCTTTCGAATATCCCGCGATGCGCTTGTCGGCGGCATCGGTCAATTCCATCAATTCGATGAGCTTCTTCGCCTGCGGTTCGATTTTTTCCAGCGGGAAATGGTGGAGATTACAAACCATTTCGAGATGTTCGCGACCGGTGAGATTTTCATAGAGGGCGCAGTTTTCCGGGACATAGCCGAGGTCGGTCTTGATGCGATTGATTTCGGTCTTGACGCTCAAACCGTTGATTTCGATTTCACCCTGCGAAGGAGTGAGCATACCGACCATCATTTTGACGGTGGTACTTTTGCCGGCGCCATTGGGACCGAGTAAGCCGAAGACCTCGCCATCGGGAATGCTGAAACTCAATTGGTCGACTGCGCGGAGAGAACCGAAGGATTTGGATAGCTCGGTAACTTTGATCACGTCATACCCCTGCTGAAAAATGTGTCGGGAAATATCGCTGTTGGGTCGGTTGGGGGCAACGGGAATTTTGGGTAGCGGGCAGACGGGGACATCTGCCGCGCACAGAACCTAAGCTGGACGCCTTCGGCAGCCGCTTTCGCGGGAAAGACTCGAGGCGAGGGCATGTAATGGCACTCTTGGCAGGTCTCTGGGGAGACCTGCCCTACAACGTTAACTTTGGCTATTGTACAGCGCAGACTAGTCGCAGGCGGCGCAGGGTGCGGGGCCACCGGCGAAGATGAAATTGATCAACCAGACGGCATCGGAGACAGTAGTGCTGCCGCTACAGTCGGGGTCGCCGCCGGTGCCGATCGGGGCCGGGCCACCGGCGAAGATGTAATTGATCAAGTAGACGACATCGGAGATGGTGATAACGGAGCTGCCATCGGCATCACCGCAGATGCCGGAAGGCGGGCCCACGGTGATTGAATAAGAATAGAAGCGCTCCTGGGGCGGGGCGCTGGAATCCTGCACTTTCAATGTGAAGAAGAAAGTGGCCTCGTAGATTGGGATACCGGTAAGTTCCCCGACAGTTCCGCCTTCGAAACTCAATCCATAGGGAAGGTCGCCGCCGTTGAAAGTCCAGTAGTATGGTTCATTTCCGCCGACTGCTTCAAATTTCTGATAATACTCTTCGCCGAGTGCACCATCGGGGCAAGCTGTGGTCGCGACGTGCATCGTAAACGGAACGCGCCTGGCGGTGCGTAATATCCACTCCTGTGGATCAAACTGCAAATTGGCAACTGAATCAGGGATTCTGACAGAATAGAATTGTGACCAAGCGCTATTGAAGAACGTCGTGTCGCGGTTGCCGGCGGTGGTGATCAATTTCATTCTGATCGGCATCGTGAACAACACACCGTTTTCCTGCACCTGTTCGACCGCGAGTTCGAGTTTGAATCCGCCGTTGATGGTATCGCGACGACACTGCCAGGAGTATTCATAGTCGGGGTGGCCATCGCCGTAGATCCATTCATTGAAGAACCAGTTCATGTTGGTTCCGACGCTGTTGGAAATGGAATTCGAAAGATCCTGCGTTGTAGCCGAGCCATAGCGAAAGGATGATGAAGTCCAACCCTTGATCGCGCTGAAGAAAGTGGAGTCACCGAGAACACCACGGAGCATATGTACGACCCAGGCGCCCTTGTTATAGGAGAGGTTGCCATCGAAGATAGTCTGGGTCAGTGGGTCTTCGACATAGATGGTTCCACTGCCAAGAAACTTCAATGCATCCATGTGGCTGAAGTAGGCTTGTTGTGTCCCATAGGCAGCCTCGTAGAAAATCGCTTCGCTGTAGGTACCGAAGCCTTCGTTAAGCCAAATGTGGTGGAAGGTCTTGCAGGTGATCATATCACCCCACCACTGGTGGGCGTTCTCGTGAATCAGCAGATAAATCGGATCGTAGTAGGAGAAGGGATCATGGAAAGAACAGGTTTGGTGCTCCATCGTTCCGTAAATACCGCAGTTGACATTGCCAAGTTTCTCGCCGACAAACGGGTAAATGCCGAAGGCATCGCTATAGATGTTCAACATCGGAATAGTGAGAGTATCGAAGACGAGTTTGTATTCGTAGGCGTTCGGGAACGTGTAGCTGTAGACCGGCATGGTCTGGCCGTCATAGGTCCAGCTCTGTTGTTCGATATCGAATTCCGCCACCGAGATTGCAACGAGATAAGTGGTGATCGGGTAATTGTGTTTCCAGTAGAACAGCCTGCGGCCACCGCCAAGATCGGTATTTGACTGCAGGACGCCGTTAGTGACGGCGGTCATGTTTGATGGGCATTCGATCCAGAGTTTGACCGAGTCGGCTTTGTCTTCGGGGGTATCTTTGCAGGGCCACCAATTACGCGAGCCGAACGGTTCGGTGGCAGTCCAGCAGACGAGGTTGCCGTTGTTGTCCTGGAAACCCATACCGCCATCCGTGTAACCATAGCCGGAGTAAGGTTGGCCGTGGTAGAACACATTCATCAGGAAACTCTGGCCATTGGACATCGTTGACGGAAGCGTGATGCTTACGATTTCGCCGAAATGACTAAAGGGCGCGCTCTGATTGTTGACCTTGACGGAATCGACCGTGAGTTGATGAGTCAGGTCGAGGTCGATGGAATTGAGCGCCGGGACTACGGAAGTGATTTGATAGTCAATAGAAGCGATGATGGATTGTGTTGGAAAAGCGATGTTGACGTGAAGGCCGTAGTATTTGACGTCATAGTCGGCTTGGTTGGCGTTCATGTTTGTCGCTTGCTTAAGGAGATAGCGTTTGATGGCGGCCTCTTTGCGGGCACCCTCAAGTTGATAGAATTCCAAATGCTGTGCCCTGATCTCTTCGATCTGATCGGAGGTGAGATTGTTGTAATCGTAGGTTTTGCGCTGGGCGATAGCGGCGGCGCTTAACGCGAGTATCATCAGGAATATGGCGATTGATTTCATCATGCTTCTCCGGAAAGTAGAGAATTAAATATAAACAAATCTGTCAAAATTACAAGGTCGATTCCAAGGTATGGTGAGGCGAAATTTGCAGATGGGTTCCGTTTCTGATTCAGCATAAACTGCATAATACACGTCACTTGAGTAGATTGGGATTCCTCACGTCTCGAAATTCCGTATATTTGCGAAGATGAAAAACTTACTGCGGATATTTCTCATAGTAATAACGCTGGCGGCGGCCTACTCGTGCAGCAGCAACCGGCGAATGACCCGGTTTGAGGTCAATTATATGGTGGGCGAGGCGGACCGGATGATCGTGCTCGACGATCTTGACAGCGCGGCGCTGGTGATCAATGATCTTGCCCGGCATGAACCCCACGATACACTGGTATTGTGGCGACAAGGGTTGATCAATCGCGACTTGGAGACCGTTGAGGGACGAATTCAATCGGAACGGGCATTTCGAAAACTGGTTAAGATTAATCCGAAAAACGCCAAGTATCATCTCGAACTGGCCAAAACGCTGATTGCCCAGTCTTTTGAAATGAACGGGCGCAGCGAGCTGGCATGGGCTATGGAACTGGATCCGACGAATGTCGAGGCATACTTGTTGCTGACGCATCTTTACCGGCGACCGTTTTTCATCGATGATGACCGTGATCGCGGTGATTCAGCGCGATTTGTGTTGGCACAACTCTTGCGGAACAAGCCGACATCGGACTCGGGGCTGACCATGTTGGCGGAGTTGTGCGCCGTCCGCAATCAACTCGACAGCGCCGAACAAGCGGCGACGATGGTGCTGAAAGCTGATTCGACTGCAAAGCAGGCGAATTTGGTAATGGGATATGCCGACTATCGCAGAGACAAATTCGCATCGGCGGCGCGGTATTTTGAGCGGGGGCTGGCGCAAATGGATTCGTCCGAGCGCGCGGGTTATGAATCGATCCTCTATTTGATCCCACCGCAAAATGCTACCAGATATATGGTTCTGCCGCCGGATGTTCGTGATTCACTAAGAGAAGCCTTGTGGTTTGAGATTGATCTTGACCCGACGACAAAGGTGAACGAGCGACGGGTGGAGCATTATGCGCGGGTATGGTTGGCGAATCTGTTGTATTCCGACCGTCGTTATGGTGTTGCCGGCTGGACGACGGACATGGGCGAGACATTGATTCGGCTTGGCATGCCGGATGATCGATATCGGGCGAAGATTCAATCGGGCCCCACCAACGGTGTGCCGGCGTGGTACTGGTATTACACCAGCACCGAGTTTCCCTGTACGCTGGCATTTGTGGACCACATGTTGTCGGGCAATTTTCGATTTCCGTTCAGTTACAGCGACAATACCGGCTCTTCGCGCGCCAACGCAAGCAAGGAGATTGCCTATTTGAATTACCGGCAGACACCGCAGGAATCCACAGTCGGGCGCGAGCGGATACCGGTCGATCTTTTTGCGGGGGTATATAAGTTTGCATCTTCTGACGGGCAAACGGAGGTCCAAGTGGTGACGATGGCACCGGCGACTGACCTGCCGGGTAGTGACGCCGTCGAATCGCGCATCGTGATTCACAGATTGAATGGAACGGAGATAGGGCGCACGCAGGAACGCGGCAAGTTGACGGCTTTGCATGGGGCGGGAGCGCGTGACTCGTTGGTCGGATCGAGCACGAAGCTGAAGCTTGATCCGGGAATTTATCGTTTCAGTGTTGCACTTGATCAACCGGAGAAGAATCGATTCGGGGTTGTAACTGATTCAGTTATGGTGCCGGATTTCCATACCAATAACCCGGCACTGTCCGACATTGTCCTGGGCTATGCTCGCGGCGACGATCGCGGCGGCCCCGCGATTGTGCGCGGAGACAGCGTACGTGTTGTGCCGTCGATTGATCAGGTGTTCTCAACACTGCAACCATTGCGGCTTTATTATGAGATCTACAATTTGCCGACCGACATTCGATCATTGACGCGCTTTGATGTTACTTACACATTCCAGTTTATCAAAGGTTCAGAGACAGGATTCAAGAGCTTGTTGGGAAAGATGTTTCCAGGGCGCAAGGAATCGGTGAGCTATACCTACCGTGAGGGTGGGAAGTCGCAGACGACTGTGCGGGATGTCGAGTTGAATGTGAGTGAATTGCGTCCGGGCGGATATCGGCTAACCATCAGAATTGATGACCTGGTGTTGGGCGCCAAGGTTGAGGGACGCACTGATCTGATTCTGATCGATTAGCTGCTTAGTGGTTTTGAATCGGCGGCTGGATACTTTCGAGTACGCGTTTGATGCGCGGCGTTGTCGGACTGTCGGGATAGCTATTGATGTAATCGCCAAGCACTTGCCGCCACTTGGTCGTGTCCGAGCGCATAAGATAGATTCTACTCAAGTGAAAAACCGGTTCGCCATAGGATGGCGCGATTGCTGTGACTTGCATCAGTGTGTTTTCGGCCTCCGCGAGTTTTCCCGCGTTAGTTAAGGCAATACCCAAACCAGTCAGAATGGCCGGATCGCCGGGCAATAGTCGCAGAGCTTCACGCGATTGGGCTTCTGCCTCTTCCCAGCGCTGTGCTTGCGTGAGCATGATTGAGTAGTTGTGATGGTAGTCGGCGTTGTTGGGATCGAAGCGCACGGCATTGAGCAAAGCGCGTTCTGCGGCGACCAAGTCGCCATAGCGTGTCAACGCCACGCCGAGATGGTTCCAGAGTGTGGCGTGGGTAGTATCGAGTTCGAGGCCTTTTTCGCTGTAGTATTTGGCATCCGGCATGCGGCCTTCGTTGAGGCTTAGCTGGGCAAGGTTAGCATACATGCGCACATGGGGGCGGAGGAAGAGCGACTTGCGCCACATTTGTTCGGCTAATGTGGAATTGCCGATGCTGTTGAGATGATTGCCCATTGATTCAAAGCCGATGGCGCCCTCCTTGCCGTAGAGACTCAAGATGTCAACTTGCCGCTTCACAGCGATATCGAACTGGAAATTGACGGCGGCAAACGCGGAAAAGGAAATGAATCCTACCGAGGCCAGGGCTACGGCGGCACTACGATTAATCTGGAGCTTTTCCCGGCGGGCGATGACCATCACAGCAAAGAAGCTCACGATGAGCGTAGCGGAGGAAAATAAGTCCCAATCGACGGCGTAACCGAGCCGGGAGTGAAGCAGGATCAGCATCGCGATGGCACCCGGAAGAGCCCAAGCGACAAAGAGCAACGGGCGATCGAATGAATGCCGTGGTTTTGCAGCAGTGATGGTTAGAGCTAGAAGGACAATCAGCGGCGCGGCGGATATGAGCAGGAGTTGATTGAGTATGTCGAGTAAGTGTTGCGACGAGAAAGCAGTGTATTCGGTACTACCAGCGGCGAAGGGCAACAGGAATCCGGCGGCCGACAAGGTTGGCAGCTTCGAGAGTGTTGGGACTATTGCTGCGGCAAAAAGCGCGACAACAATCGCCGAAGCGGCGAACATCGCGCGCATGCGCGACTTGTCTTTGAAATAGATGTAAGCCAGATAAGCGATGCAGGGTGCGAGTATCAGTAATTTAAAATGAAAGAAGACCAGGAGCAGGAAGAGGCATAACGTTAGTAGTGGCGATGATTTTCCCTTTGTTGTCTTGACTCCGGCGGTGAAGAAGAGGGTCATCAGCCCGGGAAGGAGCATGTAGGTTTCGGCATAGCCACAGAAAAGCACGGTCATACCCGAGAAGTAGAGCAGGATGAACGCCAAAAGTTGAGCTGTCGTGCCGCGCACGACGGTCTTGACGAAGCCAAGCAATGCGAAGTAGTAGAAGATGCCGCCAAGATAGGAGACCGTTTCCACGGCTGTGGTGGCACTGAAGCCGAAGAGACTTGATGTGATTTTGTAAATCAGATAGTTCGCAGCTTGTGCGAGCGGTTCGGTGGGCAGCCACCAGACATCGATTTCGAGTTCCTTAATTCTCAAAAGGCCGTCGCCGAGATAGTGAGTTTTGGCGCGCAGTAAGTAGAAGACAGCCGAAAGAGTGATCGGGATAATAAAATAGAGCAGAAGTCTCTTGAGTTGTTGGTGCTGGTTAGGAGCTGTGCCCAACAATATTACGATGAAGGCGGCTGCCAATGACGCGAGGGCGACCGGTATGCGCACCGACCAATCGAAGTAGCTTAGAAGATTGATGCCCCAAAGCGACGAAGAAATGCTAATGGGTAGTGCGACTGCGAGGAAGAAGATGATTGAGAGAGCTAAGATCAGGTGTGAGGGGAATTGCTGTCGACTAAACATTGAATCGGAAGATGACAACGTCGCCGTCCTGCATAATGTAGCTTTTGCCCTCGAGCCGGACCAAGCCGTGCTTTTTGGCTTCGGCGTGGCTACCGAGACGCTTGAGGTCGTTATAGGCGACGATTTCAGCGCGGATGAAGCCGCGTTCGAAATCGGCATGGATGACACCTGCGGCGACGGGAGCGGTTGAGCCTTTGCGAACGGTCCAAGCGCGGGTTTCTTTTTCACCGGCGGTGAGGAACGAAATCAAACCGAGCAAGTCGTAGGATTTTTTGATAACAAGATCGAGCGCAGATTCAGTGATACCGAGATCGCCCATGAATGATTTGCGGTCGTCATCGGACAGTTGCGCCAGTTCCATTTCGATTTTGCCACCAACGACGGCAAGGTCGGTTTGCGGCTTTTCGCGCACATAAGCGTATTCGGTAGTCAACTTATCGATATCGCCGATTCTGTCCTCACCAACGTTGATGATAACCAGCATCGGTTTCTGGGAGAGAAACTGAAATCCACGGATGGTCTTGAGTTCTTCAGGGGTCATTTCGACGGTGCGCAGCGGCTTGTTGGCTTCGAGAGCTTCTTTGACCTTCTTGAGGACTTCATACTCGTGCTTGATTTTGTCGTCCTTGATCATCTTCGCCTGGCGCTCGACGCGGTCGAGGCGTTTTTCAATCAAGAGCAGATCGGCGAAGACGAGTTCGTCATCGAGGGTTTCGATATCGCGCTTGATATTGATGGAGCCTTTGGGATGGAGGACTTCGTCATTTTCGAAACCGCGGACGACATGAGCGAGCGCGTCGCATTCGCGCAAGACGGCCGGGATTTCATTTTCGACGGATGAATCTTTGTCGCCGGACAGACCGGCGACATCGATGTATTCGACCTCGGCGTAGACCGTCTTTTTGGAGGATTCCAGTTCCGTCAGCCAGTCGATGCGTTCATCGGGGACCAGGACGCGGCCGCGATTAAAGGCACCTTTCTGGGACTGGAAGCTGGAAACCTCGGCGTTACCACGGGTAACGGCATTGAAGATGGTGGTTTTGCCCGAGAGCCCGAGTCCAATAAGTCCTACTATCATAGAACTTGTAGTATAACGCTATTGGCAGCCCAAGGTCAAGGACTCATCGCAGCCTAAGATTTGTGGTTGACCTGCCAACGGCCGGGGCTTATGTTGAAATATTACGAGTCATTCAAGTCTCGACCGCCAAGTGGGATCGAGAGTCAATTGGTGCATACAGGAGGTATACGCATATGGTGCTGGTTAAGAAAATGCTCATCATTGTAGCCGTAGTCGCGGCAATTCTGACACTGACATGGAAGCCGGTGTACTCGCAGTCAGTGGGAGAATCGCTTCTGAACAAGGGTGATTCGATTTCGGTGTATGTTGATGCCGAGGATTTTGAGGCGATGAAACAATCGCGCGCCGGTCAGACAGTCAAGTTGAAGATTCTGGACAATATTGTGAAATTCGACAAGAAGCTGATCAATAAGGGGCAGACAGTGTACGCTTCGGTGATCAAGCGCGGACGCGGCGGCGCTTATGCCGGCGCCGGAAACATGACGATTAAGTTTGATTCGACGCATTCGTCGGGCAAGACGATGATACCGCTGCGCGGCATGGCCGAATTCAAAGGTAAAAGCGGTGCGGGCAAGAAGATCATTTCTATTGTTCTGTTCCCGATCGGGTGGTTGATCAAGGGTGGCGATATTGAATTTCCACAAGGCAAGAATGTGTGGAAACCGGTCGTGACGGATGACACGACGGTAAAATATCAGAAGTAGTTACAGCGTAATCTAATAGTTCAGATTTTTGCATTGAGCGCTTTCGGATTAATATCCGAAGGCGCTTTTTGTTGGTTAAATTTCGGAGAAAAGTAGGTCCGCGATTTTGTCGATGTCTTTGGACTGCATTGCGGTCGAAAGATCTGCGAGGTATTCGTCAGATACTTCGGCAAGCAATTGAGCTTCGCCAAATCCGTTTTCACCGTCACTTTGAAAGTCGATGATGTCGCCGTCAGGTGCGGAGTAGCGCGACGAATGCACCACTGACAAATCCAATTCCGGCAATGAGTGGAAGATGAATTCCGACCAGTTGAGAAGTGAACGAAGTGGCAACGGCAGTAGAGACAAGAGATTCATGAAATAGTTGTTGAGATGCGGCGTGTTCAGGTCGGCATAGAGGACGAGCCGCTCGCCGGTGAGGATGCGTTTCAGATTCGATTCAAAGTGGGTGAGATTCAACGACATGATGTGTTCGATAATCGTGTCCCGGTCTGGAGTCGAGTCAATCTCCAGTTCGGAGCTTTGGGACAATTCCTCGGAGGAGCCACCGGTGACGAGTCGTTCGGCGATGGTGCTTACGTCACCATAATTGGCGAAGAACTGCTCTTGTGTGATGATGGCGCTATGGCGAAGCAAAGCGCCCCAGCGACCGGAGAAGTCCTGTCCGGCGTGAGTGACTTTGGTGAGGACAGCGACAGGAGATTCGCCGTCGCGATACCATTGCAGGGTTAGCGATGAGCGGAATTCCTCGGTTTTGCAGTCACCGAATTGATCGTACTGCTGGATGAGCCAGCTCTCAAATTCGGGGGTGATTCCAGATGACCGATATACTACTTGCTGCGATCCCGGCAGGTCCGGAAACGTTCCGTAGATCAGATGATCAAGCTTCATTTAGAGTTGCGGGACAGACGGAGGTTTGGGAGGTGTCCCGGATTTGAGTTTGACGATGATGTTGTAGTCTTTGCCGTAGTCGACGCGGAATCCCGAATTCAACTTGGGATAGAACTCTTCGATGGGATTTTCGACTACCTGCACCAGCGGCGGGGCGCTGGCATCGGAGTAATCGAGCCACCGGAAAGTGATTGCGGCATTGCCGGTACCTTCGACTTTGTGAGTGACTGTTGAAGATCCGCCGGTCAGGTTGCCAAATTCGACTTCAGGGTCAGTTCCGATTTGAATGGTGACTTGCGCCTTTTCACGGATGTTCTGAACTGTCAACTCAAGTTCGAACTTCTGCTCGGCGACTTCGGCTCCTCCGGCTTTGAACTTTTCCTGTCCGGCTTCGAGCTTTTTCACGAAAGCGGGATCGAGAGTTTCGGGCGGATGCTTGGCCCAGAACTCGGCCATCTTGGCGTCGAAGGCGGCCTGTTGTTCCGCCGGGGGGAGCTTGCCGACATCGCCTGCGAGTTTGGCATAGTCCTTCTGGGCGGCTTCGGTAGCTTCTTTGTATGGCGAGTCTTCCGGGACTTCGGCTTCATCAGCGATGACGACATCGGCAGAGATCTGGCTGCGAACAAAGCGCTGGCGTTCGCGGGCGAAGTCCATCAGCGGTTTGGCGCCGAAGAATTCTGCGACCGGGAACAGCTTCAGATAATCATCATAATTGCTGTTGATGATGTTAGCGGTTTTCTGGTCGATGGGTGAGGGACCGGCGGAGAAGTACTGATTGTATTTCTTTTCGCACTGGGCGAGTTTTCCATCATAGACGATCGCGTAATGATACAGATTGATGGCGCTGAAAAGAGCCATCCAGAGGAATGAGAGCGCCATAACCCACTTAGTCATGCGCCACCAGAATTGTTTTCGCTTGTTGAACAGGATGCGCTGGAACGACCAGATGAGCGGATCGGGCACACCGGACGGTGTGATTTCACGCGGCGGCTGGACCCCGGTCTGAACCTTCTCCAAGCCACCAGTCGCGGTGACGAAGAAGAATTGGAAATCGACATTATAAGAAGTCATCGAGTCGATCAGATTTCCGAGTGTACGCGTGACTTTCTCGCAAGACTTAGCCCAGACCTCGCCGAAGCGACGTTCGTTGATCGAGGCAAGACCCTTGATGAAAGCGTCACGTCCTTTGCCCTTGTGGATAGCGGCATTGGCCGGGATCAACTCGACCGGATTCGAGGGCGAGAATCCTTCGAGGAAATCGGCCTTGGTGATGACGATGCCGATCGGAATTTTCTTACTGACACAATCGCGCAGATCGTTGATGATGGTTTGGAATGCGGCGATTTGTTCGCGCAGGAGCACGTCGGTATCGAGCACCGAGGCATCGATGAAGAACAACGCAGCCTGCGCATAGGGGAAGAACTTGGCGAATTGTTTACGCAAGCCACCGGGTTCGGCGATTGACAAAGTCTCGCCTTTGTAGTCGACCGTGTAGAACTTGATGCCTTTACGGATGGACATATCGAGCGCGAATTTGAGAATGCGCGTCTCGGAAGTCATGGTCGGGAACTTGCGTTCGCCCTCGACCTCGATTTGGCGGCCGTCTTTGATCTTGAGTTGCTTGCCGCGCATAAGATTGAAATTTTCAATCAGGGCGGCGGCGGTCTCGTTGTTGAGCGGCGAAAGTTTGTAATCGGTGCTGCCTTTGAGCAATTCATAAAGTACCGAGAAGTAGACTGTTTTACCGGCATTGGAGTGACCGAAGACCAGTACAACATTGTCGTCACGTTCAAAGGGAGCGTCGGCGCCCTTGACAGGTGCGGCAGCGGCGGATTGCTTCTTGAATATCGCGAAGGCTTTCTTGAATATGCCGAGGGGATTAAAGCTCACGGCTTCACCTCATCGGTCTTTCCACCGAGCAGTTCGACGGCGCGGGCTTTGTGCACTTTCTCCCACGGCTTGCGGATGTTGAGCGCACCGTAGATGAAGACTATGCACAACACAACGTAGACGATGTATACCGGCCAGCGGTCGCGGAACATATGGACCACGAAGCGCCAATTGAAGATGGAAAAAATCGTGGCAAAGAGTGTTCCGAAAAAGCCTTTGAGCCAGCGCAGGAAGGCGTTTTCTCCTTTGTAGATTTCATGGGTGCGAAGATACCAGGCGGCAAATTCGTTGTGCGATGAGATTGTGCGCAGTTCATCAGTAGGCGCGAAGGATTTGATTTCTTCCTTGCGGCCTTTCTGGTTGAGCGACGCGACATGGAGCATTTTTTTCTGCCAAGTATCGGTACGAACGATGCGAGTCGCCGAGGCGCTGACCTGATCGGTTTCACGGAAGTTGGCGGCGATTTGTGCCGTACGATGCAGAAGCATGGTGCGGAAATCGCGTTCGCGCTTGCCGAAACCGCGGATTTTTGCCCCGAAGATCAACGGCGCCATAGCCTGTTCGACAAACTGGCTGTCGTCGGTGATGCCGCGCAGTTTCTTGGCGGCGAGGAAGGCATTTTGGCACTGCTGGGGAGGACGGCGCACATACCAGAAGTAGAGCGCCATCAAATTGGATATGACCAATGTTACCGGCTGTGAATTGCGCGGGACCGTATTGATGCGCTGCTTGAGGTGCTCGTCGATGACCATACCGTCACCGCCGGAAAGGTCGAGGCGGTCGAGCTCGGCAAAATAGGATTCACAGTCGCGCAGGAAGGTATCGGCGGAAAAGTCCTCCTGCTGGCGATCGTAGCGATTCAGCTGGACGAAGATCGAATTGACGAGGGCCTTAAGTTTCTCCGACATGAGCCTCTATCGCGACCTGCTGAAGATTGACACGTGATTCATCTTCACCGCTTCCAATGCGGATCGGTCGACATCACCATCGATGATGATGTTCAGCCGGTCGAGACGATTGGATTTGAGCGGGAAATATTCATTCGGCTGAATCAGCCAGTAATCGGGATCGGCGACATCCTCGACCGGTTTGCGCGCCACCGAGGCGGCGGCAATATCGTCAACTTCGTTGGCGCCAAGGTAGATGATGACGTTGGCGGCGTACTGCATCGGCAGGACCTTCTTATGCAGTTTGACGATGACGTCTTCGGTACCGCGCGGGTCAACACCGTCAATGATGATGTTGTGACGATTGTTGCGATACGAATACTTGACAGCGCCGTGATGTTGAACGAGGAAGCGATGTCCGTCGCGTTCTATGGAATCGCCGGACTTTCCGGCGGCACCGGAAGCATAGTAGCTAAGGATGGCGGCGAGGAATGACAGGACGCGTTCGCTGTCGTCGAAGAACTGCGTCATGTCTTCGTAGCCGTACGAGCGGGTCTGGTAATCGCGCAATTCCGGCAGGATGTTACCGCCATTGATTTCGCCTTTATCGGTAGGTATCTGGGCATTGCGGACGTATTCGCGCAATTCCGGATAGATGAGAAATCCCTGTTGGAATCCGCCGACGAGTCCGGTGAAATAGTTGATCAATGTGCGGGAATCGACACCGGCGTGATTATCGAAGATCTGATTATAGTTAAAGCCAATATTGTGCAGGATGTTTTCGGACTGCAAGAAGACACCGCGGATGGTTTCTTCTTCGGCAGCCGACGGCTTGCTTTTGGTCTTCATGCGGACCTCGGCAATCGCAGCGACGGCAGCGCGGTGGATGTTATCCATCAGCTTGCGCAGTTGTTCCATGCGCAGAAGCGCGGCCTTGCCACACGTGGTCGACATGATGGCGGGGACGAAAGCTTCATCGAAAATGAAATCATCGCCGTCGCGTTTGATTTCGGCGATCTGCAATCCGGCAGTGGCACTGATTTCTGAAGAGGGGCCGATGCTCAAGACAATTTTGTTGACCTGATACGGATGGCGGCTCAACTGTTCGCCGGCAAGCGGATCACCGAAAGAGGTCTTGTCGTTAGGAGCGGCGTAAAGAAAGAGCGGGATTCGTTCACGCTTTTCTTTGGAGATGTCGTATTTCAACTCAACTGCTTTGTGCTTGAGGAACTCCTCGTTGATATTGACAATACTGCCGTTTGGGAGGACGGCGGTGCATTTCTGTACGGTGATAAGCAGGGAATTTCCGCTGCGGCGCAGTCCCAATTCTAGAGGTTCGGCCTTGACGGAGGCAGCTTTGGCCAGACCGTAGCCGGGCGAGAGCGCCATCGTTGCGGCACGATTGAGGTTTTGTGCGAAGTCTTCGCTCTGGTTCAGATGTTTGCTGGTGACCAGCATGCCATCGATCCAGTTCACTCCCCAGACATTCAAATCATCCATAATATGCAATACCCATACCGATCAATTATCCCAATATAAAGGCTAAAACGTCTCTCGCAAGTAAGTTGAGAATCCAAGATATGCTGTCTTGGTTTGTTCACCGACACTAAACGGCGATAAGCCCGGTTCGAATTTGTAACAGACTTCATTTTTTGTATGAGCCGGGGCGAAGAGATAAAGCAAATTCTTCAGAAGTACTCGCTTGTGCCCTTCCGGCGCAAACTCGGAGATATCCTCGAGATTGAGTCCGTTGATGTTGAGGCGAAAAGTCGTGAAGTTCTCTTCGAATTCAGTTCCCGGGTAAAAATCGCGCCCTAACAGGCTGTTGGATTGGCCGAGGGCAATGTGGTATTCAGCCGGAATGACTTCCATGCCGGGAATGTTCTCCTCAACCGAAACTTCTTTCTTTAGAAATGCCGGTAGTACTTTCTCGTAAAGCAGGCGTCGACCACGGAAGTAAGGCGCAAAAAAGCGCAGGAGCAAGAGGTAGCGGCGGTCCTCGCGACTGACAGTCGGCAAGTCTCCGCCAGTGCGCTCCCAAAAGAGCAATTCAGTATCGTTGTCTTCGATACAGAAGAGCATCTTGAGACGCAGGATATAGAATGCAATCCAATGGCGATAAGTGATGGTGTCGAACGCGCTCCAGAATTCCAGATAGCGGTCTTCCATGATGCCGGGATCGTGGTCGGACTCTTCCATTTGTTCGACAAAGTATGTTTGCGGGAAGTAATTCTTGAATGACGGCAGATGGATGAAGATGACACGCTCGTCGCGTTTGGAGACGCGGGAGGTCAGAGTCCGGATCGTTTCGATGTCGGTAAAGAAATTGCCGTGCTGCTCGAGACTGACGAAATAATACTCAGAGGCTTCAATTCCCAGTGTGGTTAAGAGCAGGCTGAATTCAGCCAGCCGGGTACGTTCGCGGACCTTGTAGTCGGTAGTGACGAATCCCGTCTTCATCAATTAGCCTCCAGGCGGGCTGTGAGGTGCAAATTGAGCGGGGTATAGCTGTCGAGATATTGCTCGAGCCGTTGCATGAGATAGTGTCGTTCTTCCGCGCTGATCTTGAGTTCGGGATTGAGTTTGACATGGACCATAACTGACGGCACCAGGCCGCCAGCAGTCCGGGCGACTCCGCGCTTGGCGTGTGCCTCGGTGATCCGGTTGTCGAAGTTTTTAGCGAGATATTCGATTTCACCTTCCGACAGTGCCACACCGTGATTGCGCAGGAAGAAGCCAGTCATGCGCTTGACCTCGTCGTCTGTCTTAGCGTCCGATCCTCCGTAAGAAGCCACCAGATTTCTGGGCGAATGGAGCTGGGGATGAGCGCGGACGAGGCGCATTTCGGTTTCGGCGCCGATACCGTTGCCGTCGCTACCCTCGGTGAGAGAGAACTCGACGACGACATAATCAGGTGGTTCTTTGGCAGTGGTACTGAAGTCGAATTTGACTTTTAGCGCCTGGTCTTCTTCCACAATCATGTACTTGTGTGGATTCGAGAAGGCGGTCAAGTCGAGATGGCTGACATATTGTTGTTCGTGAGAATCCCAGACTCGTTCGATCGAAAAGAGTTTCTGCGCCGGGTTGCCCTGTGTCTCGCCGCTGTATTCGAACAAGTCGATTTCGAGGACGGGTTGTCCCATCGTGTATTTATTGCGATGAGTCTTGCGGCGGTTAATCAGTATCATCGTGTTGGTATCAAAGAAGACCAACTTGCGCAAGTCACCGACTTTTTCATCGTTAGCGAGCTCGACCTTGAGCCAAATGCGTGGGGTAGTCAGTTTGGAAAAGTCCATATGCGAGAACTTGTTTTGTATCGCCGGTGGAATCACCATTTTTTCGGCGGCCTGAATGTACTCGCCCGGCACGTAAGCAAAATTCTTGGCTGGAGCGAGATAGTGTTTGAAATGCCAGAGGAGTTTGCCGGAAACGAGGAAGTCCGAGCTATAGAGACGGCTTTGGAAGCTTGACTCGACCTCCAACTCGCGGATGTCGAGATGTTGGAAAATTTCGAGACGGTCCTGATACTGTCCGGGCTTGAAATGCGGTGTCTTCGTTGAAGAGATTACCTGCCAGTCGACCCAGTTGAGCATCTTGCCATTGTCATAGTCGGGGCCCGTGTAAATCGGGATACCGGGAATCTCTTCGAGCGGAAGTCCGACCTTGAGGCCAATCCAGATTGTGCCGCCCAGCGGCGGGGGCGGATTGCGTTTCATGTTGCGATAAGATGGCGAGTCGAGAGACTCTTCCCATTTGGCGGCTTCATCAGGCAATGCTTTGAGGACGCGCAAGTATTCACCAGAGGTGAAAAGCGTGACGTCCGCGTAGACATCGAGAATTTCCTGCGAGTAGAGCGGATAGAAGGAATAGTCGCGAGTCTGCGCGCCACCAACGGTGCAGACAAACTCGGTATCGCTGTCGATACGAGCGCGTTTGTCGAGGCAGCGGCAGGACATCATGGTGAATGCAGGGACAGGGCGACGGATACCAGTGACGAAGAAGTTCGACACAAAGGTATCGATGATATTGCTGCCGGCTTCCTTGAGTTTGTCTTCGGTGCTGGTGGTATGAAAGGCAAAAGCCTTAAGCATCAGCAACAAGGCAGGGTCCAGCTGTTTTTCGCCCGAAGGGATTTGATAACCCCAATAGCGAAGGCGGTCTATCATTTCCTGATAGACGCGTTCTTCCCGATCAGTCCATTTTTCGGCCACTAAACTCTAAATCTCCCACGAAAGATCAAAGCGCTGGTTACCGGCTGCTGTACCGGTTACCCGGCAAACAAAGGTCGCAGTTGGTGTTGTCACGTTTTCCGAGATCATGACGTTGACGACAATTCCCATGTACTTTTGGAATTGGCGCAAGACATGATTGCGGACTTCGACCTTAAGTTCCTCCGAGAACTCCGGCGCAAAATAAGGCGACCGACATCCAAACTCCGGATCCGGTCGATAACTCCCCAACTCGGTTTCGAGCAAGAAACGCGCGAATTCGATGGCGCCACCCGAGCGCACGAACCGGCAGTCCCGCAATTCTATTGGTACACGAAGCGCTTCGTTTGCCATTCTAAATCATAACTAATTCAGCATAATCGGATTGCCCTTGACCGTGGTCGGTCCCGAACCTTGGACGGTAACCATACCGCCTTTCGCTTCAAGGTTGGCAGTGCCTTCCAATTTCATCGCCGTCTGGGCTTTAATGGTCGCGTTCATTCCTTCAGCAAAGAGGTCAGCGGTCGCCTTCAGGTTGACTTTGCCTGTCGCTTCGACGGAGAAGTCCTTACCGGCGCTGAAGGTAATGTTCTGCTGGGCTTTGAACACAATATCTTTATCGGCTGAAATCGTGATTGTATTCTGCGAACTATCGATGACGATGGAATTTTTTCCGGTCTTGTCAATGATGCTGATCTTCTCGGATCCATCGGTATCATCAAATATCAGTTGGTGCCCACAGCGGGTGTAGATCATTTTCTTGTCGTTATTCTCGGTGTAGGCGTCACTCGGTGGCAGATCAACACCGTTCCAAAGCGAACCGAGAACTACCGGATGATCAATGTCACCCTGGAAGAATCCAACAAGGACTTCGTCATCGATCTCGGGAAGGAAATAGAATCCGCGGTTGCGTCCGGCATAAGGACCGGCGACATGGATCCAGTCGGATTCGCAAGGTTGGCCGTCGGAGCCATTAAAGGGAAACTTGACTTTGACACGTCCGCGCGACTCGGGATCCTTGTTGTCGATTACGAGGGCGCAGATCGGATCGCCGCGCCAGGAGCGGGCATCGGATTCGATGATCGGCGGCTTGGCGCTTTCGAGCGGTATCGCTTCGACGAAGTTGTAGTAGTCGCTGCCGCCATCCATATGATGAGTAACTCGCTTGACGAAGTAGACTCCGTTATAAACAGGCCCCATACCGGTTAATTCGACGGTATTGCCGACCTTGATGGAGGGTTGGTTGGTCTGAAGGTAAGCGACCACGAGGTTGCCAATGGCATTGCCTTGCATGGCGTCGGCTCGGGAGCGGACCTGCGAAGTTTCGGTCGATAGATCCGAGATGCCGATCGACTTCTGGGAAATCAAGTCTTGCGATGCGCGGAAAGCGGCGCTAGCCATTCCCGCGAAAGAAGTCGGCGAAGACTCGACGACTGTCTGCGTTGTCTGTTTATCCTTTTCGGACCAGCCGTTTTCGATATACCGAGTCTGCAATGCGTTGAGCCGCACTTCGGCAGAGCCGACATGTTTGGTGAGTTCGAGCTTAATCGTATCTTTGCTCTTGGCTGCATCCACGAGGAGCTTTTTGCCATCGTAGTAGACCCAGCGATCGGTTTCACCAAGGACGGTGGTAATGAGGAAATCCCAGTCGGTTTGCATCCATTGGGTGGTCATATCGCGTTTGGCGTCAGTTCCGCCGCCGGTTGAGACGGAGAATTCGGAGGCATATTGGCCCATGATATCGTTGGCGATATCGGCCCGAGTCATTTTTTCATAGGTTTTGACCATCGTCGCCTGATCCATTTTCCAGGTCGGGCTCTTGGCCTCGATGGTGACTCTTGAGGACTGAATACCATCGTTGACGAATCGCAGATTAGTGATGATGCCGAAGAATTCGTTTGGTTTTATCGAAGCCGCATAGGTCTCGATCGGTTTGAAAATCAAGGTCAGGCTCGCGCCCATTTTGGCCGGAAAGAAGTTAAGGGCCGTAAGATTCTCGACCAGATCGGCTGTGGCGATATCTTTTGAGAGCGTAATTTTGAGTACGTGATGATCAAAGGCCATTTGATCGAGCTCGAAAGATTCGATATTCCAGTCAACCGTCGTGCCGTCGATCTTGAGCTCAACCTCCGACGTCATTTTGACGTGTATTTGATCGTCGCCGTCGTCGTCCGGCTGAATTTCTAATTCATCGATTTGTATCGGCATCGTATCCTCGAACCTCTGGTTTGCTTATTAAAAGAGCGGGAAGGGAGAACATTCTCGCCTTCCCGTCTCTTGAGACCTTATTTGGTCAGGCTCATTTGCCTTTCCAATCCTTCTTGTATTCGGCACCGTTGAGGTCAACCATTTCGGCAGAGATTTCGAAATATTCGTACATCTGCTCGTTCGGGTTGGCGGCGGTGGAAGGAACGTGCTCTTCATAGTGGGTGATGAAGCCATTTTCCCACTTGAGGACCTTGAGTTCCTTCTTGAGATTCGGATCCTTGAAGGTGATCTGGCCGGTCTTACGATTCACTTGCGATGAATCGAAGGCCCACTTGGCGATACCGACGTTATCATCGGATTCGCGGCGGATTCGCAACTTGAGACCGGTCGGGACCGAACTCGGTTTGCCGTCTGCCTGATCGTGCGGGGTATAGAGTTCGTAGCTCACCGAGTGAACCTTATCGAACTTTTCGCCATCGATCAACAGTTCTACTTCCTGTGCCATTGTGTGTTTCCTCCTACTACTTCAGTTAGTTTCTATTTCGTTATTACTTTTCAAACCTAATCACTTGCATCCTAACTGTCGCCACGGGGCAAGTTTGGTTCGAAATTATTTTACGGCCGCCTGACCGGCGTCATCTACCATCGCTTCGAGCTTCACGACGTACTGCTTGATCGGGGTCTTGGTGTTCAAGGCAACTTCGAGCAGCATCTGCTGATTTTCGATCATTTCGTTGGTTGCGATAACATTACAGGTGAAGCCGTTGATCACCTTATTGCGCTGAAGCAGGCTCAAGAATTTGTTAAGATCGCCGTCGATCGACTTTTTGAGTTTGTCGTCGAAGCCCTTATAGACCTGCTGATTCAGATAATTGCGCATCACCTTATAGATGTAGTCGTAGGTGCGCTTGATCGTGTAGTTGCGGAAGCGCGCATCCTTGGCGAGGGTATCGGCACCCATCGCGACGACATCACCGACATCGCCCTGCCAGTTGATCACGCAGTTGACGCCCTTCTCGTTGAGCTTGGTGTTCTTCACTTCGTTCAATTTGATGCGCGTCGACTGAATACCGGCCAGCTTACCGTTGACCTTGCCGGCGGACGGAGCCTGGATACCGATATCGTTATCGTTTTTGTAGACCAGCCCGGCGACCAGCGACGACGGCGGAATCCAGAGCGGATCCTTGTCGAAGCGGCTTTCCGGCTTGTCGGCCTTGACATAGTTGCCGAAGACCGAGACGTAAGCCTTGTAGTCGGCGTTGCCGCGCAGATCGTCATAAGACGGATCGTCGAGCTCGTCGGAAAGCTCTTCATAGGTATTGAAGTGCTTGAAGTCGGTGAAGATCTGCAATTTGCTGGGCATACCCATATCGCGGGCGATGGTGTCGATATCCTTCACGCTGCCGAGGTATCCGGGGATACAGCAAAGGGAGTAGCAGTTGGTGATGTCATAGAGACCATAGATATCGTGAATCTGGCGATTGATATGCTCGAATTTTTCGCGATCATTAGGATCGGTAAGGTCGTTGATGCCGGCATTCGCGAAATAGACATAGACTTCCGAATCGGGACGTGCCATGGCATTTTGGAAGAAGAGGTCGACGCCGCGATAAGCGGTTTCGAGCGGGCGGATCGCCTCGTGGATGTTTTTCATATTCTGCGAGATATTCTTGTCCGCTTCGGCAATCATATTGTCGAGCTTGTCGAGGGCGGCATCGTCGGACGGGTCGTTGCCTTCAATGAAGCTTGACCAGAGCGACAGTCTCTGCTTGAGCTGTTTGCGGCGGTCCTTGAATTCATCCGAGCTCAAGAACTTGTTGAACGATTCATTTTTAGGGTCAAGGAACTTGACGCCTTCGACATGCAGACCATCCTGGCTCTTGAAGTGAGACAGGTGGTCCTTGACAACCTCGTATCCGACAAAACCGGCACCGAGGATGTCTTTTAGGTCAGCCTTTTCCTTAACTTTAGCTTCAGCCTGACCCTGCTGTTCTAAATCTTTTTCCTGATCTGACATGTTTTCCTCTTGGCGGTTTACAGTTTCGCGATATAGGACTTAAGGACGTTGAGGAACTCTTCCTTCTTTTGCGGATTGGAGAGGTCCTTACGAAGTTTGGAGTTGGGTTTCTCCAGAAGGTTCTTGAGATTACGCAGGATTTCGACTTCGTTGTACTTCTCCTGCAGGTAATCGTTCTTCTGGATGATCTCCATCGAACCGAAGTCCTTCATCGCGTTGAACTCGAGTTCAACGGATTGCTCGGAACCGTCCTGTTTATTGATGGTGACTTCGCTGGAAGGACGGAAGGTACTGAATACTTCCTTGAGATTTTTGCACCGGGTCAAATCGGGCTCTTGTTCTTCCTTGGAATTCAGTTTGGTCAGATAGACCATCTTGTTCGACGGCAACAGGTCGACAGGAATTGAATCGCTCTTTTCCTTGTACTCTGTTGTGCCGATATGCGGGGCAGCAATCTTAAACGAGTCCGCCATACGACCTCCTAAAAGTGAATCTATACTTTTGCAATTTCAAAATTTTCGCCATTCATGCGCACTTCGACCTTTGACCCTTCCGGGAAACGTCCATCGATGATACCGATCGAAAGCGGATTGAGAATTTCCTTTTCCATGACCCGCTGCAAGGGGCGCGCACCCATTTCGAAGTTGTACCCGCGATCGGCCAAGGCTTTTTTGGCTTCCGGGGAACATGCGATCGTCATTTTCTGGTCTTTAAGAATCTTGTTGATGACCTTGAGCTGGATATCGACGATGACGCCGATGCCTTTTTCAGTCAACGGCCGGAAGATAATCCACTCAAGACGATTAAGGAATTCGGGGCGGAATTTCGCCTTGAGGATGTTCATCATGTCGTCGCGCTCGACCGGCTTGTTCTCACGGTAGCAGTCAAGAATATGATGGGAGCCAAAGTTTGAGGTCAGGATCACGATGGTATTGGTGAAGTCGATCGTATTTCCCTGGCCATCGGTGAGGCGGCCGTCGTCGAGCAATTGCAGCATAATGTTAAACACATCGGGATCTGCCTTTTCGACTTCGTCAAACAGCACCACCGAGTAGGGGTTGCGTTTGACCTTTTCGGTCAGCATGCCGCCGGCTTCGTAGCCGACATATCCGGGCGGCGCACCAATCAGTTTTGCGACCGAGTGTTTCTCCATGAATTCCGACATGTCGAAACGGATCATATTCTTTTCGTCATTGAAGAGGAATTCGGCAAGAGTCTTCGCAAGTTCCGTCTTACCGGTACCGGTGGAGCCTAAGAAAAGGAAGGAGCCGATCGGCCGGTTATGACGTTTAATACCGGAGCGCGAACGGCGCACGGCTTCGCAGATGGTTTTGATGGCTTCTTCCTGATCAACAACGCGTTCGCCAAGGTGAGCTTCGAGATTGAGCAGTTTGGCTTTTTCATCTTCCATCATCCGATTGACCGGAATCTTGGTCCAGCGCGAGATGACGAAAGCGACATCTTCGACACCCAATGTTTGCTTTTCGGCGGTGACGAATTTCTCGAGTTTGTCGATCTTCTCGAGGTTTTGGCGAAACTGTGCTATTTGGCTTTTTTCAGTGCTCATTTACATCCTTAAGATTTTCGCGCCCACAAGGGCAATGCTACACTCTTCCGGTCCAGAGAGAAAACAACTCATCAAATTTCTGGTTAAACGCTTCCAACTTCAGCCGGACTTCATCTTCAAGTCCGTCATCGGTGTCCGCGGCAGATTTTACACCTAAAGTCTTTTTAAGTTCTTCCGCCTCTTTGCGCAAGTCGGTGATTCCGTTTTTGGCGCGGGTGCAATTAAGGCGGAAGGAAGCAGACGCTTCATCGAGCAGGTCGATTGCCTTGTCGGGGAGGAAGCGGTCGCCGATATAACGCTGTGACATTTTGATGGCTTCGTCAACAACTGCATCCGGAATGTCAAGGTTGTGGTGTTTGCCATAGGTGTCGCGCACACCACTCATGATTTCCTGCGCTTCCTGGAAGGTAGGTTCTTCGACCATGACTCTTTGGAATCGCCGGTCAAGGGCCTTGTCCTTTTCGATATACTTGCGATACTCCTCGAGAGTTGTCGCGCCGATGACTTTGAAGGCTCCGCGTGCTAACGCGGGCTTGATCAGGTTGGCGGCGTCCATTCCGCCCGAGGGATTGCCGGCACCGACAAGGGTGTGAATTTCGTCCATGAAGAGCACGAGATTGCCCTTGCCCTTGGTCAGGCGGGAGATCAGGCTGTTGAAGCGTTCTTCAAACTCGCCTTTGTACTTCGCTCCGGCAACCAATTGTCCCAGATCAAGGTGGAGGATAATTGTATCCCAAAGTTCGGGAGTCGTTTGTTTGTTGATAATTTGCAGCGCCAGACCTTCGACGAGCGCGGACTTGCCGACACCGGGAGGACCGACGAGGATTGGATTGTTCTTGCGTCGGCGGATGAGGACGCGGGAGATGTTGAAGATATCTTCCTGGCGGCCAAAGAATTTATCGTAGTCGCCTTTGCGGGCTTTCTCGCACATATCGACGCAGTATTTGATTCCTTCGGCACCGGCGACAGCATCTTCCCCGCCGTCGGTCGTCGTAGTCTGACCACCGGCGATGGATTGGACGACTTTCATTTCGGCGTTGGCATCGATAATTTTGCCTTCGTCGAAATCAAGACGGCGACGGATTTGCTCACTCAACGGAGAGTCGGGTCCGACAAATACCATCAATACATGTTCGGGACGGGTTTCGGAGTCGGAGAAGCGTTGTGCTTTGTTCGAGGCTGCCACCAGCAAAGATTGCAGCGCGGGGGAAGCAACCGGGCGAATCTCGTCGGACGCTGACTTGCCCATCTTCGACAATTCGTCGGCGAGCAAGGCTTCGAAGTAGTCGGGTTTTTTTCCGAGCTGTTTGAGAAGAGCGGCGAGTTCTCCGCCTTCATCGCGAAGCAGAACCAAGAACAGGTGTTGCGGCTTGATTTCCGCGTGAAAGTAGCTTTTTGCCAATTCCTGCGCGCGGCGAATACCGTTCTGCAGGGTCGCTGAAAACGATCCTAAATCCATATCCTCTTCACAGTAAGGGGTGCGATATTGTCTCGCGTTTGAATGCGCTTAGAAATTGAAGGTACAATCCCTCTATTGGGGTGTCAAGATTTATGTTCATTGAGCAATATGATAAATACATATGTGGGTCTACAAACTTTGAAATCAAAATTGGTCGACTTTTACCTTTTTTCAAGTGTTACGCACTTCTCCGGTCGAGTTCGTTCATCCTCCGAACAGGCGATCGATAAACCCCTTCTTGCGCGCACGCTCGGTCTGGAAGGACCGCAAGCGCAGATAGTCGGTCAGGGTCTTTTCGGGATAATCGTAGCTTGCACCACTGAAATAATCGACCAGACTACTCTCTAAATCCATCAAGGTGTGCATTCTTTTTTCCGGATTGTGCTCGATCATCTTGTTGATGAGGCGCGAAAGAGCCTTGGTGAGCGATCGCACGGCTGTTTCCTTATAAGAAGGATACAATGAGTCCGCATTGTCACGGTATTCTTCACGGATATTCTGACGAATCTCAAAGACATTGCCGCCGCCGTAGGGATAACGGCCGGTGGCCATTTCCAACATAATCAGACCAAGGGCAAAGACATCGGAGCGGCGGTCGGCATAACCGGCTTTCAGAAGCTGTTCGGGCGACTCATAGACATTGAGTGAATAAGGGAGCGCCAGTTTGAGCCGGTCGGAAAGGTGACAGAAAGGAAGCATGTCGATATCGGTAAGCATGACTTTTCCGTCAGTGGTTAAGAGAATATTCTCAGGTTTGAGGTTCTTGTGCAGGGGGATGAGATTTCCCATTCCTGGTGACGGCCTGACGCCGTGAATCTGGTTGAGAGCCTGAAGGGTCCCCTGGGCGATCAAGGCGACCAGATCGGGGTGGAGGGGAGCATTCTCGGTGATGATGCTGCGGAGGCTGATGCCGTCGACATGACCGAACTCGAAAATGAGCATTTCGTTGTGGGTGGTAGTACCGCGGAAAGGTTGAATCTGGCTGCCACGGAATTCAGCAAACAGGCGGCTGTGTTTATGGAACAGCTCAACGATTTCGGGATTCAGGGATAGACGGCGACGGATGACTTTTAGGCGGACGGCCTCACTTGTGTCAGTGCGGCGGGCACGGTAACAAAAGCTGACGGGGCCCTCGCCGATTTTGTTTTTATCAATTATGTAATTCTGAAAACGTTCCGGCAAGGAGGGGTCGTCTATGACCGCATACTCTGCATATCGTCCTTGATAATCTGGCGTCATCTCTCCCCTGTGGCACGAAATCCAAATGATTGAACTTCACCTCACGCCCAAAAGGAGATTGAGCAGTAAGGCGGCATGTAATGGCTGCTGGTCGCGATTAGCCGAAACTGGGATTAGCCTCGATGTCGCGGCTATCCGCTACGGCGAATCGGATAACAGTTTGCAGTCCGACCTTGATCAAGTCGTTATTCTTAAGGAGAGTCTGATCGGCTTTCACACCGTTGATAGTCGAGCCATTGCGCGAAAGATTCGTGAAAAGAAAGGCATCTCCTCGACGAATAACGGCGAAATGCTCCCGGCTAATCGCGGTATCATCGTCGGATAATATGAAGTCGCACTTTTCACTCGACCTGCCAACTCGGAATTGGACGGCGTCGGTCGAAAACTGCCGTCCCCTATCAGGACCCTCTTCAACTACCAAAAGCGGTTTCAACGGCATAATATGAGATATTACGGCTTTGTCTATACAAAATCAATCGATTTCTCTCCAATGGTTTATACGGACGGAAAGAGGAAATGGCGACAAAATGTCAGTATTCGAGAAATTGGCGGTTCTGCCTCAGCAATATGACATTATGGCATCATGAGCGCCATTGTGGCGCTATGGAGATCGAGTTTCTTGATGCTTGTTGTCGTGATATTGATGAAGACTAATTCTGATAGCGTGTTGCGTTTATGAGATTAATTTACGCGGTATGTTTCTCGGACATTATGGACTAGCGCTCGGAGCAAAGAAACTAGCTCCTAAGGTCTCACTCGGGACGTTGGTCTTTGCGTCTTTGCTGATTGATCTGGTCTGGCCAATTCTGCTCCTAATGGGAAAAGAAGAGGTTGTTATCAGTCCAGGGATTACTCTTGTGACGCCGCTTGACTTCACCAACTACCCGCTCTCTCACAGCCTGCTGGCGGTGGGGATTTGGGCTTTGCTACTCGGGGTCGTGTATTTCGTTTGGAAGCGATCGAGCGGGACGGCACTACTTGTTGGAGGGCTGGTACTAAGCCACTGGCTCCTTGATTTTCTGGTACACCGTCCGGATCTGCCGCTGCTTCCGAACGATGCTTCTCGTTATGGATTAGGACTGTGGAACTCTCTTTCCGCTACGTTGGCGCTTGAGTTCGGAATTTTCGTCATCGGGTTGTTCATTTATTGGAATTCGACTCACTCGCGTGCGCGTATCGGAAGCATACTATTGTGGGGGATCACATTTCTGCTCACGGGTATTTACTTGGCCAGCGTTTTTGGGCCACCGCCACCAGATACAAAGATGATCGCGTATGCCGGTCTTGGTCAGTGGCTGTTTGTGGGGCTGTATTATTGGATGGACCGCAAAAGACGGTCATACGTGTAAATACGTACTGCAGCGATTCTTCTTTTCCCGACCAGTGTTCTTTCGTATAATTCAGAGCCGCAAGAGCGCGGTATTTATCGGGGTCGTTATTAGCGAAAGAGAGTTATGCCAGATTCTAAACAACCGCACCAGCACTCACAGCCGCAGAACAGCAGTTTATCCGGTGTAAAGAACGTAATTGCCATTGCCTCGGGCAAGGGCGGAGTCGGCAAATCGACGCTGTCCGTGAATCTCGCAGTCGCGTTGGCCAAAACCGGCGCTAAGGTTGGTCTCATGGATGCGGACATCTATGGACCAAGTCAGCCGGGAATGCTGGGGGCGCGAGACGCGCGGCCCGACGTCAGCGGGGATATGCTACAACCGGTGAAGAAATATGGAATAAGTTTTGTATCAATGGGACTTCTGATCGACAACGACGGCCCGGTCATTTGGCGGGCGCCGATGGCGATGAAAATCATCCATCAATTTATCGGAAACGTCAATTGGGGTAAGCTTGACTATTTATTGATCGATCTGCCTCCGGGTACTGGCGATGTGCAGTTGACGTTAGCGCAACAAGCATCATTGACCGGGGCGGTGATAGTCACTACACCACAGCAGGTTGCTCTGGGTGTAGCCGCCAAGGGATTAAGAATGTTCGAGCAGGTCAATGTGCCGATTCTCGGCGTAATTGAGAACATGAGCGGATTCGTATGTAAACATTGCGGCAAGACTACGGACATATTCAAAGTCGGAGGCGGTGAGGCACTGTCCAAACATACAGAAGTTCCTTATCTCGGCGCGATTCCGCTTGATCCGGAAATCATGTTGAGCGGTGATACAGGTGTACCGGTGCTTGAGTCGGGGATCGATAGTCCGGCGGCAAAGGCGCTCCTGGATGTAGCCAAGAACCTGCAGACGATTGTGGCGAGAGTCAGTGCGACGATTAGCGAAGACGAACCGGAACAGATTGAGTTGCGCCAGAATGGCGATTTGGTAGTGACCTGGCATGATGGCCGGGTGAGCAACTATAACGCCTACTCACTGCGAATAAACTGTCCCTGCGCGTCGTGTATCGATGAGGATTCGGGGAGAAGGACGCTTGACCCGAAGCGGGTTCCGCTCGACATTAAGATTGAGAGTTTCGAGATGATTGGCCGGTACGCAGTAGCTTTGCATTTTTCGGATCGTCACAGTACAGGGCTTTATGCATTCAAGTTGCTGCAAAAGTTACCGGAAGCGGACTCGAGCGGTTCATTCGAGGTTTGACCTAAGTCAAGGCGAGATGAAGTGTTGTCGGCATATTTAGTCGGGCACGCTCAACGAGAGATTGGGTTATAATAATTAGCGTGACAAACAGAGCCCGATTTAGATTAGAGATTACCGAAAGGATGTTCATATATGGCTGAACAAGAAATCAAAATCACCGCACAACTTTTCCCCGACCCGGATGTTTGCATATTCCGAGTCGACCGCCCGGTGTTTCCCGGTGGGGCCTTTGACTGCAAGAACAGTGAGCAGGCGGCGGGATCGCCGTTACTTGAAGCACTTTTTGCGTTGAAGGGTATTCGTGAAGTGTTCGTGACCGGCGACAGCGTAACGATCAGCAAAGATTCGGACGAAGAATGGCAAGTGCTGGGCCGCGAGGTTGGACGCACGATCCGCGAATTGATCAATTCCGGTAAGCCGCTAATGGCCGAAGATCTCAAGCAGCCGGTGCCGTCGGATGAAGAGATTAAGAGAATTGTTGACGAGATGTTTGAAAACGAGATCAACCCGGCGATTGCATCGCACGGCGGATTCGTGGAGTGTGTGGCAGTGAAAGATGGGCAAGTGATGCTTCGCCTCGCCGGCGGCTGTCAAGGATGTGCATCCTCGTCACAAACTTTGCGCTACGGAATTGAGCGTTCGATCAGAGAGCGAATTCCGGGAGTTGGTGAAGTCGTTGATGTGACGGATCATTCGGCGGGAGTGAACCCGTACTATTAGACTTGTAGTGATTAGTTTTTGATCCCCTTAGTGGGGACTCGGACGGACGAACTTGCAAGTTTGTCCGTTTCTTTTCGGAGAGTTCGCTCGGTTAAAGAACGTCTTGCGCAACTCGTCATTTGACTTGGTCTTATGGCGGGGGCTGTGAGAGCTGAAAATCATATAGATGAGTTTAAATGAATCGTGACAGTAAACTGACTGTCAGTCAATGTGTTTAGCTTACCCTCAATTTTCTGAAGAATTCCTTGACTTCGTAACGACTGAAAAGATATATTCCTTGCCGGAAGTCAATGGCTGATAAGATGTTAACAATGTGTTAACATCGTGTGGAAAACGTCAAGGACATCTTACCAGTGCGTAGGAGCGGGTCGTAGTTTGCTCCTGTTTTGATACCGAATCAAACGATGTCCACAAAGGTAATGGCTAGGGCAGTGGTTGTTGGGATGTTTTGTATTCGGGCGTAACTTTGATCTCACTTAAGGAACTCTAAGAAATGACTGACGATCGGACTGATTTTCGCGTCGGACGCGAACAAGGTATAGCTCTTTTCTTTACACAGATTACGGGGTAAACATGCAGGAACAAGTTAATGCACTTTGGGACAGATGTCTCTCCAGTCTGTCCAAACGCGTGAACAAACCCTCATTTTTCACGTGGCTCAAACCGACACGAGTTGAATTCGTCAATGGAAACTGTTTCAGCATACTCGTACCGAATAATTTTGCTGCCCACTGGATTTCCGAGCGATATAGCCAGGCAATCAGCGAGTCGCTAGCGGAAGTTTCGGAACAATCGTGGAATTTTGATTTCAAGATTCAGAAAGTGCCGGTGCAGACCGAGATTTTTCCTACCGAAACGGAGGAAGACCGATCCGCGCCCATACTCAATGGAAACGGAAATGGCAGCGGGCATCACGAGCACCCAGCTCCAAGGTTAAATCCTCGCTATTTATTTGAGAGTTTCGTCGTCGGCGACTCAAATCAGTTTGCGTATGCCGCCTGCGAAGCTGTTTCGGAAGCGCCGGGTGAAAACCGGTACAATCCTCTGTTCATCTATGGTGGTGTCGGGCTGGGCAAGACACATCTGGTGCAGGCGATCGGCAACGCGGTTTGCCAGTCGAACAACAAATTGCGCGTGATGTACGTGTCGAGCGAAAGCTTCACGAATGAGTTTATTCGTTCGTTGTCGACTAAATCGGTTCACGAATTTGCTAATCGTTATCGGACAGCTGATTTGCTGCTGTTGGACGATATCCAATTCTTTACCGGCAAGGAATCGACGCAGGAGCAGTTCTTCCATACATTCAATGCCCTGCACCAGGAAGGCAAGCAGATCGTACTCACGGCAGATCGTCCGCCCAAGGACATTTTGGGATTGGAAGAGCGCCTGCTGTCGCGTTTCAGCTGGGGTTTGGTGGCCGACATTCAGCCGCCTTCGCTTGAGACCCGGGTGGCAATCTTGCAGAAGAAGGCGGAAAGTGATGGCGTGACGGTGCCCAACGATGTTCTTACCTACATCGCCGACTCGATTACATCGAACGTCCGCGAGCTGGAAGGGGCGTTGGTGAGACTGGTGGCGTATGCCTCACTGCGGAAGAAGGAACTGACGATGTCGCTGGCGCAGGACGTATTGAAGGATTCAATTCGTTCAAAGTCAAAGCCGGTGACAATAGAGCAGATTCAGAAGGAAGTCGCATCGTACTTTAAGATTTCGGAAGAGATGTTGAAGTCAAAGAAGAAGACGCAGGAGATTGTCAATGCGCGTCAGGTGGCGATGTATTTGTGCCGAACGCTGACGAGTTCTTCGTTGAAATTGATCGGTGTCAACTTCGGAAATCGCGATCATTCGACGGTGATTCATGCTTGCCAACAAGTGCAAGATAATATGAAATCATCGATGGATTTTAAGTTGCAGATTGATCAGTTGATTAACCTAATTTGCAGTCATCAATAGGTGGACAGTGCTGTGGAAAGATTGACGGTAAATAATTCATCCACAACTGCGTTGGGTTATCAATGTGGAATGGTGTGTTTATCCACAGTGATAAAAGGTTGTATGCCGTTCAATGACAAGAATATCACTTTACAAAGGAACATCTCCACACTACTATTATGACTATTACTTTAAAATCTATAATTAAGTTATAATAAGAGCGCGGTGCGAATTGTGAACATTGAGGAAGTAGGAAAATGAAATTCAGTTTGACGACTGACAAGATTCAGTCAGCTCTTAGCGCTGTGATGAGCGCTGTTCCAACCAAGTCGACACTACCGATTCTCGGCAATATCCTGATGGAAGCTGATGGTAAGTTGCTGAAGCTTTCGGCGACTGATCTGGAGATTTCAATTACGACCTCACTGGAAACAAAGATCACCAAAAAAGGTTCAGTCGCTATTCCGGCAAAAACCTTTGCGGATATCATCAACGCACTGCCGCAAACAGAGATTGAAATTGAGTCAACGAACAATCGCATCGAAATGCGTTTCGGTACTGGCGACTACAAGATTTCCGGCATGTCAGCCGATGAGTTTCCAAAACTTCCCGAATACGACGGCAAGAAGGAAATCCGCATTCCGGCGAATGTTGTCCGCAGTCTGATCGCGAAGACTTCGTACTCGGTGTCCACCGACGAAACACGCCCGGCGCTGAATGGCATTTTGTGGCAGACCAATGGCGAACGGATGCGCATGGTGGCAACTGATGGACACCGGTTGTCGCGTGCGGAAGCCGACAACACGGTGCTTCAGGGCTTGCATGGCGACGTGATTGTACCGCCGAGAGCATTTAATTTGATCAGCAAACTTGCCAGCGAAAGCATCAACGAAGTCGGTGTCGTATTCGGCGACAGCACGCTGGTATTCATTTGCGGCAACAACACGATCAGCACACGTATCATCGAAGGACCATATCCGAACACCGAGCAGGTGATTCCCAAGAATAACGATAAGAATTTAATTGTACCGAAGACGCTGCTGATGGAGACACTTCGCCGCGTTTCGATTTTGTCAAATTCGCTGACTCGCCAAGTAAAGTTCAGCATCTCCAAGAACACGCTTGAGCTGTCGGCAACCAATGTTGATCTGGGCGGCGAAGCGATGGAGAAACTTCCCTGCCAGTACGACTCGGATGATCTTGAGATCGGCTACAACGCGCAATACATTCTTGATATTCTCAAGCAGCTCGATGGCGACGAAGTGCGGTTTGCATTGTCGTCTTCGACGGCGGCCGCGGTCGTGACGGCGGTTGACGACGGTGCGGATTATCTTTGTTTGGTAATGCCGTTGAGGTTGGCGGATTAAGAGCGAGTATCGCCTAAACAGACATTTTTGCCTGCTCACTCTTGCTGAATCAACACATCTGCCACCAGTGGAATCGCAAGCTCTCCGAACTGCAAAAGGGTAATTCACTAATTGAGCACGACCGGGCTCGTGTTAATCTGTGGCCTGCTGTCGTAGACAAGAAGATCAGTAAGTCAAACTCCATAATGGGAGCAACGCTATGCCTCAATACGAATGGAAATCATGGGACTCCTATGATTACTATATGGGCCGATGGAGTAGACTGGTAGCGAGACGCTTCCTAGGGTGGTTGTCTCCGGCGAGAGGACTGAAATGGCTCGATGTTGGTTGCGGATCGGGGGTACTAAGCACGGAGATCATCAGCCAATATAACCCAGCGAAGGTTGTTGCTGTTGATCAATCGGAGGGATTTGTAAACACTCTGGGGGTGTTACTAGAGGAACAAGCACAATGTCTGGTCGGAAATGCACTGGCTTTGCCTGTGGAAGCTGAATCTGCCGACATTGTTGTTTCCGGTCTCGTTCTGAACTTTATCGCCGAGCCATTGATTGCTCTGGCGGAAATGAAACGAGCAACAACTCGCGGTGGCACAGTGGCCATCTATGTCTGGGATTACCCAGGAACAATGGATTTTTTGAATAAGTTTTGGGATACGGCCGTCACACTCGACCCAAGTGCACGATCATTGCATGAAGGTACACGATTTCGGAATTCAAACATAGAAGCGCTGAAGGGATTGTTCGAAGCGTCGGGTTTTGCAGAGATCGCCTCCACCCCAATTCAAATTGACACACTCTTTCGCGATTTTGACGACTTTTGGAATCCATTTTTAGGTGGGCAAGGACCAGCTCCTTCATACCTCATGTCGTTGGATGATGAACATAGAACACGACTCCGGACGCTTCTGGTTGAGTCTCTGCCTATTCGAAACGACGGTTCAATTTCTATGAATGCTCGTGCATGGGCAGTCAAAGGCAATGTAACCCTATAATCGTTTTCGCAAAAGGCCGCAGAGCGAGAGTTAGTAATGCCGTGCTAGTGAGTGGCGACGGCGAGGACCAGTGAATTGTACTTCGTGTCGGTGGTGTCGTTACCGGATGTGATTACGGCGGGGACTTTGCCTCCGGTAATAATCAAACCGGATTCGCTTTTCGTGAACATCGTTAACGCTTTATAGACGCCATAACTGGTGGCAAGGCTGGGACCGATAAGAATTTCGGCATGGCCAGCGACCTCACCCTTGGCGCCTTTTTCTTTGGCGGCACTTTCCATTAATGCAACATCCATAGAAAGCGGACCGTCGACGAGACAGTTCTTGATCTGGCCCTTGTCGACCATTTTGGAGATGACGGCTTCGACGATCGTGACCGGCATCTGGGGGTAGATGACTTCGACAGCGGCGAGCAGGGCGACCTTGGGTAATGGGTTGCCAAGTTTGCGCGCCAATGCGACGGCGTTGTTGAGGATGTCAACCAGGTCCATCATTTCGGGATCAGGATTAACAATCGGGTCGGAAAGTATCAACAAGCGATCCAATTGTTGATTCTTGCAGACCAAGTGGCCGGAGACGAGATTCTTCGATACTCTGAATCCAAGATTACGTTCGAACAGCAGGGACAAGAAGTCCTTGACGCCGAAGACGCCTTTGCAGATGCCGCCGACTTTGTTGTCACGGATCAATTCGAGCGCCTGATAGGCGGAATAGTTCGGTTCGGGCGAACGGACGAGTTCCCAGCCGAGCGTATCGATGCCGATTTCTTTGGAGGCTTTGGCGATGGCGGATTCGTCGCCGATCATGACGGGCTTGATCAGGCGATTCTTCATCGCGCGATCGATTGCCTGGATTAGTTTTGGTTCATGCGGCTCGACAAATGCCACCAACAACGGATCGACTGCTTTATCGCGCGCTTGTTTTTCGATTTCCGCAAAATTCTTGAGCATCACTTGGCCCTCTTGAGATAATGCGAGAACAAACACGCGATGGATATTGATGCCAGCTTGTTGCGGGCGGTGTCGGTGCGTGATACGAGGCTAACCGGTACCCGTGCTCCGACGATGACTCCGGCGAATGTAGCCGGTGACAGCAGGATAAGCGTCTTGGAAATAATGTTGCACTCTTCGATGGAGTCGACCAAAAAGATATCGGCATCGCCGGCTACGTAGTTGGTGATACCGCGGCTAAGCGCTACAGTGCGCGAAGTGGCGGCGTCGAAGGTTACCGGTCCATAGACCTCGCAATCGGGAATCAGGCCATCTTTGTTCATGGCGGTCAGTTGTGCGGCCTCGGTGGTGGCTGATAATCGCTGGTGGATGTAGTCCACAGGAGCCGAGACGGCGACCTTCGGTCTTTCGTAGCCAAGGCAGTGAAACAGCTTGATGGAATTATTGATGATCTGAACTTTCTGGTCGAAGGTCGGTTTGACAACCATACCGCCGTCAGTAATACCGAGCAACTTGTGGTAGCCGGGAAATCCTAGTACAGCAACGTGATTGAGAGTATCAGCGGCGCGCAGGGTGAAATCACGGGACAATACAGTCTTGAGCAGTGCTGATGTCGAAAGGAAGCCTTTCTGTATTAGATCAGCTTTGCCCTTGTCAGCGGATTCGGCAGCCAAATGTGCTGACTCGCTTGCGTCCTTTGTATTCACTATCGTGAAGCCGGAAAAGTCGATTTTGTGCTTATCGCCGATCTCACGGAGTTTGGATTCGGAGCCAAAGAGAGTAAATAGTGCGAAGCCGAGGTTGGCGGCTTCGGAACAGGCTTTGAGGACATCGTCATCCTCGGCGGCCGCAACGGCGACTTTGAAGGGGCCGTATATTGAGCCGAGGATTTTGGCGGCATCGATGATGCCATCCGCCGTGGTGATCGCATGGTACTCTAAGGACATCGCCGGGAATGTAGCAACATTCTGTCTCCAAGTCAACTTTTCTGGGAGAGAGTTACAAAATCGACCGGAAATCTCAATCGAGCGACTTGACTTGGATTAAGTAGTCATCTATTCTGAACTAAGTCGGGAATGAGCTAATCGCGCCGACTCAATTGGATCGACTGGCCACAGTGCCGGCATAATTCTGCATTTAAGAATTGATATAGCCCCTTCGGGAGGAAATTGTGAATTTCAAGAAAATCGGAATCGTAGGATTCGGGCAAATGGGCTCTGGAATTGCCCAGGTAACTGCCGCCGCCGGCTACAAGGTCGTAGCGCGGGAAGAAAAGGAAGAGCTGCTGCAGAAGGGCTTGAAGGGAATCGAGAAGCTCCTCGACAAGGCGATCGAAAAAGGCAAAGCCACTGCGGACGACAAAGCCAAGATCTTGGGCAATATCTCGACGACAACCAAGTTAGAGGATCTGGCTGACTGCGATTTAGTCATTGAGGCAGTCACGGAAAATCTGGAAGTGAAGATTCCGATTTTCAGGGCACTGGATAAAGCCTGCAAGCCGGAAACGATCTTTGCCTCGAATACGTCGTCGTTGTCGATCACCGATATGGCGGTGGAGACCTCCCGGCGCAGCAGGTTCGTCGGGTTGCACTTCTTCAATCCGGTGCCGGTGATGAAATTGGTAGAAGTTGTGCATACAGTGATGACGGATGAAGCGGCTTTCAAGGATGCGATTGCATTTGCGGAATCGGTCGGCAAAGTTGTTGTCCGCGCCAAGGATTCGTGTGGGTTTGTGGTCAATTTGCTGTTGGTGCCGTATCTGATTGATGCAATTCGCTGGTACGAGCATGGATTGGCTACAAAGGAAGAGATCGACAATGCGATGAAGCTCGGATGTGCGCATCCGATGGGACCATTGGAATTGACTGATTTTATCGGGCTGGATACGATCATGTATATCGGCGAGATCATGTTTGAAGAATTCCGTCAACCGCATTATGCAGCGCCGCCGCTTCTGAAGCGGATGGTCAAGGCGGGATATCTGGGTCGCAAGTCAGGTCGCGGATTCTACGATTACAGCAAGAAGTAGGGAGATACGATGGCTTACAATAATATTATAGTAGAAACACAAGGTGCGAAGTCGACGATTACTTTCAATCGTCCAAAGGCACTGAACGCGCTTAACACGGAAACGCTTCTCGAGGTCAAGCAGGCGTTTACGGAGTTTGAGAATGGCGGCGAGGTCCGGGTGGTGATTTTCACTGGTGCGGGCGAGAAGGCTTTTATTGCAGGGGCCGATATCGGCGAGCTGAAGACGCTTGATGTGGTGACCGGGAAGAAGTTCGTTGAGACCGGTCATTCAGTTCTTGCTCAAATTGAGAATTCCAGGATTGTTTCGATTAGCGCAGTCAACGGATTTGCACTAGGCGGCGGCTGTGAGTTCATGATGGCGACCGATATCCGGGTGGCTTCAGAGAACGCCAAGATGGGTCAGCCGGAAGTCAATTTGGGAATTATTCCCGGGTTTGGCGGGACACAGAGATTGACGCGCTTGGTGGGCAAGGGTCGCGCGAAGGAACTGACGTTCAGTGCGCGCATCATCAAAGCCGACGAAGCACTGCGGATCGGGCTGGTTGAATTTGTATATCCAGCGGATCAGCTGATGGCGGAAGCTAATAAGCTCGCGGATGCAATCTTGACGAAGAGTCCGTTGGGAGTGCAATACGCCAAGGAACTGATCAATCGGGGCGGAGAAGTTGATCTGGCGAATGCGAATGCGTTTGAGATTCAGGCGTTTGCGGCGCTATGCGCGACCGATGATAAGAATGAGGGACTCGGCGCGTTTCTTGAGAAGCGTGACGCGAAGTTTACGGGCAAGTAGATAAGACTTCGAATGCAATAGTGAGCCCGTCGCATCATCCTGTGCGACGGGCTTTGTCTTTACTTCCGTTTTGCGTGTTGCTCCAAGCCAGCCTGAAAGAGAATCAGGCTATCAGCTTTGCCGTCCGGTCCCATCACGAATTCGATTTCAGCATCAACGACCTTGAGAAAATACCGCGTTTCCGATTTTGGAAAGATTTCGAATTGCGGCTGGCCGGTTGCCTGGATGAAGATGCGAGCATCCTTGCGTTCGACTGTTATTGAAAAGACCGGCGACAGCTGATACTCGCCGACATAGCGGTCAAAGATTGCGGGATCAACTTTGACGGGAGCGGTTTTGGCGAGGACTGCGGCTGTCTCTTCGGCGGACATCTTTTCATGTCGCGAATCGACGCCTTCCTGGTGAATCGAGTGGGCGACAACTTTGCCGGCATCATCGCGAATGAACGTGACTGTGGTGGCGTGGTTCTGCTCATAGTAGAACTTATCCGGTGACTCCGGAAAGATTTCGGATTGCATCCCACCCGAGCGCTGGGAATAGAGTTTGCCATTTTCGGTGGTGATCAGGCGGTACTGACCATTGCCGAGATCATAGGCGCCGAAGTAGTCCTGATATTTACTGGTGTCGGCAGTAGCTGGAGTCTTGAGCACCGGGACATCATAAGGTAGGCCGAGTGCGACTGCAGTGAGATTTACTGCTACGCGGCGGGCATCGAGCATGTGATTGTTGGCGAGTACAGCGATGCTAAGTTTCTCATCGGGGATGCGGATGAACATGCTTGCGAAACCATCGATCATGCCATCGTGCCAGATGCGTTGATACCCTGCGACAGAATCGATCATGAAGCCGAAGCCGTAGTTGTCCAAGAAGGGTGTGAACATCAGATCGAGGGAAGCACGCTTTAGGATTTTTTCGCCGCGAAGCGCCTCGTCCCATTTTGCGAGATCTCCTACAGTGCTATACAGAGCGCCGGCACCACCGGGGGTTGTTGCCTTCGGCAGGTCGGTAGGTATTGGTTTGCCGTTGTCGTCGAACAGGTAACCGAGTGCGCGCTCCTTTTCGGCGACAGACATTAAGTCATATCCCGATTGTGACATACCTGCAGGAGTAAAGATGTTCTCGGCGATGTAAATGTGCCAGAGTTTGCCAGACACCTGGTTGATAATGGCTTCGAGGAGTTTGTAGCCAGAATTACTGTAGCTGAACTTGGTGCCGGGTTCGAACTCAAGCGGCAATGTGGAAATTGCGTTGATCTGGACGTCAAGCGGAACATCCTGATCTTTCCACTGCACGTAGGCAGGGACACTGGTGAAATTGACAATGCCGGAAGTGTGGGTCAGCAAGTGCCGGATGGTGATCTTGTTGGCGGCATCTTCGGGATAATCGGGAAAGTACTTTGCAATCGGGTCATCAAGGGAAAGTTGTCCTTTTTCCCGGAGCTGCATGATTGCGGCGGCAGTGAATTGCTTGGTGACGGAGCCAATAGCAAATTTGGTATCGACGAAGTTAGGGCGATCCGATTCAAAGTCCGCCTGCCCGACTCCCTGCGCGAAGATGATGTTGCCGTCGCGCGCGACCATGGCGACGCCGGTGAAATTCTGCACCTTCTCGGCCGCTTCGAGGTATTGCCGGTACTGCGCTTCACTGCCGGTGGCGGTTAGCAATGAGGCTGATGTCAGTAAGATCAGCACGAACGAGAGAGATATATGTTTTAGATAATTTTTGAATGTCAGTCTGTTAATCACTATTGCCTCCAAGTTGTCTTGAGTATTCATCGGACTTAGATGATACAATTTACCCGCCGGTGTCAAGTCTGAATCGAAATTTGTGCAGACAGAGTTTTGCCTTGCGAATAACATCTACATTGATGTCTATTCCCTCCCATGATTCTTGGTGAGTGGTTTGTAAGTCTTAGTCCGGTAATTCAGGCGCTCTTGGCAACGTGTTTCACCTGGGGATTAACCGGCCTGGGCGCGGCAGGCGTGTTTTTAAGCAAAGAGGTCAGCCGCCGAACACTGGACATGATGCTCGGCTTTGCGGCCGGGGTTATGATCGCCGCCAGCTACTGGTCGTTGTTGGCTCCGGCAATTGATATGTCGGAGAACGGACCGGTGCCAGCCTGGGTGCCGGCGGCGGTGGGATTCTTGCTTGGTGCGGCGTTTCTGCGAGGTCTTGATCTAGTATTGCCGCATTTGCACATGACCGAAAGCGGATTGCACGCGGAGGGTATCAAGACGGCCTGGCATCGCAGTACATTGTTGGTATTGGCAATCACGCTTCATAATATTCCGGAGGGATTGGCAGTGGGTGTGGCCTTTGGCGCAGTTGCGGCGGATTTGCCTTCGGCGAATCTGGCGGGCGCGGTTGCGCTGGCTCTGGGTATCGGAATTCAGAATTTTCCGGAAGGGTTGGCGGTTTCGATGCCGCTACGACGGGTCGGGGTTTCGAGATTCAAGGCGTTCTGGTATGGACAACTATCGGGAATCGTTGAGCCGATTGCCGGTATGTTGGGTGCGGCGCTCGTGATTGCCGCCAAGCCAATTCTGCCGTATGCACTGTCATTTGCGGCGGGGGCGATGATATTCGTGGTTGTGGAAGAGCTGGTGCCAGAATCGCAAACATCGGGGCATTCCCATGTCGCGACGATGGGGGTGATGGTTGGATTCACGGTAATGATGATTCTTGATGTGGCGTTAGGTTAGTGGACTTGCGTCGATGATGCCGACGTTGTAGAATAACCCATGCATCGTCGCGATATCCTTGAGAAACTAAGCCAATTCGTTCCACTCAATCGGCGAGACTCCGAATGTCGCGACCGATTCTTTGAGTTTATCAGGGCAAATCAAGACTGTTTCGAGCGTTCGCTCGAGATCGGGCATATTACCGGGTCGGCCTGGATAGTGAATCCGGGTCGTGATCGATTCCTGCTGACCTTTCACAAAAAGCTTGAGTTGTGGCTGCAACTTGGCGGGCATGCCGACGGAAATCCAGATGTTCTTGAAGTTGCATTAAGGGAAGCGCGCGAGGAATCGGGTATTGTGAATATAGCGCCTTTGTCGGAACGGATCTTCGATCTCGACATACATCGTATTCCAGAGCACAAAGGGGTGCCGGAACATTTCCATTATGACGTCCGCTTTATTTGCGAGGCTGATGATCGTAAGGCGTTGACAATCAGCGATGAATCGCATGATCTGCGTTGGCTTACTGCGGATGAGGTCAGGGAGCGGACTTCGGAGGAGTCGATGTTGCGGATGTTGCGGAAGACGCCGAGACTTAACGATTAGGGCGAGCGACTGCCAGACGATAACTGATTGCTAATTAACGGCTTCGCTCAACTTCTCCCTGATACAAGCGCTCAAAGGATTAAGACTTTGGCGAAAGCCGGCGATTTGCCAAGCGACAATAATCCCTTGACATACCCTTGCTGGAGATGTAAAATAATCAGCTAATTGGGTTAATAGCTTAGGAGAGAAATGAAGAGAACATATCAGCCCTCGAAGCGGAAACGGAAAAACGATCATGGTTTTCGTGAGAGAATGAAAACCAAAGATGGCCGCGCCGTTTTGTCAAGACGCCGCCGCAAAGGCAGACACAAACTTACCGTATCTGACGAAAGATCATAGTTTTGGCAAGGGCTGTCGTCTGTCGGATGGCATGCTTATCCGTCAGACACTGCGTTCAGGAGATCGTCGCGAAGGCGAGCATATAGGAATGCATCGCTTTCCAACACCGGGGGTGTCAAGCCGTTGGTGTTTTCGTGTTCCGAAGCGACTTGGTAATGCGCCGACCCGCAATCGGGTTCGCCGTTTGATGCGGGAGTACGTGCGCACACACAAGGAACTGTGGCCAATTGATTCCGCTATTGTCCTATCTGCCAAACAGACTGCCGTCGACCTGGGATTTAGCCAGGTATCCGCGCAATTGGAGCAACTGTTAGACAATGAATAAAATCATGGGCCAGGTTTTGGCTGTCTTAGTTCGATTCTATCAATTTGCGCTTTCGCCGTTATTGCCCAAAGTATGTCGGTTTTATCCGTCGTGTTCAGAGTATTCACATGAAGCTCTGCAGCGGTACGGATTCTTAAGGGGTACGATGCTGACCTTCAAGCGCATCGGTCGTTGCCATCCGCTGCATCCCGGCGGGTATGACCCAGTGGAGTAACTAAAAAATGTTTGATCGTAATACGCTCATCGCCATAGTACTGATATTCTTGATTTTTGTCGGTTGGTCTTATTTCAACCAGCCGGCGCCGAAACCGCCAACTTCACCGGATACAGTTGCCGATTCAGTATCGCGCCCAACACCAGATAGTGCGGCTGTTGCCGGTGCGGCGACTCCAACCGTTCAACCGACGCTGGACAGTGCGACGGTGGCGCTTGATTCGATTCCGGAAAAGTTGATCAATGTCGAGACAAAGTTTTTCCATGCGGTCTTGACCAATAAGGGCGCAGGTATCAATAAGCTCACGCTCAAAGAATACAAGTACTCCGATGGCGGGCTGGTGGAAATGCTTCCGGCAGAAGCGCAACCGGTGCCGACGGTGATGTCGGCAATCAGCGGGTTTACAGATCATGCGATTTCGTATTCGAGCACGGATGGCGATGTTAATCTTTCGGGTGGCGGTACGGCGAGCCAGACGGTGACGTTTACGGCCCAAATTCCGAATCGGGGAGAAATCGTCAAGCAATTCACTTTCTATGCGGACAAGTACGACTTCGATTTGGTATTGAAAATCAACGGCGTTCAGCAGCTCGGACTTGACAAGGAATATGTACTTGCCTGGTTGCCGGGAATTCCTCATACCGAGAAAAATGTCAGCGATGACTACTCTAATTACAAAGCCGCAGCATTTATGGCCGGGGAGATCCAGACGGATGACTCATTTGAAAACGGCAAGATGGTGCGTGACATTACCGGCAATGCCGAATGGGTGGCTTCACGATCAAAGTACTTCGCCTACGCGCTGATTCCCGACAATCACGCCAGTAATGGGGCATATTTCCGAGGTACCGAGAAGTCACGGGTTGGGGTTGATGGAAGCTACAATGAACGAATGATTTCTACCGGAATTGTGATGCCATCGGGAGCGAATCTCTCGATTGAGAATAAGTTCAAGGTTTACGCCGGTCCATTGGAATACGATGCTCTTAAGCACTACAATGCCGACCTTGAAGACCTGATGAACTGGGGATGGAAGATCATTCGACCGTTCTCATTCGCTGTTTACTGGCTGACCTACCAGCTTCACAGATTCATTCCCAATTACGGTGTGGTGATCATCGTCATCTCGATACTGATCAAGCTGGTCACCTTCCCGTTGACGCGCAAATCGCTAAAGTCGATGGCCGCGATGAAGAATCTGGCGCCGAAGATGGAAGAGTTGAAAGCCAAATATAAGAGCGACCCGCAGAAGCTGAACCAATCGATCATGAAGCTATATAAGGAAGAGGGCGTCAATCCGTTTAGCGGATGCCTCTTGCTCCTGCCGCAAATGCCGCTTTTGTATGGTCTGTACACCGTGTTCAGTTCGACGATTGAATTTCGCCAGGCGTATTTTGTATCAATGTGGCCCGATCTGTCGCAACCGGATCCATTCCCCTATATCATGCCGATTATCATGACGCTGGCGATGTTCTTCCAACAGAAGATGTCGATCACAGATCCAAAGCAGAAGATGCTGGTATATCTGATGCCGGTGATGTTCTTCTTCTTCATGAAGGGTCTTCCGGTCGGGCTGGTGTTGTACTGGTCGATGTATTCAATCTTGTCGATTGGCGAGCAATTGTTCATTAAGCGTACCGACTTGCAGACGCTTAATCCGCAGGTAAAATGAGACTCCCGGACAGCGGCGAAACCATCGTCGCGATCTCGACACCGCCGGGGTACGGCGGTATCGGAGTTATTCGAGTCTCGGGAAATCGCGCGTTTGCTGTCGCCAATGAATTGGTGAGTGAGCGACGCGATTTCGGCGAAGTCAAATCGCATACAATTCATCATTGCTATATCAAGGGGTCAATACGCCGGACTTTCACCGATGAGGTCCTATTGGCGGTGTTCGTCGCGCCCAATAGTTACACGGGTGAAAACGTTGTCGAGATTTCGGCGCATGGGAATCCGCAAATTCTGAAGCAGATTGTTGAGATGGCGATCAATGCCGGCGCACGACAGGCTACGCCCGGTGAGTTTACACTGCGGGCATTCCAAAATGGCCGGATAGATTTGCTTCAAGCGGAAGCCGTTGCGGACCTGATTGCAGCCGAGGGGACGGCGTTTCAGCAGGCGGCGGTCTATCAGCTATCGGGAAGACTTTCGGAATACATTGGAAATCTTCGCAATGAACTCGTTGAAATGGGCGCGTTGTTTGAGGCCTACACTGACTTTCCGGATGAAGAGATTCCCCGAGAGGAAAAATCAGCCCTGCTTACTAGGATTGATACAATTTCCGGAAAGCTTGCGCGATTGGCGGAGAGCTATCGCCATGGCGAGGTGCTGCGTAGCGGTTTGCAGGTTCCGATAGTCGGACCGCCAAATGCCGGGAAGTCATCGCTCTTCAATGCCATTCTTGCCGAGGAGCGGGCGATTGTGACAGAGATACCGGGCACGACGCGCGACACGATTGCCGAAAAGATTGACATCAACGGGATAGTGGTTCGCTTTGTCGACACGGCCGGAATGCGCGAGACGGATGATCATGTCGAGGCGGCGGGCGTCGAGCGGTCGAAGCGCGAGATCGAAGCGGCAGGCCTTGTGGTGGCGGTGTTCGATGCGACCAAGGCGACAGTGACGGAGATCAGGGAGTTCTTGTCGAAACTTGCCGATAGGCAGGTAGTTCTCGTTCTCAACAAGATTGACCTATTGACGGGGTTTCAGATTGCGGATCTGGAGTCGGAGCTGGACAGCACCCGCCCTATCGTCGTTTCGGCGAAGGAACTAAAAGGGATCGATAACCTGCTGAAGAGGATTGGCGAGTTGATCATCACGGCAACGGCTACAATCTCCAGCGATAATAATGTTATCACCAATCAGCGGCATCATCGCGCAGTTCTGGCGGCTTTGGATTCACTTACAAGTGTGCGGCAGAAGCTTGAACAAGACGAGAGCTTCGAATTGTTGGCGTTTGATCTGCATCAGTCGGTGGAAGCGCTGGAAGAAATTCTCGGCAAGGTCACGAATGATGATCTATTGGCGGAGATTTTCAGCCGTTTCTGTATTGGAAAGTAATCCGCACAATTCTGTAGTCTTCTGCCTTATTCGTCCGCTTCCCTACGGACACGCAGCACATGGGGCTGATCCACCGGAAAAGATATAATTGATCAAATACACCGCGTCGGAAATGGTGACTGCAGCACTGCAGTCGGCATCACCGGCGGGCAATGGACTGGGCGCCGGACCGCCTGAGAAAATGTAATTGATCAAATAGACTGCGTCGGAGATGGTGACGATGCTTGAGCCATCGGCATCGCCGCAAATGAACGGCGGGTTGTTAATTGTGACGGCAAGATTGACGGTGTCTGATTTGGCAGGGACGCGTGAATCGAAAACGGCAACCGCAAAATTATAGGCGCCGGTTTGGGTCGGCGTGCCGGTGATGGTTCCGAGTGCGCCGCCATTAAACTTGCAGCCGGGCGGAAGATTACCACTGACGTGAGTCCAGTTCAATGGGGGTGTTCCTCCGACAGAGGCCATCTGGTAGAAGTATGGCACGCTGCGAGAACCGGATGGGGGAAAATTCTGATAGCAGTAGATGTTCCCATCGCAGTGGTCGCCGACGCCGTCGCCATTTTCGTCGGGCTGATCCGGGTTTGAAATGGTAGGACAGTTATCATCAAGATCAACCGTGCCGTCGCCATCGCAATCGGGTTTTGTCCTGAAGACAGTTACTGTATCGCGGAATGGAATGCCATTATCCTTGACCTCCACTATGATTAGATTGGCCCCGATTGATAAGGAAGCGGTTCCGGTGAAGACACCATCAATGACTGGAAGTACAGTGCCGTTGAGAGTAACTTCCGTGATGACGGGATTTCCCGAAACGCCGGTAACAGTCACGTTCTCGGTGATTAGATGTGTGCCTTGCGGTGGAGCTATGATAACAGCGTTGTCGGAATTGTGCTCGCGGTTCATGACATCGGGTACGGCCGTAATGTTCGAACCGGGGATCAGCATCAATTCATAGGGATGACAATAGTCCATGTATCCGGAAGACCCTGTGGGCACTGACCGGAATTCATTGAACGGGGGGAATGTAGCCCCGATGGATGATGGGTCGAGATATAGCCAACGGTGTGCGAGCCAGATCACCGAGTACATGTGCTGACTGTAACGCAGTTGCCAGCGGGTTTCGGCGATGGCTACACGGTCACGCGAGAGTCCGACTTTGTGGAGCATAGTGGTGAGAATGTGGGCACGGCTCATGCAGGTACCCCAGACGATGAAGCCATAGTTGATGTAGGTGGCAGCGATTGCTTCGATTGATGGATAGCCATCGTCGTAGTTCATCATGAAATTCCAGGCAGCCTGAACTTCCGGATCGCCGGGGTAGGAGTTGATGTATCGGGCGTTGGTCTGTAGCCATTCCCACACCAGCGAGCACTTCATCCAGATAACGGAATCAACCTCTGTGGGTTCGGAATCGGTTCCGATTGAAGAGAGTAGCGAATCGATCAAGGCATTGTCGGCGTCGATATTGGGAAAGTCGAATTCGACAACCTCTCCTCCTGCTCGCTGACTTACGCCATCATTAAGTTGGTAGAGCACTACGCCCTGATTCAGAGTCTCCGCGAGAAATCCAGAATCTGGTCTGCTCAAGAAGAGGTTGATGCCGGAATGTGGCGTCTGCATCAGCAGTGTAATCGATTCATAGCCCGGAGCAGAGGCAAGCACGGTATAGTCGGTGAGGTCAGCGAGGGCTGGTGTAATGAAGTTCCCGGCGGTGTCGGTGGTAACGACGGTGGCGTTGGATATGAAGTTGTTGCCGATTATTACTTCCGCACAAGGGATTGGCCAGCCGGAATTGGCATCATAGATGTGCCCGGAGAAAGTTCCGGCATTCACGGTGCCGAAGATGATTAGTACGGCGTTGATTATAAGCGCAATCGCCAACGCAGATTGTCTTGAGTTAGTCATCGAAACAGGCTCCACTTGTCAGTTAGCAATTGCGAATGAGCTGTGAGTATGCCCTATCGCAGGCCAATGTCATCCCCGTGTGATTGTGTAGTATAATATCCATTATAAGTTACCGGCCGGGATTTGTCAAGCGGTACTGTAGAAATAGAATCAAACGCGCAACCAATAACATGTTAGTTGTCAGTGGATTAGATAGTATGGAAATTGTGCAGATTATGCAGAATTTGTACGTGACTTCCCGGTATTACGGTCGTTTCACGTGAAACGGTCGGTGAGGATCGCACTTGATTTTGGACGATTGGGCGCGTATCATCTCCAACTACTATGAGAGATTTTGAAGTCATAGTGATAGGCGGCGGACACGCCGGCATCGAGGCGGCAGCTGCGGCGGCGCGAATGGGTGCATCGACTGCCTTGATTAGCGGAGATTTGGCCAAGGTTGGCGAGATGTCGTGCAATCCGGCGATCGGAGGAGTCGGCAAGGGGCAACTTGTCCGTGAGATTGATGCGCTTGGCGGGTTGATGGGATACATAACAGACCGCACGGGGATTCACTTTCGGACTTTGAACAAGAGCAAGGGTCCAGCAGTCTGGTCGTCGAGAGCGCAGTGCGACCGCAAGTTGTATCGCGAATTCGCTCAAGAACTATTAGCTGGAATAGATAATCTCACCTTGGTCGAAGGAATGGTTGTCGGTATAGGCTGTGAGGACAACAAGTTCAGCCATGTTGTACTTCACGATGGTCGAGAGATTTCCGGCAAGGCGTGTATACTGGCATCAGGCACATTCTTAAACGGACTTATCCACATCGGCGAAGAACAGACTCCTGCCGGGCGCGCAAACGAGGCACCGTCGCTGCATCTGTCGGAGTCGTTGCAATCTTTGGGGTTCAAGCCAGGGAGACTCAAGACGGGAACGCCGCCACGGTTGGAGGGTGAGACAATTGATTATTCCAAGATGGAGCCACAGCCGGGCGATGACGATTTTCTTCCGTTCTCATTACGGACGATTACAGGCGTAACGAATAGAGTTCATTGCCATATCACTTACACCAGCGCCGAAACCCACAGGATTGTTGAAGCCAATATTCACCGTTCGGCGATGTTTTCCGGTAACATACAAGGGATTGGGCCGCGGTATTGCCCGTCAATTGAGGACAAGATACATCGCTTCCGTGACAAAGACCGGCATCAGCTGTTCATTGAACCGGAAGGACTTGACACGACAGAGATATACATCAATGGATTGTCGACTTCCCTGCCAGCAGATATTCAGAATGATATTCTTCATTCGATTCCGGGTTTGGAAAACGTTGTCATGAAACGGCCGGGATACGCAATTGAGTATGATTTCTTCCCGGCATTTCAGATCAAGCCGACACTTGAGACTCGACTCGTTGCAAATCTCTATTTCTGCGGCCAGATCAACGGCACTTCGGGATACGAGGAGGCGGCTGCACAGGGACTGTTGGCCGGGATAAACGCGGTGTCAAAGCTGAAAGATCATCCCCAGGTTATCATTGATCGCGCGCAAGCGTATATTGGTGTGATGATTGATGATTTGGTCACAAGAGTACCGATGGAGCCCTACAGGATGTTCACTTCGAGGGCAGAGTATCGTCTGGCATTGCGTGAAGATAACGCCTATGATCGGCTGATTGAGATTGGTCGCAGTTTCGGATTAGTGACAGACCAGATGATGGAGCGGTTCAGGAATGACCGTGACAGATTGGATTTGGAGCACAAGCGGTTGCATAAAACTTCGATAATGGCTTCGCTGGTTGATCCGGATGCCAATGGTGACAAGCTGCCGATGGGTGTACTTCTGAAGAGGCCAAATGTAACTTACAGACGTCTTGCGGAAGTAGATTCAGAATGTGCACAGTTTCCGGAGCGACTGGGTGAGCGGTTGGAGATCTTGATAAAGTATGCCGGTTATATGGAGAAGCAGCTACGTGAGATTGATCGGTTTCGGCAGTTGGAGTCGCGGAAGATCCCCGATGATTTTGATCTTGGTGCACTTTCCGGGCTGAAAAAGGAGGCGATCGCGGTTTTGCAGCAATATCGCCCGATTAATTTGGGGCAAGCCTCGCGATTAAACGGCATCACATTCTCCGATATCACCGTGTTGATGATTCACTTAAAGCGTCACTACGCCAGCAGTGTTTCACGTGAAACAAATTGATGGATGACTCAAGTTCCTATCTTACCCTATTAGACTCATACTCGCAAAACCGCGCTGATATTGAGTCCAAAATCGCTTCATTTCGTGAGTATCTTCTCGAAGTCAACCTGCATGTAAATCTCGTATCGCGAAACAAGACTGAAGGCGCGGTGAACGACTTGATTTACGATTCATTGGCAATGATTCCGTTAATTGATTATGCCGAGGGGGCGCTGGTGCTGGATATCGGATCGGGGGCGGGATTCCCGTGGATCATTCACAAGATTGTCCGCCCGGATCTGCGCATCTTCACAGTGGATTCGAATCATCGTAAAATCGAATTCCAGAAGTCTGCCGCACGCAGAATTGGCCTGACGGAGTGCGCATTTGCATCGGAGAGGGTTGAGAAAGTTCCACCGGTCAGGTGTGATTACGCGATTGCCAAGGCTTTTGGGTCGCTGGAGCTGATCGCGGAGCTGGCGCAGCCACATTTGAAGCCAGGCGGCAGGTTGGTTCTGCCGAGGATTGCCAGCGAACAGAGTGCTCTCGAACTGCCGGGCTATAGCTGTGAGTCGGTCCGGCAATATCAAAGTTCATCCACGGGGCGCATTTCAAATCTGCTGATTCTGAAAAAATCTAACTAAATGCCATATCTACCGAAGTTTTTATTGCGAAATGTCGGCGGAATCATAGATTAGCGACACGAACGGATTCGCGCAATCAGGAGGGATTTCTGGCCAAGATATTCGCAGTAGTTAATCAAAAGGGTGGAGTGGGCAAGACCACCACCGCTATCAATCTTTCCGCCTGCATTGCCATCGCTGAAAAATCGACACTACTCGTCGATCTCGATCCGCAGTCGAATGCAACCTCGGGAATGGGGATCGACAAGCGGAATCTGGCTGTGTCTGTCTACGATATGTTGAGCGACAGCAAGAGCGTCGAAGAGGTCGTGCTCAAGACCAACATCAAGTACCTCGACATCATTCCCGCCAACATCAATTTGGTGGCAGCGGAACTGGAGATGGTGGAGCGCAACAATCGTGAGACGATTCTGCGCGACAAACTGGCGGCAATCAGGGACTACTATGACTACATTGTCATCGACTGCCCGCCATCATTAGGACTCCTAACATTGAATGCGCTGGTGGCGGCGGATCACTTGTTGATTCCGATTCAAGCGGAGTATTATGCGCTGGAGGGATTGAGCCAGCTGATCAATACGATTGGACTGGTGCAGCAGAACCTGAACCAGAAGTTGACGATCGGGGGGATACTGATCACCATGTTCGATCCGCGCTTGAATCTGGCGCGCCAGGTGATGGAAGAAACGCGCAATCATTTCAAAGACAAAGTTTTCACTACGATAATTAACCGCAATGTCCGCCTGGGCGAGGCTCCCTCATTCGGCAAACCGATTATCCTCTATGATATCGGTTCGACCGGTGCGGAAAACTATATCTCGCTGACGGAGGAGGTCTTACGGATATGAAGAAACCGGCACTTGGAAAAGGTTTGTCGGCTTTGATCCCCACGATACCGGCAGTTCCGGTAGTGGCAGAAATCGCGGTCGAGCCGGAGCATGGCGATAGATTTCTGATGGTGGCGCTTGACCAGTTGATTGCCAACCCGAATCAACCGCGAAAGTTTTTTGCTGAAGAGAAGTTGAGCCAGCTGGCGGATTCCATCGCGCAAAAAGGCGTACTGCAGCCGATTCTGGTTCGCCAGATCAACGGCAAATTCCAGATTGTCGCCGGTGAACGGCGTTTTCGTGCGGCGGAAAGACTGGGATTGGCGGAGGTGCCGGCGCGGGTGGTCGAAGATTTGAGCGACCGCGACATGCTTGAGATATCGATTGTGGAGAACTTGCAGCGCGACGATCTCAATCCACTCGAACTGGCTGAAGGGTATCAGCGACTGGTGAATGAATTCAATCTGACGCAATCAGAATTGTCAATACGAGTAGGAAAAGACCGGTCGTCTGTTGCCAACACGCTGCGGCTTCTGAACCTGCCGGCAGAGGTCAAGGAGAAGATTGCCGCCGGACAATTGAAAGAAGGCCACGCGCGGGCAATACTGGCGCTGGAAGACGAAAAAGAGCAACTGGAGTTAGCGCGCAAGATTATTGCCGAGGACCTTACGGTGCGGGCGATTGAGGAGATTATCTACGGCGGACAGCGCAAGAAGCGCGGCCGGAGTTTGAAGCTGAAGACGCGCCCGGTCGAAATTTCACAGGCAGAAACGGCGCTTAAGCGGCGGCTGGGTACGGCGGTGACGATACAGCGCGGACTCAAACGCGGGAAAATCTCGATACAATTCTATGGAGATTCGGATTTAACGCGCATTCTGGAGTTGTTGGGGGTAGAACTATAAATGTCAAGTCTTGGGCAGCAGATTACTTTGATGCTGATATTCGAAACCGGCAAGCAGCCGGTGACGATCAAATTTTCACGACTGCTCTATTACGTTATAATTGGAATCGTTGGATTGCTGATAATTGTGTCGATCGTCGGCACGTTTACATATGCGCGATTGGTTGTCCATTCAAATGAGCGGGAGGAATTAGTACAGGAAAACGAGGAACTACGCCGCCTGAATTCCAAGATAGTGCTTCTCGAGAACAACTTGCAGGCTTACCGCAGTATGCTGGGTCAAGTTGCGACTCTGGCGGGGATCGACCTGGCACAGTATGGAATGGAGGCGCCGGTGGAGGGTCTCACTTCCACTGATTCGACGGCAGTTTCACGTGAACCGGCTCTGATAACAGAGCAGGCAGAAACTTTCCAAGGACCTGTTGGCACGCCGAAGGGGCTGCCGGTACAGGGATTTGTCTCGCGAACGTTTCGGCCAACAGCGGATAATCCCAAGACGCGGCATCTCGGCATTGACCTCGCGGTCAAGCGGGGAACGCGCGTGATCGCAACGGCGGATGGCGAAGTCGCTTTTGCCGGTTGGGATGACTCTTTTGGCTGGAAGGTAGTGCTGAAACATTTGAATAATGTCGAAACAATGTATGGACACAATGACACATTACTGGTAGCAACCGGGCAAATCGTTCGTTACGGACAGGCGATTGCGCTGTCGGGGAGCACCGGCGTCAGTACGGCGCCGCATGTCCACTATGAGGTTCGTGTTGACGGTCTACCAGTAGATCCGGAAGATTTTTATGGCAAAGACAATAATCCCCAATCTCATTAAAGGAGAAGATGCGATGGCAGAGAATTTGAGCACCATCATCGGAAAAGATAGTGTTTTCACCGGCACCATGGAAGTCAAGGGCACACTTCGCGTCGATGGAAAAGTGAAGGGCAAAGTCGTATCGGACGAGACGGTGTCAATCGGGGCAACCGGTGAAGTTGAAGCCGACATCGAAGCAAAAATCGTCGTGGTTGCCGGGACGGTCGTAGGAAACATCCATTCTTCAGAAAAGACCGAAATGCAGGCTAAAGCCAAGGTAGTAGGCGACTTAGTGACAAAAAGCATCGTCATCGAACAAGGCGCGATATTTCACGGGTCATGTCAGATGAAAGGCCTAAAAGAATTCGAGCAAAAACCCGATAATAAGATTGTAGATAAGAAGCCGCAGTTCTAACCGAGCTGTAACAGTGTGCCTTTGTGGATAACTCGGACAACAATGTGGAGATTGTTGTAACACATTGACTGACAACGTAATGCAGTCTATGCTTAACAGTACGATTTAATGGTTATCCACAAGAGCTTGACTTGAGATTGTTTAGATTTCGATAAGGCGGACTCACTTTGGGCACATTCTTTCTTGTAGCCGGGACAGTTTTGTTCTTCAGCGGGCTCGCATGTCTGCTGTTTGTGTTTGTTTCCATAGCCCGTCGGCTCAAAGACAACATTACTACGTCGGTCTATTTTCGCAGTAAACGGTCAGCACGGCCGTGGATCCTTTCGGCTGCTGGAATTTTCCTGATTGTACTTGCTCAAGGGTGCTACTGGTTCAACGCGGAGGTGAGTCGCTTCACTCCGTTCAGTGAGAGCACGCCGGAAGCGAGTATCAGCTTCGTCTACGAGGAGCTGAAGCAACCGCGCTTGATTGTGAAGTCAGCAGACCAGAACAATTTGGAGACGTCGCAGATGGTGCCGTTCACGGCCGACAGTGTTGCTTTGGGTATCGAAGTTGTACGCTGGAAAAAGGTATGTCAGGTTCTTGGTTTAGTGGACTGTTATCGAATTAACGGAATCTACTATCTGAACGGCCCGAGCGATACGGTTCTGACTTTGGGGCGCATTCCCAATCACGAACTCAATGGTGGTCAATCGGGGTTCATTACGCTGGTCAACGCAGTTGGTTCAGCGTTTCCGGGAGAATTGGGGCTGCATTTCTCTGATCCAATAGTTACTGACGGCAACTTCAGTTATACAGTGCAGATTTCCCGCGCTGATGTCATCACCACACGCCAGGTTGACAAAACCACGGCAGTCAATTATTCTAAATAGCTGAAAACAAATTAGTCAGCCAAGCGCTTTATCCGTATAAGCGGTTATGGCGCTTACGACTTGCAAGACTGGATTCCCGTTTTTTCCAAATCATCATAGCGGGAGGCCAAGCGTTGCCCCAAGTCCCACAAATTGTCGACCATGTTCGGAGGAATAGATGGCAGATCAGATCAAAGAGTCCGCGGATTTACAGGCAGTCGAGAAGCTCAAGGACGCGCGGACGCGTATCAAAGCTGAAATTGGAAAGGTCATCATCGGTCAAGATCGGGTCGTCGATGAATTGCTGATCGCGTTGCTCTCCAATGGGCATTGTCTTTTGGTGGGAGTACCGGGGCTGGCGAAGACACTTTTGATTTCGACTCTGGCGCGAGTTCTTGATCTGAAATTTTCACGCATTCAGTTCACGCCCGACCTTATGCCCTCCGACATTACCGGAACTGAAATTCTTGAAGAAAACAAATCGACCGGTCAACGCGAGTTTAAGTTTGTCAAGGGACCGGTTTTCGCCAATATCGTGCTGGCTGATGAAGTGAATCGCACGCCGCCGAAAACGCAGGCCGCCTTGTTACAGGCGATGCAGGAGCACGAGGTCACGGCATCAGGACAGACCTTCAAGCTGGACGAGCCGTTCTTTGTGCTCGCGACGCAAAATCCAATTGAGCAAGAAGGAACCTATCCCCTGCCGGAAGCCCAGCTTGACCGTTTCATGTTTAACATTCATGTTGATTACCCGTCGTATGAGGAAGAACATGCGATTGTCAAAACGACGACGGCGGTGATGCGGCAGGATCTCGGCAAGATCATGAGCGGCGCAGAGATTCAGCAACTGCAGCAATTGGTACGCAAGGTGCCGGTGTCGGATCACGTAATTGACTATGCAATCAAGTTGGTGCGAGCCACGCGCCGTACTGAAGGCCAGGTACGCGACTACATTGCCAACTGGGTGACCTGGGGTGCAGGACCACGGGCTTCGCAGTACTTGATTCTTGGCGCCAAGACCAATGCAATTTTAAGCGGCCGCTATACTCCTTCGATTGAGGATGTTCAGTTAGTCGCCAAACCGGTTCTGCGGCACCGGATAGTGACATCGTTCAATGCTGAAGCAGATGGTGTAGACACGCTGCAGATCATTGACAAGTTACTGGCGGATGTCAAAGAGAAGTAGAATCGGCGGGGATAACCACAGCTGATCGGCAAAGATCGCGTCGAATTGCGGATAGTCCAACCTACGGTTGGAACTGCATCAAGTGAGGAAACTCTTCCCCGAGGCGATATTCCAGTTACGCAAGCCATGATTATTTATATATTCTCTCCCCTGAACCCACGCTAATTAACTCAATAAGGAGTATTTGTGACATTTCTAAAAGCTCATCGGTCTTGGGGCAAGAGACTGCTCGGCGCAATGTTAGTATTTGGATTGGTCGCCGGCATCGCTTGCGGCCAGACGGCGAGCGACAATTCCCAGCAGATTGTAAAGGAATATTTTGATGCCGCCCGTGCGGCTGACTGGAAGGCCTGTGGACTTACAGTGCATCCGGCGGAGTTAGGCAAGTTTAAGGGAACGATCGCGCCGCTCTTGACGAATATCAAGGACGCGGGCAATCCGGCAGATCCGCTTCTGCCTTTCTTTGAAGGCGCCACTGATTGGGACGGCATCATTGCGAAAGACTCGCTGCAGTTTTACGCCAGCACCATGAACTGGATTACCAGTCTGGCGCCGCAGATTTCCATGATGATTGCCGGCGCCGAGGTCCAGTTTGTCGGTTCAGTTGACGAGGGGAAAGAGCTGCGTCATCATGTGTTTCACATGAAGCTGCAGGCGACGGATGCGGAATCTTCAACGGATGTCGTGTCGGTGCGCAAGTCGGGCGACAAGTGGATGGTTGTCATGGGCGGTACAATCAATCAACTTGCCGGGCTGTTTCAACGGAGATAATCCACGCGGGGCAGATTCAGACAGAAACTTAATAGCAGACCCCTTGTTGTGCGGAAGCCGACAAGGGGTTTTTGTTGAAACTAATTGGCGGGTGTTGGAGTGAATAGGCAGGAAGGGACTGAACTGAACCCTGCCCAGTAGTTGATCAGAGCCACCAGATCGCCAACGTTTATGCGGCGGCTGCAATCACAATCATACATATAGAGCGGGCATTCGAGCGGGGTGCCAAGAAAGATCACGTTGACTAAAGCAATAGCGTCGGCGAGATTGACTTTGCCATCGAGAGTCGGGTCACCGACGCGGTATTGATACTCGAACATCCCAATATCCTCGCGAGAGCCGCCCTGCGGATAGGTGGCGGGGACTTCGGTACCGGCATCGACGAGGCGGGATTCGCAGCGCAGCCGGAAATCGAAAGTCGCGGTGCTGGTGTATAGCGGATTCACCATGATGTTATTGTAGATGTCGGCTGAATCCAGATTATAGTTTCGGGATTTGCTGTTGTCGCCGAGAGACGAATCACCGCAACCGTTGAAATTGGCAACCTGATTCTGGTAAAAGTTGCAGTTGATGATTTCCCAAAGACCACCGTTGCAGTAGATCCCGCCGCAAAACGGCGATGAATTATTGGTAATGCTGTTGTTGGCGAAGATGGCGTATGAGTCCTGAACGAAGATTGCTCCGCCGTTTCGTTCGGCAGTGTTGGCGTGGATGACATTGTGATTAACCTGGATCCACGAACTTTCGAGCCACAGGCCGCCGCCATCGCGGGAAGAATTCTGGGTGAAGGCATTATACTCGATGATCGGGCGCGAGTTTTTGACCGCGATACCTGCACCGACAAGCGCGTTGTTGTTGCGAATGATGTTGAAGCGAATTCTCGGATTGCTGGAGTTACTGACGAGGATGCCGCCACCGGCAAAGCTGCCGGGAATCAGCGTTCCAACTCCATTGCGGATCGTAAATCCGAGTAAAGCTGTAAGAGAGTCCTCGCCGGAAATGATTCGCACAACGGATCCGGAATCCGAATCAGTGGGTTGACCGCCATCTATAATAGTCTGATTGATGATATCGGAATTTGCGGTCAGGATAAATTGCGACGCGACGGTAATTCTCTTGCCGCGAAAGTTGATATTCTCAAAGTAGACGCCTGGGGAAACGAGTACCGTATCTCCGGTGGTGGAGATGTTAATTGCTCCCTGGATAGTCGGATAGGTTACGGGGACCTGAAGGATCCGCGCAAAAGATGAAGGACATACAAACCCAACCGCCGATGCTATAATCAGCAAGACTCGTAAAATCAATGGTCTCTCCCTATCGGCCAGTAGGGTCAACTCCAATTTAAACAATTGGCTGGTTTTTGCAACCGATTAAAGTTATACGCAGAAGAAAGTAAGCCCCGAATTTGGTCGACGGCGGAATCGGTCTTTTCGACTTCGATTCATTTTGGAAGTAAAGCCGGGACTTCAAAATCCCGGGTCAATCCCGGAATTGAAATCACGGGAACATCTATTCGGCTATTTAGGAATGCTCTGGAAAAACTGCTCTACCAGAGCCCTGGCATTCTGTGAATCAGAATAACCGGTCACGACAGCCAACGTCCCGCCTTGTTGTGCACAGAACACCGGACCATTTTCAGGATGGGTGCCGGTCAAGGACTGATACTGACCCTCCATAAGCCACTCGTCGATCTTGCCTTCTTTGCCAAGGAATGACTCGGTGGCGATTGAAATGCCAATCTGGGAGTTGAGCATAAAATATAGAGTAATTGTATCGGCATTTACAAGGTATTGGCAACCAAAGAATTCCGGGGTTTCGTCAAATCGGTCTTGAGTGCGCGGCAGCTTAAGTTCCGAATGCGCGACTTTTCCTTCGGCAGGAAACGCGTCCAGCTGCCGCGGAAGGGCTGATAACGTGTCGGTAAATTTGTCAATGATCAGTTTGGCGGTTTTCAGGAGGTCGTCATCGGCGACATTGCCATTGCGCTGAATCTTGCCGACGTACTTGCCGTTGAGAAACGCCAGCGTGTCACCGAGAATGTACGCATCTTCGGGGAGGTCGAGAAACTTGCCAGCGGGATTACGACGCCAAGCATACATGGTAAACGCGTTAATTGGCTCTTGGAACAACATTATGTCTACTTTGAGCGATTTCGAATTATCGGCAGAGACGTAGGTTCCGGTGGAGAGTTTATCGAATCCGTTGTTTAGATAGGTTTCCGCATACTGGCCGAGGTAGTCCCATACGGTGTTTCGCTCATAGACAACAGCTGTGTCCTTTAAGGTCAAACCGCTTAGAGCAGTGCGTCCCGGAAGCAGGACACGCATAGCGTCCATGGGATCCTTGGGAGTAGTGGAAGAGGTGCAGGCTCCGAGAATCAGCACCGATATGAGCAGGGCAACAGCCGGGAACAGTCGTGGAATATGTATCATTTTATTTCACCCTCGTAAAGACGGTCAGACTATTGGTTATTGTTGTCCCCCTGTAATCCAGAATATCGCCATCACAGAGAGAAACCACAAGACAATATTGATCAGGATCGGCATATCGGTGAGCAAGAGCTGCGCCGGAGAGCCGCCGCGTTCTTCTTGATGGATCAAGTAGAGATAGCGGAATATTCCATAGAGGACGAACGGTATGGTCAACTCAAGATGCTGAACCCCGAGCTTCTCCTGGATTTCCGGAGAAAGAGTATAGAATGTATAGGCGACGACGGTGGAAGCAGTGACTACGCCAATTAACTGATCGAGAAAATATGGGGAGTACTGCTTGAGCGAAACGCGATGTTCGACAGCCTGGTCTTTGAGGATAATCAATTCGTGACGGCGTTTTCCGAATCCGAGGAAGAGCGCCAGGAGAAAGGTGCAGGCGATTAACCAGGGTGAAGTCTCCACAGAAATCGCGTAAGAGCCGGCGACAGCTCGCAAGACGAACGAGACCGCAATCGACATGACATCGATGATGACGATGCTCTTGAGCAATGCGGTGTAGAGAATATTGAAAGCGACAAAGATCATGACAATATAGAGAAACTCGCGCGGGAGCAATAAGGATGCTCCCATACCGGAGAGTATGAGAGTGACCGCAAGTATGCGTGCCGTGACGGGCGAAAGGGCACCGGAAGCGAGCGGTCGAGATTTTTTGGTCGGGTGAAGGCTGTCCTGTTCGCGGTCGTGGATGTCGTTGACAATGTATACGGCGGATGAGAGCAAGCAGAGGATGCCGAAGGCCAGCAACGAGTGGAGGACATCCGGCGAATTAGTGAATCGGCGAGCAAAGATCAGAGCGCCGAAGACAATAAGATTTTTAACCCACTGTTCGGGGCGCATGAGAGTGATAATGGCGCGCATCATCATAGATTTGTCCGGGCTCTCACCAAATTATCGATGACTAAAGTGTACCGAACGGCAATGCCTTGCGGACTTCAGGCAGAATTGTTGTCATGAACCGTTCCGCCAGCTGTTGGCATTCATCGGCAGTTCTATCGCCCTGCGCGACAGTCAGGCGAATGATAGCGGCATCGGTAGGAGATAACAAGAGAGAATTGCGGACGAGATCGAACTTAAGCGAGTATTCCGAAGTGAGATCGCCGGAGCGAGTATGGAACCAGTAGAACATTTGATCGACGCGCGAACGCTTGGCAATAGTCATGCGATTGACGGTGATATCCCGCTCGCCGAGGCTAAAGGGCACGTGTTCGAGTCCGGTAAGGACCCAGCCGCCGCCGGGTAAACAGTGACGCGGTGAGTGGATCTGTGAACCGTATTTCTGATCTTGAAAGTAGGCGATGTAGAGTCCGACGTAATTCCCGCTGGAGTCGGAATATCCGCGCAGTAGTATCTCGGTGGCCTGCAAGACGGCCGCGGTAGCTTCGCCAACCGGAAAAACAACGGCTTTCCAGCCGTCGATCTCAACCGGCATTTCATTCAGACGCGAGGGCTGGTCGGGTTCGACGGCGATATAGCGAAGGACAGTTGCCATTGCGCCAAACGGCACCAGCAGGAGAAGGATGATAAGAAACTTCTTCACGGCTTCTTTTCCTCTGCGTCTTCCTTTTTCTCACCAATCTTTAGCAGACTGCTAAGGATGAGGAGGCAAATCAGACTGAACATGAAAACAATTGTACCGGACAACTCATGAATGAACTCCTCGGCGACAGCACGCGAAATGCCGTAAGCACCGACGGCGGTCACACAAATTCGAAAGATGTTTGCGGCAATCGCGATCGGTACTGTTGCAAGAAATAGAGTAACGCCTTTCCACTTGGAGGTCTGTGTCAAGTAAGCGAGCAGTGCCCCAAGCGCCAACAGCGTGACGAGTGAACGCAAACCGGAGCAGGCCTCGGCAACCTCGAGTGAATAGTTATCGGGAAGATGAATGACATTTCCCTGCCGCAGATGAGGGATGCCGACGATACTTAGCAATGATGCGGCAATCTTGGAGCCGAGCATCTGCAATGGAAATGTGGCGCTATAGTAGATGATGTAAGGCGCCGGAATCATGAAGAGAAGAAAAAAGAACGCGAACCAGATTTCGCGGGCGAAGCGATAGCCGGCAAGGTAAAGAGTAACACCGAACATCAGACTCACCATTGATACCCGCGCGGTGAAGTATTCCATTCCTGCAGTTCCAAGTATAAATACCACCAGCGATGCCAGAATGACGGGGATGCCCCACTTGCTTGATTCCAACGGGATGGTGCGAAGGATTTCGCGCTTTCGCCAAACCAGCCAGATGCTGATGGGGATGATGAGGAAGCCGTGGGAATAATTGTCGTCCGAGTACCAGTCACCGGCAAGTTGTACCAAAATCGGCAGGTACATTACAAGGATGACAACGCTGATAATGGCGATTTGCCACCAAGGAATGGCAATTGAACGGTCGGGACCGGGTGCGTTGGGGATGGTATGATTAGACACGGCTCTTGAGCAAAGCCTCACGCTTATAGAATGCGATAGTCTTCTCCAGTCCTTCGCGGAATCCGATTGTCGGTTTGATACCCAACACGCGTTCGACCTTGGAAACATCGGCGAAGGAGTGTTTGATATCACCGGGGCGCGCGTCTTCAAAGCGAGCTTTAATATTCTTGCCAATCAGCTCGTTGAGATCCTTGAGAAGCTCGTTGAGAGTATACTGTCCGCCGCAGGCGAGGTTGTAGACACCGGGGATAATAGTCTTCATTTCACAGGTGTGAATTATGCCATCAACGACGTTATCGATATACGTGAAGTCGCGCGATTGAAGACCATCGCCGAAGATTGTCGGTTGTTCATCGGCCAGGAGAGCGTTGATGAACTTGGGAATGACTGCAGCGTAGTGGCTGTTGGGGTCCTGATTGGGGCCGAAGACATTGAAATATCGGAATGCAACGCACGGCATATGATACAAGTCGGAATAGACACTAAGGTAATATTCACCGGTGATCTTGTTTACGGCATACGGCGACATGGGCGCGGGAAGCATATCCTCTTTCTTGGGTAAGGTCGGGGTGTCTCCATAAACTGAAGACGATGATGCGAAGAGGAAACGTTTGACGCCATTGCGGCGGGCAGATTCGAGCATATTTAACGTGCCGTTGATATTTACGTGGTTAGCCGTAAGAGGATTTTCGACCGAGCGATTTACTGAAGGGAGCGCGGCCTGATGAAGGACGAAGTCGATATCACGGCAGGCATCAAGGGTGACCCAGAAGTCGCAAATGTCGCCGTCGATGATCTCAACATCGGATTCGACCTCTGTGAGGTTCTGACGACGACCGGTGGAGAAGTTGTCGAGAATGCGGACCTTGTCGCCACGATTCACCAAAGCCTTGACGATGTTTGATCCGATAAATCCGGCGCCTCCGGTAACCAAATATCTCATAAGTATTTATCCTCTCACAAAGTGTTCTTTTTTCATATCGACAGCAAGCGACCGGGTCTTGACTTCGTGAAATACGACTGTCGTTCTATTGCGGTCGACTTCAACGGACGTATTCTCCGGCACGCTTTGAAGGCGGTAATTCCTTGAACGAGTCGATTGTCAGTTTCAGCCCAGCTTCGAGACTCACTTGGGGCTTCCACTTTAATACACTTTGAGCTAAAGCGTTGTTGGAGAGCAATCGTTCCACTTCGGAATCTCCCGGACGGAGGCGGGTGGAATCACGACGGAGTTTCGGATCGACTCCCATAAGTCTGGCGATCAATTGCGCCAAGTCACCGATGGAGATTTCGTTTCCGGTGCCAAGGTTGATAGTCGTGCCAATCGCCTCGTCGACTTCGGCGCCACGGATCATTCCGGCGGCGGTGTCGGTTACAAAGGTGAAGTCGCGTGTCGGTGTAGTTGCGCCGAGTTGGAGTTCGTTTCCCGCCAGCAGTTGGGCGATGATTGTTGGAATGACGGCGCGTTGCGATTGACGCGGACCATAGGTATTAAACGGCCGAATCGTAACGACCGGCAAGCCGAAGCTGCGATGGAAGGAATCAGCTAAGAGGTCGGCGGATAATTTTGACGCGGAGTAGGGCGACTGACCGACCTTGGGGTGTTTCTCATCGATGGGTACGTACTGTGCCGTGCCATAGACCTCGGAGGTCGAGATGTGGACGACACGTTTAACGCCAAGATCAAGTGCAGCTGTCAGGACGTTTGTAGTTCCGATGACATTGGTGTCGACGTAGTTGCGCGGGTGGATATACGAGTATGGTATTCCGATTAGTGCCGCCAGATGGAAGATGACGTCACAGCCCTTGATGGCGTTGCGGACGGCGTCGGAGTCCTTGATATCTCCGGCGATGATTTCGACATTGGTTAAAGTCGTTTTCGGCAGATTCTCGAGCCAGCCGCGATCGGAGCGCGAGTTGTAACGAATGAAGGCGCGGACATTTGCGCCTTTGGAGATTATTGCCTCGACCAGATGGCTGCCGATAAAACCGGCGGCGCCGGTGACGAGGACCGAGCGGTTCTTCAATTCCATGCCTGTATTATTGCGATGTTGGCAATATTAACGCAAGCAGGAATCTTGAGTTGCCTCACCGCAAAATACCTACAAGGGATCTAAGGGTTATACAAGATCTGCATCTTTTCACCGGGGATGGCGTTGAAATAGTCATAGACATTCAGTAGAATTGGTCCTGGTGTGCCATAGGCTGCTTGATGCAGAGCCTTAATCCCAGTCAGTTCAAACCGCAGAGTAGTCGTAACCCAGCAGCGCTCGTCCTGACAGTCTTTGCGGCAGTTATCATCATTGTTGTCGTGGCGCAAGTAGAGACTGGCCTGCACCGGATTCGATTCGGCGAATTCGCCGGGGGACATGTACATGAAGTAGTAATGGTTCTTGCAGCCGCCGCCATGAGCGAGGTGAACAAACAGTGTATCGGCGACGATTGCAACGCTGTCCAAGTCAAACGGGTCGAGAGTTAATAGAGTTGGGAGAATCGAAACGGGTGTCACCGGTTCTACCAGAGCGGGTTTCGGCGATTCCGCGACAACGCGCAGCGTGATACGCCAGGGCGGTAGAGGAGACGTGGTGGATTTGTAGAAGACTAACTCGTAAGGATCGGGTCGTACAGCGTGAAGCTCGAAATTGTATCCGTTCCACGTTTTCGCAAGTGCGCCCGCTTCGCCGGTCCACGACAATCCATACTTTCCAAGGACCAGATGTTCACCGCCCGCTGATCCGGAATTGACGTACAGCTCGATTTCTACGAACCCGGGGTGAATGCAACCGAGTTCCCCGCTGCACCGCGTGTCGTTCAGCATGGTGGACATACTGATGCTAAGGTCGGCCTCTTTGATGATGGCAGTTTGCTCTACCGCGATTTCAAACGTTGCGCCGAGGTCGACGTAAATGATTTCCTGATAGTTGGGTGGATCGGAGCATTGGAGAAATAGCAAGCCAAGAAGCGCGATAGCCGCCACCCTGTAAGCGACTTGAATCATATTTGACTCCTTCCGCAAGTAAAACGAGCCAACGAGAGATTTGTCTATAAAAATTCGATGAAATATTTGGAGGGTGGCGCCCAACTTTGGGCGCCGCCAGAGGGAATTCTAGTGGTGGACGTGAACCGAGTGGACAACTGCGTGGCCGCGTCCACGCTTGATGAGCCAGCGATTAACCGGATAAGCGGCAGCACCCGCCAGAAGGAGCGAGGAGATCATGCTCGCCCAGAAAAGACCGGACAATGGTCCGGCGGTCATAGCGCCGGGAATGATCAACATCACGGCATTGTCGATGATTTCCATGATGGTGATCGATACAGTATCGGATGCCAATGCGAGAAGCAGAGCCGATCCGACCGCTATGCCAGACCGCAATAGCGGAACCAAGGTTAGGCCGTAGCCGAAGAAGAAGGCGAGTGCGACAGAAAGGGCGATTGTTGACCAGGCGCCCCAGCCGAGGGACATACCGATCAGCATCCCCAAGACTTCACCGATCGCACAACCGGTTAAACAGTGAATGGTGGCGCTTAAGGCGAGCCGGTTAAGTGATACGGGCGTTGACATTTGATGTCCGTAGTGCATTGCGTGATTCATACGAGTACCTCTGTCTTGAGTTTCCAACTTCAAACGACCAAGATTTTGACTGCACAAGTTGAGACGGGGGCCAGCGAAAAGGTTACACCGCAATTCTGACATTTTGTGGGAAAAGGAGAATTCTAGATGATCGTGCTAATTGCGCGAACAGGTGCAATCGAGACAACCGTGCTTGGCGCAGGTGCGGCAGGTTTCCTCGAGACGCTCGCGCAAAGCCTGTCTGGCGCGATGGCGGCGGACCTTGAGATTGTTGACATTGGTGCCGAGCTGCACAGCGAGCGCGGCTGGGTCGCCTTCGGCAAGTTCGAGCTTTTCAATGAGTTCGGCGTATTCGGGCTTGAGCGCGGGAAGCAACTCACGGAAGCACTCACAGAGTTCGCTCTCCCCGGCTTGATCAGGTGCAGCGTGCAAGTCGAGTTGATAATCCGACGACTCGATGTGGCGCGCTTCAACGGCGCGGTGGCGATAGAAATCGATGATGGCGTTATTGAGGATAGTGTAGAACCACGAGATGAACCGTTCGTCATCGCGGATTTCGCCGGCAGATTTCAGCGCTTTGGCGAGGCTGTCCTGCAGGATATCTTCGGCGGTGTCGGCATCGGCAACTTTCTTGCGGATGAACGCGAGAAGCTTCTGCCGGTGAGCCAGCAACTGGCTGATCAAAATCTCATTCATTGAAAAGGAATACGATATTTGGGCGACGTAGTTTGTGCGGTGAGGATTTCTGTCTACAAAGCAGTCGCCGGGTCTTCACAGAAGGCGAGGACGTGACCGTCGGGGTCGAGGCTATAAGCGACGCGATCACCCCAGGGGCGGAGTTCCATTGGACTTAGTTCTACTGCTCCGGCAGCGAGCGCACGTTGATGAAAAGAGTCCGCATCGGGTAAGGTGAGATATAATTCGGCTCGCGGGATGCCGTTGGCGTCCGCGGGATTGGGAAGCCGGTCGCCAAGAAGTCGTTTGATTCCGGCTGCCGGCATGATGCCCAATGTACTGCCGTCGTTAAGCTTGAATTCGGTCATTCCGGGAACATGGAGATCGGGGGCGCGATCGAGAACGCGGGAATAGAATTGGGTGCTCTTCTCCTGATCGGCGACATAGAGGATGAAGAGCGCGTCGATCACGGATTTGCCCAATCGGGCATGGGATTGTCGGGGCGTTCGTCATCCCAGACCATCGAGACGATCCACCAGCGGTCGCTTTCCCACAGGAGTTGGATGCTGTTGATACCGCGGCCAATCACAACGTCGTCGATGTCGGAGAGGACGGCCTCGTAGGCGCTGAAGATGTGACGGATGAAGCCGAAGGCCTCTTCGCGGCGGGCGATTTCGGTTTCGCGGAATCCTTTGCCGGCGAAGGTCTCGTTGGCGAAGACGATCTTGCCGCGTTCGACGAATTGCTCGGTTGTGAGCGAAATCGAGTCGGTGGTAGCGCGTTTGGGAATCAGTAAGCGGCCGTCGGGAATGAAGAGAGAGCGCATTTTCTTCCAGTCGGCGGTATCGCCCTGCTTGAACGAGATGGAATCGTAAAGTGATTTGATAATGGCGCTGACCGAGGCGACATGCACGAGGTCGGCTTCGATGAGTGGTGTCGGTTTCATGGGGGGAATTTAATGTGTTTTTGGATGGAGTGTCAAGGGGGAGGACACAGGTAACGCCCTCACCCCCTGCCCCTCTCCCATAGGGCGAGGGGAGAAGTATCGAACGTGCTCCTGCGGTTAATGTTATGTCTTGAATACGTCGTTGAGGTCTTTGAAGGGGGCGGAGTCGGCAAGGGACTCGAATGTGCCAGTCTTGAGGATGTCCGATGCCGCACGGATGAAGGCGCCCAGTGCGACACGCGACAGTGCCGAGCCGACCGAGATGCGGCGGACGCCGAGATCGGCAAGGCGGGAAAATGTCAGGCCGGGTACAGGTGATACCATCAGCACATTGACCGGTTTGGGCGCGACGGCTTTGACGATTCTGCTGATCGTTTCTGCGCTGGTGACTCGGGGCGCATAGAGGCAGTCGGCGCCGGCTTCAGCGAATGCGACCAGGCGGTCGAGAGCGATGCGTTCGGCATCGGGATTGCCGACGAGGAAAGCCTCGCAGCGGCCAGTCAACAGGACGCCGGTGCCGGTGGCATCGATGGCCTTGCGGGCGGTGCGGATGCGTTCGATGGCGACGGCACGATCATAGAGCGGCGATGAGTCGTCGCCGGTGGCGTCTTCGATGGAGAGTCCAGCAACGCCGGTTTGCACGCAGAGTGTGACATTGCGGGCGAGAGTTTCCAGATCATCGGCATAGCCGGATTGAAAGTCGGCGTTGACGGGAAGCGGTGTGGCCTCGACGATTTCTTTGATGTGGGCGAGAACGTCGTTCAGTGCCAGCGCTGTTGCCTCATCGGGAAGACCGCGTGAAAATGCATACCCTGCAGAAGTTGTTGCCAGCGCTTTGAAGCCGAGGTGGTGGAGAATCTTCGCCGAGCCGATATCCCACGGATTGGGGATGATGAAACAGCCGGAGGCGTGGAGGGTGGGGAAGGTGCCTCTACTCAATTATCTATACCATTTCCTAGCAATCTCAACGACACACATAACAATGATTTTCCCGTATCAGATACGTGCTGTTCCACGATTGAAGCTGGCCATCAGGTCCCCAGTGAATGGCTCCGTCCGGATATAGTCCCGATGCAGGTTACCGGCGGATACAGTTTCAACTCGTGTTGCTGCTTCCCTAAATCGATCCCGTGACTCATCCTCTTGCCAGAGACTATCCATCAACAGCTGACAGTAGCGCTCCATAGCCCGAGAGTTCAATGCTGGTAGTTGATCAGTGGAGGTAAGCAGTCTGTAAGCTAAGAGAATATGAAATCTTGCAGGCTTCAACCTTGGCGGTAGGGACTGGTTCCTAAACAAGAACTCGAGCCGGTAGTGAGCGAAAGCAGACACGTAGTATGGTTCAAGTCGATGTTCTTTGTTGAAGATGTCCGTACCTACTGTTTTCAGTAGGGCCTTGTAATTTCGTGTAGTCCGATGCGGAATTTCGAGAAAGATAGATGCAAACGCTCGGACCAGAGTGGTCATGCTGATAACTCTGACCTTCTCGACCTCTGCATCTGCGCTGAATTGTCTGGAGCGGCGTTCATAGTAGAGCTTTCGAATTCCGTCAAATGTTGGAAAGTACGCTTCAAGTCTCTTCGGAAATTCCGATAATCCTAGCAGTTGATCCTCTGAAACAGATGTCTGTCGATTAGTCGCTTTTATGATCTTGTTCTTGATCAATTCATCTTGTGTCGCAATAATCCGAACCGGTATCATTACTTGTTCAATCAAGTTGTCGCGCATTTCGTGAAGCACATAGCTGGTTTGGCAGCCATTAACAATCTGATAGTCTTCGAGCAAGAACTTATTGCCGGTAAGCTGAAGACGCTTGGCAACAATTGTAACCCCATTGTTTAGCAGCGGAAAAAGAACGGACTGCTCTGGGGTTGACAATGTCTGTTTGATTTCACTATTAACAGAATTCCACTCCTGCCAATGTCTAACATTGTCATAAAAAAGAGAGGCAAGTACTTCCTCATTCTCGTTCTCGATTAATTTCAAAAATTGTGGTGCAGGTAGAAGACCAAGATACGCCTGTTCCACCCCCGGAATTTCAGGGAAGACCGTTCTGCTGGTGAGTACTATCTCAGTTGAAAGGGCACTCTTCGATTCTCTGTACAAGTCCTGCAGACGGTTCGCGTCTATGTAATCAATGCTCACACGCCTAAACAGACCCAACGCCTGAACGTCATGTAGCACTGCCTCTCGACGTGCAAGGAGATTAGCGTCATTCGTCCAGCGTCCGGTCGTAACGTAATACATGAAACACTGGGGGTTCCCTTTGGCGAAAAGCGCGCTTCTACGGAAAACCTCATTGGTGACTCGAGCGAACAGTTCTACTCGTTCATTGCGGGTCAGCCTTGGAGTTTCAGAAAAGAAATCTAGAACTCCGTATGCAAATTGCCCCATCTTGGCTGTGTCAAAATTTGGAGATCGCTCAGCTTGGGTGAAGACAAACGAAACGTCCAAGTAGTTATTGGTCTCTGCTAAGTCGACTACTTCTTCGGGTTCACTTACCAAAACACCATTTACGATCACTCCAATACAGTCAATTCCCGTGTCCCCACCTGCTCCAACAGCAATGTCATCAACCGTAGGTGAATCAGAATAGTGGGAAGAAGTGACTAGATAACCTGCAAAGTACTCAAATGCCTCATCCTCCGCCAACAGTTCGATATTATTCTCTTTGACAAATTCATCAAAGAGTGACCTCGTAATTCTGTCCAAATGTGCGCACTCCTTTTGTTGACTTACATTTCCAGTTCGGGTTGGTCGCCGTTGTCGCCATTGCCGTTACCGTTTTCGTCGTCTTCGGCGATGATGCGGGCGACATCAGTGACACGGTCGCCGGATTCGAGATTGATCAGCTTGACGCCCTGGGTGGCGCGGCCAATCACGCGAATCGACTTGATGTCCTGACGAATGACAATACCCTTCTCGGTGATAATCATCAAACCGTCCTGATCGACAACTTCCTTGACGGCGATTACATTGCCGGTCTTGTCGGTCGTCTTCATGTTGATGATGCCCTTGCCGCCACGGTTGGTGACGCGGTATTCCGAGATTTCCGAGCGCTTGCCGAAGCCGAGTTCGGAGACAGTCAAAATCGACGTGTCGCGTTTGACCACGATCATGCCGACGACGTAGTCCTTCTTCTCGAGCTCGATGCCCTTGACGCCGTAAGCCGTGCGGCCCATGGCGCGGACCTTGTTTTCCTCGAAGCGGATGGCCTGGCCTTCGTGGGTGGCGAGAATGATGTCGTGGTTGCCGTCGGAGATGTCGACCTCGATGAGAATGTCGTCATCCGGGATGTCGATGGCTTTGATGCCGTCGCGTCGCGGATTCGAGAATGCCGACAAATCAGTTTTCTTGATGACGCCGTTGCGGGTCGCCATGACAACGAATTTGCCTTCTTCGAAACTGCGCACCGGCTGGAAGGCGCAGATTTTTTCGCCTTCGGAAAGGTCGACCATGTTGACGACCGGTTTGCCCTTGGCAAGTTTGCCGCCGACCGGGACCTCATGGACCTTGATCCAATAGGCTTTGCCCTTGGTCGAGAAGAAGAGAATGTAATCGTGCGTCGAGGCGATGAACAGATGCTCGACGAAGTCTTCTTCCTTGACATCAATTCCCTTCACGCCGCGGCCGCCGCGATTTTGTTTGCGATAGGCGGAGGTTGAGAGACGCTTGATGTAGCCCTGATGGCTGATGGTGATGACCATGTCCTCTTCGGCGATGAGATCCTCGATGGAGATTTCTTCCTCGGCGTCGACGATCTCGGTGCGGCGCTCGTCGCCGTACTTGTCCTTCATCTCAATCAGTTCAGTCTTGATGATCTGCATGCGCATATCCTGACTGGCGAGGACCGACTTGAGATATTCGATCTGCTGGATGAGGTCGCGGTATTCGTCTTCGATCTTCTGGCGTTCGAGTCCGGTGAGGCGCTGGAGGCGCATCTCGAGAATGGCTTGTGCCTGAATTTCGGAGAGCTTGAAGCGCGACATCAAGTTTTCTTTGGCTTCCGGAACAGTCTTGGAAGCGCGGATCGTCGCGATGACGGCGTCGATATGGTCGAGCGCGATGCGCAGACCTTCGAGGATATGGGCGCGGTCTTCGGCTTTCTTGAGGTCGAACTTGGCGCGTCTGATAACGACTTCGTGGCGGTGCTTGATAAACTCTTCGAGCATCGAGCGAAGCGGCAATACTTTTGGTGCACCGTCGACGAGCGAGATCATGATGACGCCGAAGGTGGCTTGCATTTGGGTGTGCTTGAAAAGCTGGTTGAGCACGATCTGCGGTTGGACATCGCGCTTGAGTTCGATGACGATGCGCATGCCGTCGCGATCGGATTCGTCGCGCAGGTCGGAGATGTCTTCGACGATCTTGTTGCGGACGAGGTCGGCGATTTTTTCGATCAGGTTCGATTTGTTGACCTGATAGGGAATTTCGGAAACGACGATTTGTTCTTTGCCGTTCTTGAGTTTTTCGACATTGGCTTTGGCGCGGACATTGATGCGTCCGCGACCGGTGCGATAGGCGTCGCGGATGCCATCGCGGCCATAGATTATGCCGCCGGTCGGGAAGTCGGGGCCGGAGACGTACTTGAGCAGAACTTCAGTGTCAATTGCCGGATTGTCGATCACCGCCACCAGTGCGTCGACGATTTCGCGCAAGTTGTGCGGCGGAATGTTGGTCGCCATACCGACGGCGATGCCCGATGAACCATTGCAGAGCAGGTTCGGAAACTTGGCGGGAAGCACTCTCGGCTCGCGCAAAGTCTCGTCATAGTTGGGCATGAAATCGACAGTGTCTTTTTCGAGATCGGCGAGCATCTCCATCGCGATCGGCGTGAGGCGCGCTTCAGTATATCGCATGGCAGCGGCGTCGTCGCCGTCGACCGAGCCGAAGTTGCCCTGACCGTCGACGAGCGGGTAGCGCATGTTGAAATCCTGCGCCATACGCACCAGCGTGGGATAAACGACCTGTTCACCGTGCGGGTGATAATTACCCGAGGTGTCGCCGCAGATCTTGGCGCATTTACGATGCGGGCGATCGGGGGCGAGGTTGAGGTCGTTCATCGCAATCAGGATGCGGCGATTGGATGGTTTGAGGCCGTCGCGGACATCGGGCAGTGCACGCGATGTGATGACGGACATGGAATAGTCGAGGTAGGAGGATTTCATCTCCTCTTCGAGATAGACCGAAATTAGATTTTCGCGGTTAAGTACCATTTTTATGTCTCTATGTTAAGGTAGCATTATTCTCTTAATCAGCTTGCATACACACCCCGTCTCCGAGCCTCATTCTTCGGCTCGGAGCCACCC
>CAYJKI010000004.1:210652-361184 GCA_964370935.1 uncultured Ignavibacteria bacterium | reverse complement strand
TACCCGGTCCGGAGACTAATTCGCAGGTTGACAGGTTGCCGTTGGGATCACTGCAAGCAGCCACAATGCAAATCGGAGCCGGTGTGCATTGGAACAATGTCGAGTCATTGCCCGCATTGGCTACTGGAGCTTGGTTGAGAGTGACATTGACGACCGAAGTATCGTAGTCGGTCAGGCCACAAGCGTCGGTGGCCTTGAGCACCAAGGTGTAGGTTCCAGAGGCAGCAGGTGTGAAGCAGATGGCCGAGCCATTGTAAGTGCCGGGACCGGAAACCAATTGACAGGTTGAGAGGTTGCCGTTGGGATCACTGCAAGCAGCAGTGATGCAAATTGGTGCGGATGTGCACTGGAACAATGTCGAGTCACGACCAGCGTCGGCAACCGGAGCTTGATTGAGTGTGACATTGACGACTGAAGTATCGTAGTCGGTCAAACCGCAAGCATCGGTGGCTTTAAGTACGAGAGAGTACGTTCCTGACGCAGCCGGAGTAAAGCAAATCGCGGAACCATTGTATGTGCCTGGCCCAGAGACTAATTCACAGGTCGACAGGTTACCGTTGGGATCACTGCAAGCGGCGGTGATGCAGATTGGTGCCGGTGTGCACTGTGCGAGAGTTGAGTCGCGACCCGCGTCCGCCACGGGCGCCTGATTGAGGGTAACCGTCACAACCGAAGTATCATAATCAATCGCGCCGCAGGCGTCGGTAGCTTTCAAAACATGTGTATAGGTACCGGAAGCGGCAGGAGTGAAGCAAATTGTCGAACCGTTATAGGTACCGGGTCCAGAGACCAACTGACAAGTGGAAAGGTTGCCGTTGACGTCTGTACACGAAGCGGTGATACAAATCGGAGCTGGGGTGCATTGGAACAGGGTGGAGTCGTTCCCTGCGTTGGCAACCGGCGCCGAGTTCAGAGTCACTGTTACATTGATGGTGTCATAATCCGTAGCGTTCAGTTCGTCCTTAACCTTGAAGACAAACTGATAGTTCCCTGCCGCCGCCGGTGTCCAGCAGAAATTGGTGCTGACCGGACCCTTCTGCTTGATCTGGGTGAAAGTTCCCGGACCTGATTGTTTGGTGACTGTGATCGTGTCGCCCTGACAATCGGGGTCGGAGGCATTGACGGCAAAACAGATCTGTGAAAGCGAACATTGGAGTACGTTGATATCGGCCGGCAAAGTGATGACCGGCGGCTGATTGGAGAAGCGAACCTTGAAAACCAAATCGTTCCAGTCCATGTCTCCACCGTTGGGCAAGTCCTCAAAAGCCACGATGAACTCATGCGGTACACCGGTACGAAATACTTTGGCATGATTGAATGCGTCGTAATTGAGATAATTCTGCGTGTACCAGGTTCTGTTGGTGTCGGGAGCAATTCGCGGTTTCATAAAGAACCCGATGGAGTCACCTCCGGATACCGAGAAAGTCACGGAGTCACCGGGGTCGTCGCCGCCGGAGAACAGCTGATAGAGTGGAGTCGTGTCATTGGCAACATACCAACCGGAACGCGCAGTCGCAGCCGAGCCGGCGACTTCAATGACAATCGTCGCGAGGTTCTGACCGGGGGTGGTGCAGAAGGTTTCGATTCCGGTTTCGTCGGTAGCAACGTTGATGTCGTAGCCGAGACTGTCAAAGATGTATTGAAGCGAGGGCTCCGCGAGTGCGGCCCGGGCTAGCCCCCCGCGCAACGAGTCGGGCAGTTCCGGGCTTCCACCAGCGGCGAATGCCGATGGCGCGATCGTCAGACAACACAATCCGATGACAAAGATCGTCAAAAGCTTGGTCAGCTGTTTAGACATGATGACTCCAATGTTTTGAAAGGTTCTGCAGAGGACTTGTATTCTTTCACAAAGTGACACATTTCAGTTTTGATATTAGCTGGAATGACAATCGCGGAATGCCTTAATGGCGGGGAAAACGTGCAATAAAAAGAATATGAGAGAACACAACGTGCTATATATGAGAGTTGCTGCGCTTTACCCGAGATTCCTGATTGTCCTCCGATCGTTAAGGTTTCTGGACTCTTAAGTAGACAAGCAACGCAACAAACTTAAGTAGAGCGAAGTCCGCTCACTCAATCTGGCTCTTACTGGTGCATGTTTGTCCACCACCGAACACCACATAATCTATAAAGTCTGTTGAAGTTGTGTTTGTACTGTGAAGTACCTATTAATCTGGTATAAAGAAGGGGATTGGTCCATTTTTGTCAAGGTGTTTTTGACGGTTCGGATCAATTCTTGCCTGATTTAATTGGAACGCTTACATGGAGATACGTCGTCCAAGTGGTGGCGATTTCCTATAGTCTGGGTCACTAAGAAGGTCTCTGATAGGTACAAAACGGGAATCGCGGGCGGGTGTCCAGGTTAAGTGGTTAATCAACACAAGCTTACAATGAAAATGTGGTAGTTTTTGGCTATTTTGTGAGGGGTGTTGATTTGGGTGGCGACAAGTCGAAAACGTTGCCATATTTGCCGTGACTATGAGACTCAAAGTTTGCAGCGAAGATCAAATCAGAGAAGGAGGTGTCAAAACCCTCAAGATTCTTGCTCGAAACGTCGCGGTCTTTCGCCTCAACGGCCAACTGCATGGTCTTGAAGCCGACTGCAAGCATATGCGAGCATCAATCACTCAAGGCAAGATTGACGGGACGATCATCACCTGTCCGGCGCACGGGTGGCGGTATGATATCACGACGGGTGAGTGCCTCACCGAAGCGTGGGCAAAACTGAAGACGTATCCGGTTGAGGTTGTGGACGGAATAGTCTATATCGAAATCTAAAATGGCACTCCCTACCAACCCAGTAGTTGCTCGAGGTTGGTGTTGATCTTCTCGACGATATCTTCGTACTCTTTCTTCTTCGTTTGTTGCTGCTCGACCACAACCTTAGGCGCCTGTTCAACAAATTCGCGGTTAGCAAGTTTTTTACGCGTCTTATCAAGCAATCCGGTGATGTTCTCCAGCTCTTTCTGCAAGCGGGCGCGCTCCATATCGATATCGATTAATCCGGCCAACGGAATGAAGATCTCGACCGAGGGGATGACGGCTGAAGCTGCCAGCGGCGGTTTTTTGACATCTTCGCCGATGACGAGTCGTTCGATTTTGCCAAGATTAACAATGTAGTTTTGGTTGGCTTCAAGCGTCTCCCGCAGAGCAGTATCGGTGATCTTGAGATGAACCTCGGCGCGCTTGGAGGGCGGGACGTTCATTTCTGCACGAATATTGCGAATGGCATTAACGACGCGCTGGAGTTTGTTCATCATTTCTTCAAGTTGCAGATCGATCAGCTTTTCGTCGGCCTTGGGGTAACTGGTATTGAGAATTGAATCTTGGCCCTCGGGGAGTTTGTGCAGAAGGTGCCAGATTTCTTCTGTGATAAACGGCGCGAACGGATGCAATAGTATCAGGATGTTGTTCAGGCAGTACCCAGTGACGCGCTTGGCAAGCATCTTGTCTTCGGGGTCGTCATCATTGTAGAGGCGCGTTTTGACCAGCTCGATATACCAATCGCAGTAGTCGTGCCAGACGAAATCATAGAGTTGTTTGCCGGCGGCGTTGAATTTGAAATCATTCAGAGAATCGCCGGTGATCTTGATTGTCTCGTTTAGTCGTGATAGAATCCAACGGTCCATAAGCGGCATCTTGGCGGAGATGGGCATTTTCCCAAGGTCGCCCTCGCCGACATCATCTCCGAGATTCATCAGAATGAAGCGCGATGCATTCCAGAGTTTGTTGCCGAAGTTGCGTCCGAGTTCAAACGTGTTCATCGCGATATTCGGATCCTGGCCTTCGGGTGTGGAAAGGATCAGCGACAAGCGCATGCTGTCGGCGCCGTATTGATTGATGACTTCAATCGGGTCGATGCCGTTGCCTTTGGATTTGGACATCTTCTGTCCGTGGGCGTCGCGGACGGTGCCGTGAATGTAGACATCATTAAAAACCAGCTTATCGGTGAACTCGTATCCGGCCATGACCATTCGGGCAACCCACAGGAATATGATTTCGCTCGCAGTAAAAAGCGAGTTGGTTGGATAGAATTTCTTGAGATCTGGCGTATCTTGCGGCCAGCCAAAGGTTGAAAAGGGCCACAGCCAGGACGAGAACCAAGTATCGAGAACATCCTCTTCCTGAAAGACATCGGTGCTATTGCACTTGCGGCATTTGGTTGGCGCTTGTTTGAGAACCATTTCCTCGTTGCATTCGCGGCAATAGTAAACTGGGATGCGATGTCCCCACCATAACTGGCGAGAAATGCACCAGTCGCGGATGTTTTCCATCCAATAGAGATATGTTTTTGACCAGTGGTCCGGATGAAAACGCAGTTGCCCATTCTTCAAGGCTTCAATGGCCGGCTTGGCGAGTGGTTTCATGCGAACAAACCACTGTTCGGAAAGGTAAGGCTCAACGACGGTTGAACACCGATAGCAGGTGCCAACCGAGTGTTCGTAGTCTTCGACTTTGGCAAGCAAGCTTTTCTTCTCGAGTTCTTCGAGAACCAACTTTCGTGCCGTCTTGATATCCTGTCCCTTGAACTTGCCAGCGTTTTCGTTGAGGGTACCGTCGGGGTTCAGGATGTTGATTTTTTCCAGATCGTGACGCTGGGAGACTTCGAAGTCGTTAGGATCGTGTGCCGGAGTGATCTTGACGACGCCGGTGCCGAATTCGATGTCGACATAATCGTCAGCGACGATTGCCAGTTCGCGGTCGAGAATCGGTAGGATGGCAGTCTTGCCGATGTATTTCTGATAGCGTTCATCCTTGGGATTGACGGCCAAGGCGGTATCGCCAAGCATCGTCTCGGGACGCGTGGTCGCGGCGATCATGTAGACATCCTGCCCCTTGAGCTTGTACTTGATGTGGTACAGCTTGGAAACGCGGCTCTGATGTTCGACTTCGTCATCGGAGAGGGAGGTCTGACATCGGGGGCACCAGTTGACGATGTACTTGCCTTTATAAACAAGATTCTTCTCGTGCAGACGGATGAAAACTTCCTTGACTGCTTCAGAAAGTTGATCGTCGAGCGTAAAGCGTTCGCGCGACCAATCGCAAGAGCATCCGACTTTCTGGAGTTGTTCCATAATGCGCGCCTTTTTGGCGCCAACGTATTCCCAAACGCGGCGGACAAACTCCTCGCGGCCGACTTCGCGACGCGAAGTGCCTTCCTTGACCAGCAGCTTCTCAACAACGACCTGCGTCGCGATACCGGCATGATCGCTGCCGGGCAGCCAGCAGACCTCGAAGCCTTGAAGTCGCTTCCAGCGAATCATTATGTCCTGCAGGGTGTTGTTCAGGGCATGGCCGAGATGGAGAACATCGGTCGCATTCGGAGGAGGTATGACAATGCTATACGTCTTTTTCGGCGAATCGACTTTGCCGTGAAAGTAACCCTTGGCGAGCCAGTCAGCGTAGAGGCGGTCTTCGACGCCGGAAGGGTTATATTGCTTGGGAATTTCCTGTCCGCTCATAAATCTCTCTTCCAAAAGTAAGCTATGAGTATAGCCGTTAGACTATTGATGTCAAGGCGATATTAAAACGCCTTGGCGTGGCAAGAGTTCGCCTCTATATTGATGCTCCTCTAATCGGAAGAAAGGCGCGAACATTCAGTGAGACAGTCAGGAACAGCGTTTCAGAATCTGGTGGAAATTCTCCGCACTTTGCGTGCGCCGGGCGGCTGCAATTGGGATCGGGCGCAGACTACGCAGTCCCTGCTGCCCTACATGATCGAAGAGACCTATGAGGCCGTCGAAGCGGGCGAGGCGGGCGACTACGATAAGCTGAAGGAGGAATTGGGCGATATTCTATTGCACATCATTTTTCAAGCCGAAATCGCCGAAGAGTTGGGCAAGTTCGACATGCGCGATGTTGTTGACATCGTCACCCAGAAGATGATCGAACGCCATCCGCATGTCTTTGGCGACCGCACGGATCTCACACCTGATCAGGTGCGGCAAAACTGGGAGGCTGTGAAGCTGAAAACTCGAAAGACAGAAGAGCGGCATCTGACGGTGCTTTCCGGCGTCCCCAAGACGATGCCTTCGCTCCTTAAAGCCTATCGCGTGCAAGAAAAAGCGGCACAATTCGGATTCGATTGGGAGCGGGCGGAAGACATTTTCGCCAAAATCGATGAGGAGTTGGGTGAGTTCAAAGAAGCTCTCGCAAGGAATGACAAGGCTGCGATTCAGGACGAGTTCGGCGATTTGCTTTTTTCACTGGTCAATTTTGCGCGCCACATTCAGGCTGAACCGGAGACCTGCTTAAATGGGACGATTCGGAAATTCTCCGATCGATTCGACAAAATGGAAAAAGCGTTGCAGGTACGAGGGCTGACTCTAAAGCAGGCGACGCTGGCGCAAATGGAAGAAGAGTGGCAGCGCGCCAAGCTTTTGTAATTCGCGAGGTCCGCGATTCCGCGGGACATAAATCCCGCAACAGCTGTGGTTATTTCGCTGCGCAATTTCTGAAGCCGGAACACAGTCCGGCACCAACACGAGTTCCTTTTTGAAACACGGCGGAGTTTTTTCCGGTCAGTTCGACAACACACAACATCACCACTGAAATAACTCTGAATCTTCTCTTCTTTTGCTAACGACTCAAACGACGCTTCCGATACTAACTGGTAAGAGACAACGATATCATGTTGGTTGCCTGTCGGAACCGACGATGCATCCGAACTACCGCCACCACACACTTCCGACTCCGACCAGAGGGCTACAATTTTTCATAAGAAACGGAGCAGTCATTAAGGCAGTTCTCGACAATTTGCGGGATGTTTACATTCTGTTCAGCCTCGATGGTGCGTCTGTTCGCTACCTCAATGAAGCCGCGACGGTCATTCTCGGGTACACAGCTGACGAGTTAAGACTACGTCCGCAACTTCGATTTGAGCGCATTCATCCGGCTGACCGGTCGAGGATTGTTGATTGCTTTTCGGCACTGGTCAGAGAGAGAGTTCCGTACCAGTCTGAATACGGAATCTACCGCAAGGGTGACGGGTTGATTCGGGTGATCGAAGATTCGCGGGTGGTGAAGACGAGTGAAGGTGAAGAACTAATCCTGACCTCGATCCGTGCCGACGGCGTAACCGAAACCTACACTCGCCATCAACATCTCAAGGTCCAGAACGCGATTGCGGAATTTCTCTCCTCCACGGATGACTCAACGTCAGCGATAATGGGTATATTGGAGATTATCGGCCGGGAGTTGGGATGGCAGATCTGCGAGCATTGGGCAGCTTCCGAAGACAATCATAAATTGCATTTATCACAGGTTTGGTGCGACTCCAGTCTCGGGGATTCCGACGAATTCGTAGCGGCGTCCCACAACTTGCGGTTGGAACGAAACCAAATGACTCAAGGCAAGGTCTGGACTGGCGGCCTTCCACTTTGGACGCGGACGGTCGCGGAGACAGAGCCTGAACCGCGTCGGCACGCGGCGACGCGGCTCGGTCTGAAGACGAGTCTATCATTCCCGATAAGAGCTGCCCAGACCGACGGTGGTATATTCTCGCTTTACAGCCGGGAATCGTACAGCATAGATACTGATTTGTTGCAGACTGTAAGCAGCATCGGCCTCCAGGTGGCGCAATATCTTCAGCGTAGCCAATTGATGGAAAGTCATGCCGCTGCCGAGCGGCGATTCCGCCAAATGTTCGAAAAGAATGAAGCAGTGAAGCTAGTGATTGATCCCGTCAGCGGCACGATAGTCGACGCTAATCCGGCTGCGGCAAGTTTCTACGGTTATTCGGTTGAACAGCTGCGCACCATGAGAATATGGCAAATCAATACACTGACGGAGGATGAAGTTCGGTCACATATGCGCTCCGCCAACGAGGAGAAGCGCAACCGTTTTGTATTTGCCCATCGGCTGGCCTCTGGCGAGATTCGGCAGGTCGAAGTCCATTCCAGTCCGCTCAATCTCGACGAGCGCGAGCTATTGTATTCGACAGTTTTTGATATTACCGAGAAGCTGCGAACCGAGGCCGCCCTGCGAGAAAGCGACGAGCGGTTTCGTCTGGTGTTTCAGCACACGCCGACCGCAATCGCGATTTTTGACCGGCAGATGCGCTATTTGTTTGCGACGACCGCGTGGCTGAAAGAGTACGGCTTGTGCAATCAACGCATCATCGGTCATTCGCAATTCGAGTTTTTTCCCGAGACCGACGAACACTGGCGTGAGATATACCGACGGGCGTTAGCGGGCGAGACGATTGATGATACGGAGACAGAGATTCAGCGCGCCGACGGCACGATTGAGTGGATCCGGTTCATTGTCAGTCCGTGGCGCACCAGCAAAGACAATATTGGCGGCATTATCATTTTCACCGAGTCAATTACGAATGAGAAACTGTCCCGCGATGCCTTGCGAGAAAGCGAAGAAAAGTACCGCTCTCTGTTTGAGAATCTAATTGACGGATTTGCTTATCACAAGATCGTACAGGATCAGGATGGCAATCCGGTTGACTACACATTCCTTGAGGTCAACAGCGTCTTTGAAGAAATGACCGGTCTCAAGAGGGAAAACATCATCGGCCGTTGTGTTACTGAAGTTATTCCCGGCATCGAAAACGCAAAAGAGGATTGGATCGGCGCTTATGGCCGTGTCGCATTGAAGGGCGAAACGCTTAAGTTCGAGCGCGAAGTACCGGAACTGGGCCGCTGGTTCTGGATTTCTGCCTACTCACCAAAGCCCGGGTACTTCGTCACGGTGTTTGAAGATATAACAGCGCGCAAATGTGCCGAAACGCGGCTTCACGAACAGCAGCGCATGATATCCGCTTTGCTGGGAAACCTCCCCGGAATGGCTTATCGGTGTCTGAACACGCCTGATTGGCCAATCGAATTTGTCAGCGAAGGCTGTCGGCAATTGACAGGGTATGCTCCGGGCGAATTGCAGATCGGTGGCTTAGTCAGTTACAGCGATCTGATACACCCTGATGATCGTGCGATGGTGTGGGAAGAAGTCCAGCGCGGTGTCGAGCGGCATGAACCATACCGGTTAAGCTACCGCCTGATCACACGAGAAGGTGAAACGAAGCACGTTTGGGAGCAAGGGTGTGCGGTTCTGGATGAGAACCAGGAATTGATCTCTCTGGAAGGGTTCATCGCCGACATTAGTGAACAAAAGCGTGCCGAGGAAGCTCTGCAATCCCGCGAGAGACATTTCCGGGCGCTGATCGATAACTCGTCGGACATCATAACACTTTTCGATGTCAATGGGCAGTTCCTGTATGTAAGTCCATCAGTCGAACGCGTGCTTGGCTACAGGCCGGAAGACCTACGGGGCACCAGCATCTTCCGCAGATTGCATCGTGACGATCGATTCGCGGCCCGCGAGATCATGCGGCGAGCATTGATCAGGGGCGGGGATATTTCGTTCGAACTGCGCATTCGCCACAAAGACGGCAGCTGGCGTATTCTCGACACCGTCGGACGCAATCTACTGGATGACCCGCACGTCGCTGCTATCGTTTTCAATTCGCGCGATATCACCGAACGCCGCGCTATTGAAACCGAGCGCTCGCAGCTGGCGAAGGCTGTTGAACAAGCAACTGAATCAATTGTGATTAGCGACGTTGCCGGAAGAATTATCTACGTCAACTCGGCTTTTGAGAAAGTGTCGGGTTACACGCGCGAGGAAGTGCTGGGACAGAATGCCCGCATCTTGAAGAGCGGCGAACAATCGCCGGAATATTATCGCGAAATGTGGAGCGTCCTGCTCGCGGGAGAACCGTGGGTCGGGAGATTCAAGAACCGCCGTAAGAATGGCACGCTGTACGAAGAAGAGTGCGCCATCTCACCGATCAAGGATGCCTCCGGCAAGGTTATCAACTTTGTTGCGGTCAAGCGCGACATCACGAAAGAGGTCGAACTCGAAGAACGACTTCGACAGGCACAGAAGCTCGAAGCGGTCGGGCGACTGGCGAGTGGAATTGCGCACGACTTCAACAATCTCCTTGCCGGGATTCGCGGATTCGGAGAACTGATCAGCCAGGAAGCAGAGAATTGCCCCAAGCTGAAAGACTATTCGAGCGAGATCATTCGCGCGGCTTCGCGTGCTGCGGACCTCACCAGCCAATTGCTCGCCTTTGCGCGCAAAGGCAACTTCCTTTCGGTACCGCTGGATGTTCATGCGGCAATCGGCGAGGTAACCGCTATTCTTCAGCACACAATCGATCGCCGCATCGAAATCCAAACAGATCTTCATGCCGCGCGCTGTTTCGTTAAAGGCGATCCGTCGCAGATTCAGAGCGCGATTCTCAATTTGAGCGTTAATGCGCGCGATGCGATGCCCGATGGGGGAACATTGGCTCTTGCGACTCACAACGTTTACCTCGATTACGATTTCTGCCGGCGTCATGGTCTGGAGCGCGGGCCGGGCGAGTATCTGGCGATAACCGTGTCCGACACGGGCGTGGGAATCGATGAAAAGATTCTCGATCACATCTTTGATCCGTTCTTTACCACGAAAGAGCAGGGCCAAGGGACCGGATTGGGGCTTGCCGGCGTTTATGGGTGTGTCAGAAGCCATTCGGGCAGCGTCGAAGTTGTTAGTAATGTCGGGGAGGGCTCGGCCTTCACACTTTATTTCCCGGTCTTTGAGACGATGGCTCTTCCGTCGGCCAGCGAAATCGCCGAAATCAAGATTGACGGGCGCGAGCGTATCCTGCTGGTCGATGACGAAGAAGTTGTGAGGAACCTTGCCGAGCGGATGTTGACCAAGGCGGGCTATCAGGTAATCACCTGTGTGGACGGTGCGGAAGCAGTTCAACTGTATCGGACCGCCATGAACGCCATTGATCTCGTTCTTCTCGATATGATGATGCCAAAGATGAACGGCCGGGACACTTTTGCCGCGCTGAAGAAGTTCAATCCGAGTGTCAAAGTCTTAATCATGTCCGGATTCAGCGATCAAGATGTTCAGGAATTTCTTCGCGACGGCATTTTGGGCTATATCGCCAAGCCGTTCCAGATGCGCGCATTTCTCGTCAAAGTACGGGAAGCACTGGACCTTAAGACACCAATCAGGCAATTTTAACATTCTCCCCACCAACGTTCGGTCTCCGCAAGACACCTAAGTTGTTGCTGTAACTGCGATAACGAATTATCGGAATATATTGCCCTTTATGTTTGTAACTGCTATGAATCGGCATTGCAAAATTGTCTCGCCGATGTGCCGCGTCGACCAAAAGTAGAACAAAGTGTCTGGATACGACGGGGCTGATAAATGGTACAAGTGGAGGAGTAAATGTTGAAGCTGATTACATTCGTTCTCGCATTAGCCGTCGGCAACGCCATTGCCATCGCCGATGACATTTCGCTGACGGTATACAACCAGAATCTCGCATTGGTCCGAGAAGGCCGGAGTCTGGAATTTCAGAAGGGCATCAATCGAATGAACCTGACGGATGTTGCGGCATCGATCGATCCAACCTCGGTGCATTTCCGGTTACGCAGCTCCGACAAGATTGAATTGCTGGAGCAGAATTATCAGTACGATCTTGTCTCATCCGAAAAGATTCTCCAGAAGTATCTCGGCAACACGGTGGATATTGCGATGAAGAACGGTGATGTCGTCAGCGGCAAGTTCTTGTCGCTGTCTTCGGGATATATGGTGCTGCTGTTATCTGACGGAGCGGTGCGGCTGGTTAATTCGCAGGAGATGCTCACCGTCTCGGCGCCGAAACTGCCGGAAGGACTAATCGTTACGCCGACGTTGGAATGGCTAATCGCAAGTGATGTCACGGGGAAGCGCGAAGCCGAAATCAGCTACTTGACCACTAACATCAGCTGGCACGCAGAGTATATTGCGCAGTTGGATAAGGACGACAAGAATCTCCGCCTTTCAGGCTGGGTATCGCTCGACAACCGTTCGGGCAAGACTTACAAAGAGGCCAAGCTGAAACTGGTTGCGGGCGATATCAATCGCGTCACGCCGCCGGCACTTGCCAAGGGTGCGATGTACGAATCAATGGCAATGGATATGGCCGGCCGCGGATTCGAGGAGAAGACGTTCTTTGAATATCATCTTTATACACTTGGCCGCGCCACAACCGTGGCAAACAATGAAACGAAGCAAGTCAGCCTCTTTGACCCGGCTTCGACAGCAGTGAAGAAGCTTTATCGTTACGAGGCATCGCCGGGTGTAACGGATGTCAATGTAGTAGTGACATTCAAGAATTCCGAGGGCGGCGGCCTGGGAATGCCACTGCCGGCAGGCAAAATCCGACTGACGAAGCTCGACAGCGACGGTTCCGAGGAATTCGTCGGTGAGGACATGATTGATCACACGCCGCGCAATGAGGAAGTCGAGCTGCGCGTCGGCAACGCATTCGATATTGTCGCCGAGATGGCGGTTGTCGACTCACGGCGCATTTCGGATCGCATTCGTGAAGAAACGGTCGAAGTCAAGCTGCGGAATCGCAAGACCGAAGATGTCACGGTCAGCGTGCGCTATCGCCTGTACGGCGACTGGCAGGTACTTGAGTCGAACTATGAATACACCAAGAAGACGGCGCAACAACTTGAGTTCACTGTGCCAGCGAAGGCTGATCAGGAAGCTATTCTCAAGTACCGGATACGGTATGGAAGCTAACAAATTCTTTGACTTGATTTGCGGGAATGATTAGGTTCCGAGCTAAGATTGTGACGAAGTTCACTTGGAGGAGGAAAACTCAATGAAGAAGATAGTCGTTGGAATACTTGTTCTCTGCATAGCGGTGAGCGGCTTCGCGCAGCAAGCTAAGGAAGTGTTACCCTATGATGCTCTAATTCGATCGGCGAAGATCTACCTGGGCCAAAAGGAAAAGGACTACGAGCACGTCACCGAATTACTGCAAACGGCAATCGCCAATTATCCGGATCCGTTGGAGGCGCACTTCTACATGGGCATCATTGCCGCCGAACGTGCGGAATATGCCCAGATGATGGATCACTTCCGTAAATTTGAAGCCATCTGCTCCAAGGAAGCCATGGCTGCGGACAAGAAACTGTCCAAGCGCTGCAGTAAAGACAACATGGCGGGACAGATCAAGGACAATAAAGACGCGGAGTTGAGCCGGAATTTCAAGGAAGGCGTTTCAAACATCAGGCTAGCGGATTCTGTCAGCCACTTGGTCGAGACTGCGACGGATGATTCGACTAAGAATGTTCAAGCAGATATCGTGAAGCAACTCCTCACCAAAGCAGAAGGATTGTTTAACGATTGTATCGTCATCGACGATACCATACCGGGTGTTTGGACGAATTTGGCACTGATCGAAAAGAAACTCGGCAATATCGATAAGGCAATCGGACACTATCAGCGCAGTTATCAGCTTAACCCCAAAGACGCGATGATGGTTTATGATCTGGCGAGCGTTTACTTCGACCAGAAAGATTATGCCAATGCGGCTCGCTATTACGGTGAGTTTGGCGATCTTGACAAAGCCAATGCCGAAGCGGCGTATATTAATCAGGCGATGTCCTATCAAGCGCTTGGCGATTACGTCTCGTTGGAGAAGTCGCTGGACAAGGTTCTCGAGTCGAACCCGGCAAATGCCGAGATTCGCTATCAGCGCGGTGTGATGTATGTGCGAAACGCATCTGCACCGGAATTGCGCGATTCGGCGGCGACAATTGACAGTTTACTGGGACTCAAACCAAACGACGCCGGACTTAAGAAGGCCAAGGAGGATCTGGTCGCTTTTCGTCAGAGTTTCAATGTCAAGGCGCTGGCCGATTTCAAGATGGCTTCCGAGGCAAACGCCAAGGAACCTCTGTACTGGTACTGGTATGGCAACACCGCCTACTTTCTGGAAAAGCAGGACGAGTCGCTGGAGGCCTACAAGAAGTGCGTCGAAGCCGATGAAAAATTCAGCGATTGCTGGTGCCAGCTTAGTTTGGTGTATGCCCGCAAGGGGATGAAAGCCGAATCGGAGCAGGCTGCGACAAAGTGTGAAGACAAGTAATTGATACTGTCATCTCGAATTACGACGGGAGCGCTTGGCGCTCCCGTTTTTTTGACTAAACCAAATTCCAATCGTGCGCCAGATGTGATGGAATCATGCGGACGATTTACCTATATTGCCGCTTATGCAAAAGGCACGGAAGCTGGCAGAAGTTTGTCTTTTTGGTTCGATCAAGAAGCCGCTGACTTATCACATCCCTGATGAACTGCAGTCGCCCGACCTTATCGGCCGACGCGTGATCGTGCCGCTTGCCAAGCGCAAGCAGCTTGGGGTCATCACCGCCGTCGATGTGAATTTCGATGGTGCTACACGTCCCATCGAATCATTGCCTGACTTACAGCCGGTGATCTCCACCGCCGATTTGGCACTCTGTCGTTTCGTTTCGGAATACTACCTCGCATCACTGGGTGATACGATTCGGGCACTTCTGCCGCAGCCGCTGACATCGCAGTTGTCCCAACGAGTGCAAATTACTTCGCGCGAAAGACTCGAACAAGCTGCAGCCGCGGGGAATGAGTTGGCGCAGTTTGTTGGGGCAAAGTCGCGCGGGCGGGGAGTAGTCGCGGCTCATCATTTGCAGTCGTATTCGCGTGCCGCGATTGAGAAATTGATCGAAGCCGGTGTCATAGAGGTCGACTGGAATGTTCAAACGACGCGGCTCAAGGAAGAAGATTATCAGGTTGAGCACGTGGATTCGGCTGACTTGTCAATTGAGCTGACCGGACGCGAACGTGACGCGATCGGCTATCTTGCCGAATGGGGCATTGCGGATTTGGTCGAGTGGCGGAAGACGCATCGGTTGACGCGAAAACAGATCCAGGATTTAGCCGCCACCGGTGCAATCAAGATCGCCGAAAAGCCGCCATTTGTCGAGCCGCTCAAACCAGTTGCGTCGCGGGAATTCCATCCGACGCGCGCGCAAAAAGTCGCTTTTGGCGAGTTGACTTTGGCGCTTGCATCAGACAAGTTCCAACCGTTTTTGCTTCACGGCGTGACGGGTTCCGGCAAGACCGAAGTTTATGTCGCGGCGATCCAAGAGGCAGTCAAATCGGGCAAACAGGCAATAATCTTGGTTCCGGAGATCGGTTTAGCGCAGGCGATTTACTTGCGTCTGGAAAATATCTTCGGAGCCTCATTGGGATTGATCCATTCGCGACTCACTTCGCGATCCCGCTACGAGATCTGGAACAAGGCGCGCTCCGGCAAGTTGCAGATTGTGCTCGGTCCGCGATCAGCGATCTTCACGCCGTTTCCGAGTCTCGGACTGATCGTTGTCGACGAGGAGCACGATGCTGCCTATAAGCAGGGATCTCCCGCTCCGCGATACAATGCCCGCGATCTAGCAGTATATCGCGCGCAAAAACTTGGTGCCGTGGTTGTGCTCGGATCGGCGACGCCATCCATCGAGAGTTATTACAATGCCAAGAGTGGAAAGTACGGCTTGTTGGAATTGCCGGAAAGAGTCGACGGGCGCGATCTTCCAGCGGTAGAGATTGTCGATCTCAAGCAGAGTTTCGAGAAGAAGGGCTCCGGCTACTTGAGTGACACCTTGATTGCCGGCATCAGCAGTGCGCTCGAACAAAACGGCCAAGTGATGTTGTTGCTCAATCGGCGGGGGTTTGCACCCTCGGTGCATTGCTATAGTTGCGGTAAGAAGCTCGAATGCAAGAATTGCGCGGTGGCGCTGGTGTTTCACAAGGGGCGCAATCGGCTCCTCTGTCATTTGTGCGGGCATCAGGAATCGTATCCGGACAAATGCCCGACCTGCCAGAGCAATCTTTTTCTGTATCGCGGAATCGGCACCGAGAAGATGGAAGAAGAACTGCGTCGACGCCTACCGGAGATACCTGTGTTGCGGATGGACCTTGATTCAACGCGCAAGCAGGGGAGTTTCCGCGAGATTTATATGAAGTTCAGGTCGGGTGCCGCAAAAATGCTGCTGGGGACGCAGATGATATCGAAGGGATTCGATTTTCCCGATGTCGCATTGGTAGGCATCATTACTGCCGATACAACTTTGGAACTGCCGGATTTTCGCGCGCGTGAACGAGCGTTTCAATTGTTGACGCAGGCTTCGGGCAGAGCGGGGCGACTGAATTTTCCGGGGAAAGTGATCCTGCAGACGCTTCATCCGACCGATGCGACAATTGCGCTGGCGGCCGGTCACGACTTCAAGGGATTCTATGAATCGGAGATAACTGAACGCGAGGAATTGCGATTCCCGCCGTTTACGCACCTGGTGCTGGTCGCCATTGAATCGAAGGATGCCAGTTTGGCGCAGAAGATTGCCGAGTCACTGGGTGAACAATTCACAAAATCACTGAGCCGTCTTTGTTCGATTCAGGGGCCGATTCCGGCGCCGATAATGAAACTTCGAGAGTATTTCCGATTTCACCTGTTGCTTAAGACCCGCAGTGTGCGCCGTGTGACGCCGATTCTGGATGAAATCGTGAATTCCAAGGAATTGCTGGGGAATCGGAATGTCCACGTAATCGTCGATGTCGATCCGGTCGATATGATGTAATAAGAATCGGACTTGACAACTCACTTGTTGTCAGTAACTTCCAACACCTGCAGATGAAGGATGCGAACATGGACAAAGTCTCGACCGGAGACCGATTGGTCACAATCGACAAGGTAATGCATAGTGAGGAAGTCACGGCTTGGATCATCAAGGCGGACTACTATCTCGGCAAGCAAGGATACACTGAACATGGCTTGCGTCACTGCAAGTTGGTTTCCAAAATCGCCTACAATGTGCTCGAACGTCTTGGCCGTCCCGACCGCGTGTGTCATTTGGGGGCAATCGCCGCTTATCTGCACGATATCGGCAATGCCATCAACCGGCAATTTCACGCACAATCGGGAGCGATTGCAGCGTATACGCTTCTGCACAATCTCGGCATGCCGGCCGAAGAGGCTCTCGACGTCGCTGCGGCCATCGGCAACCACGACGATATGGAGACTTTGCCCATTTCCGATATTGCCGCCGCCGTAATACTCGCGGACAAGTCGGACGTGCATTCATCGCGGGTGCGCAATCTCGATCAGATCGGCACTGACATTCACGATCGCGTTAACTATGCTGCCAAGTCGTCGTTTTTGCGTGTCGATGTCGATCGTCAGACGATTACTTTGGAAATCACAATTGATGACAAAGTCGCATCGGTGATGGATTACTTCGAAATCTTCTTAACTCGTATGGTGATGTGTCGCAACGCGGCAAATCAACTGAAAATGAAATTTGAATTGGATATTAACGGATACAAGTTGCAGTGAGTTCTAAAGGACTATCATACAAAGAAGCCGGCGTTGACATCGCTTCGGGTGACGAGGCGACAGCACGCATCAAGAAACTGGTCCGCAAGACCTACACCAAAGCAGTGCTAAATGGCATCGGCGGTTTTGGCGGACTTTACGATGGCAAGTTTGCGGGGATGAAGAACCCCGTGCTGGTGTCATCGGCTGACGGCGTGGGCACCAAGCTCAAGCTGGCCTTCATGACCGGCAAACATGACACGGTCGGGCAGGATCTGGTCAACCACTGCACCAATGATATTCTCGTGATGGGCGCGCGTCCGCTCTATTTCCTCGATTACTTCGCTACCGGCAAGTTGAGTCCGGGCGTTGTCGCCGAAGTTGTCTCCGGCATGGCGACGGCCTGCAAGCAGAATGGTTGTTCATTGATCGGCGGCGAGACAGCTGAAATGCCGGGCTTCTATCAGGAAAACGAATACGATCTTGCCGGATTCATCGTCGGAGTTGTCGATCGGAAACAGATTGTTGATGGCAGCAAAATCAAGCCGGGCGACCTGATTATTGGACTTGAGTCGAGCGGTCTCCATACCAACGGTTATTCGCTGGCACGTAAGCTCTTCTTTGACACGCTGGCGATGCAACCAAGTGACACAATTCCGGAGTTGAGATGCACTGTCGCGGAAGCTCTGATGGCAGTTCATCGCAGTTATCTTAAACCGGTTACCAAACTGCGTTCCGAAGTGACAGTTCACGGTATGGCACATATTACCGGAGGCGGCATTCCGGGAAACCTCGTGCGTGTCCTTCCCAATAACTGCCGAGCACAGATCGATCTCTCGTGCTGGCAGGTTCCGCCATTGTTTGAGTTCATGCAACGCAGCGGTGGTATCGATGAGGACGACATGTTTGACGCCTTCAATATGGGCATTGGGCTGATGATCGTTGTCGGCAAGAAAGACGCCGAGACGGCACTGCGGATTCTGCTTTCGCAGCGCACCAAAGCGTACGTGGTTGGCGAGATCGTCAAAGGGAAACGCGGAGTCGAGTTGAAATGAAAATCGGCGCTTCCGAAAAGCCGCTGGATGCCGTATAGAAGATTGAATGCGATTTAAGCTCCCCCAAAGAACTATCGTTCTAATCATTTCCGCCGTCTTTTTCAGTTTAGCTTTTGAGCCATCGCCGTTGTGGTTTTTGGCATATTTCTTTGTGCCGATATTTGCGGCTTCGATTCGCGGCATTGGTTTCAAAGAGGGTTTTCGCAGTGGCTACGTATTCGGCGTGATCACCGCGGTGTTGACTCTGTATTGGGTCGTTTACGTCAATGTTGTCGGCGTCATATTGCTGGTGCTGCTTCATTCGTTCTACTATGCAGTGATCGGTGGGCTGGCTGGTGAGGCTTCGAAACGATATGGACGAGCCGGACTGTGGTCGTTGCCGATCTTGTGGGTCGCCATGGAATACTCGCGGTCTTTGACACAGGTGTCGTTTCCGTGGCAGAACATCTCATACACGCAGGCGCCGAATATCGCGATCGTGCAGCTTGCCGAACTAAACGGCGATGCGGTGGTGACGTTTTTCGTGTGTGTGGTCGGACTGATATTGTATTTCGCCTATGCCAACTTGCGGAGGATGGTCTTATCGAGCGTGCTGTTTCTGGCAGCAATTACGCTTTATAGCGCGGCGTATATCTGGGGAGTGACGCGCATACATCCGGTCGAGCCGGATTTCAGTGTGGCTGCCTTGCAGGGAAATATTCCAGTCAACGAAAAATGGCAAAACGGCAAGGCGGACCACAACTTTGTCGCTTACGATCAATTGAGTGCACAGGCCGCAGATTCAGCACAGCTGCTGATCTGGCCAGAGAGCGCCGCGCCGATGTATCTGAATCTTGAACGTCCGTATATTTCCTGGATTGAGTCCATCGCCCGGCGCGAAAATGTCGACATCATGACGGGTGCGCTCTATATGATTCGCACACCGGAAGGCATTCGCAAATATTACAACTCGGCATTCTTCTTTTCGCCAGAGGGAATGCTGCCGACGCCGCACAACAAGCTCTATCTCGTGCCGTTCGGTGAGCATATGCCGTATGCCGAAAAGATCAAGCCGATTGCGAAGTTCCGCGAGTTTGTGAAAGAACGTCTCGCGCTCGATATCTCCGACTTTCACCCCGGCGACAGCATCGTGACATTCGAGTCGCACGGGCGAAAGTTTGGAACGCTCATCTGTTTCGAGGTAGTCTATCCCGAGTTTGTTCGCGAAATGGTCAACAAGGGCGCCGAGTTTCTCGCCGTCATCACTAACGATGACTGGTTCGGCGAGACGGCTGGACCTTATCAGCATTTCTACATTCCGGTATTTCGCGCTATCGAAAACCGCGTTTGGATTGTCCGCGCCGCGAACACCGGTATCTGTGGGATTTTCGATCCATATGGCCGGGTCGTTGCTAAAACGCAACTTGGCGGGCGCACATATCTAACCGGCAAGATTGGACCAAGGATGGGCGAGACGATGTTCCAACGGCATGGCGCGGTCCTAGCAAAGATTTGCCTTGCGATGGCCGTTTTCGGGGGTATAATTCTCGTTGTTACAAGAAAGCGCTATGTTTAGACCAGTTATCATCACGCTAATACTATCCTTATTGTCTGTTCCTTGCGTCTTTGCGCAGGTTTATCAATGGGAAAACCACACGAACAAGGACGAGGTGACCTCGCTCAATTCCTTTGGCGGGTTTGTCTGGGCTACGACCACCGGCGGGTTGGTGCGAATCACTCCGGCAAACGGGGCCGTCACGACATATCTCAACAGCGACGGGCTCGGCAGTATCAAGATCAACTTCTCGGCGTATGCCAATGAAAATGCGGCATACTTTGGCTCCGCAGACGGAATGTTGAGCCGGATGAATTTGTCATCGCAGTCATTCAGTTCGACACAGTTGCGCTCGCGCGACGGCAGTCTGTTGTCGCTCAACGCGGCAGACACCAGCGGGGACTTCCTCTGGATCGCTTCGAGCGTGGGAGTTATCAAGTATGACCGCCTTCGCAACGGCGGTGAAGTTAAAGAAACTTATCGCACGCTCGGCAGTTTTTTGACCGAATCCGGAGTCAATGATGTCATTGTGTTTGCAGGCAAGATTTTTGCGGGTACGAATGAGGGAGTTGCTTTCGGCGATCTCGACAATGAATTCCTGCTTGATCCAGCCGAGTGGACGAACATTGAACTCGGCACGCCGATCTTTGAAGACATCAAGGTCACCTGCTTCGGTGCGCATAACGGCTCACTGTATGTGGGAACCAATAGCGGTCTCTATGTGTGGGATGGTGCTACTGCGCTGAATCCAGCTGCAAACTTTGCTGCCACGCAGATTCTCGATCTATCATTTGGCGACGAACCGACATCTTCGCTTTATGCACTTACGCTCACCGAGGGTGGACGTCAAGTGTTTCGAATCTCACCGTTTGAGTGGATTGTCTATCAACTTCCAGCTGAATTAAACGCAGGGCTGAATTCATTCACTTATTCCGATGATTGGTATTTCGGAACGCTTGCCGACGGAGTGCACAAGCTTGTCAGCAGTAATAGCGCAGTGAAAATGCCCGCGCCCGGTCCCAGCAGCAACAATCTGGTCGGTGGAGGGTACGACGGCGACGGGCGGCTCTTTGTGGTCGCGCGCAATAGCGACCTCTCGATACTTGCAGACAATGAGTGGGAATATACTGCTGTGACCGATGGGGAAAAACTTTCGGCACTCGTCGCGAATAACGGCGATCTCTGGATGACGACTTTTGGCCGCGGTGTTTTTCGTGTTCTACCCAGCGGCACGATTCAGCGCTTCACAAATAGCAACTCGCCGTTAATCGGAGTTGCACAGGACGCGGCGTTTTCGGTTATCAACTCTGTCTATCAGGACCCGTCCGGGCGAATCTGGTTCTCGCTGTTTCAAGCCAATCCGTTGCGGCCGTTGGTGATGTTTGATCCCAGCGACTCGACGTGGGAATATTTCGATGCAGCCGACGGATTCGTCAGCGGCAATAATCAGGTCGTTGCCGCTGGAACCGGTACGGCTGCAGTCGGTGTCGATGACCAGGGCGTGGCGTTTCTACGCTATGGTACTGATCCGGGCAATCACTCCGATGACCAACTTGCCTACTTCAGCCGCAGCCGCCGTTTGCCGTCGGACATTGTGACCGCAATGGCTTATGATCGCGACAATGTTCTGTGGGTGGGCACAAATCAGGGACTCGCGTACTTCGATGAGGGAATTGATTTCTTTTTCCCGACCGAGATTGCCGCTGGAATCGGTTCGAATATCACAGCGATTGTATCAGATGCACGCAATAATCTCTGGGTTGGTACTTCGGAAGGATTGGCTCTTCTCGACGCCGCTGGCTCCGAACCGGTAGCATTTACGACTGCCAATTCTGATTTGGTTTCGAATGAAATAGAGAGTCTGGTTTACGATGAATCCTCGAAGAAGCTGCTGATCTTCACGACCGGCGGCTTGAGTATTCTCGATTATACGCCGGGCAATCAGGATAGTGGCATCGGCGTTTATGCATATCCCAATCCGTTTCTCATTGGGGCAACTGCCACAGAACAGCTCCAGTTCCAGATTGACCAGCGCGGCGCCGTGCGAATTTTCACGGTTGCGGCGGATCTGGTGCGAGAGACTACCGTCAACCTCGGCTGGGATGGGCGTAATCAGGCGGGCGAGTTTGTGGCATCGGGTGTTTACATCTGGGAGCTCAAAGCCGAAGACGGCACACACCACACCGGCAAAATTCTCGTAATCAGGCGATAAATCAGATGTCAGTTGTGGTTCGTCAACTGATCGATTCACCACACGAGTTGGGCCTTTCGGCGAATTCCGGACCGGCGGGTGTATTTCTGCTTCCGTACTTGACGGACATGTGGCAGAAAACGCTGGGATGGAACGGCGTTTGTGTGACCTCCGGGAGTACGTCGCTGGTTGGATTCGAGAAGTCGACGGCAGCGGGAAAGATATTCTTCTCGATGCCGTACGGCGGCTATGGCGGCGTACTGGGCGGGGGAAAAGGTAATGATTGCAGCGAAATATTCGATTGGCTGCGATCACGCAGATACCTACAAGAAAACATCGTCCAGTTTCAGCACCAATCAAGCGAATTTCCAGACACCTACTATCGTAATAAGCTCACAGCGCACATTGTCGATCTAACTTCATCTCTGCTTGAATATTCGGATAATACCAAACGCAATGTCAAGAAGGCTCGAGAACTGGATCTGCAAATTCTGAAACTGAATGAGTCGGATAAGAAGGGCTATCTGGAATTGCTGCAGTCGCATCAGAGGCGCACCGGGGAAATTCGTCGATTGCCGGAGACCTGTTATCAATACCTGCTGGCGAAGTCGGAGCAACCGGACAGCGGGATCAGTATTGTTGCAGCTGTGGACAAGTCGGGACCGCAGTGCGTGCACATCTATTTTGCGACGGAGACTGATGCCTTCTACTTCGATGGTTTTTCGACTCAAGATGGTCTTGACGCCGGCGCGAACTTTCTTCTCCTTGACGCGATGATCGCAAAGTGTCGCGAGTCGGGGGTGCAGAGATTGAATCTCGGTGCGACGCCGCCGTTGGATAAGGGCCTCAAGCGGTTCAAAGACGGCTGGGGTGCTTTGGAAGTTGAATACACCGAGTACGTGCGCCGCTCTCAAACAAAGCGATTCATCGATTTCATGACGAGGGTGCGGTGAGGATACTGTTTCTTGGCGAGGCAATCGCACCGCATTTGATGCGCTGGCACAATTCATTTGAGAAGATGGGATGGGAAGTGCTCACGGCATCGTGCGATTTCAACGACAGTTTCACAGGGATCCGTCTCGTTCCGCGGTGGAAACGCGGACCGCTGCGTTATCTTACGCTGGCGGATCAGATTGAGCAGACGATCGCAGAATTCCAGCCGAACATCATCAACGCACACTTTCTACCGACGTACGGACTTGCAGCAGCGGCGGTCAATGCACATCCGCTGGTGGTGACCCTTTGGGGATCCGATTTGCTGTTGACCGGTGCCAACGGATATCTCCGGCGCAAGCGCAGTGAATACGTGCTCAAACGCGCCGACCTGGTCGTGATGGACTCGCAGATGATGGTAGCCGAAACGAAGAAGATCCATCGGATACCGCGACATCTGGTTGTCAGTTTCGGCGTGCGCAAGTCGTGGTACGAAAGCGGACTGGCGCGGGAATTGACAGTGGCAAAACCGCTGCGAATTTTGAGTACGCGGAGGCACGAACCGTTGTACGATATCAGCACGTTGCTGCGCGCTGCTAAATTGCTGAAGCAGGAGGGACTCAACTTCACGCTGACGATCGGCGGTGGTGGATCACTGGAGCAGAAGCTTCGACAGGAGTGCCGCGATCTGGGACTGGATGACCGAGTTAGCTTCACGGGATATCAAAGTGACGAGCAACTTTTCAATCTCTACCGCAGCCACGATGTCTATGTCTCCACCGCGAAATCCGACTCGTCCTCGGTCTCGCTGCTCGAGGCGATGTCGCAGAAATTGTATCCTGTTGTTACCGACATTCCGGGCAATCGCGAGTGGCTCGCCGATGAGCGGCACTTCTTTGCGGTCGGTGATGCACCGTCATTGGCTGCCAAAATCAAACCTGCTGAATCGCTTGCGGCGCGTGCAGAAGCCCATGCCGGTTATGTTCACACCTTTGAAGCGAAAGGCATTCGCGAACAGCAGATGAAACTCGCGGACTATACCTTCAAACGACTAATCGACGACTATGCGGTAGAGCATGCGCGTCCTCATCGTTAGTTACTACTTTCCACCGCTGGGATTGGCCGGAACGGCGCGTCCCGTCGCGCTGGCGAATTTCTTTGCCGGGCGCGGCGATGAGGTATTTGTGATTACGGTCAAGCCGATTGCCTATCCGGCTTACGACAAAGCGATGGAAGCCAAGATAAACCCGTGCGTGCAGATCATTCGAGCAAGTTCAACCGATCCTGCGCGAATTCAACATTTTCTTCGGATGGTCTCGCTCAAGAAGATGATCGGAAAATCTGCCAAGTCTGCGCTATCTGCGACAATGTTTCCTGATTCCAAGATCGGCTTCGTTCACGGGGCAAGAAAAGCCGTCAGGAGGCTAATTCGACAGGACAAGAATTCACTTCTAATCACAACATCCCCGCCGATGTCGTCACATCTCGTCGGTTTGAAAACTATCGAATCTGAAAATATCAAGTGGATAGCCGATTTCCGCGATATCTGGTCATCAGTTCCGTTCGCCAGTGCTGACGCAAGAGATCAACTAAGAGCCGACGAGCTTTGCAAGCAGATCATCGACAAGGCGGCACTGGTGACGGCGACCTCGCCAAAGACATCACGCACATTGGCTGACAAGCATGATGCGGCAGGCAAATTGATGTTTCTCCCCAATGGATTTTCCGAAGCTGACTTTGCCTCGCCCAGTCGAGTTGAAAACGGGGTCATCGGTATCTATGGCACACTCAATCACCTGATTGGCTTCGATCGAGTGGCACAATGGATGGGCGAATTCGCCAAATCGAATTCAAGTGCGAACCTCACGTTGCGCCATATCGGGCATCTTGACTTACCGGAAGTCAGTGACTTCCTCGATGGCGCAGGATTGAAAGGGAAGTTCCAGAGTACAGGTTATTTGCCGCACCCGGGGGCCGTCGCAGCCATTCGCAAAAACGCGGTTAACATCGTTGCCTTGAGCGAGGAGCACGACACTTCCTACGTTGTGCCATCCAAGTTATGGGAGTTGCTTCGCGCCGAACCGCCGTTGATTGCTGTTTTGCCCAGGGGAAATGCTGCACGCGAGATTCTCGAGGAACACAAATTTCCCGGAGTCTGGATTGTAGATGACAGTCAACGATTCCGTGATGCAATGGCGGAGGCGCTGGATCTCTCCAAGAGTCATCGAGGCTTGCGCGGCGTCGATTTGTGCAGAGATTTCGAGTGGACGAACTTGATGACGAGGCTTGCAGATCGTCTCGACGGGATGAACTCATGACACGAGTCTCGTACGTGATAGTCGCCTATCGGTCGCGTGGGACAATTGCTGCGCTGCTCGACTCGATCGATCAGCAAGATGGTGATTTCGAGCGTGAAGTGATCATTGTCGACAACAGTCCGCTTGAGAATTGCGCTGAAATTGTTCAGAGCCGAAATGTCAGATATATCCTCAATCAACAGAACAGCGGCTATACGCGGGGCATGAATCAGGCAATAGCGGCGGCCTCTGGCGACCGGGTGTTCCTGCTTAATCCGGATGTGCGCTTATTTGCGGATTGTACTGCCAAGCTTCTAATGGCGATGAGTTCAGACAAGATGGCGGCGGCCGCGCCGCAGTTGCTCAATGATGACGGCACAATTCAAGCAAGCGTGCGCAATTTCCCGAAGTTCTCGACTCTGGTCTACGATGCCTTCGGATTATCAAGAGCATTTCCGCGAAGCCGCATTCTCGGTCACTGGCGGAATCGTTATTTCGATCATGAGACAAACTGTGCAGTGCAGCAGCCAATGGCGTCGGCGTTGATGATTAAGCGCGATAACGTAGAGCGGCTTGGTCCGATGGATGAGCAGTTCTTTGTCTTCTTTTCGGATGTTGACTACAGCAAGAGGATCGATGATGCAGGTTGGGAGACTATGTTCGTGGCGGAGGCAAAGGCGTTTCACGCGGTCGGCGGATCAACGCGGCAGGAGGGGACGTGGCTGATCAGAGATTCACATCGCGGATTCTACAGATATCTTGCTAAACACGAATTGAAAGGGGCGAAGATCGCCTTGCGTCCTATCGCTGCGGCGATTCTCGAAGTAGGTGCGGTTGTTCGAATCATCTATCGCAAACTAACGGGCAGATCATTTTAACAGCGACATCTTGATTGCTCGCGAATAGCCGGGCGAACGCAAACGAGCGAAATAGACACCGGAGCTGACATTACTACCCGCGAAGTCAACGCCGTTCCATTCGATTTCATGAGAGCCTGCCGAGATTTGATTGTCGAGCAGGACATTAATTAACTGCCCAAGTACGTTGTAAATCTCGACTACGACATGCGCAGAGGTCGGGACATCGAAGCGTACAGTCGTGACAGGATTAAACGGATTCGGAAAATTCTGGTATAGCGCGAATGATTCGGGAAGTGAGCCGCCGGTTTCATCTTCGGAATCGAGAACAATTTCCGGCACTAACAAAGCGATGTCGACAGAATAGCCGGCTTTATAGATAGTTAACATAAATTCATCCGTTAGGTTGAACTCGAACGCAATATTAACATAACCGTCGTCGGCGCTGACCGCTTGACCAACGATTGCCCCGTTCTTGGTAATGGTCACGATTGCATCCGAAAGCGTCGATGAAGCATCGCTGACTTCCACTGCGAGTGCGATTTCGCCGGTTTGCTTGATCTTGCTGCGCGTAAATTGCAGATCTTGCGGCGCATCCGTCCAGACGCTCATTTCCGGATCGCCGAAGTAGTTCAGCCCGTAGCACAAATCGCGATAATAGGGGAACGTCGTCTTGGAATGGCGAACTGCTTCCGCGGCGTTGTTATTTTGATTGTAAATATATTCGATAAATGCCTGTTCGAGTTTCCACGAACTTGCGACCCAACCCCAGCGTGAATATCCGATGAAGCAGACGGCACCTCCATTGGGCTTGGCCAGAAACGATTCCGCTACACACGGATTGGTTGCCGCGAACGGCGGGGAGTCCATGTCGAATGCGGCATTATCGCAGCCGATCGAGTAGATCACGCCCGGCTTACCATTGGACTCGACATTGGGTAAGAAGCCGTGTTCGCCATCAGTGCCGGCTGCAGTGAACAGGAATGATTTCGGCCATTCGTTGTATTCATTGGAACGCAACACCCAACCATCGCTGACGCCGTGAATCAGCAGTGTCGTCATGCCCCAACCCTCTGACATTGTCTGAATCGCGTTGGGAGCCTGCGGTGTTGCCGGATTGGCGGCATCGCCGGTCGGGGCTTCAACGACATCGCTGACATCGCTAGTGACATATTCAGGATAACTCGCTGCCAGCAATGTATGTTGCCCGACAGTTTGATAATCACGCATCTGGTCGGCGGAGATAAACAATGCCCGGTTGAGGTAGTCGTAACTTCCCGATCCGGGGTTTTGTTCATAAGAGATCAGTTTATCAACATAGTTTTCGAATTGAGGGGCAGTATGGAAGGGCAGTCGTCCCACCAGTAGTTCGGCATATATATCCGGTTGGTCGTGCGCCGGCTCGCCGAAAACACCATCACCATCGGCGTCCCAGTTGCCGTTGACATCGCCATAGTACAGGTCGCAGATATTCATCAAATCGAGCGGAGGCAACGTCGTGGTGTTCACGTGATAGGCATAGCGAATCGGAATCACAGTCTCGTCGCCGCCGAGAAGGACGTATTTTACGCCGTCGTTATACTTGCTGATCAAGTAATTGCGAAGCTTTTCCGCGTCGTCACGACCGGAATTCGTGGCGATGATATCGTCGATTGCGGCAACTTCGACGGAGAGACCCTTTGCGGATTTCCAGCTCACCAATTTGGAGAACGCGTCGAAGAAGTCGGTGTGTGTGACAATCAAGTAATCAACAGTATAGTTCGTCTGCGAAAGCGACGCTTGCCCGGTCGCACCATGTGATATCTTGGTCATATCGGAAGCCTCAATCAACTCGAGACTCAAGTTAGTCGATCCGTGAAAATCGAGTTCAATACTCGAATATTCAGCCAGGTCGCCGGTATTCTTATCAAATTTCAGCGGTTCAATCCCGATCGTGATGATTTGCCGGTCGTGGTCGTAACTGCGGTCGATGACAAAGGCACCGGACTGGGCTCGCGGATCGTCTGGCAATTGCGCCAATTCGCGGGTATAGAAATCTTCGTTTCTGCCCAAATCGCCGGCAAAAGTCGCGATTTCTGGCTCGGTTTTTAGCGAAATACCGCTGGCCGCAGTCGTCATGCCGGCCCGGTTTGCCGAGACGGAGTCGAAATCACCACTCTTCACCATGTACCGTCGAATCAAAACCGGCAGTCCGTCAATCTCTGTAACTTGTTCATTATTAATGTTTTGTAAAGATACAGTCGTTCCTGATTGGTCAGTCTGGATGTATATTAAATTGGTCTCAAAAACGATGCGTTCACGAAGGGCGGCGCCAGCGCTCCAAACCACGCAAAGCGTCAATAGACAAACAATTAGAACTATTACGACGATTTTCTTCATTTTATCCGCCAAAAAACTCAATTCTGCCGACCATATTTGGGCAAAGAGCGTGCCGACGAAGTCGTTCAGCATAACGGTTTTCATCACATTGCCAGACAATGCCTTAGCGATGCAACTTTCCATGTGCCGGTAAATCGTCCCAATCGGAATCATCAAAATCGTCGCCGAAAGTGGTGTAAGCCCTATAACTGTGGGCGCTTTGCTATCCCTCAGAATTTTCGCGGGTTAAATGGGGTTTTTTGCTTGACAAGTGGGGTGTTTGACAATACTTTTGGTGCGTCGAGGGGAATTTTGGGGAAGTTCCGGTTTCGGAGGGTCGAATTGTTAGATTTTACAGGAAAACAGACCGTTGCAGTCGACGGGAAGGGGCGAATTGCCATTCCCGCCAAGTATCGAGCGATTGCAACGGCCCAAGGTTCTGATAAATTCTTCGTAACCCTCAATGTTGACGGCTGTTTGGATCTTTATTCGGACGCCGAATTCCGCAAATTCACTGAAAAGCTTGCACCGGAGTCGGCAATGGACTCCAAACAAGAGCGTTTTCTCAAACGCTTCCTCTATTCGAACTCGGCAGAAGGCATACCGGATTCACAGGGACGCATTACGATTCCCAAGCATTTGTTGGAATATGCGGGAATCGACAAGCAGGTTTTGATTCTGGGTGTACGCGAACGAATCGAGCTTTGGAACGAACAGCGTTACAAAGAGTACGAGCAGTCATTCCCGATGACTGTGGAACAGGTAGTCGAAAATCTGTTCGGAAAACGCGAATAGCCCGACGCATACTCCCGTCCTGGTGGACGAAGTACTGTCCCTGGTGCCTGTTGGCGCAAGATTAGTGGTAGATTTTACCGTCGGCAGCGGCGGTCATACAGAAGCAATTTTAAAACTATTGGGAGAGGCAGCGCAAGTGATCGGCTTCGACAGGGACGTTGATGCATTGGGGAGAACCCGTCAACGGCTCCAAGCGTATAATCAACAGCTGCGCCTGGTGCACGATTCGTATGCGAATTTTGATCTGCATCTGGGCGAAGCCGAGAAGGGGAAAGTTGATTTCGCATTGTTGGATCTCGGTCTGTCATCTGACCAGTTGGAGCATTCAAATCGGGGCTTTGCGCATCAGGAAGTGCGCGATGCTCTTGACTTGCGATTTGACAAGACTTCCGGTCAACCGCTTGCTGCGAAGCTGAAGCAAGTATCAATCGACGAGCTAACTACAATTCTGCGCGAATTTGGCGAGGTCGATCGCCCGCGGCGCATTGCCCAGGCGATTATTGCGGCCGCTGACGCCGGACAACTGACGACGGTGGGCGATCTGGTCTCGGTAGTAACCCCATTCTTGAAACGTGAAAAGACGAAACAGGGACTGTCGCAAGTATGGCAAGCGCTGCGCATCTGGGTCAATGATGAGTTGGAGCAATTGCAGACCGCGTTACCGAAAATCGTGGAGTATCTGCGCGTCGACGGAGTGCTGGCGGTGATCAGTTTCCATTCGCTCGAGGACCGCGCCGTCAAGCAATTCTTTGTGGCGCAAGAGAACCCCTGTATCTGCCCGCCCCGGGTTCCGGTGTGTGTTTGCGGCAGAGTACCTCAACTTAGACGAATAACTCGCAAGGCGATCATGCCGGGCGAAGCGGAGATATCGAAAAATCAGCGCTCTCGGAGCGCAAGGTTGCGTGCGGCTGCGAAGCTGGGAACCTCTTGAGGACGTGAGGTGGTCGGCCACGGAATGGCTGACCGCCTCACACAAGTTATTATGCAGAAAACAAGCTGGACCGAACAAAAAGAGCAGAAGAAACGGCAACGCCGCACTTTTGTGTTGAGTTCATTTGGGCTGCTGGCGCTGGCTTTGATCTTCGCCTACATGTTTGTCTGGCAGAGGGTCTACACGCTTCAGCTTGCCGACGAACATTCGCAGCGCAAGTTGCGAGTCGGGCTGTTGAAGGAACGAATCCAGTCGCTGCAGAATGAAGTTGAGTACCTATCGTCGATCGAGAACATCGAATCGATTGCCCGCAATCAACTGGCGATGCTGCCATTGCGCGAGGCGCAGTTCGCCAAGGCCGTCGTGCACCAGCCAGCTGTTCCAAAACAGGATTCCTCAAAAGCGGCGGTCTCTGCTGCTCCCACGAAAAAGGTGGATCAAGCTGTCGTAAAGTCCAAGTCCACGTCCAAGAAGTCTGTGTCAAAATCCTCGACTACTACGAAAAAGAATAAGCCTGTCGCCAAGAAACCGACCACGAAGAAAAAAGGAACGGGCAAGACGGGCAGATGAACTCGCAGGGATTCTTCATATCGCGCGGTCGCGTATACGCCTTGATCATTGCAGTTTCGTTTGTTTGGCTGGCAATTGTGGCGCGACTGATAAACATCCAGATTGTCAATGGCGAACAATACAGCTCCATCGCCAACAACCAGAGCCGCGGCGAGATCGAAGTTCCCGCACAGCGCGGCCGAATTCTCGACGTCGGGGGCCGTACCTTGGCGAGCAACGCCCCGACCAAGTCGTTTTTTGCCTACCCGCCCGACGAAGCCGCAGCGCTCGAAATCGCCAATGTTGTTGCCCCGTACATGAACGTCTCGCGCAATGAGCTGCGCAACAAACTCAAGGGGCGCGTCGAGAGTTTCACGTGGCTCTGTCGTCGTCTCGATGGCGAGAAGGCAGAAGCGCTTGAGGCACGCAAATTGCCCGGACTGTTTTCGCAACGCGAAATGAAGAGAAACTATCCGCGCGAAAACCTTGGCCGTGATCTGCTCGGAACAGTCGATACAGAAAATCAGGGTATCTCCGGTCTGGAGTATGCTCTCAATGACGTCCTAAACGGCACGCCCGGCAAGACTCGCGTCGAACGAGATGCAGTCGGCAAGATTTATCGTGTTGCCAGCAAAGATCTGGTAGATCCACGCAACGGCAACGATGTTCAGCTCACGATCGATCTCGATTGGCAGGCGATCGTTGAACAAGAGTTGAAAAACGGCGTTGATACCTTTTCCGCGCAGTCAGGGATTGCCGTTTTCATCAAGCCGAGCGACGGTGCGATCCTTGCGATGGCGTCCTACTACCCATACTCCAAGAGCGCGGCAACGCAAAAGAACGAAGCGATTGCCGATGTCTTTGAGCCAGGTTCGGTATTCAAGCTGATCGCCATTGCGGCGGCACTGGAAGAGGGCAGTTCAAAGCCGTATGACGAGTTCGATTGCGGCGGCGGCAAAGCGCAGTTTTCCGGCAAATGGATCCACGACGACAAGAAATGGGGTCGATTGCCGGTTCGCAATATCTTCACCTTCTCGTCAAACATCGGTACCGCGCGTGTCGCCTGCAAACTCGGCAACAAGATGCTCTACAAATATGCCAAATACTTTGGCTTCGGTATGCGCTCCGGAATCGACATGCCCGGCGAGATGCCCGGCCTAATGCGCGAACCCAACAAGTGGTCGGACTTCTTCACGTCGCAATTTGCGATGGGGCATGGAATCGGCGTCACGGCCTTGCAGTTGGCCTCGGCGTTCAGTGTAGTCAGTTCCGAGGGCGCGCTTTATCAGCCTTATATCATCAAGCAGATCACGGCGCCCACCGGTGAAATCGTGAAACAACATGCGCCGACCAAGGTCCGCACACTGCTTTCAAAAGAAACCTGTGAGACGCTCAAAGAGTTCATGAAGGCCGTTGTCGACACCGGCACGGCAAAATATAGCAAGTCAAAAGTTGTAAGCTTCGCGGGCAAGACCGGTACCGCGCAAAAGGTGAATCTTGAGACCGGCGGCTACTTCCAAGACAAGTACATTTCAACATTCGCCGGGCATTTTCCTGCCGAGAATCCGATAGCCGTCGGCGTCATTGTTCTTGATGACCCACAGCCGACGCACTATGCCGGTATGACTTCGGCGCGCATCTTCAGAAGAATCGCTGAGCGTGTTTCGACTAAGGAGAAGCTGACGGAACCAGAGCTATTTGCCGCGCAAACGGCCAAGTCTGCGCCGCGCGAGATTCGCGTTCCGGAGTTGGAAGGTCACACGCTGTCGACGGTACAAGAGATTCTCGATACTATTGCTCTCGATGTGATAATCCTTAATTCCGGCGACATCATCGACCGCCAAGTGCCCAAGCCGGGCAGCATTCTGATGGAAGGTGAACGCTTGATCGTTCAACTGACCAACGCCGAGCCCGACAGTGTCGGGAAGTATGCAGAGCTGATCGGAATGTCGGTGCGGAGCGCCATTGCTCAAGTACGCGTGTGGGGATACGACTTCGATGTCGAGGGGTCGGGATTCGTGAAACAGGTAATTGAAGTTTCTCCCGATAGTCTGGCTTCAACCCGCAGTCTGCGGCTGATCTGCAATGTGGATTAGGAAATGGAAACGGCAGTGAGGTTTGGAGAACTGGTGCAGGGGCTTAGCGATGTCGTCATCAGCGGCGATCCTGACATTGAAATCAACAAGGTGGAAGTGGACAGCAGATTGATCGAAGCCAATGATGTCTTCGTGGCCATTCCCGGTTTTGCCGACGACGGCGTGAGATATATCAACGAAGCGGTCGCCCGCGGCGCCACGGCGATCGTCTCTCCTGGCGACGTTCAGGCTAATGTCAAGTGCCGCGCCAAGGTGAGCGATATCCGTCGTGCCATCGCAAAAATCGCAGCACGTTACTACGATCATCCGAGCCGCAAACTGAAGTTGATCGGCGTAACCGGCACCAACGGTAAGACCACAATCACCTGGCTGCTGAAATCGATCTTTGAACAACGCAATAGTCCGGTCGGCGTGATCGGCACGCTGGGATATTACACGGCCAAGCATTCATTCGAGGCGCTCAATACCACGCCCGGTCCGTTGGAGCTGGAACGCCTGTTAACCATCATGGTCAATGAGGGTGTTCGTTATGTTGCGGCGGAAGTCTCCTCGCACGCTTTGGCGATGTACCGTGTCGAAGAGTTGGCGTTTCAGGTGGTTGCGATCAGCAATATCACGCAGGACCATTTCGATTACCATAAGACGCTTGAGGGCTATCGTAACGCTAAGGCTCACATTCTTGATCTCGTCGAGGGCAAGGACAAGTGGGCGGTGCTCAATCTCGATGATCCGAGTTTCAATTACGTGATGAGGCGCGTCCGGTCTTCGCACCTGACGTTTTCCACCAGCGATCCCAATGCCGATGTGCGGTTGGAGGACCTGGTGATGTCGACCGACGGATCAAGTTTCACGTTGATCACTCCGCTCGGAAATGAGCATGTGCATTTGCAATTGCTTGGCCGTTTCAATATCGAAAACGCTCTGTGTGCTGCGGCCTGTGCGGTTGCCAGCGGTATTGAGCCCTCGTTGATCGCCAAAGGCTTGAGTTCGCGCAGCCATGTTCATGGGCGCGCACAGAAGGTTTCTATTGGCCAGCCATTTACGGTTTTGATCGACTATGCCCACACGCCCGATGCCCTGACCAAGATATTGGAGACCGCGCGTCAGATCTGCAAGGGCCGGCTATTGGTGCTGTTCGGATGCGGCGGCGATCGCGATCGCACCAAACGTCCGTTGATGGGGAAAGCGGCTTCCAGTGCTGCCGATGTGGTGATCGTCACCTCTGATAATCCGCGCACCGAGGATCCGTTGACGATCATCGAAGATATCAAGCCGGGCTTGGTTGGTCAGAAGCTGACCGTTATCGAACCTGATCGGCGCAAAGCCATTGCAACAGCGGTATCGCTTTGCCGCGAAGACGATTTGCTGGTGGTGGCGGGCAAGGGCCATGAGAACTACCAGATTCTAGGTACGACCAAGGTGCACTTTGATGATCGCGAGATTGTCGAAGAAGCGCTGAAAGGATTGAAGGCGTGATCGGCGGACTGCTTAAGGAATTCGCGCCGTCATTCGGCAAGTACATTGTCGATTCACCGGCGAAATTGGAGACAGCATTCCGCGGAGTCACGATCGACAGCCGAGTGAAGTCTTCGGGCGGGATTTTCTTCTGCATCAAGGGAGAGAAGTTCGACGGGCACGATTTTGCGCGTGACGCCATTGTCAACGGAAGCAAAATCATTGTCGTTGCGAGGTCGCGATATGCCGAATTCGCTGATGTTGATGGCGCAGCCGTGATCGGAGTCGACGATACGCTTGAAGCGATGCAGCAATTGGCGAGATACTATCTCGACCTCATTGCGCCGCGCAGAATCGCAATCACGGGTACCAACGGCAAGACTACGACCAAGTCGCTCGTGGCGAATCTGCTCGCGGCGAAATACCGCACGTGTGCGACACGCGGCAATTTGAACAACCAATTCGGCGTGCCACTTTCCATATTCGAATTTACCCGCGACTGCGAAGTAGCCGTTTTTGAATTTGCCATGTCGACGCCGGGTGAAATCAGGCGGCTGGTTGAGTTGTTCGCTCCGGATATTCGGGTGATTCTCAATATCGGTCCCGCGCACTTAGAGACGCTCAAGACTATCGATGCCGTGGCGGAAGCCAAGTTCGAGATGGTGCACGATTGCCGCCCGGATGACTGGGTAGTGCTCAATATGGATGATCCGCAAATTCGTTCGCGATCGTATCGCTACAAAATCAATAAACTGACATATGGTACATCGCCGGAGTATGATGTTCATCCCGACGAAGTGCGGATGAACGGCGCCGGCAGAGCTCACTTACTCTATCACGGCGACGACATCACCATACCGGTGCTGGGGCTTCATCACGTCTCCAACTGCCTGGCGGCGATTTCGGTCGCGAAGCTGATGGATGTTCCGTTTGCACTGGTGAAGTCGGGCATCGAGTCGTTCGTACCGGCAGGGAATCGGATGACTGCCGAAGAGTATCAGGGCGTCACGATTATCAACGACGCTTACAACTCGAATCCAGTGTCAGCTAAGGGTGCGCTTGAAACGATTGCGTCGATGAAGATTCCCGGACGCAAGATAGTCGTATTCGGAGATATGCTGGAACTCGGCGACAAGGCGGAAGAATATCATAGCGAGCTGGGCCGCAAGATTGCGGCAGCGAAAGTTGATATGCTGGTATTGCTGGGAGCATTCTCGGCTGTTGTCAGAGATGCGGCTACTGGAGCAGGACTCGATGCCGCGAAGATCAGCATAGCCAACGACCACAGCACCGCTGTCGAACTACTGACAAACTATCTCAAGCCGGGAGATCTGCTTCTGCTAAAAGCTTCGCGCGGCATCAGACTGGAACTCGTCGAACAGGGGCTCAAGGCCACGCTGGGGAGAAGGAACTGATGCTGTATCTGTTGCTTTATCCGCTCGTGGACCACATCAGCTTTTTCAATCTATTTCGCTACATCACATTCCGCAGTGCGGCCGCCACCGTGACGGCATTGTTCATCAGTTTGATTCTTGGTCCGGCACTGATACGAATGCTGAAGAATCGCCAGGTCAAGGAAAGCATCCGCACCGACGGCCCGCAGACGCATCTGGTCAAGGAAGGCACTCCGACGATGGGCGGGCTGATAATCCTCGCAGCTATTGTCATTCCGACACTGCTTTGGGCGGATCTATCAAATCGCTTTGTGATCTACATGCTGATTGTCACTGTCTGGCTTGGCGCGATTGGCTTCATGGATGACTATCTTAAAGCCATCAAACATCAGAAGAAGGGATTAGTTGGACGCAAGAAACTGGCCGGCCAGATGGGTCTGGGTATCGTATTGGGCCTGTTGCTGTACTTGTACCCGCCGACGCCGCTGTTTAATCTCACGACGGACATTCCGTTTTTCAAGAATTACTATCTCGATTTTCCGATCTGGCTGTTTGTCCCGTTCGTGATTGTGGTCATCACCGGCTCTTCAAACGCTGTCAACTTGACCGATGGTCTTGACGGGTTGGCAATCGGATTGACGTCAATCTGCTTTGTGGCGTTCGCGGGGATGGCATACATCACGGGTCGAACGGACTTTTCGGATTATCTGGACATCGTCTATTTGCCCGGTTCCGGAGAGCTGACGGTCTATTGCGCCGCAGCCATCGGGGCAGGCTTAGGATTCTTGTGGTACAACACTCATCCCGCGCAGGTCTTCATGGGCGATACGGGCGCGCTGGCACTGGGTGGAATTCTCGGCGCGCTCGCCATACTATTGAAAAAAGAAATTCTGTTGGTGATTGTCGGGGGAGTCTTCGTGGCTGAAGCTTTATCGGTCATACTACAGGTATCGTCTTTCAAATTGCGGGGAAAGAGGATATTCAAAATGGCTCCCCTCCATCATCACTTTGAACTTAGCGGTTGGCACGAGAGCAAGGTCGTCGTCCGTTTCTGGATCGTCGGCGTGCTGCTCGCGCTGTTGACATTGTCAACTTTCAAAATACGGTGACGATGAGGATTGATCTGGTGAAAGACAGACGGATTTCCATACTCGGTATGGCACGGTCGGGGACGGCTGTCGCCCAACTTGTGCGCAAGTATGGCGCTATTCCGTTTGTGACCGAAATGAAATCCGCGGACAAAGTCGAAACGGAAATTCGTGCCCTTGAGGATCAAGGTATTTCTTACGAGGTCGGCGGACATACCGAACGCGCCATGCGCGAAGTTGATTTCTTCATCGTGTCGCCGGGTATTCCGGCCACGGCGCCGTTTATGCAGGAAATCGAGCGGCGACATCTGCCCGTCTTCTCGGAGATCGAGGTAACTTCGTGGCTGTGTCCAGCGACGATTGCAGCGATCACCGGCACCAACGGTAAATCGACAACAACTGCGCTAACAGCACATATTCTGAATGTTGCCGGGAAGAAGGCTGTTGCAACCGGCAATATTGGATCGCCGTTTGCGCATGATGTTGTCGTACTTTCGGATCGCGACTACGCGATCGTTGAAGTTTCAAGTTTCCAGTTGGAGCGGATCGAGACATTCAAGCCGAAGGTTGCGGCTATTCTCAATATCACCCCGGATCATCTTGACCGGTACAAGCAGTTTGAAGTCTACGCCGAAGCGAAGTATCGCATCGCCGATGCACAGGACAGCAGCGATTTTTTGGTCTTGAATGCCGACGATGAGACGCTCGCGACCGCCAAGTTTTGGGGCACCCCGAAGATCATTCACTTTTCCACCAAGCGCAGTGTTGCCGAAGGCGTGTTCGTCAAGGACGGCGAACTTGTTTACGCATTGGAAGGCAGATCAGGGACGATCTGCCGCACCAATGAATTAGGCGTGCCGGGTCCGCATAATGTCGCCAACTGCGCGGCGGCAGCGGCGATGACATTGGTGCTCGGGCTCGATCCTGCCGACGTTGCCCGCGGTCTGAAGACCTTCAAGGGAATCGAGCATCGCATTGAATATGTTGCCGAAATCAACGGCGTCCGTTACATCAATGACTCCAAAGCCACCAATGTTGATTCGGTGTATGTCGCACTGCAGTCGTTTGACCGTCCGATGATTGTGATCATGGGCGGGCGCGACAAGGCGGGCGATTTCACCAGATTGGCGCCGCTAATGACCGTTCGAGTAAAGGAACTTATTCTCATCGGCGAGGCGACCGAGAAAATTGCTGCCCAACTTTCCGGGATCGTCAAGATGGAACGAGCCGGAAATATCTACACGGCGGTAGAGCTCGCATCCAGGCACGCCGTTCCCGGCGATGTGGTGATGCTTTCGCCTGCATGCGCATCCTTCGACCAATTCCGCGATTTTGAAGACCGCGGCGAGAAGTTCAAGGAAGCAGTCCGGGCGCTTGAAGGAGGCAGGGGATGATGACTCGTCCACGTGATGTCGACAAGTTGTTGATAATTGTCGTCTGCCTGTTGCTGCTCATCGGCACGATCGTTGTCTATTCTGCCTCGGCCATGTTTGCCGGTTCGCGCTTCGGCAGTGATACTTTCTTCTTCCAGCGCCAGTTAATCTGGCTGGGCTTAAGTGTTGCTGCGCTCTTCATCACGATGCGTGTAAACTACCGTGCACTTTGTCAGCTGGCCTGGCCGCTGTTGATCATCTCGATGATCCTGTTGATCGTCGTGTTGTTTACGCGCGAAGTCAATGGCGCGAAGCGCTGGATCAGTTTCGGATTCTTCGGATTTCAACCGTCAGAGATATTCAAGTTTTCGTTGATTGTGTTCCTGGCGGCAATGCTTTCCGCCAAGCGCGAGAAGATCACCCAGATCAGCTCGGTCATCTTCCCGTTGTTGCCGGTCATCATGGTGGGTTTCGGCCTGATCCTGCTTCAGCCGAATCTTGGCACCGTGCTGGTGCTGGCGGCTTCGACCTTTATTCTGCTCTTCATTGCCGGGGTTCGCAAGCGTCTGTTGGCAATCCTTGTCGGTGGAATGGCCTCGGTATCGTTTCTGATGGTCTATGTGATCGGCTACAAACGCGCGCGTGTGGATACGTTCCTCGAATCAGTTTCGGATCCGCTTCTGGCGAGCTATCAGGTGAAGCAATCGATACTGGCGATCGGCTCCGGCGGCCTGTTTGGCAAAGGTCTCGGACGCGGGAGTGCCAAGTTGTTCTATTTACCCGCACCGCATACTGATTTTATCTTTGCGACACTTGCTGAAGAGGGCGGGTTCATAGTTGCAACACTGGTGTTGGTGTTGATTGGGATTTTGGTCTGGCGAGGCGTCAAAATCGCGATTCATTCACCCGATCTTCCGGGATTCTATCTCGCCATCGGCATTACGCTGGTCGTGTTCTGCCAGGCGATGACCAATTTGATGGTGGCAACTGCGATGATCCCGGCGACGGGATTGCCGCTGCCGTTCTTGAGTTATGGCGGTTCATCAATGCTAATCACATGCGCGGCGATTGGAATACTGCTGAATATCAGCCGCTATACCGTTGAGACACCGCAGTTGTTTAAATCGAGGATAGGGTGAGACGCATCATGTTTGCAGGCGGCGGCACAGGCGGGCATTTGTTTCCAGCCTTTGCAATTGCGCAGGAATTCCAGCGCCGGTTGGGCCGCGAATGCGATGTGCGCTTCTTCGTCACGGGCCGTGAACTTGAGATGAAACTGATTGGTTCACGCGGATACGCCATGAGCAAGATCAATGTGCGCGGTCTCAAACGCGGCAATCTGATGGGCAATCTAATGTTCTTCCCGATACTTGCTGTCGGCATCGTACAGGCGATTGCCAAGATTATCAGCTTCAATCCCGATCTTGTTGTCGGCACCGGCGGCTATCTGTCATTCCCAGCCGTCCTCGGCGCCAAGCTCACCAATCGCACGGCGTTCATTCAAGAGCAGAACTCTTTCGCCGGCGTCGCCACACTTAAATTAGCGCGGTTTGCAGATCTGATTTTCATCGCATACGATCAAGCTGCAGCTCGGATCGGATATCGCGAGAAGTGCATCCTTAGCGGCAACCCTGTGAATTCGCGCATTGGCGAGGTCGACAGGGAAGAGGCGATCGCGAATTTCAAGCTCGATCCAAAGAAGAAAACTCTTCTGATACTGGGTGGCAGTCAGGGCGCGGCGTCGATCAACTCCAAGATTGCACAATCCCTGCCCGAACTGGCTCGCCAAAGCAATCTGCAGATCTTCTGGCAGTGCGGAAATCATCCCGACTCGATTGCCGCGTTCCAAGCGTCCGGCAATGCCGGGATTGCGACGCCGTTCATTCAGGATATGCCGGCCGCCTATGCGGTCGCTGACTTGATTCTCTGTCGTGGCGGTGCATTGACACTTGCCGAGGTCACCGCTGCGGGTAAGCCGGCCATCGTCGTTCCATATCCGCAGGCGACCGACGATCATCAAACTAAGAATGCCGAGACACTCGTCGAAGCCGGCGCCGCGATCTTGATAAAAGATTCACAATTGAACGACTTAAATCTTGTGAGTTTCATTGCACAGCTTATCAACGATGACTCAAAATTGTTGGCGATGGGGATGGCGTCAAGTTCGCTTGGCCGCAAGGGTGCTGCCGAAGCGATTGTGCAGCGAATGTTCGAATACATGGGGTGGAGATGAAGTTCGGTAAGATCAAGAAATTGCATTTTGTCGGCATCGGCGGCATCGGGATGTGCGGCCTTGCCGAAGTGTTGCATAATCAAGAATACATTGTCACCGGCAGTGATTTGAGCAAGACGGAGGTCACCGACCACCTTGAAGAGATCGGGATCAAGGTCTACGAAGGCCACGCTACCGCCAACGTCAACAGCGCCGACTGTGTGGTGATATCCTCCGCTGTACACGAGGACAATCCGGAGATCATTGAAGCGCGTCGCCGCAAGATTCCGATCATCCGCCGCGCCGAAATGCTCGGCGAATTGATGCGGCTGAAATTCGGTATCGGCATTGCGGGCACGCACGGCAAGACTACCACGACCTCGATGCTGGGCCACATCTTCGTTGAAGCTGGTATGGACCCGACCGTCATGGTTGGCGGCCGAGTAATTTCATTCGAGACGACGGTCAAGCTCGGCAAGGGAGAATTACTCATTGCCGAAGCCGATGAATACGATCGCTCATTCCTGACATTGACACCTTCGATCGCAGTGTTGACGACGCTCGAAGCTGATCACCTCGACTACTACAAAGACCTCGATGAAATCAAGGTTGCCTTCACGCAGTTTGCCAACAAAGTGCCATTTTATGGAACGATTCATCTTTGCCTCGACGAGTCGAATCTAGTCAGTCTGATTCCAAATCTGATTCGTCCGATTCGCACTTTTGGTCTCAAGGGCCAGGCCGATACGCGCGCCGATAACGTGCATCAGGTCGGAACGACGACGACTTTTGATCTTTATCATCAAGGTAAGCTGCTGGGAAATATCGCGCTGCCGAAGCCGGGCATATTCAATGTCAAGAATGCGCTTGCCGCGATTTCCGTTGCGCTTGAGAACGACATTCCGTTTGCGACGATCAAGAAAGCGTTGGAGTGCTTCAAGGGCGTGAATCGGCGCTTCGATCTCATCGGTGAGAAGAACGGCATCAAGGTCTACGATGACTATGGCCATCATCCGACCGAGGTCGATGTCACGCTGCAGGCGGCACGGATTGCATTCAAGAATCGCATCATTGTGGTATTCCAGCCGCATTTGTTCAGCCGTACGCAGGATTTCTATGAAGAATTCGCCAAGGCGCTTCTGACCTCGGACATGTTGATCGTTGCTAAAATCTATCCAGCGCGGGAGAAGCCGATTGAAGGGGTTACCTCGCGCATGATCAGTGATGCATCATCGCGATTTGGCCACAAGAACGTGCAGTATGTCGAAGATGTTGCGCAGATCCCGGCAATCGTGGCGGAATACGCCCAGCCGGGCGATGTGATATTCACAGTCGGCGCCGGCGACATCTACAAGACAGCTCCCAAGATTCTGGAGGCGATCGGTAAATGAGCAAGCGAATCGCGACATATCTCTTCTTCTTCTCGTTACTGGTGCTGGGTGCCGGATATGCGATGACCAAGTACACGGTCATCAAGGTGAGTTATGTCGAAGTGCTGGGATCAGACAGGCTTAGTGCTTCCGACATTCCCGTCACAGTGGGAGAGAACCTGCTCAACGTCGAGATGAAGGGCATACTCAACAATGTAATGAAGCACAACTTCATTGCGACGGCCGCAGTTCGTCCCGACTACTACGGAAAGATCACTGTCACGGTGACAGAAAAGAGCCCGGTGAGCTATGTGTATCTGAACCGGCTGTACGGAATAACGAATCGCTGCGAGCTGCTTCCGGCTGAACTTAACGATCGGGGTCCGCATCTACCGATCATTCGCGGTGTGAATGTCAAAACGCCGGTTTGTTTTAGTGTCATCGACGATGCCGCATTGCGGGCCGCGATTACATTGATCGAAACCGCCAAGTCCAAATATCCACGCTCGTACGACACGCTGTCCGAAGTGGTCATTGAGAACGATGAACTCAAGCTGATTATTGAGCCGGGATCGATTGTCGTCCATTTGGGCGTCGGCGAATTTGAAACGAAAATTCAACGGATTGAAAAAATACTGGAGAGCAACAAGAATCCCGGTCTGGATATCGACCTGCGGATGGTTGATCTCGCTGTGCTGAAATCTAGAGTTTCTATGGATAGAGAGGTGAACAATGGGATCTGAAAGAGTTGTCTGTGGACTGGACATCGGCACTACCAAGATCTGTGCCCTTGTCTGCCGGCGGTCGAACGACGCGGAAGACGAGATTATCGGGGTCGGAACAGCGCCATCAGAAGGTCTGAAAAAAGGCGTCGTGATCAATCTCGAGAAGACGATTGGCTCGATTCAGCGTGCGATTACGTCCGCCGAGGAAATGGCCGGAGTCGAGATCAAGACCGTGTATGCCGGAATCGCCGGTGACCACATCAAGAGTATCAATTCACGCGGCGTTATCGCCGTCAGCCGGTCGGACAACGAGATTTCGGAATATGATGTGAGCCGCGTTATCGAGGCGGCCAAGTCGTTTGCCATTCCCGGCGATCGGGAAGTCATTCATGTGCTGCCACAGGAATACATTGTCGATGACCAGGGCGGGATCAAGGACCCGACTGGCATGTCTGGTGTGCGACTTGAGGCGGAAGTCCACATCGTTACCGGCGCCACCACCTCGGCGCAAAACATCTACAAGTCGATCAAGCGTGCGGGTTACGAGGTGCGCGATCTCGTACTCCAACCGCTGGCATCGTCGCTGTGCGTGTTGCACGAAGACGAGAAGGATCTCGGAACGGTGTTAATCGACCTCGGCGGCGGCACGACGGATATTGCGCTGTTCACGGATTCATCGATTCGTCATACGGCGGTTATTGGGCTGGGCGGGCGCAATATCACGAATGATCTGGCCATTGGTCTGCGCACTCCGATCGATACAGCCGAGCAGATCAAGATTGATTTCGGCGCCGCGATGATGAGTCTGGTGAACACCGAAGAAATGATTTCGATTCCCAGCGTCGGTGAACGTCCGCCGCGCGATGTCTCACTGGGCGTAGTTGCGAGCATCATCCAGCCGCGCGTCGAAGAAATCTTCAAGATGGTCCTGCTCGAACTCAAGCGCACCAACTTCTATCAGTCGGTTGCAGGCGGAATCGTGCTCACGGGCGGCGGCTCGCTGCTGCGCGGCATCGATGTTTTGGCTGAACAAGTATTCGATCTGCCGGTGCGCGTCGGGACACCGCGCGGATTTGGCGGCATGTCACATATCGTAACCAATCCCATGTACTCGACCGCCTTTGGCCTGGTCCGCTACGGCATCGACCATCCCAACAAGGGCAGTCACGAAGCAGGGGTATGGAATCGCGCATTCAATAGATTGGAAAAAGTGTTCAATTCGTTGTTCAACTTTTAGGTAGGAAAACCCAAGGACGAGGTAGAAATATGACGTTTGATTTTGCAGCAGAATTCGCCAACTACGCGAAGATCAAGGTAGTCGGCGTCGGCGGAGCAGGAGGCAACGCCGTCAATCGCATGATCGACCAGCGGCTCAACGGCGTGGAGTTTATTTCCGTCAACACCGATTCACAGGCGCTCGAGTTTTCCAAGGCCGAGCACAAAATGCAGATCGGCAGAAACATCACCCGCGGCCTCGGCGCCGGAGCGCGTCCCGAAGTCGGCAAGCAGGCGATCGAGGAAGACCGCGAAGCGTTTGCAAAACTGCTTGAAGGCGCCGACCTGGTGTTCGTCACCGCCGGAATGGGCGGAGGCACCGGTACCGGTGCGGCTCCGACCGTTGCCGAAATTGCTCGCGAAATGGGTGCCCTTACAGTTGCGATCGTTACCAAGCCGTTTGAATTCGAGGGCCGCAAGCGCATCAATCGTGCACTTGCAGGAATTGAAGAACTCAAGTCGCGCGTTGATACGTTGATAGTGATTCCGAACCAGCGCCTGCTCCAGATTGTTGATCCGTCGACCAGACTGACCGAAGCGTTTATGATGGCTGACGATGTTTTGCTTCGCGCCACCCGCGGTATATCCGATCTGATCACTATCCCCGGCCTGATTAATTGTGACTTTGCCGATGTCCGCACTGTCATGATGGAGATGGGCGATGCGATGATGGGTTCCGGCTATGGTTGCGGCGAAAACAAAGCAGCCAACGCCGCACGGATGGCGATCAACTCACCATTACTTGAAGACGTGATCATCTCCGGCGCCAAGGGCTTGCTGATGAACGTCACCGGCTCGCCGGACATGACGCTGTATGAAGTCAACGAGGCAACCACGGTGATTTATGACGCCGCCGGTTCCGATGCCAATATCATCTTCGGCGCAGTGATTGATCCGACATTGGATGACGAAATTCGGGTGACAGTCATCGCCACCGGATTTGGGAGCGCCAAGCGCGAGATGGTTGAACGCTTTGAGCGCGTTGAACGCGTGGTCGAGCCGGTCGACCTGTTCGAGAGGACTCTTGAACGCGCCACCGTGCCGCACATTGTCGGTGCTGAAAGCGAAATGAAGAGCGAAGAGTTCATCACTAACGGCTCGGACGAAGTCGATCAGGAGGACCTGGAGATTCCGGCCTTCCTGCGCAATCGCATGAGATAGAGAAAACAAGTTGAGATAACCGACCCTACCACGACAACTTGGGTAATGCACGTTTCGCCCCCGTCTCGCAAGAGGCGGGGGTTGTTTTTTGGTAAGTCGCCTAACGCGGAAGTACCATCACGGTTGATCCGGAAACGCCCTCACACTTAATCCCTCTCCCAGAGGGGAGAGCGAAACAAGTAGTGCACAAGTCAATGATTTTCCCCTCTCCCTTTTTGGGAGAGGGGTAGGGGTGAGGGTGGTCATTGTGCGCAGAATGTGATTGACTCTACTTGCGTCCATGATTAGTTGTAATACTGTGTATGGAAAACCATCCCGAGTACATTATCAGCTTGTGCAGAGAAATGCGGAAACTCGCGACAACCGCTGAAGACCTACTGTGGCGTTGCCTACGCGATCGACAGCTTGGCGGACTTAAGTTTCGAAGACAACATCCGATTGGTCGGTACATTGCGGATTTCTATTGTCACAAGTCTAAACTGATTATCGAGGTTGACGGTTCCGTACACCACACTGCGGATCAAAAGCGCTACGACAAAGTGAGGGATGAGTTCTTGAAGTGTGCAGGGTACAGGACCCTGCGATTCACTAATGCAGAGTTGATTGCAAAGACAGAGACTGTTTTGATTGACATACTTTGTGCGTGTGACGAAACGCCCTCACCCTTAATCCCTCTCCCAAGGGGAGAGGGAAACAAGTAGCACACGAGTCGATGATTTTCCCCTCTCACTTTTTGGGAGAGGGGCAGGGGTGAGGGCGGCAACGCAGGCACGAGATAACAATTCAATGCCATTTCGCAAAGTCAGGAAGTAACTGCGCCGGGTTTCCCTCTCCCTCTTTGTGAGAAGGGTAGGTCAACGATCCCGATTCTATCGGGAGGTGAGGGCGTTACTATCTGTAGAAGGGGTGGAGAAACCCGCGCACAAACGCAATACGCCAACTTGGTCGACTCAGTATTAAATATAAAAGGGAATTAGCCGGCAGAGTCGAAATCGATTATGATTCCGACTGCGGCGAATTAGTAGACTTTGACGACTTTACCGGCTTTGATGCAGCGGGTGCAGACGCGAATCGTGGCGACCTTGCCCTCGTGGCGGGCGCGGACGGTACGCAGATTCGGATTGAAGCGGCGTTTGGTCAGGTTGTGGGCGTGGGAAACGTTGTGCCCGAACTGGGGACCCTTACCGCAAATATCACAAGCTCTCGACAATTTCGATACCTCCGAAAAGTTTAGACTTCCATAATACGGATTCTCTCCGGAAAATCAAGCCCTTCCTAACTATTTTTTTCGGACCATAAAATAGTGCTTCACAGGAGTTTAACAGATTCGTATAATAAGTGCGACCGGGAGACCCAAATACTTAGACCGGATATCCCCGGCCTGGTCGGCTCCAGATGCACCCACCGTGGTAGCGAGGAGCGCACCGTAATTACTCTCGGGATGCCTGCCCAATGGATGAGCAGGGTCACCTAAACCGTGTATCGGTTAGTAACTAATTGGGTCTCCCGGCATTTTTATGCCCAAACTTCAGTGTGCGAACGAATTCGCGAGTCTCGACACTCTGACTTTCCCCACAATTCCCGTTGATTTTCCCCCAAAGAGTCGTATCATTCCGCTCTTTCCGTGACGGAGGATCAATGGCGGAACCGAAAATCACACCACAATTAGTTGCAGATCACGGCCTGATGCCGGATGAATACGAGAAAATTAAGAAAATCTTGGGCCGCGAACCATCATTCACCGAGTTAGGGATCTTCTCGGTGATGTGGTCGGAACATTGCTCATATAAGAATTCGATCTCGTTAATCAAGACCCTGCCGCGCTCCGGCAAGGCGCTCCTCACCGAAGCCGGCGAGGAAAACGCGGGCGCTGTCGATCTGGGCAACGACCTCGCAGTCGTTTTTAAGATCGAATCGCACAACCACCCGTCGGCAGTCGAACCATATCAAGGCGCCGCGACCGGTGTTGGTGGAATTCTGCGCGATGTTTTCTGTATGGGTGCACGTCCGATTGCGGCACTGAACTCGCTTCGTTTTGGACAACTCTCCGAGGCCCGTTCGCGCTACTTGTTTAATGGCGCCGTGCGCGGCATCGGCGACTACGGCAATTCATTCGGCGTGCCGACAGTTGGCGGAGAAGTCTATTTCGAGGACTGCTACTACGCCAATCCGCTGATTAACGCGATGGCCGTCGGCATCTGCCGCAAGGACCGCATGGCCTCGGCGACCGCCAAGGGAGCCGGCAATCCCGTGTTCATCGTCGGTTCGTCAACCGGACGCGACGGGATACACGGTGCGACGTTTGCTTCGGAAGAGATTTCCTCCAAGTCAGAATCAAAACGTCCGTCGGTACAGATCGGCGATCCCTTCACGGAGAAACTTCTGCTCGAAGCCACTCTCGAGATCATCAAGGAAGATTTGATCGTCGGCGTGCAGGATATGGGCGCGGCGGGTTTGACCTGTTGCAGTTCCGAAATGTCCGCCAAAGGAAACAGCGGTATCGAGATCAACCTCGATCTGGTGCCGGTGCGCGAAGAGAATATGTCGGCATATGAGATTATGCTTTCCGAATCGCAGGAACGGATGCTGGTTGTCGGCAAGAAGGGCAACGAGGATTTGATCCGCGCGATCTTCAACAAGTGGGATCTGAACTGCATCGAAATCGGCCAGGTCACCGACGGCAAGAACATGGTTGTCACGATGGGCGGCAAGGTTGTTGCGGATATTCCCTCCGAGTGCCTCGTGCTCGGCGGTGGTGCGCCGGTGTATACCCGCGAACAGAAGCGGCCGGCTTACCTTGACGAAGCGCAGAGCCACGATTTCAGCAAACTTCCACAGCCGAAAGACTATTCCGCCGTTCTCCAACACTTGATCAGCTCGCACAATATCGCCTCCAAACGCTGGGTGTTCGAGCAATACGACTCGATGGTGCGCACCAACACTGTAGTCGGACCCGGCTCCGATGCCGCGGTATTGCGGATCCGCCACAGCGAAAAAGGTATCGCCGTCTCAACCGACTGCAATGCGCGCTATTGCTATCTGAACCCGCGTTTGGGCGGGCAGATCGCTGTAGCCGAATCGGCGCGTAATGTCGCTTGTTCCGGCGCGCGTCCGGTGGCGATCACGAATTGTCTCAACTTCGGCAATCCCTACAAACCGGAAATGTATTACATGTTCGCCGAGTGCATTAAGGGAATGGGCGAAGCCTGCCGCGTGTTCGATACGCCGGTCACCGGCGGCAATGTGTCATTCTACAATGAAGACCCCGAGCGCGCGGTCTATCCGACACCGACGATCGGCATGCTGGGCATCATCGACGACTTGAATCACATCACGACCAACAACTTCAAGGACTCCGGCGATCTGATTTTCCTCGCTGGTTCGACTAAAAACGAGCTTGGCGGTTCGGAGTATCTCAAGGTTGAACACAATCTCGTTACCGGCAATGCGCCTGAACTTGATATGGTCTTCGAAAAGCAATTGCAGTCGTTCATTCTTGAAGCCATCCGCAACGGTCTGGTCAAGTCCGCGCACGACATTTCCGAGGGCGGTTTGGCAGTTGCTTTGGCCGAGTCATGTTTTGCCGACCGAGAAAAAGCAATCGGAGCAACGGTAAGCGTCAGGTCCGACTTGCGCAAGGATGCGCTCTACTTTGGCGAATCGCAGTCGCGTGTGATCTTGAGTATCGCGCCCGAGCGAAAGGGAAGTCTGATCCAACTGGCGGCGTCAATGAACGTGCCGCTGGCGGAGATCGGCGTTGTCGGCGGCAGTACGCTCAAGATCAACGACGATATCAAGGCCGATGTCAAAACTCTCGCAGATGCCTTCTTCGATACGATTGGCAACGTGATGGCGCTGGGTGCACAAACGCCGACGCGCCTGACTTCGCAGTCGTAGACAGGGTTTTGTCGATGCGCGCTGGGCGAAAGCATGGACCATCGTGATTCAATTATACCTCGATTTTGTCCGAGCCAATCCGCTGCTCTCCGCGGCGATCCAATTTGGCGTACTGGGTACTCTCGGCGAAGCGCTATCCTACAGTCTTCGTCACAAGAAAATCGGGCTGCTTTGTGGTGATTACTGGCAAATCTTCGCCAAGATTGCTGCCTGGGCACTGCTGGGGATTGTAATCAAATACGGCTTCACCGGTATGAAGGGATTCACGGCTGCATTAATCGAACATGAAATGCTTCCGCAATTTCTCGCTGACGGAATCGGCTGGGCGTTTGCGGTTTCAGTATTGACGAATGTTTTCTTCGGTCCGCAGATGATGTTCTTCCATCGCGTCCAAGACAATTTGATTTTGTCAGAATGGAATTTCAAGGGGATGAGCACGGCATTATGGACACTGCTCTGGTTTTGGATACCGGCGCACACATTGACCTTCAGCCTGCCGGGCGAATGGCAGATTGGGCTGGCTGCACTTTGGTCTGTCGTGCTGGGACTGATATTGGGATTGGCTAAAGGGAAATGAGTGAGCCCTCACGCTACCCTCTCCCGGAGGGAGAGGGTGGTGGTTATTTTTGCAGATATGGCTTCAAAAACTCAATGCTTAGCTTAACATCTCGTAGTAGTCGAGTTCGGTATCGATAACCGAATTGTCGCCGTTGCGATGTTCGGTGATATTCAATGCCATCAGCTTGCCGTTCTTTTCGAACAACAACAGCAGTTGGTTATTGTTTCCCGGCTGCATAAACCCCTTAAGCTCGGCGCCGCGCAATTCGGTCTGCTTGCTGATGAACGTCTCTGTCAGATTCATTTCTTTCCTCCGAATGAATTCCCAATAAATCCTAATCTGGTAAGTAATGTGTTGTTTTGCTCAAGCCTACATTGGCAAATCAGCTTGAAGCCTGATATTACTTCATTGCCGGAAGCTAAGCAATCAAAAAATTTCCGAAGAGAGAGACTGCTGAACTTCAATTTGTTGATCGCTGGCGGGCTTGACTCTATTGATGCAAATGGCTAACTTGATTGTTTCGGAGGATGATTATGGAAAAAGTTGCATTACGAAATAGTCTCAAAGCGCCGCTTCAGTGCAAAGGTTGGCATCAGGAAGCGGCGCTACGGATGCTCAATAATAATCTCGATCCCAATGTTGCCGAGGACCCTGCGAATCTCGTCGTCTATGGTGGTTCGGGCAAGGCCGCCCGCAATTGGGAATGTTACCATGCCATTGTGCGCAGTCTCAAATCGCTCGGCAATGACGAGACCCTGCTTGTGCAATCGGGCAAGCCGGTCGGGATCTTTCGCACGCACGAATATGCTCCGCGCGTGCTGATTGCCAATTCCAACATCGTTCCGCATTGGGCAAACTGGGACAAGTTCCGCGAGCTCGAAAAGCTCGGCTTGATCATGTACGGCCAGATGACTGCCGGGTCGTGGATTTATATCGGCACGCAGGGAATCTTGCAGGGGACGTATGAGACTTTCGCGGCGTGCGCGAACAAGCATTTCAACGGTGATCTGTCGGGCAAGTTTATTCTCACCGGCGGTGTCGGCGGAATGGGCGGCGCACAACCGCTGGCCGCGACGATGAATAACGCAGTCATCCTATGTGTCGATGTCGATGAGCATCGCATCGATCGCCGTATCGAGACGCGCTATCTCGACAAGAAAACGTCCTCGCTCGACGAGGCCCTTGCGTGGGTCAAAGACGCCTGCGCCAAAAAACAGCCGCTCTCGATTGGGCTAGTCGGCAACTGCGCCGATACGCATCCCGAGTTGGTTAAGCGCGGCATCATCCCGGATATCGTGACGGACCAGACCTCGGCCCACGACGAACTCAACGGCTATGTTCCCAACGGCATGACACTCGCCGAAGCTGTCGCGCTTCGCTCCAAGAGTCCGAAGGAATACATCAAGCACGCGATGGAGGCGATGGTCGTTCACACGCAGGCGATGATCGACATGCAGACTAAGGGCGCAATCGTTTTCGACTACGGCAACAATTTGCGCGGTCAGGCACTGGCGCACGGGCTCAAGAACGCTTTCGCATTTCCGGGATTTGTGCCAGCCTATATACGACCGCTGTTTTGTGAAGGCAAAGGTCCGTTCCGCTGGGCGGCGCTGTCAGGTGATCCAAAAGATATCGCCATTACCGATGAAGTTATCAAACGCGAGTTTGCCGGCAATGCGGCACTTGTGCGCTGGATCGACATGGCATCGAAGCGGGTCGCATTCCAAGGGTTGCCTTCGCGCATCTGCTGGCTCGGTTATGGCGAACGCGCGAAGTTTGGTTTGATCATCAATGACCTTGTCAAGAAGGGCAAGATTTCCGCACCGATCGTCATTGGCCGCGATCATCTCGACTGCGGGTCGGTGGCTTCGCCGAATCGGGAGACTGAAGCGATGAAGGACGGGTCAGACTGTATCGCTGATTGGCCCTTGCTCAATGCGATGTTGAATACGGCTTCGGGCGCATCGTGGGTGAGCATTCACCACGGCGGCGGTGTCGGTATTGGATACTCGATTCATGCCGGACAGGTGGTCGTCGCGGATGGCACCGATGACATGGCCAAGCGCCTTGAACGTGTGTTGACGAATGATCCCGGCACCGGAGTCATGCGGCATGTTGATGCGGGGTACGATGAAGCCATCAAGTTTGCCAACAAGCACGACGATATCAAGATTCCGATGAGAGAGTAGAACCGGGGGCGGGCGCATTGCGCCGCCCAAGCGGGATCCTCGACCATGCGCCAATGAGACGAAAAAGTCTTTTGCAAACCCGGTATCTACCAAGAACATAGACCCATGATTATGACCGCGCTGAATTTTTCTGCATTTTGATCAAACCTTTTGCAACCTTCGATTGTTAAACTGACAGTCATACATTTCACGGCGCATACGAAACGCCGCTGTTCAAATCAATCAAGCTGACACGCCCCTTTACCTAATTCGTCCGACGACGGATTTGCCGGTGGTCCACTCTGCAAATCCGAGCAGCACTTAGTCAAGCACAACTGGGATGTACTCTGTTGCGAGTTAACACTCGCAGACTCACTCGTAACCATAGGAGACGAGCATGACTACGAAAATCAATTTGACAATCATGGCGGCGCTGGTGGTCTTGTTGCCGCTTGCGGCGCACGGTCAATCGAGCGCCCATTTTGGACCGCATCTCGGTATTCAGAAAGTCCAGGACGCCGAAGACGCGAACTACCTGGCAGGTGCTACGCTGCGCCTGAAGCTGGCGCCGATTCTCGCCATCGAAGGCGATGTCGGCTACCGGCAGGCGAAATTCGGATCGAATGCGTTGACGGTCCGGGATTGGCCGATTACGGCGACTGGCTTGCTCTACCCTCTTCCCATCATCTATGGAGGTGTTGGAGCGGGCTGGTACAACACGACCTTCGACTATTCCGACACCTATAATGATGTCGGGATCGATGACGAAACTTCGCAGGAGTTCGGATGGCATCTGGTTGCCGGTTTAGAAATACCGGCTTCACCAAGTGTCAGAATCTTCGGCGATGTTCGTTACGTGTTTCTTGACTACAAATTCAAGGAACTGCCGGATGCCGTGCTGGAGGGCGCCGATTCGGACTTCTATTCAATCAATCTCGGACTGCTGTTCCAGCTCTAGCGAAAGGGTTGGAGGTAGTCGACGCATTCGACATCCGGGGTCGGATTCCCGATAAGGAATCCGACCTTTCTTTTTTGCTCTGCGAAAATATATAGCGGACCTAAGCACTCTACAATAGGTTGACTTGTTAATCGGGCCGCAACCAGCACATTCCCTTCAATTATATTGCCGATATGACAACAGACTGCTATCATAGTGGTGTTCGTAGAGTTGGGAACCCTACAAAATCGTAATTGTTGGTGATAGAAGTTTGAGCGAAGAAATACCCGACAAAACCAAAATCAGTGACGGCGCACTCGCACCGGGCGGTATGGTCAATCACTACCGCATTGTCGAGAAAATCGGCGCCGGCGGCATGGGTGAAGTGTTCCTTGCCGAGGACACAAAACTTGAACGCCAGATAGCGCTCAAATTCCTGCCGGCACACTTGATTGCGAGTGAGGAATTGCTGCAGCGATTTTATCGTGAAGCAAAGGCGGTAGCACGATTGAACCACCCAAACATTGTAACGGTGCACGATGTTGGTGATGCGGGCGGCACTCCGTATCTGGTCATGGAGTATGTTTCCGGACAGACTTTGCAGGTCAGCGGCGTTACCACCTTCCGATCGATCAACGAAATTCTGGGTCTGGCACTGCAAATCTGCCAGGGACTTGCAGAGGCACACCGCAATGGCATTGTCCATCGCGATATCAAGCCGAGCAACATCATCGTCGACGAATCGGGTCGCGTCCGAATTCTCGATTTCGGTCTTGCCGCCCTTGCGGGAAGCGATGAACTGACTAAGGCGGGCACTGCACTCGGCACAATAGCTTACATGTCGCCCGAGCAAGTGTCCGGGCGCAATCTCGATCGCCGCTCCGACCTCTTCAGCTTTGGAATTCTGCTTTATGAAATGTTGACCGGCAAGAACCCATTCAAGGGCAATAATGAAGGGGCGACGCTGCGGGCAATCATGGATTCGAATCCGGAACCGATTAGCAAGACAAGGTCCGACGTTCCCGAACCACTGCAGAGAGTGGTGATGAAGGCGCTGGAGAAAAACCTGGAGATGCGCTACCAATCGTGTGAGGACATCATCGCCGATCTCAAGAAATTGCTGCATGATTCGCAATCAAGCGGCGCCAACGCTGCCCGTGCCAACACCGACAAGACCCTTGTGGTCGTGCCGTTTGCCAATTTGAGCGCCGATGCGGAGAACGAGTATTTTAGTGATGGGCTGACCGAAGAGATTATCACCGATCTTGCTTCTATTGGGAGACTTCGAGTGATTTCGCGTTCATCATCCAATATGCTTAAGGGCACCCAGAAGAGCGCACGGACAATCGGAGTTGAGTTGGGTGTCCGTTACATCCTGACCGGTAGTGTCCGAAAGGCAGGGAATAGCGTTCGGATCACCGCGCAACTAGTCGAGGCAGCCTCTGACAGTCAAATCTGGGCAGACAAATATTCAGGTACACTTGATGACATCTTCGCAATGCAGGAAAGAGTGTCGCGCGCGATTGTCGACGCGCTCAAAGTCGAATTGAGCGGCAGCGAGAAAGAGCAATTGGCGGCGCATGCCATTGTCGATGTCCGCGCCTATGAATACTATCTGCGCGCACGGCAGGATATTCACACTTGGAACGAAACGGCTCTCACTCGCGCCGAGTCGTATCTGAATGCCGGACTCGAGATAATCGGCGAGAATGCGCTCCTTTATGCGGCGTTGGCGTGGGTTTATGCGCAGTTAGTCAATATTGGCGCACGGCAGGACGAGTGGATTGAAAAAGCGCGTGTTTTTGCGAACAAGGCGCTCGAACTGGCGCCGACATCGTCGGAAGCTTATCACATTCGGGGTTTGATTGCCAGCTACTTCGAGGGATCGGTGCTTAAGGCGCTCGAATGCCAGCGGCAGGCGCTTAAGTTCAATCCCGCTGATAGCGACGCGCTCTTTGAATTGGCGTTTGACTCGGCGATGATCGGACGCATGGACGAAGCTCGTGCGCTTGAGGTTCAATTGCGATCGATTGACCCGCTGACCCAGAAGGCCGATGCGGTGAAGTCCTGGATATTGCTTCTTAATGGCCAATTCCAGGAACATCTCGAACTGCGACTCCGGATGCTCGAGGCCGAACCTGATCGCCTGATCCGGCGCACCTGGGTGGCGGCCTCTTACCTTTATGTCGGCGATACCACCAGTGCAGAGAAGGCGATGTTGGGAGTAGAATTGGCGGGATTTGCGGCGCGCCTGACCAAGACCCTGGTTCTGGCTAGCTGTGGGCGACGCGAGGAGGCACTGGCGCTCGTCACCGACGACCTCGAACGCACGGCCTTGCGCGATCCGCAGTTCTCGCTGCATCTGGCAGAAGCCTTCGCTCTTGCGGGTCAGATTGGTCGCGCGTTGGCAACTCTTGAGCAAGCCGTAAGCAGAGGCTTCTGGAACTTTCGTTTTCTCGAAACGAATGATCCATTCTTTGAACCACTACGAGGGCTTCCGAGATTCCAAAAGATCCTTGAGACTGTCAAGCGCAAGACGGAAGACAATACTGTATAGCTGTCTTACTGCTAGATCGTGCCTTTACTTTTTCTGCACTAACGTATACATCGCAAATAGATCGTTGGCCAGATCCATATCCTTGTCCCAGCCGAATGCCTTGGCCATTTCGTGTGCGGCAGGCGTGTCGACAACATCAAACGCCAGTACATTAAATCCGACTTGTTCGAAAAGTTCTTTCTTGAAAGGGGAGCGGCCATCCGACCAGGGGATGTACTTCTCGACATCGGGGCCGGTGTACTTCGGGTGCAAGTTATAGATCATGAAGTAGCCACCCGGCTTGAGCAAATCGTATACACGTTTGACGTAAGTGGAGTCATCGACGCCAAGGTGGACGAGCATCTTCGGATCGACCTCGCGTTCGGGATGGACGTAGCCGTTCTTGAGTGTGTTCTTGGAGAAGAAAACATCGTATCCAGTGCCGATTTGAGCGTTAATGAGCGAGTCTGTCGGAAAGAACCCATAGAAGGCGCGCAGATGACCGGGGTTCCCCTTTCCTCCGGATTTACAGCGGTTGATCTTACCGGTGTCGGTGGGTGCAGAATAGAGGGCTTTAAAAACAGCTTCAACTTCGATACCAGTTACATCTGCGCCGAGAGAAGCAAGTCCGCGCAGTTGGCCGATAGATCCGAAGCCGAAGTCAATCAACTTCAAACCATCGGCAGATTTGAGTCCGACTTGCCCGAGCAAGTCATAGGCACGCGTCACTGCGACTGGGGTGCCGTAACCGGTGAAGTAGTAGAAATCTTCGCCGTACTCGCGTTTGGCAAAGCCCGACGTGCTATCAAGTCCGGACGCGATGAATTCGGACTCGGTCATTGCTCCGCGCGTTTCGCGATTGCGATAAATCACTCGCTGGGCGTCAATCGACGGGAGTTCCATCATCGAGTTTAGGAACTGTTTGGCAAATTCACTTTTGACTAATGGCATCATGGCAGTGGCGTCATTGCGCATTTGTGTGGTGGCGGTGAGGGTGGTGTCTTCCTGCGCCAGCAGTGACTTTGTCGCGATAAGGCAGCAGGACATAGTCGCCGCGATGAATGTATGAAGAAGCAATTTGCGTCTCGAAGTAGCGATTGTATCCACTAATGACTCCTTTCAATAAATTGGTAACAGCTTACAGATACGATTGTCGACCGTGAGAGTTTCATTTCTGGTACTTGGTTGGGTTATAAGATATACTTGTCATCTGCCAACAGCGGTTACATTGTACATCGTCTAAGCTAAGGAGACAACCAATGAATACAATGGCGCGGATGTGTGCAATCGCGGCAATAGCCGCGTGGCTTGCTGGCTGCTCTTATACGTCAGTACGAGAGCCAAGTCAGGGGAGCGGCAGTGACGACCAGCAAGCGGAGATTGATTCTTTAACTCATCTTAACGAGCAGGAGAATCCCGAGATTTACGACGGCGGTGTACCTCTCGAGGAAACGACATGGCTGCTGACCAGTGTGAACGGGCAACGCTACCACAATGAATTCGGCGACCGGCCGATCTATATGAAGCTGATTGCTGAAGGACGGCGCCTGGTCGGGTATACCGGGTGCAATCAGATCATGAGCAGTTATCAGATCGATGACGGAACCCTGGTGTTCGGGCAGATCGGCGCAACGAAGGTGTTCTGCGCCGGCATGATGAGCATCGAGAGCGAGGTCATCGCCGCCTTGTCGCGCGTGACCAACTATCGCATTACCGGCTCAATGCTGGAACTGTCCACGGGTGCAGAATTGATCGCAGTTTTCGTGGCAACCGCCGAGATCGAGTAGACTTATCACGGATTTGAGGAACTCAAATAGGTATCGGAGGCAACAGGTGGCAATTCGAATTATCTTGATTTCTGCACTGGCCATAATAATCGGGCTTGTTGGCTGTGCGAAGAAGAGTGAACCGCAGAGCGAACCGGCTACGCCCGGTGTGGCTACTCAAACACGTCAATCTGCGTTGCTCGAAACGAAGTGGCTATTAACCGAATTGGATGGCGCGCAGGTATTGCCGGACTCCACGAAGGGGCCAATCTACATTCAATTTGATGCTGATAGCAGTCAGGTGAGCGGATTTGGCGGATGCAACCGGTTAATGGGCAGTTTTCAGATCAGCGGTGACACTCTGATTTTCGGGCACATGGCATCGACAAAGATGGCATGTCCGACAGGGGAAGATGTCGAGATGAAGCTGTTGGCGGCGTTGGAGACAGTCTGGAAATATGCAATAGTCGACGATGTGCTGGAGTTGAAAAGTGATGCTGCAATAGTCGCTCGCTTCAGGGCGTCGAAGGAATAGACAGGTGCAATAGTAGTGGAGGCTATACGCTTTTTCAAGACACCGGGCGAGTTTCGGCGATGGCTGAAGACAAATCACGTCAAGGTTGCGGAACTGTGGGTCGGATTCTACAAGGTCGATTCCGGTAAACCGAGCATTACCTGGATGGAATCAGTCGATCAGGCGCTCTGCTTCGGCTGGATAGACGGTGTGCGCAAAAGCATCGACGGCGAAAGCTATAAAATACGATTCACGCCGCGCAAACCGACAAGCAACTGGAGCAAGGTGAATATCAAGCGATACGGCGAATTGCTGGAATCGGGCTTGGTGCAGACTGCGGGGAAAGCAGCGTTCGAGGCGACATCCTCCAAGCGGCGCGATTACTCTTATGAGCAGAGACAGCGGGAGATGTCCGCGGAATATATCCGACTTCTGAAGAAGAACAAAAAGGCTTGGGAATACTTTTCGACTGAAGCGCAATGGTATCAAAGGACAGTTAGCTTTTGGGTGATGTGCGCCAAGAAGGAACAAACGCAGCTGCGGCGGCTTGAGCAGTTGATCGCTGATTGCGAAAACGGCATGAGAATTGGACCTGTCTTAACGACAAAGAAACGCAAAGACTACTAACCCGCGCTGCACAGCGGGTCATCCTGAATTCACATTAGCGTTTCGTGGCGTTCCGTCCGAAGAGTGACTTCGGACGGAACTTGCGGTTGTCAGCCTACAGGCAGTTGGCGCAGGGTGCGCCGCCGGATGCGAAGATATACTGCAGGAGGTAAACGACATCGGAGATCGTCATCGTACCGCTGCAATCAACGTCAGCAAGCGCAGGATCAACGGGACTGGGCCAAAGATCGAAGATGGCGCCAATCATTGCAACGATGTCGCTGATATTGATATGCGCATCGTGGTTGACGTCGCCGCAAGCGAATGTCCCGTTTTCGATGACGATTTGGACATCAATCGGTGAGTCGTCAAAATCGGTGGTCTCGACTGACTGCAGTACACCATTGCCTGTGTAGTTGAACCAGATAGGACCGGGAGTCGGCGACGGTTCGGTCCCGGCAAGCAAGACTCGCGTGAAACCGTTTTCGAAGGCTGATGACTGGATGAAGTTGCCGGGTGCGGACGGAAGAAATGTCGGTGTGACCTCGCCGACAAAAACGAGGTATGCGCCGGCAAGTGATGCAGGGTACTGAACGCTGACAGATTTAGATGCTGTGTTCTGGGTGAAGACAGCAGCCAACGTATCGGCTGGGGTGGTTACCTTGGGAAATGGCAGAGCATCGCCGGTGATGACACGCAGTATGTAAATGACGTCGCGGTATTCGAGCGGTACACTGTTGGCATTCGCATCACTGGCAGCAATTTGCGCCTGCATGAACACCGGATTGGGACTAAATGCGGCAAGTCCGTACAGGAAGTAATTGGCAAACACCACGGCATCCGCGATTTCATAGGGGATGCCGTTGAGATTAAGATCACCGCGGTAATCTACTGTGTCGGTGCAGAGGATATCGACGGAGCCTTCGTAAAAATTGACTGCGCGTACGGGCTGGTTGGTGGAGCCGCCAGTCATGCAAAAATCGGGAATTCCTTGGTTGGTGTTCAGGTCTGAAGGAACCGGGTAGTGATTCGGGAACCAGGTTCCATAAAATACAGAATCGGCAAGGAAGTGCGTTGCACCTGTGACAGAAGCGAATCCATTGTCGGCGCAGTCGCCCCAGAAGAACTGAACAGGCAGACCATTACACTCGTAGTTCGCATCATTTGACACCTGGAACTGGAGCACAGCAATCGTTCCGCTTCCGGATTCACCAATATTGCATGACTGTTGTCCGGAGACCGTTGGCGAGTCGCCGAGTGCAACGATGCGAACCAATCCCGAAGGACAGTCGCCGGTGCAGCCGGTGGCAACACCGGTGCGGTAGATAAAGAACTGCCAGCCGCAGTTCGTCAGCAAGCTACCCGGCTCGACACTTTCAAGGGTAAGCGCTGATTCATCGTAACTGATCAGCAGATCGAAGCCGGCGGACTGGAAGTCGGTGCCGTTCGGGTTGAATGTGATATCGACGTATTCAGTCATGCCCAGCATAGTATTATGGGTGCGCTCGATTGAGATCAGCGGCCGTGCGGCAATGGCTGTGGCAGACACGAAAGTGCTTAGCGAGAACGCGATGGCAAGCAGCGCCAAGGCGACATTGACAGTGTGTCTCGGTTTTGGGACACGTTTAGACATACAACCTCCTCAACGGGTTATGGTGTAAAGCAGTGTCTAAAACGTTAGCAGTCTGATCTGGCTATATTTCCAATCGAAAATCTGGAAGTACCGTTTCTTGATTCTAATTCGGTAGCAGTGTTAAATAATACCCTCAAAACATAGATTGTCAAGCAGCCAGTTGTGCGAACCGAGATCGCTCAATTTCAAAAGTGCGTCCACAGTAAACTGTGGTATATCGAGCACCCGGTCCCGGTTGTGTAGGCGGGACCGGGCAAATTGCGAAGAGGCTAGTCGCAGCTCGCGCCGGCCACTGCGCCGGCGAAAAAGCTTACGCTAATCAGCCATTGCGTTAAGTTATCTCAACACAAGGCGGGCGAACCATGAATCGGCTGCACGCAGAGAGCCGATGGTAACGAATATTGGGTGGCGGCGACGGATGCGGCAAAGGCGCAGCGGTCGCGGCCGACTTGGACATTACAGAATTTGTCGTTGACGTGATGAAAACGCGCTTAGACATAGCAATTCCTCCCGTGTCTTCGAGAATTGGATTAAGTCTAAAACGCTAGCAATGAGGCGATATTTGGCACCTATATTGAAAGTTGATTGCCTTGAGTTTCCGAATCCGTACTAAGAACATCCAAGTATGAGATGTTTCAACGTCCTTGTCAAGTGTGAGTCTTCAGCATCGCATTCGATGTCAACTTACAAGACTTGAGTTGCCCGGACAGTCCCTTCTGGTGACGTGTTTTACCAGTCATATCAGGGGCAGTTGGTGCAAGGCGGTGCACCAGCGGCGAAAATGTACATCAACAAATACACAACATCACTGATGTTTGACGAGCCATCACAATTCATATCACCGTTACTGCTGTCGAACGGGGGCGGGCCGAATGCAAAGATGTAGTTAATGAGAAACACGACGTCGCTGATGTTAGCGATATCATCCGAGTTAGCATCACCACACCCGCCTGAAATGTTGGTGGAGACTATGAATGTCGCCACCGATTGATCGTTCCAATCAGCAGTTGTCACCGAGTCGAGCACACCACTGCCGGTATAGGTGAACCAGAAGCCGGACAGGTGCGAATCCTCGAGGTAAGGCTGCATGAGAATTCTTGTTTTGCCGCCGCCATGAACAACGATGTTCCTCGAGTCGTCGCCTTGTGGACGATAAAAAGCCGGATAAATGTCGCCACTGAACACGATAAATGCTCCGGCGAGTTCGCCGGGGTATTCCACGCTGACGAATTGCTCTGCCGAATTATGAGTGAAGAATGCAGTCGGTCCATGCATGCCAAGTGGTTTTGGTAATGAGGGTGCATCACCGATCACGACACGGTGCATGTAGACGAGATCTTGGAAGGTTAGTACCCGGCCATCCTGGTTGGCGTCGCTTGCGGCGATCTGCGCCTGGCGAAAAATGGGATTAGGGTTGAATGCGGCGAAGCCCTCGAAGAAGTAATCAGTATAGAGTTCGTAGTCTGCAAGTTCGTAACCAATACCATTGATATTGAGGTCACCGGGTGCATCGATCGTGTCGGTACATCCGATATCGAAGCGAGCGTTGAAGAATGTCAAGGAGCGGAGAGGATTTTGCCCTTCAATTAGACTCGCAACACAGTCATCGGAAGCGCCGTCAAAAGTGGGCAAACTGGCCTGACCCGAAACTACGCAAGTATCCAGGGAGGCGGCACAAACGCTGTACGAGACATGAATCGTGTCGCCGGTTGCCGAAGAGAGATGATTGTCATCGCATTCATTCCAATAGAAACGCATAGAGTGAGTTTGACACGGATCCGCAATGTTAGTGCTGGCGACGAACCTGATGTTCGCCAGAACACCCTCCGAGTTCTCAAGGAAGCAAGTCGGAGTTCCGGGAATTTGCGGCTGGTCTGCCCGGGCAACAATGCGAACCACAACGACTCCGGGACTGATGCCGAGGCTCTGGTAGTTGAAGTACTCCCAGCCGCAGTTTGTGATGAGTGCACCAGGCGCTGCAGAGACCAGAGTCAGAAGCTCCGGATCATAAGCTAAGAGGAAGTCAAATTCATCAAACGCCGAACCAGAACTGATTCTCTCGAGGAGAATATCGAAATCGGCGATTCCTCCGATACCGACGTTGTGGTTGTTAGGATTTAATACGATTCGTGTGTCCGTCCAAGGCGCTTGTGCAAAGGCATGAGTGCAGATAATCGAGAAAAGAAGAAACAGCGCGAGAGCGCAATTCATAAAGCACGATTTGAAACAAGCAGCGGAACGTTCAATCATAGGTCCTCCCATTAAGTGGTCGATGAATCGAATTGACCAAACCGTTAGCTGAGAGACTAAATCAGGCCGCCTTTATATTTGATTTGGATTAATGCAGATCCACACCGGGTCAATTGCAAAAGTAAATGCCCGGAAATTCGAAAGGATGAGACTCGCACAGGACCTCGTCCAGCTATTGCCAGAAAACAAAAGTGATTTGTCCGTTAGCGAAGGATGGCGACAGGTTACCTATAGTAGTTGGTGAATAATTGTCAAGTTACCAATGCAAGATAGAATTGCCCCAACTAATGTCAAGAGGATTTTTTGATAGTCATCGACTACCCCTCTCCCAGAAGGAGAGGGGAGTAGGGTTCGAGAGACTCTATTTCAGCAGCTTAGCTGTGAGTTTGATTTCGGTGGCGGCGAGAGCCTGTGAAATCGGGCAACCGGCTTTAGTGCCGGCGGCGATTTCCTGGAATTTGGCTTCGTCGATATTCGGGACGCGCGCCTCGCAAACGAGTTCGATTAGCGTAATCTTGAAGCCGGTGTCGACCTTGTTGAGATTGACGTGAGCAGTGGTGCTCACCTGATCGGGCACGAACCCGGCCGCGGAAAGACCAGCCGATAGCGCCATCGAGAAGCAACCGGCATGAGCCGCGCCGACGAGCTCTTCCGGATTGGTGCCGGTACCGGTCTCGAAGCGCGATGTGAACGAATACTGCACATCTTTGAGTGTTCCGGTTTCGGTCGATAGAGTTCCTTTACCGGCTTTGAGATCGCCTTTCCAGATGGCGGATGCTTTACGGATCATTAATTCCTCCAATACAAATGTAAACATCGAATCAGTTTACCAATTGGTACGGAAGAATGAGTGACGGGTTTGAACAGGCAGAGAAAAGTTAATTACGTGGCGTGGTTTCGCTCAACGGCTACCGAAGCAAAGAGCGCAGCAGATATAGAAATCTGCCGCGCTCAACAACCGTGACGCAATGGATGTGGACAGAATCTACTTCTTGTCTATCTGCTCCTGGAGAAGTTGTACTTGCCGGGAAAGAAGTTCAATCTGTAGCTTGAGTTGGTCAACTTCCTTGCTCTTTTTGTACAGCTCTTTGATTGCTGCAAGCGAAATGCCGGCAGGATCAATGGTCGAGATTGATATATTATCGTTGCCAACACCGAAAATTCGATTGAAATCCTGTGCGGTCGGACCGATGTGGCGGGCTTGAGCAGTTTCGCCGCGATAGTTCCATTCGGTGATATCAAGTTGGGAAATCTTATCAAGCAGCGCGGCCGCGTCGACGGGACTGAAGTTTTCTTTGGAGTTGACGTCGGAGGCGTTTACCCAGTTTGAGCCGTCGCAAAAAGCTCCACCCGCGACATCGATACGCTTGATGTTGTCGGCGGCTTTGCCGACACCGAGCCGGCCTTCGCCGTGCATTTCGATTGTGACGTTGTCAGTCGAATCTTCGATGTAGACCGAAGCTTTTAGGTGGTTACTGATCATATATCCATCGTAGCCTTTCTTGCCGGCAAAGTGCGCCGAACTCCCCATACTGTCGGCACTTTGCTCCATTCTTGTCACCCAGGGACCTCCGGTTTGTCTCCAAGAGAAGGTTCGGACGACCCCGTCATCGCTGGATCTCGTGCCATCGAGATAGAAGGATGAGCCAACCCTAATGGAAGCACTGTCGGCGTCGGCGCTCAATCGCAGCAGGTCGAAGTCAGGGTCGCCGCCCATGGCTATTTCAGCACTGCCAGTCGTTGGACCGCCGCCAGCGGCAATGCGCAGGAGATCAAAGTCGGGATCGCCGGAGCTTTGGCCGCTGATTCGGATTTTGGCGCTGTCTGCCGTGGCGGACATTCGCAAGAGATCGAAGTCGGGGTCGCCGCCCATGGAAATACTGGAGCTGGAAACAGGAGTTCCGCCGGAGTTGTCAATGCCGCCGGTAATACGCAAGAGGTCAAAGTCGGGGTCGCCGCCGATGGCAAAAGTAGCTCCTTGCGATCCACCGGTGCCGCCACCGACAATGCGGAGAAGATCAAAATCGGGGTCGCCGGAGCTTTGGCCGCTGATACGAATTTTGGCGCTGTCTGGTGTGGCGGACATGCGCAAGAGATCAAAGTCAGGGTCGCCAGTGAGGTGGATGCTGCTTGATGGCGTCGTTCCTGTCCCCGTGCTGCCCTGGATGCGCAACAAGTCAAAGTCAGGATCGCCAGAAGAATGCCGGATGATTCTCACTTTGGTGCTATCGGATTTGGCCTCGACTGTGAACTGGTCGGCGTCGTTATCGCCTATCATACGGAAATTAGAAGCAGATACCGAACCGCGCCTGACTGTCAACTGGCCCTCGCCGGTTTCAAGATCGCCGCTTACGCGGGAGCTTATCATTGAATAGGGAGTCGCAGTCAATAGAGTGCGTGGTTGAATCGGCAGTTGGCCGAGAATCTGGTATTGAAGGTAGCGACTGCCGGGAGTTGACGTGTGGAAGATGTCGACCGCCACGGATAGCGTGACGGAAAACAACCCGTCGCTGGTTGGCACGAGCATGGTTTGGCTGGAAAGCATCGTGCCGGCTGTTGGATCGTCCCAGATGCTGAAGGTGATCGAATAGTCGCCGTCGGGTACGACAACGTTGCTGGCGTCGGTGAGTCGTCCTTGCACATGGAATTCGCCCGGCACAGCGGCGAAGGCGAACGAGGAGACAATTGAAAGGATGACAGTGAGCGCAAGAAAACGCATTGATTCATGCCGCATGATACACTCCTTCACCAAAGGTGCAATTGGAGATAGGTTCTATGTTCTGTTTATAGATTGTAACTAAAGATACTTAAGTACACCGATTTAGTCAATGATTAGTTTCGATGTGCCTTTCGCGCATGGGAAAAGATGCACGCCGTGTCAACCTTGGAGCAGAATCCCAAGTTTCACCGAGACCCCGGCAGGGACACAGAGTTTTCGATGCACTGGGTTTGTGAACCGGTGCGGAGAAGAACTCTTGCCCTCAAACGAACCTGGGTTCCCGCTTTCGCGGGAATGACGGGCTGAAGAAGGGGGGAGGAAGAGGAGCAACGATGAAAATGTAGTGGGGATATGCGTCGATACCAAACCATATCGGCCGGGAAGGTCTGCGTGGATTCCGGTACTAGAAGTCACGGCTTTGCTTGACAAAATTGGATAATGCAGTAGATTATCAGCATTAGGGTGGGCTGTGTCTTCGCAGCAAAAATGACTTCGACATCGATCTCGTTCACACCAGAATTGTCAGAGATGAACGCACCCTGTCTGATGTGGGCGAGCATGGCATTCCTGGTATGAGGTAGTCAATGAGAACTGTATTCGGACTGATAGTGCTTGTGATCGTAATTGTGCTGGTTCAGCCTTTAGTTGCACAGAGCGCGAAGGATGTGACTCTGGACTATCGCGGCAGCACGTTGTGGACAAAATTCTATGATATGGATTTGCGGGGGGACTTTATCTACGCCATCTGTCCGTTCGGATTGATGGTGTTTGATGTCAGCGATTCTACCACTCCGACGCCGGTCGGGCAGTTGTATCTGCCGCGCGGGGACCGAAGGAAAATTGTTGTCGAGGGTGAGTGGGCGTACATTGCGGACGGGGTCGGAGGACTTAGAATAATTGACATTGCGGATATCTCGCAGATGTCACAGGTCGGTTTTTATGACCCGACCGGGCAGATCTATTCGACGGCGGTATCCGGAAATCGAGCCTATGTCAGTGTCTGGGATTCACGCATGCAGATACTTGATGTAAGCGACCCCGCCAACATTGTCGAACTGGGGTCCTGCGACACCTCTCGAGTTTGTATGGACATCAAAGTACGCGACAACTACGCGATTGCATCAACCTGGAATGGGGGATTGCAGGTCATTGACATCAGCGACCCCTGGGACCCGGAGTTATACGGAAGCCTGTTCTCGACTGATCAGTGTTACGGAATCGATATCCAGGGTGAATATGTGGCGATGGCGGTGATGTCAAAAGGACTACGATATATCGACATCAGCGACTTGCAGAATCCGACTTTGGCAGGAAGTTGGAGCACCAATGGAGTAGTTTACGATGCTGCATTCTGCGATTCTTTTGCACTTTTGGCTAATTGGGGTTCGTTGCAGGTCATCAATCTCGCGCAGGCGCCGACTCTAACGCTGACCGCAACGTTGAATGCGCCGTACATCTACAATGTGCTAATGAGAAATCACACAGCCTACTTCTGCGATACTGACTCGCTGTTGGTAGTCGACCTCAATAATCTTCCTGCGTTGCCGGTAGTCGGCAAGTACCAAACACGGTATGTAGTGCTGGATGTCGCAGTTTCGGGCAACTATGCATACGTTGCGAACATGAACACCGGGCTGCACGTTGTTGACATCTCGAATCCCAACAATCCGATTCTCGTGGGTGAGCATGTCTCTTATTCAGCTTCCGATATTGAGGTGCGAGGAGACTACGCTTATACGGCAGATGACCGTCAGAACAAGATCCGTGTATTCGATATCTCGGATCCCGAAGTGCCTGTGCCGGTGGGCGAGATATTTGGCGGCGGAGACATGAACAAACTCGACATCGACGATACTCTCTTGTGCGCCGCAATGGGCAGTTCCGGTTTCGTGGTTCATAGCATGGCATCGCCGGAGTCTCCAAACTACTTGGGTTTGTTTGATCCGCCGGGAACGACGTGGGGGATCGACTTGGTCGACACGATCGTGTATGCGGCTTGCGATAACGGAGGACTGCGGATTTATGATGCCGGTAATCCCGCGAGTATTCAACAGGAGGGTTACTTCCCGACGGCCAAACAGGCGATGGCGGTGGCGGTGCGCGATACGCTTGCCTACGTGGCGACGTGGTATGGCGGGCTGGAGATTATCAATGTCAAGAATCCGGGGGCGATGACGCGGGTTGGTCAAGTAGCAATGGTTGGTCCATTGTGGACGGTGGAACTCGACGGCAACTACGCTTATCTGGGCGGGGAGACAGACAGCCTGTGGGTTGTGGATATCAGTGATCCGGCGGCGCCGGTCTGGGCGGCTTCATTTGGAACAAACTCACAAGCCCGGGACGTTGCGATTGCCGGGAATAATGTATATGTGGCGAATTACAACGGGCTGTTGATTCTTGAAAAGGGCGGCGGTATTGCTTGCGGTGACTGCGACGGTTCGCAGCAAATCAACGTTTCGGACCTGGTATATATGGTCAACTACATTTTTGCCGGCGGTCCGATTCCGCAAGACTCCTCGCAGGGCGACATCAATTGCACCGGGCAGATGGATATTGCCGATGCGGTGTATCTGGTCAATTATATTTTTGCTTCGGGTCCCGCGCCGTGCAGCGGGTGTGAGTAGGGGTGGCGTCCTGCTCTATCCTAGTGTGATTTGTTGAGTTGAAATTTGATTTCGTAGGTAACCCAGAGCGGGACCGGCCTGCCTCTATTCTCCGCCGGTTTCCATTTTGTTGCCTTGGCACAGGCAAGCGCAGAATCCTCAAAACCGACAAGGGTTCCGGAATCCTTCTCAATCAGGGCTGCCCGGACCACTCCATCAATGCCAACCAGGACCTTGACCCAGACAGAGCCCTCAATTCCGGCTTTGAGGGCAAGTCCCGGATAGGTTATGGGAGGCGAGCTAAGTTGAACTGGACGCATTTCGACCTCAACGGCCCCTGTCGAGTCAGACTTGTATATGGCATACGGGTCGAGTAGTCCGCGATTCTGTCCGGTGGAGTCGGAGCCCGTGCCGAGTTTAAGACTCTGGCCCGAACCAGAACCAAGAGGAGTAGAGGACGTTTGCTTGGCAGCGCAAGAGACCAACAATGTAGCGATGCAAATCATCGCAAGATTCAGAATGATCATTTTTGAAGTGGTTTTCATCTTGCCCTCTCTTTCCATTGGAGCGGAGATTTATTGATCTAGAAGCTATCGCAGACTGGCGGAAAGTCAACAAGAAAGTCGATGAGGGAGGTCGGTGAGAGGACACACCCCGTCTCCGAGCCTCATTCTTCGGCTCGGAGCCACCCCTCTCAAGAGGGGAATGTTAATACGCGAAGTGTAAAGACGCGGCAGGCGTGGACGACTGCCGCGCACAGCATTCAGTTCTTGACAGTCGCTGGTGGTTTGCGGTGATTGACGCATGCTTCCGGAATATTGGGCGATTGTTGGCGCTGTCATCGGCTCGGTTGGCGGTTTGTACTACTTGTACGATACCATCGTCGGCAAAGCACAGCCCAACCGCATCACGTGGCTGTTGTGGGGAATTTTCCCGATGGTCATCTTTGTGGCGCAAAGGGTGCAGGGCGTTGCGAGTATTTCGTGGACATCGTTTGTCGCAGGCTCCATGCCGCTATTGATCGTTGCGGCATCTTTCTTCAACAAGAAAGCCTATTGGAAAAGTGATCCGCGCGATTACTACCTGATGGCGGCGGCGATCATTGGGATCATCCTCTGGGCGATTACCGACAATCCGAATTTGGCGCTGCTGTTCTCGCTTTTGGCTGATATTCTGGCGGCGATACCGACCTTGATCAAGTCGTATCGACATCCGCATTCCGAGAGTTGGATCGGTTATGGTATTAGTGCGGTTGGATTTGGGATAAGTTTGTTGTCGGTGCAGGTCTTCAACTTTGAGAATGCGACGTTTGCGGCTTACATTTTTATTTTGAATGCTGCCTTGGCGGTGATGGCAGTGCGGGGGAGGGGGAGTAGAAAACGGTAAGCGCCCAAGGCGAAGCACGTTTATTGCGCCTTATCTTGAAATCACAATTTGGGATTTCAAGACAAGTATGGGTCGCCCAGGGCTTGCCCTGGGTTCGTTGGAAGTGAAGGAACCCACCGCAAGCGGTGGGCGACCGGCCGCGCACAGTGAAAAAAAGTGAATTGATTTACTTACCCGAATTTTTTGACCACCGGAAGTAGTCACCTTGGGCAAGTCCGAAGACTGCAGTTCTTGCAGTGTCAACCCAAGCCGGTTTGACGGATTCAAGACTGTCAATCAGCTCCTCAAAGCGCTCATACGAAACCCAAGTCGGGTAAGTGACCATGCTCTCAAAACATTCGGAATGAGTGCCCAGTAGTCGTGCACTATCTCCGCCGACTTCAATGTACGCGTAAGCATGCCACAGATCGGGACAAGTGCAGTTCTTGAAGTAATACTTTGCACCGTTAGCTGAAGGCACGCGCGCATAGAAATCTTCCCATCCCGCGAGATTTCCGCCAGCGCTGATATATTCAATTCCGGGAAAGTCAACGAAGTGTTCGGCGAGTCTGATTGGATGCATGATTTTAGCGGGCCGTAGTCCGATATAATGCGGGTTGAAGCTCCAATCGTAGAAGTGGACGCTCAAGTCCAGTATAGCAATAAGCTCGTTCCATTCCTGATTGGTTCCCGCTTTGAGTTCTTCGAGAAGCTGGGGAGTCACACGTACGATCGCGCCTGATCCCATGAAGGGACTTAGGAATGTTATGTTCACGTCGGGAACGGAGTCGCCCCAAGTGGTGCGAATGAGTTCTAGTTCGTGGTCGATCTTGCGAACGAGCCATTCTTGTGGACGCAGCGTTCCGGAGGTATAGACTGCCAACAACTCCGATTCGCTTTGGTATTTCAGAGGCTGTGTCGTGTCTTCCGGGGGTGCGATTACTTTGTCATCTCCGCACGTCCAAATCAGCAGGCATAGGCCAACGACGATCACAACTCGAAAGAACGGAAAGTGCAGGAATCTCCCCAAGGGTTTCATGAGTTGCTCCTTAATACTTAAATAATATAGCGAATGTGGAGGCGAATGTCAAGGAAGGGAATTGAGCGCCGAAATCGAGACTGCGGAGCTACGGGGATGGAAACTTTCGGGATGAGTCGACGGGAGCCGCTTGGTACATCAAACCCACCAGGTGGTTGGGTACAGAGGACGTAATGAGACGGGCAGACGAGGGCGTCTGGTGCGCACATATACCGTTATCAGTGCTCGTAAATGAACACGTCGAATCGTTTCAAAGTCGTGTCGATGAAAGTTGGCGTTGCTTGGCGACCGTCCTTGTCGTTCAGGACAATAGTCGTCGGTGCACTAGCTCGCAGCAGATGACTGCCGGTGCCTTCTAAGAAGGTCTGCTGCAATTCGTCGAGTGCGGCTGCTCCGGTAGAATCGTCAAGTTGCGACCCACCGTCCGACACCGCCTCATAGAATCTTGCATCGCGATAGTGTTGCGACACAACTCTCACATTCAGCACATGTGCCCCTGACTTGCCCGCAAGCAACGAATCGACGTCAACACGTGCGACAAACGATGCTTGCTCACTACCGATGTGATATTGAGATTCACAGATCAGCATCGGAATCAGATTGAGTGTGTCGACACCAAGGTATATTGTCGACCTGAAGATGAGTAACGGCTCCGACTGCTTCAAGCTCAGTGGAATTACGTCCAATCCTGTAATTCTCAAGTTAAAGTAACTGTCGCCAGATCCGAGATCAACCGAGGAGTTGCCCAGTAGACACCGGCTTCGATAGTACATAAGCACAGCTGAATCTACCGGACTACTACTGATTAGATTCGCGAGTTGGGGTGCGAGCTGAGCCCAATTTGGCGTCAGAGACTCTGCTGATTTGCCCGTCTCAATTCCGCTTTTTAGAGTGCGGACAATTTCGCGATAGTCCCGTTTTCTGGATTCCTGCTGTAAGTAAAACCATGAGAGCAAACTGATGGTGATCACCGGTACGAGGACCATTACGATGATCGTTGCATGCCGCCTGACGAATTTCACCGCTCGACCGGCCAGGGACACACGCCTTGCTTGAATTGAACGGCTTTCCAAGAACCTCGTCAGGTCTTCCGCAAAGCCAGAAGCGGACTGGTATCTGCGCGACGGATCCTGTTCAATTGCTTTCAGGATGATCGTCTCGAGATCCTTCGGAATTTTCGGATTTCTCTTCCTGGCAGGAATGCTTCTACCGGAGAGTATCTCACTAATATATTGCTGTTCAGTTTCGCCGTTGTAGGGCATTGACTGTGTCAACGCCTCGTACAAAGTCACACCGAGCGAATAGACATCGGAGCGTTTGTCAACAGTCGAACGGTGCGCCGCAATCAGTTCCGGAGACATGTACTTAATCGTGCCCATGAAGTCACCGGCACGTGTGATCTTGGTCAGGTCATCCGAATGAGCGATGCCAAAGTCAGTGAGTTTTGGAGTTTTATCGGGCCCCGATAAGAGAATATTGTGCGGCTTGATATCTCGGTGGATGAATCCCTTCGAGTGAACGTATTCGAGCGCTCCGGCGACTTTAATGATCTTTGCAACTGTCTCACGGATGTAGGCGGATTGCGAGGTTTCCGACGCCGGCTTGTCCGATTCTGCACAGCGGCCTGCGTTGCCGATGAACTCGGCAAGAGTCCCGCTATCGGCCAATTCCATCGCGATGAAGTGATACCCTCCGGCCTCACCACGACTGTAGACCCCAATGATGTTGGGATGACTGAGTTGTCCGGCTATCCAAGCCTCACGAGCGAATCTCTGCTCCGTTCCCTTCGATGAGACTGGTCCGACCTTCAGAACTTTGAGAGCGACGTGCCTTCGCATGTCCTCATCGTAAGCGCGATAGACGCTGCCCATACCACCCGATCCAATCTGGCACTCGAGGCGATAACAGCCGAGTCGGGCTTTCGATAAAAGAGGATCAGAATCAGCGGACTTACCAGAGTTTACCGTGCTGTCATCTTCAAACGGTATCTGCATGAATCACTCCTACTGCTCTAGGATCGTCATCAGGAGGTCCTCCCACACAGGCTGTGAGTGAACTCACATATATGAAGCAGCAACGTCGCTTCAGAAAAAGCACGGAGCCCGAAAGGACTGGCATGGCCGCGACAGCCGCTCTCGAGGTAATGACCGGCGCATTGCCCCACAAAGGCGGGATCTTCGACCATGCGCCCCTACGCGCTTTGGACACACCATGCGCAATTGAATTCGCGCATATTGACAAACCTCGATCCCCGCTTTCGCGGAGACGACAAGTAGTGAGATTACGCTTCGATTTTGGTTTTCAGCCACTCCGTCAATTGCGAGACGTTGACGCGGTCTTGGGTCATGGTGTCGCGGTCGCGGATGGTGACGGTTTGATCGGTCAGAGTTTGGCCATCGACAGTGATGCAATAGGGCGTGCCGATTTCATCCATGCGGCGATAGCGGCGGCCAACGGCGCCGGCATCATCATAGAACATTTTGAAGTGCTTCTTCAGATCGTGGAAGATGTTGGTCGCGAATTCCGGCATGCCGTCTTTCTTGACGAGTGGGAGAACTGCGGCTTTGATCGGGGCGATCTTGGGGGAGAACTTCAGGACGACGCGGACTTCGCCTTTGACTTCTTCTTCTTCGTAGGCATCAACGAGACAGACGAGAAGTGTGCGGTCGCAGCCGGCGGAAGTTTCGATGATGTAGGGCACGAATTTTTCGCGCGTCTGGTCGTCGAAGTAGCTCAAGTCTTTGCCGGTGGCTTCCATGTGGCGGCTTAGGTCGAAGTCGGTGCGGTTGTGGATGCCTTCGAGTTCTTTCCAGCCGAAGGGGAATTCGTATTCGATATCGAACGCTTTTTTGGCGTAATGCGCGAGTTCGCCCTCGCCGTGTTCGTGATAGCGCAGGCGTTCGGGACGGATGCCGAGTTCGAGATACCATTTGAGGCGTTCGGCTTTCCAGTACTCGAACCACTGGTCGTCATCGGACGGCTTGATGAAGAATTGCATTTCCATCTGTTCGAATTCGCGGGTGCGGAAGATGAAATTGCCGGGAGTGATTTCGTTGCGGAAAGCTTTGCCGATTTGCGCGATACCGAACGGGGGTTTCTGGCGTGATGGACCCATGACGTTGAGGAAGTTGACGTAAATGCCTTGCGCGGTTTCGGGGCGCAGGTAGACAATGGCGCTGGATTCTTCGACTGGACCCATAAAGGTCTTGAACATCAGATTGAACATGCGCGGTTCGGTGAGTTCGCCGCCGCATTCAAGCGGGGATTTGCTGGGTTTCAACGGACAGCGGGCAACATCGAGCTGGTCGGCGCGGAAACGGGCTTTGCATTTTTTGCAGTCGACCATCGGATCGGTGAAATTGGCGACGTGGCCGGAGGTTTCCCAGACCTTGGGGTGCATGAGAATGGCGGCGTCGACACCTTCGATGTCGTCGCGCTTCTGCGTCATGGCCTTCCACCAGAAGTCTTTGAGATTGCGTTTGAGTTCGATGCCGTAGGGACCGTAGTCCCAGCAGGAGCCGAGGCCGCCATAGATTTCGGATGACGGGAAGACGAAGCCGCGTCGTTTGCAGAGCGAGACGATTTGCTCCATACGGTCAACAGGTTTTGCCACAGATTCCTCCAGATGTATTGTTAGTTAATAAATTCGTATTTGGCGCCCTCACCCTACCCTCTCCCACGGGGAGAGGGGAAAATTATTCCCGACTTCATCGGGACTGTCAGGAGCGCAGGGCTCCTGACCTGCAAAACTTGTCAAAACCGCAGGGGTTTTGACCTACGAGCTTGATCCCGGCTTTCGCCGGGACGACGGCGATAGTCGCCCTATTTGATGGGCTCTTACACACCCCGTCTCCGAACCTCACTCTTCGGCTCGGAGCCACCCCTCTTCCCGCAAGCGGGATTTTCGACAAGAGGGGAAAAAGCTGGATCCCCGCCTTCGCGGGGATGACGCGGATGCTTGCAGCCACTGCACAAAGAGTTTCATTTCGGCGGAGATTCAATATCACGCCCTACGTCGGGGTGGTGTCTCTTTCAAAGAACCGCAGCTTGCGCAGGAAGTCGAATGACTTGAGATCGACGCGTTTGCCGACATGGAATTCAGTTTGTGCCACGAGCAAGTCGCGCACCTGTTCGATTTGTGCCTGCGACATCACCATCTTGCGCGAATCGGAGATGTTGGTTCCGGCGAGCAATTTCAAAGCGCGTACAGTCGAGATATCAAGCGTGACGACAAGCTGGTTGCCGACACATTTGGGACAAACCACACCGCCTGATTGTGAGCTGAACATCAGCTTTTCGGCGGAAATCATCTTGCCACACTCGGTACACATCTCCAGTTCAGGCGCGTAGCCGGAAAAAATACAGAGGACATACCAGAAATGCAAGATTTCGCGGCGGAAATTTTTCTGCTGGGAGTCATTGAGCAGGCGCAAATAGCGCTTGAGAAGAAGATAGACGTGGAGGTTGGCCTCTTTCTCGGGGAGGAAGAGATTGACGAATTCCATAGCCGCCGAGGCGTAACCGTACTTGAGTTCGTCCTTGACGAGATTCCCGAAATGCTCCTTGGTTTCGGCCTTGGAGACATAGTCGGCGGTGTCCTTTTCGTTTTCGTAGAAGACGACATCACTGACATTGAAGTATTGGAGCGCTTCCGCCATTGCCGATCCGGGCCGCGTTGCGGCTTTGGCGACCAAGGGGAGCTTGCCGCGTTCCTTGCTCATGCACACGAGGAAGAGGGAGCTATCCTGGACGCGGGTCCGTTTAAGGACAATTAATTCCGTTTTGTTGATCGGCATAGTTAAACAGAGTAACGAATTAGGGGCGACGTGTCAAACGGATATCGCAGGTATGAGGATGCCCTCACCCGCTCCTTTCCAAAAAGGGAGATGGGAAATTGTCGGGACCGAGCGCCCTCACCTCCCGCCAAGCGCGGGACCTTCGGCCCAACCCCTTTCCCCAAAAAGGGAGAGGGGAGAAATGAATCGGGAGGATAATTTTGTTAGGGCGGGTTTGCACATGCCGTCTCATGGGGGGAATTTAGTTTGGTCTATTTCGCGAGGGAATACTACCCACTCTGTCGGCGAGTCAAGAGCCCTCACCCCTTTTCCCCTCTCCCTAAACGGGAGAGGGGAAAAGGGGAGCCGTCAATTGGATTGTTTTTTGACGAAGTTGTCGGAACCCTTTGGGGAGGTTGTGCTGATCGTAGAGGCTACGGGACGAGGGTTCCAACTTACTCGAACAACAAGACCATTTAGCAGCAAGGAGGTACTTCTTGCAGAGAAGAGAATTCGAGTCGAGTGGTTAATTAGTATTCGATGACGCGTTCGCCGGGGCGCGAAAGCTGGAAGTTTTTGCGAGCGAGTTTTTCGATGTAGAGGGTGTCGTTGTGGAGACGGAAACGTTTGTACTCGAGGTCGACGAGGTCCGTGTTGAGACGGACCTCCTCGCGGTCAAGTTCGTTGATTTGCGCCCGGAGTTCCATCATGTTGAGGAATCCATACTGGCCCATTGTCAAGTGATAGCTAAGGAGCAGGATCAAGGATAGCAGGACAAACACGATAAAGCGATTGCGAATTCGCAACCAGCGATTGTCTTCCTGACGCACCATTAAAATCGACTACTTCCTTGAAGTCAAATTGAAGAAGGCACTTCTGCCCGGGAACTCTCCCATATTATCCAATTCTTCCTCGATGCGCAACAGGCGATTGTATTTCGCGACACGATCCGTGCGGCAAAGCGAGCCGGTTTTGATCTGGCCAGCGTTCACGGCGACGGCGATGTCGGCGATGGTGGTGTCTTCGGTCTCGCCGGAGCGGTGTGACACGATGGACGCGAACCCGGCGCGGGTGGCCATGGTGATGGTGTCGAGCGTTTCGGTAAGCGTGCCGATTTGGTTCAACTTGATCAGGATGGCGTTGGCAGATTTCTCTTTGATGCCGCGTTCGAGGAAGACCTGATTGGTGACGAACAAATCGTCGCCGACGATCTGGACTTTGTCGCCAATTTCATGGGTAAGTTTCTTGAATCCTTCCCAGTCGTGTTCGGCGAGGCCGTCCTCAATGGAGATAATGGGGAAGGCTTTGCACAGTTCTTTGTAGAAATCGACCATTTCGTCGGAAGTCAGGCAGCGGCCCTCGCCGGCGAGGACATACTTCTTGGTTTTCTTGTCATAAAATTCGGAAGCGGCAGGGTCAAGGGCGAAAAGAATGTCTGATCCCAGTTTGTAACCGGCTTTTTCGACGGCTTCGGAAATGACCTCGAGGGCTTCGCGGTTGGATTTCAGATCAGGGGCGAAGCCGCCCTCGTCGCCGACGGAGGTGTTGTAGTGCTTGGCGTGAAGGACGTTCTTGAGCGAGTGGAAGACCTCGGTGCCCATGCGCAATGCGTCGGAGAATGTCTCTGCGCCGGCGGGCATGATCATGAATTCCTGCAAGTCAACCTTGTTGTCGGCGTGCTTGCCGCCGTTAAGGATGTTCATCATCGGCAGGGGTAGGACGCGCGAATTAGTGCCTCCGACATAGCGGTAGAACGGAAGCATTGAATACGATGCGGCAGCTTTGGCAACAGCGAGAGAAACACCGAGGATAGCGTTGGCGCCGAGATTCTTCTTTTCGGGAGTCCCATCGAGGTTGAGCATGAAGCCGTCGACCTCGCGCTGGTTGAGCACGTCGATGCCCTCTTCCTTGATGGCGGGGATAATCTTGTCGTTGACATTGGCGACGGCCTTGAGGACGCCTTTACCGCCGTAGCGTTTTTTGTCGCCATCGCGCAGTTCGAGGGCTTCGTTGGAGCCGGTAGAGGCACCGGAGGGGACGGCGGCTCGGCCAAACGAGCCATCTTCAAGCAGGACATCGACTTCTATGGTAGGGTTGCCGCGACTGTCGAGAATTTCGCGAGCAAGACATTGGGCAATCTTCGGCATAGCCAAAACTCCTTAAACAGACAGACTTTGCGGTGAAAGTATGAAGTAAAAAGTTAGGAGCAAGATAAAACTTTGGGGGGAGGGGGGAACGTGGCAAACATGGTCGTTTTTAGTTGTTGGGTTCGGTACAGACGGCTATAATGTAGCGGAGGGTTATGGCATACAAGTTCAGCTGCAAGTCCTGTAATTCGGAAATTACCAGTAATTATCTCAAGCCTGGGGAAGAGGCATTTTGCTTCAAATGTGGCAGCCATATGAAAGTGCCGCATGACGCTGTCGAAGTGGCGTTCGTCGAGAACTTGAACAAGATCGCGCAGCCTGTTGACCAACCGGCTATGGCGGCTCCAATTGTCGGAAAATTCACTGGGGTAAAGGCTTGGGACCCCAAATGGTTTCATGCCTCCAGTGCATTGGTAAGTTTCCTCCCAGCGGGCATCTTATGGTCATTGAATTTTGGAAGATTCGGTCAGACGGATCGGATGAGGAACTCGTTGATGGCGGTCATCTTTGGATTTGCCGTCTTTCTTTCAATACTATTTGCCATTGAAGAGATTCCACGAATTGCGGCTATGGCGATCAATGTCGCGGCCGGGATTTACTTCTACCAGTCACAATCGTCACTATTCAAGGACTTTGTTTCGCAAGGTGGCATCAAGGCAAGCTACAAATTGCCCGTTTCAGTTACCGCGATGCTTGTCATACCATTCACGGTTTTGCTCGTAATGAATTCAAATGGAGATATGCCGAGTAGCGACGAGCCCGGCTTTGATGAATATCAACAGTGGTCGGAATTAGAATCGCAGGACAGCCTGAAAGAGGCGCTGGCCTTTGCGCGAACCATGCACGCCAAGTACCCGCGTGAACGGTTGTCCTCCATGGCTTTGATGTTTTCTTATATGGATTTTGGGATTTATGACTCAGCGGCCGCAATAATAAAAGCTTACGTTGCGAAGAGTCCGGACGACATTGAAGCATTCTCTTGCCAAGAGTTGGTCTTGGCCGTAATGGAAGCTGACGCGGGAAATTACCAGCAAGCGTTGGTACACGTCGAACATTATATCAAGCTGAACCCAACCAGGCAAGAGGGCTATGAACTTCGTAACGAAATCCGTCGAAGTGCCGGTCAATGATCAAGTCACTGCAACAGGTCAGTGGTTCAGAATCTAGTTTGGCGGCAATCAACACCGATCGCGAGAGTGCAGAAAGAAAAGTGCAGCGTCCGTTTCTGTAATCCTACCCGTCTCCGTATAAACTCCAGACAAACGCAACATTGAGGAATACGAAACATGGCAGAATTGAAAACCAAACCAACGACAAACAGTGTCGCAAAGTTCTTAGCAGCTATACCGGACGCTGACCGCCGATCCGACTGTCAGGCAATTGCCGATATGATGGCGAAGATCACCAAAAAAGAACCGAAGATGTGGGGATCGAGTATAGTTGGCTTTGACGACTATCACTACGTGGGTGCGAGCGGTCGCGAAGGAGATTGGTTTGTGGTTGGCTTCTCTCCTCGCGCGAAGGCCATTTCAGTTTATTTGATGGGCGGGCTGGAACACCAAACCGATCTTCTCGCCAAATTAGGCAAGCACAAGACTGGCAAAGGGTGTCTCTATGTGAATAAGCTCAAAGATGTGGATTTTGCGGTACTTACTAAAATGGTCAAAGCTTCAGTACAAGAGATGAAAAAGAGAAAGGGCTAACGGCGACTCGACTTGGTTCAAATCTACAGCAGTTGGTAGCGCTTGCGCAGATACCATTCGGTGCAGAGCATCAGGATGATGAAGATCAGAAGGAACTTGTTGTCGAAAAGGGTCATTTCGCTGCGACTGGTGAAGGTCTTTGGGGCGAGGCCGGAGAACTGGGTTATTAAAGCAGTGTCGGCGACGGCATAGAACTGCCCACCCGAGACTTCGCTGATGCGCTTGAGCGCATCGAAGTTGGCGGTTTGGGAGAGATCTTCTAAGCTATAGGGTTCGACGATGAATGAAGACGACGGTCTGCCGATCGCGACGCCTTCGCGTTTGACAGTGCCTTTGACTTCGTATTCGCCCGAAGGCAAGTAATGCAGGTCAGCAGAGTAATTTCCGGGCCGGTCAAAACGGAAACTGACGACCATACTGTCGGCAGGATTTTGGCGAGAACGTAGTGAGGCCTCGACTTCGGCGTTGGCGATCGGGATGTAGCTTTCATCGAGGACGCGGGCATTGAGGCGCACCGATTCACCGGCGATGAAAATGGGGCGCTCGGGTGTGATTGTGATCCGTTCGACATCTTCGCGAGCGACGAGCCAGAGTACCATATTATCAAGCATCTTATTATAAGTCGAATCTGATTCATTAATGCTCTTGGCGAGGAAATCGAGACGCCAAAGCGGGAAGGCCGAGAGCATCGCGATCTTGCCGTTGCGATAACGCTGGGCGGCCATGATCGGTATCGATTGATCCGGTGTTGCGGCGCCGGGTACGATGCCGATAACGGTGGCTTCGGGACGGAGGTTTTCAACGCGCAGGAATCCGGCAAAAGGCGGCAATGCATTGAGAAGACGCTGGGTCGTTGCACCGTCTTCTGCGAGACGCATCAACGGGTGTATTCGGCCGCGCTCAGTTAACTGAAGATTGGTTTCCTGATGAACAACGGTGATGGATGTCTTGACCGGCTGGTATGGCAAAATATCTGCCGGGAGCCGGGTCTTGGGGCGAGCACCGAAGTGTTCTCCGGCGAGAAAAAACATGCCTTTGCCGGTACGTTCGAAAAATGCATCGAGTGTTTGCCTGTGGTCGGCAAGCCAATCCGAATCAAAATCGAGCAGGATCAAAGCATCATAGGCGGCGAGGGCATCGACATTTTCGGGAAACGGAATTGTACCGGTAATGCGCTGGGGTGAAGTGATGCACTGGTCGATTTTGAAATCTTGCTTAGCTGCGAGGGCTCGATGGATGAACTTGAAATCCCAATTCAGCGATGAACCGGCAAGCAGAATACGTATCTGGCTGGCGCGGATCTTGACGGAGACTTGTTTGCTGTTATTCTTCTCGGATTCTTCATTGGCTTGAATGGGGGCGGACGCTTCGAGTACGACATCACCTTCTTTGCCAGGAGCGAAGGAGAGAGCGACTTTCTGCTGACGGCCCTGACCTTCGAGATCGATATCGGACTGAACGAGCACGCGTTCACCTTGACGGATACGGATCGGCAGGCGAAGATTTTCAAAGCCGCGCGACTCGATGATGATTTCCATCGGGAAATCCTTACCGACGAATCCGATGGGATTGCAGTTGATCTGCGAGATCTTGATATCCGGGAGTGGATTCGGATCGCCAAATCCGATTGTCGTTACCGGCACGCCAAGCGAGCGGGCTTCGGTGACCGGGTTGGCACCGAGATTGGATACGCCATCGGAGAGGAGAATTACACCTTGCAGGTTTGATTCGGCGAGTTCTTTGTCAAGCGAGTTGAGGACGTTGCCGATCGCGGTGACGGGAAAAGAGCCGTCGATGACACCGTTGCGCGTCAGAGTATCGGCGAAGGCATAACGGATGACCTCGGAACCCGAGGGAAGTTTAGATTGAATGCCAGCGATGATATTCTCAATCTCTGCAAATTGCTCCGTCGAATGGCGATTGCGCGCCATAGAAGTGGAGTTATCGACAAGGATCGCGACGGTTGCGGGTTTTGTTTCGGAATTTTCCAGTATGAGCAACGGTTCGGCAAAGACGAAAAACAGGGCGGCCAAGGCGAGTCCGCGCAGGACACCCAGCGTAATTCGAAAGCCGCGAGTGAGCATCGGATTGGTGCGGCGGTAATAGAAATAGGTCGCGACGATAGTCGCGACAAATGTCAGAGTGATCACCCACAGCCAAACCGAGGTGAACGACAGGCTGTAATGTGTGACCAGCAAAACGTTCAGCATATTATGGTTATACTGCCAGAGGGGTGAAAAGATGTATCAAGAGAAAATTAAACGTCACGATTTATCGAAAAAGTAGCCAGTTTTTCGAGCGAATCATAATGGCGGCTGTTGGCAAAGGGTTTTAAGTACGACAAAGCCTGATCGGCAAGTGACTGGGCGCGGGTGCGGGCGTAATCGATGCCGCCGGAATGCTGGATGAAATCGAGGACGGTGTCAAATCCCTTCTGCTCGACACCGTTTTCGAGAATCTTGATGATGCTCTTTTTAGTACGCGTCTGCGATTTGCGGAATGCGTGAATCAAGGGCAGGGTGATCTTGCCGTTGATCAGGTCGTTGCCGACTTTTTTGCCGGTGCGTTCGGCCTCGCCAACGAAGTCAAGGAGATCGTCGGCTATTTGAAAGGCGCAACCGGTATATTCGCCGAAGAATGCCAGGCGCTTGACCATTTCCTCCGAAGCGCCGGACAGTATGGGCGCTGAAGCCGCGGAGGCCTGGAATAGGCTGGCGGTCTTGTCAGATATGATCTTTATATAATCGGGTTCGGTAAGTTCGTAGTTGTGGGCTTCTTCGATCTGACGTAATTCACCAACGGAGACTCTTTCGGTAGCCTTTGAGACGCGTTCGAGCATCTCAAGGGATCCCGTCTTGACGAGCAGAGTGAAAGCCTTGGCGAAAAAGTAGTCGCCCATTAGAACTGATACAAGATTACTCCACTTGCTGTTGACGGTGGATTCGCCGCGGCGGGTGTCGGACTCGTCAATGACGTCATCGTGGAGCAAGGTTGCCGTGTGAATCATCTCAACTGCAAGTGCGGCTTCAACTAAGTGCGGGGACTTGAAGCCGGTAGTCTTGGCAACAAGGAATGCAAAGGTGGGTCGAAGGCGCTTTCCGCGAGTGTTGAGTATGTGTTTGGAAATGGTGAAAATGAGCGGCGACTCGTTCTTGAGGACACGGACTTCGAGCTTCTTAAAACGCTCGAGATCGGCCTCGATGGGTTTGATCAGTTCTTTCAGTTCGCTACTCTTCAACATGCGCCGTATTGTATCGCTTTCTGGGGCGTGCGTCAATCTTTTTATGTGAGTTGAAGGGGAGATGGTTCGAAGCGACTCGTACAAGACGCCCTCACTCTTGGTCCCTCTCCCGTCGGGAGAGGGAAAACTCTTAGCACTCAGGGGGATGAGACAGATCGCGGAATGATTCGGCACGAGGTTTCGGACTTGCTCCGCCTAAGGAGCACAGGGTGGTGGTCCGCCCGCGAAGATGTAGTTGATCAAGTAGACAGCATCGGAGATTGTGACTTGCGAGTCGCAATTGACATCTCCGACCTGCAGTGGCGCAGGCGCAGGTCCGCCGGCAAATATGTAACTGATCAGGAATACGGCATCGGAAATGGTGATGATGCCGTTGCCGTCACAATCGCCGATGATCAGCGACTGCAGATGGATGAACTGGGGAGTGGTTGCGACGGTGTCGCGGCCGTCGGAATATTCGAAGTAGTATTGATACCAGCCGGAAGTGTCGAAGACGGTAGTGGCCGTGAATGTGGTGCCGGATTGGTACAGCTTCTCGCAGGCAACCATATCGAAAGTTGACCCACCAAGAACAAAGCGGCGCAACGTTGCGAGGTTGTTATCAGAGTCGGCAAAGACGATCGAGGCAGAGACCGAGTCGTTAGTGGACGTCAATTGTTGTGATGTTAGCATAGGAGCAGTGTTGCTGCCGTAGATCAGAGTTTGCGATGTAGGTACAAACCCACCGGCGCGACCGATGTCGTTGGAGGTCAGGGCGGAGAGGTTTTGCGTCGCAGTGACCGGCGCCGTAAAGATCATCCCCGACGGCGGCGGCCAAGTCGACCAACCGGGCTGGGCGAGCAAGTCGGAGATATTGCAGGCGAGACTCAAGTTGCTGCCGCTGATATTGGTTGAGATGTTGCCAATCTTGGTGAAAGAGCTGTCGATAGGATTGATTCGGTACAGGCCGGCGCTTAACACGAGCGGGACGTTGACATAGATCATCGCGTAGGCTGCCGAGTCCGTGGCATCGGGGTCGATGATGCCTACGGAATAGAGGAAGAAGTTGAAACCGCTGGAGGTTGGGAATCCGCCGCCGTTGTTGGTGAGACGCGCATAGATGCGGGTATCGGAATAGCTCATGGCGCAGGCGGTGATGTCGAGATGCGACCCGCCCCCGCCGGCGACATCACCAATCGGATCAGAGCCCATATCAGCGAGCAGGTCAACCGGGACCGGGTAGGTGTTGGCAGTATTCTTTGGTGATTGCGATATGACAATGGTGTCAACCTCGGAGCGGAAATAGTACTCGAGATTTCCTGAAGGCGGAAAATAGTCGAGAGTGCCGGAGACGGTCCAGGTCGAGCAGGTTTGATAGAGAACGGACATCGCGATTTGACTCCAAGTCGCGGAACCGACATTGCGATAATTCATCTGATAGACAGCTGCCGGGCTGTAGAATGTCGGGTCAGGAATGTCATATTGAAAAACAGTGCTTGAGTCAGGTGCGCTGTGAAAGTTAGGGGCATAAGGTGTGGGAAAGCTCTGGGCTACCAGAGAAGACGAGAGCAGAAGCACGAATGCCGCGATTGTGGTGACAAGTGGGTGGCGCATAGTGAGTATCCTCAAGCGAGTAATCGTCGGAAAAGACGAGTAAGTAGTCGAGCTATCAGTTTGAATATAGCGGGAAGTGAGAATAAATCAAGCGGGGATTAGGCTCCGACACCCTTGCGGCAAATCCGTTCGTTAAAAGCACAAGCAGGAAACGGATTTCTGTCTTGAACGTGTGAGGATTAATAAAGCAACGAATGACGTCACCAAACGTATATTGAATTATCGATAATTGTGCCGCTGATTACAGAAGATCGTGGTTGATCCCAACCACGTGCCTGAAAGCGAGGTATAACATGCACCGATTGTGGCAGACGTTGCTAGTGCTGGTGATTTTGGTAATACTAACCGGAGGATGTCGAACGATGACCGAGAAGATCGATAGTCGGGCCGAAAAGGCAATAGTCGAGCAAGTCATAAAGAACTCGATCACCTGGGCGGTCAACAAGGACAAGGATTTGTTGTATCGGTCATTTGTCAACGACTCGACGCTATTCTATTTCAGTCCCGACAACGCCGGTACAATATCAGGATTTGCGGCATTCCAGGAACTGGCAGACAACTTGTTCATGAATCCAGCATTCAAGGCAATCAAGGCGGATTTCAAGGATCTGCGGGTCAGCCTGTCGCAGTCGGGCGACTGCGCGTGGTGGTCGTGTTACTTGGACGACTTCAATGAGTGGGACGGAAAGCCGGCCAATTGGGAGAATGTGCGGTGGACGGGAGTCCTGGAAAAACGCGATGGCGACTGGAGGATTGTGCAGATGCACTTCTCTCATGCGACGGAGGATTTTGCGAAGAAGTGACGCCGGGAAAAGATCGTCGATTGTCGGGAAGTTAACAAAGGCGGCTATTCAAAGGGAAGTGTGAAAGTCTTGTTGGGCTTGATTAGCAGGCGCTGATGAGGGTAATCAAATACGACGTTGAATCGCCGGATCAGGTCGTTTCCCAAGATGCCATCGCCGGTCTTCTGTTTGGAGCGGACCTCCATGGGGGCGAAGGTAGTTCTGATATTTGTCAGTTCATAACCGCCAATTTGCAGATGTTTGCTGCGACCCCTGTTGCCATAAATGTCGCCGCTAAGTCCGGTGCCGAGCAGGTCCCAAGTCACGTTCTTCGGAAGAGTAAATCTCTGCTTAAGGTGAACGAGCAACTCGAGCGCATCACCGGATGCCAGGTCGATGTAGACTTCTAGCGGCACGACTTCGCTGTCGACGACTTCGACAGTGATATCGAAATGGGGGAGATCACCACGAAGTTCAATGGGGATAATTGTCCAACTGGAGTCATAGGAGAAGTAGGCGGTGTCTCTTAACTGGATTAGCTGTTGGTCGTAGTCAATTTCAACGTTGTAATGTCCGAAGAGATTCCAGCCAATGACGCCATCGGTGGGGAACGACTGGGTGTGCGCGCTGTGGGATACCATTATGCGTTGATTTGTAATGGCGACCTCGCCGAATTTGACGTTGCCCGTCTCGATCATCGTTACGATAGAGGCCTCGCCGCTTCCGGCGCCGGGGACGCAGGCCTCGATAGCTCCGGTGGTGTCAATCAGTTTCAATGCGTCCTGATGAAACAGGTAGACGCCGTCGAAACGCATACCGGTGTCAAGGATGATATTCAGTGGTTGCGAGCCGTTAACATGAGTGGGGATGATGATGCGGTTGCGATCGATGTGAAATGGAACCTTGAGAGCTTCGACGCTGAATGCGAGTGAGGGAAGCATGACGAGTGTGAGGAGAATAGTTGAAATCAGGCAGTGGGATCGAACGCTAAACATGACTTATTATACGACATTGCCTGCGCAAGAAGGACATTTTTTGGGGTTGCGGCGCCGGCGGTGCGGTGAGAAAGTCCTGATCTGCCCTTACGGACTTCCCTGCCCGTTGACCGACCGGCGACCATACAACCAGAGGCACAAAACTCACCGGAGGTGAAGACGCCGGCGAGTACAGCACTCAATTGTGTACGACCGGGAGGAATTCTGCGCCCGGAAGGTGAAAAGCACCTTCTGAACGCAAAATTCCTGCGTTTACCCAGCCTTTGTCGACTTTGAAACTGGCGATAAGCCCGTGAGGGTGAGCTCCGTCCGGTATTGAAGTCGACATCCTTGTCGAATACAATATACCGGGGGTGGGTGATTTTTAGCAAGGGGGAATTGCGCCGATTCTTCCAAAGGAAATTCAAAGCCGTGTATTCGAGGTTTCAGGTTGCTGCAAGGTCTTGAAACGGGGATATTAATCTGAACGATAGAGCAGTTCGGCAAGGAGGAAAGAATGATTCATTCACGGTTGAGTGTGTTGGCATTGGTGTGGATGGCGTTTGGCGTTTGCGCGTTTGGCGCGGATAAGATCGTGGCGCCGGTTCATCCGGTGAATACTTATTCGATTGTGGCATATGATAGTGTCACCGGGCAATTCGGTGCGGCGGTGCAATCGCATTGGTTCAAGGTCGGAGATGTGATCTGGGTGGAGCCGGGTGTCGGTGCGGTGGCGACGCAGTCGCTGGTGGAATTCAGTTACGGACCGCTGGGACTGGAGTTGATGCGACTCGGCAAGTCCGCGACGCAGGCTTTGAGCGGGTTGATTGTCACCGATCCGCAGCATCAGGTCCGGCAGGTGGCGATGATCGACAAGAACGGCGTGGTGGCGACACACACTGGCGACAAGTGCATCGCGATGGCGGGGCATCATGTCGGGCACCATTATAGCGTACAGGCAAATTTGATGCGCGATTCGACGGTGTGGGCAGCGATGGCGAAGGCTTACGAGAACACCAAAGGCGATTTGGCGGAGCGGATGATGGCGGCGTTGGAAGCCGCGCAAGGTGAAGGGGGAGACATTCGCGGCATGCAATCGGCGGCAATGATTGTCGTGACCGGTAAGCCGACGGGAATGAGCTGGCGCGATAATATTGTTGATATCCGTGTGGATGACTCAAGCGAGCCGTTGAAGGAGTTGCGGCGGCTTCTGGAAATTACGCGGGCCTATGACCGGATGAACAAGGGCGATGAATACATCGCGGTAGGTGATTTCGAGAAGGCGAATTTGGAGTATTCGGAGGCATCGAAGCTGGCGCCGGGGAATCCGGAGATTCTGTTCTGGCATGCGGTGACATTGGTGACGGCGGGGCAAGTCGACAAGTCGCTGCCGATTTTCAAGGAAGTCTTCAAGCAGGACCCAAGTTGGCGGGTGCTGGTGCCGAGATTGGTGAAGAGCAATTTGTTGCCGAATGATCCGAAGATTATTGAGAGGATTGTGGCGGAGTAGGGGTAAGGTGATCGTCCCTACGAACTCGGAGTGGGGACAGACACAAGAAGATCGCACACACCCCGTCTCCGAGCCTCATTCTTCGGCTCGGAGCCACCCCTCTCGAGAGGGGAATAACTCGCGTTCCAGCTCTCGCTGAAATGACAGCGGTGTGACCATGCGTTCCTACTGCTTTTTCGTGATGGTCGTGACGGCGCGGGAATGGAGGGAGATTTCTTTGCGATGGGCGGCGAAGGCCTCGAAGTCGGCAGGGTCGATATAGTTGAGCTTGCGACTGACAGTGCGAACAAAAGTGGCGGTATCGGATGAAACACTTGCACGCATAATGAAATCACCAAATTTGGAAGTGTAGCTGACTTCGGCTGGGAGCGATTTGAAATCGTATCCGGGCGGCAGGACGACTCGTATGGTATCGAAAATGGAACGGGGGTAGCCAATTTCGAGAGTCCGCTTGCGCTTGGAAAGATCGGTGGCTTCGGCATCGGTTATCACGCGGAATCCACTGAAGTCGAGAATGTGGGTTTCTCCGGCCGGCTTGAGCAGGCGCGGAGCCGACCAGCTGATTTCCAGTCCGAGCCGCGAGAGATCCTTCTCGGTGATGTGAATGTCCTTGTGATCGAATGCCGGCACACCGGCAATGCCGAGGTGATTGGCAAGTGCCTTGGTGACAGTGCCGCGGTCTCCTCCAGTGATGAGAGTGTTCACACCGTGTGCCGGGTTACCGAGAAGTTGAGACGAGAATTTGAGCTGGGCGGTCAAGTCAGGTGCGAGCACTATATCGATTTTGCGGCTGATGATATTGTCATTGCAACCGGACGATGGGGTAGTCAACAAGCCTCCGTTAGTGTTGTCGATAGCGAGAGCGCTTAGTCCCTCGTCAGAATATGGCAGATCACCGAGTGCGCAATCGAAGCAGGTTGCATCGACCCAAGTTGTGTCAGAGCCTTCGACGTAGAACATGATGACGTGATTAAACACATTAATGGCGGGCAAATCCGGATCGACAAAGTCGGCTCGGCGAGTTGAGATCAGCGCTGTTCGTGTCGCGACGCCGGCCTTGGCGAACATCACGGCATAGAGTGTGGCCAGGTCTTTGCAGTCACCATAGCCATTTCGGAATGTCTCTTTGGCGGAATGAGGGATCCAGCCGCCCATGTCGAGTTGGATGATGACATAACGAAGGCGAGAAGCCAGGCTTGCGTGCATTGAATCAAGGAGGTCCCCGGGAGCGGACTCTAAATGTTGCTTGAAAAAGTCGTCCTGTTTACTGGACGTTTCAAAAGCATCCCGCATCATTTCGTAACAGCCCGTGGCGACGGTGTTCCAGCTACCGGCATCGAAAGACTTGCCGGCGAACTTAAAAACCTGTGGAACTACATACAGGTGAGTGTAGCGCCGTGAGGGCCAGGGCTCAAGCGGTTCGGCGTCGTAGGGCGGAAGATTGCTGACCGACCAGCTGTGAGTGTTGAAATCGGGTTTCAGGATCGAGTCGATCGCAGTGATATTTCCGACAGTGAGGTAACGGTTCTTGTTAGCCGGGTGAGCAATGATTTGGCAGTAGCCGGACTTGGTGAAGACGCGCGGATCAGGGAGCCACCCATCCCACATTCCAATCGTTTTCTGTTCAATGGTGTATTGCCAGTCTACGTTGTAAGGGACGCGGGCCGTTTCGAAGGATCCTAAGTAAGTACAGTCTTCAACATACAGCGCATAATCCGAACCGTAGCCGCAGTACTTGTAAAGCTCTTTCTTGCCGACTAGACTGTCGATAACCTTGCCGGTTGTGTCGTAACGGTAGCCGCAAACATCCTGAATTTTCCGAAAACCATTCTCCGAAATCCTGAATATCTCGAACTGAGCTCCGTCGGATGAATTGATGCGAATGATCTTGCGGAATCGCATTTTTGCGTGGCCCGATTCACTAATTGTGACAAAGAGGCTGTCGGCGATAACATACGCTTTGGTCGTATCACCGGTCGAGAGGACTGTATCGGGCGACTCGTCGATCTGGGCGCGGGCAATTGAGAAGAACAACAGTACAGTCAAGGCGAAGGCAAGTGCGCCAGAAAGTTGTGGTCGTCGAGTATGGCGGCTCACTTGAATTCCGCGGTGAGTGATTCATTGATACTGGCGGTGGTTTTTTGGTAGAATTCACGCACTCTGACGTAATCCTCCGGAGCGAAGAACACTCGTTTGATCATCATGTTAGTCATGATGCGAGCATTGCGTTCGTCATGGAGGACGGCGCGTGAGAAGAGCAAATCGGGCTTAATATCGCTGAAGTTGCCGGGCACGGCCGCAAATGAGTAGCCTTCGGGGAGATGCAATTCGAGCGTTTCGGAATGATAGCGTGTGAAGTTGAAGTCTATAGGGAATTGGCGTGTCGGGCTGGTGAAGCTGTGTTCACCCGACCAGATCAGCGAGGGGAGGCAAGTAAGCAGACCTCCACCAAGAGCGCTGAAGTCGGAGATATTCAGGACAATCCTAAAGGATGTACTGTCGGTATCGTCGGAATCGACGCGAGAGATCTCCGCTACTTCGAAGTTTTTTTGGTGCAAGCCGACGAGGAGTTTTGAAACCAGTTCGGAGTTCGCAGCAGCTTTTCGGCCGGGGCCAAGCATACTTTGTTGATATCCGGCGACAGTCACGTAGGCCGAGCAGAGAGCACTGCCATCGTCGTTGAGCCAAACGCTGGCGCTATTGCGAACGCCGCTCGTCCAGGCTGGCAGGGAGATGGAGAGCGTGTCGACAGGCTCTTGTGCCGTGGCGACGGAGTCATCAATAGAAAATGTCCTTCGTGGGGCAGTATCGGAAAGCAACAAGCCCGATTCGGCGCGCACCGGCGGTGGAACATGCGGAAATGGGAATTCATCACTCGCAGCGTCAAGAATGTAGACTGTACTGCCAATGCGGATGTGGCATAGCACATAGTTGAACTGCTCGGTGTGCAAGATATTGGTAGTAAAACGAGCATGCTCGCGAGTAGCGGTCAGGAGCGGGTCGGCATCATACTTCAGGATTCGGAGCATTTCTACCAGCAGTAGATTTTTGTCAACCGCTGTTCCGGCGCGACGCTCGAGTGTGGTCGTCGTTTTTTGGGAGGGAACGGCATTGCGAAAGTCCCCCGCGCTGACCGTGATCGCATCGCGGACGAAGGCGTGGACATTCATGATCTCCGTTTCGGCGGAGAATTTGGCGCCGCCCACCAGTGAATCGAGAATGGCAACGAGCGTATCATTGCTGATGAGTTTTCGATCATAGTACTCGTTCAATCGCGACTGCATGCCGGGCCAGTCACCCGTTAGAGTAACTGATGCCCCGAACCAGGTTTTGTAACCCGAGAGCTGGAAATAAATACTGGGGCGGAAGTTGAGCGAGGCGCCTTGATATGGTTCATCGGCCAGAGGATGAAGGTTGCGGGCCGTCCAGGTGAACTGCTTCGTCGGTCGGTGATCGATATCAACTTCCTTTTCAATCGGCTTATGAAGGGAATCGTCCAATCCGATTATCACGGTATTGAAAACGTAATCCGGGTCGGTTGCAAAAGAGAACTGTGATTCACAAGTGAAGTACTCTTTCTGGAAGTGCCAGGAAGGAAGGAACCAGGTTCTGCGTGTGGTTACGTTATATTTGAGTTCCACGATGCAGCCATCTTCGACACCCGGGAAAGAGAAAGAATAAACCTCATAGTCATCGCCAATCTTCTTCTTGAGAAGATCCATTGAATTGAATGCCCGCTTTTTACCGTTGGGGAGAATCGTCTGTGCGGCGAACCCACCAAAATCCTGGTGTTCACCGACAGTGATTTGAATATCAATCAATTCAGGAGCGGCCTGGCGGTTGAAGATTTTCCTGCGCACATATGTCTCGTACTTGATTTCAGAACCTATTTTGAGCGAGCCAATTTCGAAGATGGCAATGGCCGGTGCATGAGGAAAGTCGGCTGGAGGTGTCATGGCCCACTCTTCCGGGGTGACCTTGCCCCATTTGTGTTCACTTTCCGCGAAGAGGAGTTGAAATGCAGTCAGCACGATTGCGAAACTGACAGACACGCAAAAGCGGACACAATGGTGTGACATCGACCCCTCCTGAAGAGTGTTTTTCCGAGATTCAGATGATTTCATACCCACCCGTAGACGGCGCCTTTGAGTTGTGGCTCCTGCGAGCGCGCTTTTCCTGGATTGAAAATGGTAAGAAAGGTCTTTTAAGTCAAATGGAATCTGTGGAACGCGCGAGTGCGGTTATTTCAGGAACCAGCGGACAATCATAGCAGAACCCGAGGCAAAGAAACAGATAGAACCGATCAAGGCGATTTTGGCCCCTTTGGGGCCATAGAATGAGGTCAGTTTTTCGCGATTGATTCCCATGAAAGGGGCTCCCTTACCTTGATCCTGGCGATATTTGAGAGCCCAGAAGAAACAGACTACCGCGCCGAGGAATCCGATGGCTTGAAGGGCGATGAGGAGTTCTTTCACGTGTGCCAGCCTTTATCAATGAAATCGCTTGCGATCGGATTAATAGACCTGTCCGCTGTCGTCTTTCTTGCCACGGCTTGATTTGCCTATGACATAGCCGAGGAAAAAGCCAATGAAGAATATGAAGGCGACGATGATGAGTCTTGACATGGAGAGAATTTATAGGCGAAGTTGATAAAACGCTATGGAAATGTTTGCTGGGGTTTCTTTGGTCGCGACATCTATGTGTGTTCAAGATATGCACGGGAGTGCAGAAATGGCGGTGGAAAACGGAGTGAATCTATCGATGTTCGTTTGGATGGTTCTTTCGTTGATAACTGGAACTTGACGCAAATTAAGAGGTTATAATCCACGGTATTCTCTCACACGAAAGTTTCAGAGTGCTCAACAAGTTGGCAGGAAAATTGCACGAACTGATTGACAAATGGGGCGGAAAAACGTTTATTTCTTATGGGAAACTTATTTTAGGAGATACGGAGTAGTTTTATCGACCGATAGGTAATGGAGTCTACCGCAACAGCGGAGCATTACAAGTTCAGAGCCGACTTACGCTTGCCGATTTTTTGTTTGCAGAAAGAGGCAACGTGAGTATACTCGAAATTCTAAGGTTAGGTCGATTGAACTGATGTCCAGAATCTCGTTAAGCATTCTCACAGCCGCATTTGCCACACTTCTGACTTTTCCATTCAGTTCTAAATCATTTGCCGGTGTGACGATCAGTACGTCCAATGAGCGGCAATTGTCGCTGCGTTGGAGCCTGGAATCAGTTCCCGCGCAAAGCTCGTTGTCGTCGGCCTCGCGATCCTTCCGTTCAGAATCATCGAGTTTCGCGATTGATGACAGTCTGGTTATCGATGCCAATGTGATCTGTTTCTGGTCACCATCGCGGGAAGTGCGTTTCGAGCGGAGCGATATCGTGGTTGGAAGACGGGTTGAAGGTGTGTTGACGGCATTGACTGACGGTCCGGCAACGCGGATTCAGATCGTCGAACCGGTGCTGGTGCGCGGACGCTGGCTAGGGAAGATCATCGTACCGAAGATCGCTTATCAGGGAGGCGACTGGTATGAGGTAACGGCAGCGGAAGTTGAGATCGCATTCGGAGAAGATGCGCAATTAGAAGTGCAGCCTGCGGCAGGGCCGCTTGATCGAATTCTCGACGATCTGACGGTGAATAGCGCGGAGGTAAAGACTTGGTCTGCAATTGGCAAAGCGGCGGCACCGGCGGTTATTTACAACCCATTTTCACAATCATCCAGTTGGGTGCGGATCGCGATCACCGCGAGCGGTGTTTACAAGATTACCCGGACAGACCTGGCAAATGCCGGCGTCAGCGTTGGAACGCTCGATCCGCGAACGATCAGGGTGTTTCATGCGGGAGGACGGCCGCTGCCAAATTCGAACGAGACACCGCACGACTCGCTGACCGAAATGGCGATAACGATATTCGGCGAGAGCGACGGGAATTTCGGCGATCAGGATTTCGTGATGTTCTACGCGAATGGCGGGGACTTCAACACGTGGGACAACAACACGCCGGGATTTATCCGTCACCCGTACAGCGACCGCAATGTGTACTACATGTCTTTGGGCGGGAATTTCACCGAGCCGGCCAAGCGGATGCCGGTTGTCGAGAGTGTTATTCCCAATGCCGAAGATACAGTGACGCAGTTTACGGATTACATCCACTTTGAGGAAGACGCGCAGTTGAGTTCTTCCGGCGGCGACGTGTTTGACTATTACAACTGGTATTGGGGGCTGGCCGGCGACATTACGCTGTTCATCAACTTGCCCCAGCCTGTGCCACAATCGGTCAACCGGATGTCGATTAAGACAACGCGGCCGACGTTCAATCTGCGCTTGAACAACATCGAGCTTAGTCGCGATTCGAGCAATGGCAATTCCCATTCATATACTTCCGACAGATTTACGACCGGGCTGAACCAAATCGCGATCGACTATCCGTTCAACGATGGTTACACCGATGATGTGTTCATCGAACTGCAAAGAGCGTTGACACTTCCTGTGAGCGGCGAGTTGATGTTTACGGGAACGGGCAACGGCAGTCTGCGGACTTACAAGATAACGGGGCAGTTCGCGACGCCGTATCTGCTGGATATTCGTGATTTGCACAATCAGAACTTGCTGACGGCGAGCGTATCGGCGAATCAGTTGATCTTTTCGGAATGGTTGTTGACGGGGGAGGCCGCACCCTGCGTGGTTGTCAACGCTGCGGCATTAAGAACGCCATTGTCACTGGTTACGACACAGATTGATGATATCAAGGCCGCGAGCAACGGTGCGGACCTAATAGTGATAACACACGACAATTTCTTTACGTCGGCGCAGGAATATGCGGCCTACCGGCAGGCCCACGACAATCTACGAGTGCGGACGGTGAAGATTTCCGATGTATATGCCCAATTCTCGGGCGGACGGCTGGACCCGATTGCGATCCGCGATTTCCTGCGGCACGCTTACTACAATTGGAGCGGTGCGAAACCGTCGTACTGTCTGCTGGTTGGTGACGGGGTATACGATTTCCGCAATCATCTCGGAACTGGCGGCGTGAATTATGTTCCGCCGTTCATTGTCGATGCCGACGAAACGGTGTCAGATGAGAATTTCGTGTTTCTCGATTCACTTTTTGATCTTGATTCGGACAACTCATATCCGATCGATCGTGGTGTGGATATGGTGATTGCCCGCTGGCCGATTAAGACGACGGCCGAATTCCAGACGGTGTTCGACAAGATGAAGCGCTATGATGAAGGCGAAGACGCGGGCAGCTGGCGCAACATGATCACGCTAATCGCAGATGACGAAAACCATCCGCAGTCGAGTCTGCCGGAGATATTTCACACACAGGATACCGAGGTGCTGGCCAACACGATTATATCGCCCACCTTCGTGCTCGACAAAATCTACGGAATATCCTATCCATTCGGCGCGGCGGCAGAGAAACCTCTGATGCGCGAAGATATCATCCGCGCGATCAACGACGGGCGTTTGATCGTCAATTACACCGGACATGGGAATCAGAATTTGTGGGCGGATGAACGAATATTCCGGCGGACGCAGGATATTCCGCGCTTGAACAATTCGGCGCGTCAACCTTTGATCTTCAATGCCTCCTGCTCGATCGGGTTCTTCGACGATCCGCGCAGCGAAGGAATGGCTGAAGACCTGCTGCGTTACGCCAACGGCGGCGCCGTGGGAACGATTTCGGCGACGCGGCTGGTTTATTCGCGGCCGAATTTCGAGTTCAACAAAGCCGGCATGACGCAATTGTTGAGCGACAAGAATTACACAATTGCCGAGGCGACATTTGTGACCAAGCTCCTGCGGCAGGGCGGATTTGGTGTCGGCGACAATGACCGCAAGTATATTTATATCGGCGACCCGCTGACACGCCTCGCGGTGGCACCCAATGAAATACAGTATCTGACATTTGAGCCCGATTCGCTGGTGGCGTTGACCGTAACGGAATTGGCGGGACAAATTGTCGACCGCGAGGGCGTCAAGCAGACCGGTTTCGACGGAGCGGCGACGGTGAGCGTCTTCGACAATTCACGCGAGCGGAGTGTTTCGATTCCCTTCGGAAGTGGCCAATTTACAGTGTCATACACCGAATACGGTCCGGAAATATATCGCGGACAGATTGCGGTTAACGATGGCGATTTCAATTTGAAGTTTGTTGTACCCAAAGATATCACCTACGGCGGCAGCGATGCACGAATCAGCGGCTATGCGGCGGGATCGGGTACGGGCGCGGCCGGAGCGATTTTTCCAATATCGATCGGAAGCATCAACAAGGCAGTGGTCGATAGTGTCGGTCCGGAGATTACCCTGCTATTGGCCGGATCGACAGCCTTAACGGACGGCGCGACGGTGACTCCCGGGAGCGAGTTGTCGATTGAGTTGTTTGATTCGCTGGGGATCAATTTGAGCGGCGAAATTGGACATGGTATTGAGGTGCAATTTGATGACAATCGCGAGTTCAGTTATGAGTTAACGGATAGTTTCACCTATGCCGCCGACAGCTATCAGCGGGGAAGTGCCAAAATGAAACTACCGAATCTGGCGGCGGGCGAGCATACCCTACGCGTCAAAGCGTGGGATTCGGCGAACAATTCCAATCAGAAAATCGTCGCGCTGAATGTATCATCATCGGCCGAGCTGGAGATACGCGACTTGCTCTGCTATCCGAACCCGGTGCAGCAGGGATGCGAATTCAGCTACACGCTGTCTGCGGATGCCGATGATGTCACGCTGAAACTGTTCACCTTATCGGGGCTCGAAATCTGGTCGCTGGGTAGTCTTCCCGGAGCCCGGGGATACCACCAGGGGATCAGCTGGAACGGGCTGGATACCGACGGCGACCACATCGCCAACGGTGTCTATGTGATTCAATTATCTGCCCGGCCGACAAGCGGTAACGGTGAAATTGTCGATAATAATAAAGCCACTGCCACCGGCAAGCTGGTTGTTCTAAAATAGAAGAAATGTTGTTCTCATACATCAAGGAGACATTGATGAAACGCAAACTGGTTTTCATATTCTTGCTCGGCCTTATGCTTCTGTTAGGAGCGGTACCGGCACAGGCGCAAGTGAGCGACGCTGCCGTGTTGTTCCTGCGCATTGCGCCCGGAGCCCGCAGCGCCGGAATGGGCGAAGCGTTCGTGGCGGTCGCCGATGACGCCTCCGCTACCCACTGGAATCCGGCCGGGCTGGGCGAATATCCACTGGCGCACGCCTGGTACGAAATTCAGGTGGCCGATGACAACCGGCTCAAGGAGCTGGCGGCCAGCGCGTTTGATCGCAAGCTCTCCGAGACGTTTTTTGAGAAGATCCAATCATGGCAGGTGCAGGGCAATACGGTGAGCCGCTTTGAGAATGAGCAGTGGTTGGAGTCGGAAGAGATCAGCATTGACCCGGCCCGCACTGTACTGGCGAATTTGTCGCGGCGCCTGGTAGCGGCCGACAAGGACAAATTCAAGGAAGCTGTCCGTCAGATCAGTTATGTCAATACCGGCATCTCGTTCGAAGAAATCAACAACCTGCGCGTGACGCTGATGCGTTCGGCGGGAAAAGAAGGCGCTGAACAAATCAATGCGATGACCGAGAAGCTGCTCGCCAACTGGCAGGACTTGCGGATCAATGTCGAAGCTTTCAATGCTCTCAAAGAAAGCATTAACAGCGCGACGGTCGATAATCAGCTGACGACCGATGAACGCAATCGGATCGAAGCCGAAGCGAACGCGTGTGAAACAGAAACCCGCCCCAGCTCAATCAAAGTACCGTATTCAATCTTATTGACGGTCTGGCGCGGTTGGGAAGTGCCGTGGGAGCAGCGGATCGAAAAGATCGCGGTAATGGAGAACGGCGTGCCCAGCGACAACTACACGCACTACGATATTTGGGCATTGTCGAATTTCGGTTTGATGCGCTACGACGGAACAGTATGGTCAAACAGCGATGCGATACAGCCTAGGCGCGGCGACAATCTCAAGGATATTGTCGCCCGGGCACTCGGCACGGCGAATGAGGAAGCAGTCAATCCGCGACTGGAAATGGTGGCCCGCGCCAACAATACGATTCCGCGCGAGCGCATTGCGGAGATTAAGAGCGAGGTCGAAGCGGCTTTACCGGCAGAGTTCGAAGGACGCGAAGACTTTGTTAAGAACCTCGCGAGACTGGAAGAAGCCTGGATGGGTTGCCGTCTCGATAATATGCGGATGAATATCTTCATCAGCGACTATACGAAAGCGATGGCCGACAGCAAGCTCACGGAATCAGAAGGCGACCGCCTGATGTTCTCGTTGGAGAAGGCGTTTCGCGACCGTTTGCCGGATGAACTGCGATTTCCGTTTGCCGCCGTTTTTGAAGGCCAGATTAACGACATCGGGGTGGACCACAAGACGCTTTATGCCGGTACGGCGAGCGGCTTGTATCGATACAATGGCCGCAGCTGGGAGAAGTACAATATTGCCGGCGACTCGTCGGCAGTGTGGTCAATTCGTCCCGTTAAACGCGGCGTGATTTTTGTCGGCACCGAGAACGGTGTCCACATCCTGAAAGACGGCAAGTGGACGAGCTTTGGCTCCGAGCAAGGATTGACCGGCGGTCCGTTCAAGAATATTTATGTCAAGAACGACAAAGTTGCCTGGGCGGCGGCAGATGACGATTTGTTCTCGTTTGACGGCACCAAATGGTCGAACTTGCATCAAATGACGACAGCGGTCGGCGATTCAGTGGAGTCGATATTGAACCGATTCTACGGGTCAATTGACCGCACTCGAATCGATCAGGCGGTCATGAAGTTCGGGCTGAACAATTCGGAGTTTCAGGCAGATCCAAAGCCTGGCCAAACCGTCAAGATTGCGCACAAACCGGTATTTGAGGGCCGGATCACGGCGCTGGAAATGGATAACGACAATAATCTCTGGGTCGGCACGGAATTAGGCGTCAAGAAATTTGATGGCCGTACGTGGACGAGTTACGGGTACAAAGCGATCCAGGTTGATCGGCAGATGTCGATCGAGGAATTGGCGCAGGAGTATCTTAAGACTTCCGATCCGGACAAGGTCAACAGTTTCGTAAATATCCTGAAGCAGAAGAACACGATCCAGCAGGGCAATCTGCAAATTGGCCGCGTGGTCTGGGTCTATGCTAACCCGGCAGGCAGTACGATCAATTCGTTGCAGTTCCACGGGGGCAGATTATACGTTGGATCGATCTATGGCACGTTTTCCTATGGCGGCGGTTCGTGGGAACGCTACTATCACGAAGGACTGCATCAGGCCAACACGCGCGATATCGTCGGCCATGCCGGTGAAATGTGGTTTGCCACCGCTGACCGCATCGTCGTATTCGCGCAGGGCAAAAACGAACTGGCATTCACACACGCCAACTGGCTGCCTGATTTGGCGGAAGACCTCTATTACGAGTTTTTGAGCTATACACAGCCGTTCGGCAGTCTCGGTACAATCGGCGGTAACGTGACGTTTCTATCTTATGGAACGATTCCGACGACCGGCGAGAATTCTTCGGAGGTGACCGGCGAGATCAATCCCTTCGACGTGGCGGTCACTTTATCCTACGGTACGCGTGCCTCCAAGAAGCTGGCGGTCGGTTTGTCTGCCAAGATCATCTATTCCAAACTCTCGGTGGTTGGAGCCGGAAGGGAAGTCGGTCAAGGATCGGGAACTTCATTTGCGGTCGAAGGCGGCCTGCTTTATTCGGCGACCAGGCGACTTCGCCTCGGCGCGGTAATAACGAACCTCGGTCCCGATATGAGCTATATCGATGCGGCGCAATCAGACGCTCTGCCGCGCAACCTAGCGCTGGGCTTCTCCTATAAACTGCTCGATTCGCCCTACAATCGTCTCACAATGACCGGCGAAATCAACAAGCTGTTGGCGACGGTGAATGATGATTTCTCAACCGAGTTGCAGGAAGCGGTTGAAAATGTTGGTATTGAATACTGGTACGGATCTCTGCTGGCGCTGCGTGCAGGCTACATCTATGACAAGGAAGGCCAGATCAAAACGCCGACCTTGGGTGTGGGACTTCAGTACAAGGGCCGGTACCGTCTGGACTTCGCATATATCCCGTCTTCGGACAATCTGCCGCTGGCTAATACGTTGAGAACGTCGTTGACGGTTAAGCTGTAGGAAGACAAAGCAAGTATGCGAATATTAGCAGTCAGTCTAATCTTCATCACAGCGATCGCGGCAGGAGCCGGCGGGAAGAACTTGGCGATTCGCGGCAAGCAGCCGTCGGATGTGCCGATTCGCGGTTGTCTTCATCAAGAAGCTTCGGATCGCAATCTGCTCGGACTGGAGCGGGAGTCGAAATTTTCGTTGCCGACGCAGGCGCTCTCGATTAACGAGCCGCGCGTGATTCGGATTCTGGCAATCAAAGCGCAGTTCGTGAAGGAAGTGCCGGACGATCCGCAAACGACGGGCGACGGCAATTTTGATCTGCGCAGCGCGGAGCAGTTTCTTTCGGCTGAAGGCCATTTGATCGATCCGGCGCCGCACAACAACGACTATTTTCAGGCGCATTTGCAGGCCTTGAACAACTATTACGAGACGGTATCGAATGGACGCGTGACGCTGGTATTTGAAGTTTTCCCAAGCGCAGCGAACGGAGCGTATCAGCTTGATCAAACGATTGCGCATTACGGATTGCAGGAGCCGGAGTTTGGATTGACAGAGTTCTATCAGGATGCCTGGGCGGCGGCGGATGCCGACCCGGAACTGCAATTTGTCAATCCGGCGACCGGCGAGCCGAATTATGATGCATTCATCGTGTTTCATCCCGGTTCTGACCAGCAGAACAACCTCCCCAATTTTGGACAAGCGACGCCGGGCGATTTGTTTACCGGTTATCTCAAGCTGGGCGCGCCGATCTTCGTGCAAAGTGACAGCCTGATCATCTTTGATGGAATGGTGATGCCCGAGACAGTGTCGCAAGACGGCCGCGTCAGCGCGCTCAACGCCGTCATGGCGCACGAGTTCGGTCATCAATTGGGTCTGGTAGATCTATACGACTCACGTACGTTCAACACCGCCGTCGGCGATTTTTCGCTGATGGATAACAATGGCTTTGGAGTCAATATCGATCTCGGTGATGAAGTGCCGGTGCTGGTGCAAGGCGTCATGCCGATATTTCCCGATGCTTGGTCAAGAGCATATCTTGGATTCGTCGATGTGGTGACTGTGAGTGCCGGAACGAATGTTCGTGTGGCGGCGGCAGAATTGAACACTACGGAGAACCAGGTCATTCGCGTCCCGATCAATGCCGATGAGTATTTCCTGCTGGAAAACCGGCGCACCGACATCGACGGCGACGGCGTGACTAATCTGCAGGCCGACGAATTGACCAATGTCATTCTCAATCCGCGCTCGCCGGGCAGTGCAGCCAACAATCGCGAGTACGATTACCTGACGCCGGGATTCGGGATGCTGATCTGGCATGTGGACGAACTAGCGGCGCGACTCGATTACGACGGCGACGGCTTCAACAATTTCGATGACAACGACCTGCAGTGGTTTAATTTTCCATCCGATCCGCGGCGCTGGGACAATCGTCATCAGTTTCTGACCGTTATGGAGGCTGACGGCAGTGTAGAATTTGGCCGAGAATATTTCGCCGGCTATGGCCGCCAGCGCGACCTGTTTGAAATCAATAGCAATAGCAGCTTCGGACCATTCACGAATCCGAATTCGGCGGCGAATACCGGCGCGTACAGCGGTATCACGATTGACAATATTTCGGCGGCGGCGCTGACAATGTTCTGTCGCATTCGCACGGAGGGTCGCGGCGCTCAATGGCCGAATTTTGTCGGACGGGGAGCGTCACCGATGCGTGTTTATGATCTCAATGCTGACGGCACCGAAGAGATTATCACCTCGGTCGACAACTATGTGCTGGCGTATCGTTTCGACGGCTCTTCGTACTTCCAGCCGATACCGGGTACCGAGGTCGTGGTCGAGAGACAGACCCTAATCGGCGACGGAGTTGCCAAGGATACTCTGGCAGTGATGGGGCGAGTGGCTTCCGACCGCGAGTTTACGATGCCGCTGGCCATTGGTGATCTCGACGGCGACGGATTTGCGGAAATCATCGGCGGTACCAATCGCTTCACGATTGTAGCTTTTAATTCACGAACCTTGAGCCAAGTCGGTGAAGCAGTGAAGCGGTTTGAGGTATTTATCGACGAACCGATTGCGATTGCGCCGATCATTCTGGAATACGACGCCGCGGTCAGCGGTAAGGAGATACTTCTCTATACGATGACCAATCGCAAATTGGTCTTGGACAAGAACGGCACGGTAATTCTCAACGAAGCGGCCACGTGGCCATACCGGGTTCTGACCGACTCCTTGCATCAGTTTGAATTCATTTCGCCCGAAGGCGGAATGCGCGGCAACGTCAACGCGACCAGCATTCGCGGCGCTGCGGCCGGTGACTTCGACCGCAACGGCGTTTACGAAACCTGCGAGGTGTATCTCGACGGTACGCTCAAGATCAACTACGCCGTCAGTCCGCTGACGATATCATTCGGCGGGCCGATCTTCTCGGAAATTGCCCTTGGCGATGTCAATAATGATGGCCACGTAGAGATTCTGTTCTGTGGCGACAATTTGATCTATGCATTCAATTACAACGGGACGCCGGTCGAAGATTTTCCGATTAAAGTCAATCCGGCGAATCCGGCGGGGCCGTTGCGCTGCAGCCCGACTTTGGTCGATATTGATGCGAACGGTGTGATGGAGATATTCGTTGGAACCGCGAACGGAGAAGTCTGCGGATTCGACATCAAGGGGCACCGGCTGGAGAATTTCCCGCGCGCCGGCGGCGGCAATATTGACTCGCCGATTGCAGTCGCTCGTTCGATAAATCAGGGACTGGCTCTGGCGCAGTCGCGCGAGGGCGAAATCAGCGCTTTCACTATTGCGCGCGCGCAGGATCGTGATTGGAATTCGCAGTATGGCAGTGTCAATAATACGGGATCGTATGTTCGCGGACTGCCGGCTATCAAGGTGGCCGAAGGAGCGATAGATTACGTTTACAATTATCCGAATCCGGCGGCGGATCAGACGACAATCAGATTTGCGCTGCGTGAATCGGGTACCGTCAGCCTGAAGTTTTACAACACGGCGGGCGATCTCGTCCTTGAGTCGAGTATTGACGCGGTTGCCGGGACTGCCAATGAACATTTGGTGGATACCTCGCGATTAGCGGCCGGCGTGTATTTTTGTCAATTGGAAACCGACTCGGGCGATCGCAAACATTGCTCGATAGCGATATTGAAATAATTCTGCTTTGGAGGATAAATTCATGATTAAGTATCTGGTCATATTGTTGGTACTGCTGTCGGCAGCCATGGGCATGGCCGATGACCAGTCGTTGCCGACCGGAGAGATCGGCAAGGCGCTGGCGCAACGAGAGCTGGCGCAGTATCAGCGTCTAACAGAGTTGACTGATTTCAGCCTGGCGGCATCCGGCTTCGAGGACTTCCCGATGACGTCGGATATTTTCGATGTCAATTACAAATCACCGGGCAAAGGGTTCTTGTATTCGATGATGATACCTGGTACGGGTCAGTTATACGCCGGCTCCAAGACCAAAGCGTTCATCTTCATGGGCATTGAAGCGCTGGCATGGGGCGGATATATGGTATGGCAGAACCAGGGTAAGAAACAGGAAGACGACAACAACGCATATGCCGATGCCAACTGGGATCCGGAACGCTATTATAACTGGATGATCGAGACCTACGGCATTACCAGCGATACCATGACGTTTGAGGAAGGTGATGAGACCAGGACGTTCACACACCATCTTCCCGATACCAAGACACAGCAATATTACGAAATGATCGGCAAGTACGAGCAGTTCCGATATGGCTGGGTTGACTCCGACTACCTGACGAAGGACAGCACTTCCGATTTGCGTAACAGCTATTTGCTCGATCGCGACAAAGCCAACAGCAAATTCGACAAGGCGAAACTTGGCGCGATCGTATCCTTAGCCAACCACTTGTTTTCAGCCTTTGATGCGGCCTTGTCGGCACGACGTTACAACCGGCAGCAGGACAGTTTCTCGGAATTTTCCGTGAAGGCGCGTTTAGCGAAGTATGAAGGCAAGCAAATACCGAAACTGATCTTCACTTATAAGTTCTAACAATGAAGAACTTAATCGCAATAATCATCGCCGGACTGGTGATTTCGGGAAGTCTTCTGGCGGAAACCAAACTGCCGGCCTCGCAGTTTGCGACCGACCAGAAGCCGACCATTCAGTACCAGGTGGAGAATGGATCGGGTTATACAGAAATCCGCGACGAGAAGTCTGGTGAGAACTTACGGAAGAGTCCGTGGCGGGCTTTTGCGATGTCGCTGATCGTACCGGGCACGGGCGAGCTGTACACGGGTTCGACGCTTAAGTCGCGCATCTTCATGCTTGCGGAGGTAGGCGGGTGGGCATCACTAATTTCGTTCAAGCATCTTGCCAACTGGCGTGAAGATGATTATCGACTTCTGGCGGCACGCGAAGCAGGCGCCAACGTGGAGGGCAAGGACGAGCGGTATTTCGATGTTGTCGGTTTTTATGATTCGCGCGAGGAATACAACAAAATCGGCGGTGCGTTTGATCCCAGCCGCCAGTATTATCCCGATACAGAAGCTTATTTTTGGAACTGGAGTACGGATGCGGCGCGAGAACGGTACCGCGATCTGAAAAACGACAGCAAGAGTTTTAGACGCAATTCTGATTTTGCACTTGGATTCATCCTCGCGAATCACTTTCTTTCCGCAGTCGATGCTTATTGGAGCGCCAAGCGGCACAACCGCGGCATCGAATCCGGGTTCTCCGGCGTCGATTTGAAGATGCTGGACGACGGCGGATGGCAGTTGACATTGAACGCGAGGTTCTAAGACCGTGAGTTTCCCGAAGCAAGTCCTGGTTGGCGGAGTTCTGCTCATCAGCGTGCTGCTCGGAGCGTGTTCACCGCCGCCCCAATCAGAGATTGCGGCGCCTCCAGCCGTAAGAAAATTCAACTACATTGGCGAGATTGCCGGCACATTCGGCGATGAAGCATTGAGCCTGCCGGTGGCGATTGCTTTTGATTTGAGTCGCAATGCCTATATCATTGACCAGGGCAACAATCGCCTGGTCAAGCTGCGGGCAGATCATACCTTTGACAAGGAGAACGGCGGCTATGGTCTGGGATTTAACGGGCTAAGCCATCCGGTAGCGTTGGAGTCTGATGGTGGAATCAGCTTCTTCATTCTCGATCAGGGTAATAACCGGATTGTGCGCTCCGATTACGGTTTGGTTTTCTCCGATGAAATCCGCTTTAATTCGAATCCCGATCTGGAACTGGCTGGAAAGATTGCAGACATCGCTTACTCCCGGTTCGGCAATATGTATCTGGTGGATCCCGACAATCTCAAGGTCATCATGCTGGACAAGGACTATGCTCGGGAGCAGGAGTTGTTTCCAGCCGGCGGTTTCGCGCGATGTACGATCGTCACAGTCGGCGACGATGCCAGCGCATATGTCTACGACCGCGACCTCGATGCGATATATGTTTTCGACAGCTTCGGGAACGCGAAAGGCACGATCAAACTCGAAGCCGCGGGGATCCTGGGCGACTTCTTGGTTTGCGACGGGATGATCATCGCGACCGACAAGGAACGCCACGAGATTGTGGTTTATGACTTGAACGGACAGCGATTGATGGCAACCGGCAGTTACGGCTCGGGAGCGCTGAACCTCAGCGGGCCAACCGGTCTGGCGATGCGGAGCGATAATTTTCTCTATGTCTGTGATACCGGCAATAATCGCATTGTGATCTATGAACTCGCGGCACCGTTGCCGTGATTGTTTGATACTGATGCTGTCGTGCACGGGCCTGTCAGCATTACTCATCGCCATATTTCTGCCGTCGGCGGCCTTCGCCCAAAACGCGGCGACTCCCATCTATCTTCATAAGTACATTGTTGTCGACTCGATTGGTTGTGCGGAAGCTTCGATTTTGCCGGAGCTGGTCGTCGCGGTGATAGACTGCGAGGGCGACACGATGTCATTGGAGAGCGGGATTTCGTGGGCGGACAATCGAATGTGTCTGCACGATCCAAAGAACAACTGCGATTCAATTCTGGTCATTACGAAATTGGAGCACCGATTTGCGTTTAGCCCTTACAGCCTGCGACCTTACATCACGACCACACAACTGGCTAATGTCCCGGAGCCGAGGGTTGATACTGCGAGGGGAGTTGCGACGACGACTTCGAACCTGAAGGTTGCCGGAAGCAAGAGTTTCTACGCCGATGTATCGGATCGCGGCCGGACAACGCTGGCACAGGGATTGACGATGACGGTGACTGGTGACTTGGGGCATGAAGTGTCGGTGCGGGGAAGTTTTTCCGACCGGGGATTGCGCGACAACCGGCTGGTGACGAGAAGGTTTTCGGAACTGGAGAATATCTTTCTTGAGGTGGAGTCGCCGAAATTTCGCAGTGTGTTTGGCAACTTTCTTCAGCAGCAGACGCAGTTTTCGTTGATTCGGTTTCAACGGAGTGTGCAGGGATTGAAACTGGCCTACACGTTGCCAACGAGTCAGACGGAATTATCGGTGGCGGTGCCGCTCGGGAATTACGGTCAACATGAGTTTGTCACCAGAGACGGATTCTACGGTCCGTACCGGTTGCCGGGACGCAACGGCGAGCAGGGGATAGCTGTAGTGGAGAATTCCGACGCACTGTGGTTAAATGGCGACAAACTGCAGCGCGGGCGCGACCAGGATTACTATCTCGACTACTTGCGCGGTGAGTTGTACTTCACCGGCAGGCGCGTCATCGATGCCGATGACCGAGTGCGAGTGGAGTATGAATTTCAGCGGCTGGAATATCGCAAGACGCTGGTCACCGCCAGCAGTCGATTTAGCTCGGCGGATTCCGGCAAGTCGGTGGCAGTTGGTTACAACGGTTTTCTGACCGCACGCAATGACCCGCTTGACTTCACGTTGTCGGAAGAGGAGATCAATGTACTGCAAAGTGCCGGCGACAACCGTGATTCGACGACGATTTCCGGGGCGAGGTTTGTCGGGGCAGGTTTGGGAAACTATATCGCAGCGACGGACACAACAGGTGAGTTGATTTACTCGTTTGTCGGCGACAGCCTGGGCGATTACTCGGTGAGTTTCGCCGAGTTTGCAGTGGGCGACTACACCTATCTTGGCAATGGCTGGTATCAATATGTTGGCAGGGGGAAAGGGCGGTTTCTGCCGCTCAAGCAATTGCCGATGCCGGAGTCGGTGCATCTGACTGCCATAGCCGGGGAGACACAACTGCTGCCGGGGTTGCGCGTTAACGCGGAGTCCGTGTTGTCCAATTATGATCGCAATCGATTCTCAAACAAGGATGACAGCAACAATAACAGCCTGGCAGGATTGGTAGGACTCAAGTACAGGCAGCCGACCGGGAGGGTCGAGGCGGATGCGACGGCAGAGATAATTCCAGATGGATTTCCGCAAGTGGCGCGGCTCGATGCTATCGAAGATCAATACCTGTGGCAGCGGGAGGCAACATCCGGCGGCGGACGCAAACGCATGTTGGGGGGATTGTCGATTAAACCGAACGACAGGTTTTTCAGTAGGGTATCGACGGGCTATAGCGATGAAGAAAGCGGGCTCACAGCGCGGAGACTCAATGTTGACACCGAGTTGAGACAGATTTGGCAATCGCAGGCACGTGTGAAGGTGAATCTGGCGTCTTCGGATGAGCGGGGGAATTCGCGGTCACTGTTTGACTTGAGGCCGGAACTGCAAACCGATCTATTGCCGGTGAGAGTCATCTTAAGAGGCGAGTACGATCTGCGCGGTCAGGATAACGACAGCACCGAGCGAACCGACAGTAAGCGGGAAATAGAATCTACGGTCAGCTACGGTGGTGCGAGTTTGGGAGCGAGGCTTCGGGAGAATTGGCTTGAGGATGTGTCGGGGTGGAGTCTAGTCGATAATAAGAAGAGTCTTGTCGCCTCGATCAGCCGCTCCCTATCAGGACCAAACAAGATCGATGCAAATGCGAATATTAATCGGTTCTCAAGTGGTGGAAGACGGGAAGGTTATCAGACGGGTTCGTTGTCTCTGGCATGGCCGACGCTGATTCCTGGAACGGCGCTGACCGCGAATTATCGGTTGAATCGACGCGGGTTTTCGCAGACGAATCAGACCTATCTCAAGGTTGACGCCGGCGAGGGAGACTATGTGTTGATCGATTCGGTATACGTGGCACAATCGCGGGGAGATTACATTCTCGTGACCGAACAGGTCGGCGAAGTGCAGCAGAATATAGATGCAGAGAAACGAGTTCAGGCAGAGTTTGAGTTAGAGAAGTGGAGTGGGAACTTGTTCACGCGGGGCACTTCATTCCGTTATGAAGTAAGCCTGCGTGAAATCGGAGCACCGGAGAACGATTTTGCGACAAAGTGGCTGCTGCCGCCATCGCGATATTTTGACGGTGACACGCGGGTTTCGCAGCGGCTGTTCGATTATCGATTGCGGCGATATGAGCGTAGACCAGGTCTGCGCAGTGAGGTTTCGTATACGATTCGCCGGGACGAAAATCGATTGGAAGTGACCGCGCCGATCAAACGCAATTCCGATGAAGTGCGGGTTTCATTTAGTAAGAATATTGCCGAGCGCGACAATCTGCAACTCGCACTCGTAAATCGGGAGCGAGAGATAGTCGAATACGACCGGCTCAAACTGAATCTACGCGAGAAGCGAATCGAATTGACAGCTTCGCATTTCAGCGGAGCGTGGGAGTGGACTTTGGCTTCGAGTCTGGCACGGGAGCACACAGATTCGCTTGACCTGCTTTCATACAGTGTGCGCGTGGCGCCGGGCGTGAATTACAGTCTGTCGACCAGAGGGCGGCTCGAGTTGGCGCCGTTTGTGTTGAATGTCAGCGAGTATGCGGATCGAAGTCTGTTTTTGCAGATGGCGGAAGGTTTTCCTACCGGAACGCATTGGGGCGGACGGATCAAGGTTGATATCGGGATCTCGGACACATTTAGTTTCAAGGTTATCGGGCAAGCCGAATTTCGCGAGCACGATGAGAACCGCTACTTCCTAAGGAGCGAGTTGACCTCGAATTTCCAATGACCAGAATCTTACTCATATTGTTGCTGATGGCGGGACAGACAGCCGGTGCGGTGCGCCTTGTCGGAAACAAGCTGTTCCGGTCGGAGGAACTGCGAAAGGTACAAAGTTCGGCAAGTTCACTTGAAGAATTCCGACGGCAAGTACTTGAGTCGTACTTTGCGGCGGGATACTTCGCGGCGGTGGTTGCGATCGAAGCAAGCGGCGACACGACAGTCACGATTGATGAAGGGAAGCGGTATCGGACTCTGGACGTGATCTTCAGCGGGATCGATACGAGTATCTCGGCGCGAAGGGAACTGGTCAAGGATGAAACACCGTTGACAATCGCGTCTTTGGAGGAGTTAACAAGGCGTGTCGTTGAATCGTATGCGGAGGCCGGATATCCATTTTGTCAAGCTGGGATTGAGAAGATCAATATCATTGGCGACAAACTCGAAATTGGGTTTGCAGTTGTCACCGGACCGCGGGCGACGTTTGGCAAAGTCGATTTCACCGGATTGGTAACGACCAAAGAGGAACGGTTGCGTGGTCCGCTTCAGATTGAGGAAGGTTTGGGATATCGTGAATCATTCCTGCGGAAGGCGGAGCGCGCATTGTCGCAGTTGAGCTTCACGCAGCCAATTTCGGCACCGGTTGTAGCGCACGACACGCGCACGAATGCCGCAGATGTGGTTTTCGCGATGCGCGACGAGCGTAATCTGACGGTCGATGGGTTGTTCTATCTCAATTCCGACAATACGATCGGCGGCAGCGGCGATTTCGGATTGCTCAACATTTTCGGAACGGGCGAGCGTGTAGGACTGCATTGGTCGCGGCTCAACAAGGACTCGCGTGATTTGGGATTAAGTGTCGAGTTGCCGTATGCGGGCGGGTATCCTGTTGATGTGCGTTTCGACGCTGTACAAAGCGATCGCGATTCGGCTTTTGTGTCGGCGAAGCTACAAATCGGGGCGATGTATCATTTCAGCGAGTTATGGCAAATCGGTTCGACATTTTCATGGGAGAAGATTACGCCGGATGAAGGCAGGTTGTCGCCCTCGGCACGAATCGCCGGAGTGACGTTGAAGACGGCGTTTCAGAAACGCGATCGGGCGAAGGCTACACACAGTGGCCTATCAGTATCGACGGAATTCGGCTCGCTGTATCGACGGTCGTTCGACAGCGGGAGTGATGTCAGCACCGGATTTTCGACAATAATCAAAGCGAGAGTGGAATCGTGGCAGCCAATAGCCGGACGCTGGGCTGTGTATCAACAAATCACGCCATTTCAGATTCGGTCCGATTTTGAGCCAATTCCGGTGGAGCAACTGGTCGAGATAGGCGGACCTGCTAGTGTACGCGGGTTTCGGGAGCGCAGTTATTTGGCTGATATCGGTGTTGTCTCGGCAACTGAATTGCGGTATCTCTTCAAGGGTGACTTCATCACCCGGATATTCTGTGATAACGCTTTGATAGAGACAGAAGCCGGCACGCGCAAGTTGACGGGGTTCGGATTAGGGATGGAACTGGAGACAACGGCAGGAAGATTCCGTCTCGACTTTTCGCTTGGTGAGGAGAAGCAGCTCGACGCGATGCTGGTGCATTTTGGCTTTGAGACAGGAATATGAGAGAGTTGGTCGCCGCCATAAAGCTGATTCGGCCGCTTAACGGGCTGGTAGCCGCACTTTCGGTAGTGCCGGCGGCGTCAATCGCGTGCGCGGAGTTGACCGTGCCGTGGCGGGAGTCGGGGATGATTTTCTTTCTGGTATCGTTTGGCTATGCGGTGAATGACATTTTTGATGTGCGTGCCGATCTGATCAATCGTCCAACGCGGGCAATTCCCTCCGGCGTGCTGTCGCTCAAGTATGCCTGGCTAACTGCTGTGTTGAGCTTAGTTTTTGGCAGCGGTCTGTTGATTGGCGCGAATACGATGACATCAGTGTACTATGTTGTCGTCGCGCTGGCGCTCTATTTCTACGCCGCAAAAATCTCCTCGCAATTGTTTGTCGGAAATGTGCTGGTAGCGGTGCTGTGTGCTTCGGTGTTTTATCTGGGAACGATGGCTTGTCCTGCGGATAATCGGGCGGTCGAACTTCTGGCAGTTTCAGCCGTTCTGACCTTCCTCTATCATTTGGGGCGTGAAATTGTAAAAGACATCGAGGATATCTCCGGGGATGAGGCAATTGCGCGATCGACAGTGCCTTTGAAATGGGGACCTAATAAGGCGAGAATGATTGCCCTGACGATTTTTGGGGTACTGATTGCGGCGACCTATGGAGCGTATCTGCAACTGGGGCTTTCAAAGAGCTATTTAGTCGCAATTAGTTTCGGAGTCAATTTGCCGCTGGCATTGATTTTTGTTATCTATATGAGGCAGGAAGCGCAAGCCGGCGCACATAAGACTTCGCTGGCGCTGAAAATCATTATGTTGCCGGCGTTGCTGGCGATTTTGTTGGCCGGCGTTAATTAATGTTAAAACCTGAAACCAGGGTGAGCTTAACCGTTATAATTCCGTAAGTTATGTTCAAGATGCTAAAAACGTTGGTATTGGCGGTTTGTCTGGCGACAACCGCAATGGCGCAGATCGGATTCAAGGCACATGTCGACAAAGTGCAAGCGGCTTTTGAAGACGAGTTTGTGTTGACCCTTGAGGTGAGCGTATCGGATCCGGCGATGACTACGACTCCGGTGCCACCGCCGGAGATAGTCGGATTCCGGGTTGGCGGGTCCGGCAGTAGTGTCGAGAAGCTGGGCGAGTTGACGATTCGTCGGTATACTTATGCGCTCAAACCGGCCCGTAGCGGCGAGGTAACGATACCATCCTACAAGGTAGAGTTTAAGAGCACGACAGGGGTTGATACATTGTCGTCGGATCCGATCGTGGTGAATGTCGCACAGCCGAGGCCAGGCAAAGATTCCAGGGTGAGCTTAGCGCCGATCTTCATTACAGCTGCTGTTGGGGCAGCGATCATTGCGGCGCTGTTGTTCCGACGCCGCAAGACGAAAGCGCCAGTAGTTCCAGAAGCCGATTGGCGAGCCGAGGCGCAGGCGAAGTTTGCCGAAATCAAAAGGCTGGCAGATCGAGAAGATTTCCGCGAGTTCTCAAGTCAGGCGAGCAAGTTTATCGTCGGATTGCTCGAGAAAGCGAACGAAGCGCGGCTGACGGGGTATACTACGACAGACATTCTGCGGTGGATGGAGGAGCGAGGAATCGAAAAGGAGATTCGCAGCCACAGCCAGGAGCTGTTCGCATTTTGCGAAGAGGTGAAGTTTTCCAGCGGCAAAGTAGATGTACAGAGCGGGCGAACAGCCGTCGCCAACGCGACAAAAATACTGGAACTGATTCTGAAATGATGTCGTACAATTTGGTCGAAATGAATCAATAGTTTAGGGAGATATATCAGTGGATCAGGATATTAGGCAAATACAAGCTGAAGTTGAGCGCAGTTTTGATTTCGTGTTGCGACTCAAAGCCGAGATCGGCAAGGTAATTGTCGGTCAGGAGTATCTGGTGGACAGGATGATCATGGCGCTGCTTGCCGATGGTCATATTCTGGTCGAGGGTGTGCCCGGACTGGCGAAAACGATGGCGATCAAGACGCTGTGTCAGGCGATACAGGCGGATTTCCGGCGTCTGCAGTTTACACCAGACTTGCTTCCAGCGGATTTGATCGGAACGATGATCTATTCGCAGAATGATGGCAAGTTCACCGTCAAGAAGGGGCCGATCTTTGCGAACATGATTCTGGCGGACGAAATTAACCGCGCGCCGGCCAAAGTGCAATCGGCTTTGCTGGAAGCGATGCAGGAACGCCAGGTAACGATTGCCGAGACGACGCATGCTTTGCCGAAACCATTCCTGGTAATGGCGACACAGAATCCGATCGAGCAGGAGGGAACGTATCCGCTGCCGGAAGCACAGGTCGACCGCTTCATGTTCAAACTGCGGGTGACGTATCCGAGCAAAGCCGAGGAACTGGAGATCCTCAACCGGATGACCGTCGGCACGACGTTTGAAACAAAGCCGGTGATTACTCCTGCGGATATTGTCAGGTCGCGAGAAGTGCTGAACCGGATTTATGTCGACGATAAGGTCAAGGAGTACATTGTTAATATCGTATTTGCCACACGCAATCCCGAAGCATTCAATCTCAATTTGAAGGGCTTGATCGAATACGGCGCTTCGCCGCGCGCGACCATCAATCTGACGCTGGCCTCCAAGGCACACGCTTATATGAAGGGCCGCGGCTATATCACGCCGGATGATGTCAAATCGATCGGCATGGAAGTGCTGCGCCATCGCGTCATTGTGACTTACGAAGCGGAAGCGGAAGAGGTCGACAGCGAGGCAATCATCACAAAGATCTTCAACGAGGTTGAGGTACCGTAAGTCGTGCTTCCAGCAGAAGTCCTAAGGAGAATCCGCCGCATTGAAATCACCACCAAGAAATTGGTGAATGATGTTTTTGCCGGCGAATATCATTCGACCTTCCGCGGTCAGGGTATGGAGTTCGAGGAGGTCCGCGAATACCAACCCGGCGATGACGTACGTTTGATCGACTGGAACGTCACGGCCCGCACCGGCATTCCCTTCATCAAGAAGTATCGCGAAGAGCGCGAGTTGTCTGTTATGCTGCTGGTGGATGCCTCGTCGTCCGGCCAGTTCGGCACCCGCAGCCAGCTCAAGGAGGAGATGGCTGCGGAGATTTGCGGCCTGTTGGCGTTTTCGGCGATTCGCAACAATGATAAGGTGGGAATGATCATCTTCACGGATGAGGTCGAAAAATTCATCGCTCCGCGGAAGGGCCGCGGGCATGTATTGCGACTTATCCGCGAGATATTGTACTTCAAGCCGGTCGGGCGCTCGACCAATATTAGCAAGGCTTTAGAGTATTTGAACCGAGTGATCAAACGCAAGTCGGTTGTCTTCTTGGTCAGCGACTTTTTGAGTTCGGGGTATGCATCTGATTTGGTAATTGCCAATCGCAAGCACGACGTGGTGGCAATCAAAATCGGCGACGAGCGTGAAGCCAAGATGGAGAATTTCGGACTAATCGATTTTGAAGACGCCGAGACAGGCGAGATTATCTCGGTGGATACATCCGACTCCTATTTCCGCCGGCAGTTCGGAATGCAGGCCGAGGAACTAAGCACCGAATTGGAGAAAGCATTCAGCCGGATGAGAATCGATTTTGTGCAGTTGACTACGGGTCGGGATTACTTTGTGCCGCTGACGTCGTTCTTCAAGAAGCGCGAGCGGAGGTATCGTTAGGGTGTCAGTGCGCAGATTTGACAAACGGTTAATGTTGATCTTGGCGCTGCAGTTTGCAGCAGCGCTGGTATTTGTGTTTTACCGGACCGTCGATGCTGACGAGGGATTCTATTTGGCGGCGGCACAGCGGGTCGCTGATGGCATGATGCCGTATGTCGATTTCTTTTTCCCGCAAGCGCCACTGATGCCGTTTACGTTCTTCGGTTTGTCAAATTGGGGCATAAACTCATTACTAATTCTGCGCATCTTGGCCGCACTGGCCGGCATTGCGAGTACATACGTCATGTACCGTTTGGTGAAGCGGGAAATGCCGGACAACGGGACCGCTTTGGTCGCGGCATTTTTGATGGCGTTTGGCGGTCTGTTTTTGACGTGGCATTCGACCTTCAAACCATACGCTTTTGTCGATCTCGCGCTGTTGGTGTCATTCTATTTTCTACTCCAAAGCGGAAATGACGGAAAACTCGATGGCAAGGCGATACTTTGGTCGTGGCTGATGCTGGGGATCGCAATCAATTTCCGTTCGATATTCCTGGTGCTCCTTCCGACTTATCTATACGCGCTGGTGTTGTCTGCACGGAGAGCAAGGGCTGGAAACTTCCAGGCGCTTAAGTTCGCTCTGCCGGGCCTGTTGATTCCAACCTTGCCGGCGATATACCTGTTTGCGCTTTCTCCAAGTGAATTTCTGTTCAATAATCTCGGATTCCACCTGCAGCGCGAACCGATTGAGCCGTTTTCGGCGCTGCTTCTGCATAAGGTGACCGTGTTCGGAAAATTCCTGGCATTGCCGCAGACGATACTACTTTTGGGAGCAGCGGCGGCATCATATTTCCTGATCAAATATCGCCATGTTGCGAATTGGAAAATTCAAAAGCCGGCGGCGCTGTTCGCGGCGGTGATTACGATCGCCTACTTGATTCCCACGCCGGTTCACATGCAATACTTCCAGCAGGCGACACCGTACTTGATCTTGCTGGCGTTGCCGTGTGCGGCGTTCGTGGTGGAAAACGCGCGGCTAAGACCGATACTGCGATCAGCGGGGGTGTTGTATATCGTTGGAATAATCCCATTTGTGTATTTGTTCATTGTGGCGCCACGCGATCAGGATCAGCGGTTTGCTTGGCCGCAACTGGAAAGCGTCGTCGATGTGATCAAGAATAATTCGACGGCGGAAGACAGCTTACTATCGGAGTGGGCCGGATACAGCGCCTTGTCGGAACGGCCGCAAATCTCGGGATCGGAACACGTGGGGTTCCATTTCCCGCTGCAATTAAGCGAAGTTGAATATAGCAGTCATCACCTCCTGACTAACGATGCGATAGTTGCGGCATTGTCTGCACAGCGACCGCACCTGGTCGTTATAGACTACAAGGTTTATCCGGAGTGGGAAGAAGCGTTGGCGGCGAATTACCGGCTGATCGATCAACACGATCGGACCTTCATTTACAAGAGGGCCAATGAAGCGCTTTAGTCTGGTATTATTCTGTGCCCTCTGGTTTTCGACTACGGTTGTAGCGCAAGATCGGATTTCGGTCGAGTCGACAGTCGACAAGCAGTCGGTGACTATCGGCGACATCATTAAATACGCGGTGAAGATTACCGCCGATACGTCGCTGATCGTCGATTCGCTCTCCGTTGGCAGCAATCTCGGTATGTTCGAGATTAAGGACTATGTCCCGCGCACGAGCGAAGTGAATGACGGGATGAAGACATCGACCGAGTCTTTTGATATCACGACCTTCACAACCGGCGATTACCAGATTCCACCAATCACGATCAAGTATTCGACAGCGACAGGCGAGTTAAGTTCGATAACGACAGACGCGATAGCAATCAAGGTCAATTCGCTTTTGACCGGCGAAGAAGGTGAAGACATCAAGCCGTTGCGGGGTCCGAAGGAATTCGAGAGCCGGATTCCAATTTGGATGATTGCCGCCGGTGCTGCACTGTTGGTCGGTATTCTGGTATTCTGGTATCTCTACCGGCGGGCAAGTAAGCCGATTGATCTCGGCCGGGAGCCGGTCGATGACCGATTGCCGTGGGAGATTGCGCTGGCCGAACTCGATGCCTTGCGCGGGTCAGATTTGGTGGCAAGAGGCGAGTACAAATTGTACTATCTGCGCCTGTCGGAGATATTCCGCGCCTATCTCGAACGCCGGTATGGCATTTCCGCGCTGGAGCGGACAACGGATGAAATCATTACGGAATTCCGCGGTCTGGCATTAGACAAACAGGAAGAGGAAGTGATTCATCGCTTCCTGAATGAATGCGACTTAGTCAAGTTCGCCAAGTACGATCCGACACCACAGGATATTGACCGCCACTTTGAAGTCGCACGCGGATTTGTGATGCAAACCCGGTCGTTGCCGTTCTCCTCGGCCAAGGGAGGAGCGCAAGGATGATCCAATTTGCCGATCCGATGTTCTTGTGGCTGCTTCTGACAGTGCCGCTGGTGGCGTACTTCATGTTCCGCCGCCGCCGCGAGGCTGCAATCAAGTTTTCTGATATTTCCTTGTTGCGCAATGTTCGCCGCAGCCGCCGAGTGAAAAACCGCAAGATTCTCTACGCGCTGCGGCTATTGGCGCTAATCCTGCTGATCATCGCTATGGCGCGTCCACAGGCGGGGAAGAAGACCACGGAAGTCTCGTCCGAGGGAATCGACATCATGCTAGCGCTGGACGTTTCGGGCAGTATGAAGGCGGAAGATTTCAAGCCGATGAACCGTTTGATCGCCGCCAAGGAAGTTATCAAGGATTTCGTGCAGGGACGCCAGAGCGATCGCATCGGACTGGTAGTATTTTCGCGGCAGTCATTCACGCAATGCCCGTTGACACTTGATTACAGCGTGCTGTTGAACTTCCTCGAACAGGTGGACTTCGGCATGATCGAGGATGGAACGGCAATCGGCATGGGGATAGCGAATGCCGTGAACCGGCTGCGGTCTTCTGATGCCAAGTCGCGGATTATCATTTTGCTGACCGATGGAATCAACAATGCCGGTGAAATCGATCCGTTGACGGCGGCCCAAATCGCCAAGACAATGGGAATTCGGATTTACACGATAGGTGCCGGTAAGCCGGGCAAGGCGCTGTATCCGGTGGATGATCCGACCTTCGGGCGGCGCTACGTGCAGATCGACAACGAACTGGATGAAAAACAACTGACGCAGGTAGCTGAATCGACCGGCGGGAAGTATTTTCGCGCCAAGTCGGAGGATATGCTCAAGAATATATACCAACAGATTTCGGAGTTGGAAAAGACCAAGTTCAAGATCAAGGAGTATCTGCAGTTTGACCAGTATTTCCCGTATTTTCTGATGGCTGCGGCGCTGGCACTGCTTCTGGAGCTGGTATTGCGGGAAACCCTATTCCGAAGATTGCCGTAAACACGGAAGGGCGATGGCGGGTATAAATATCATGGTAGAGGCAAGTTAGATGAGATTCGCGACGCCGGAATACTTATATGGGCTTTTAGTCATAGCTGCACTGGCGCTGTTTATGTGGTCGGTATCGCGCCGCAAGAAACGGTTGCTGGAATCGTTTGCCGACCGCTCGTTGTTGAAGGGGTTGATTCAGAATTACTCGCCGATGAAGCGGCGCTACAAGATCGCGTTTGTTTTCCTGGGGTTGATCTTCTTGGTCTTATGTCTGGCGCGGCCGCAATTCGGCACGCATATGGAGATGCTGAAGCGCGAAGGGCAGGACGTGATGATCGTGGTGGATTGTTCGGCCTCGATGATGGCAGAAGACATGAAACCAAACCGCATGGAGCGCGCCAAGCAGGAAGTGCGGGGCCTGTTATCGCGCATGACCGGAGACCGCGTCGGTTTGACGGCGTTTTCCGGCAGCGCCTTTGTCCAGTGTCCGCTGACACTCGACTACTCGGCGGCACAGATGTTTGTCGACGTGCTTGACGTGGATTTGATTCCAATTCCGGGCACTAATCTGGCGGAAGCGATATCCGTAGCTACGGCGGGATTTGTCGTGAAGGAGCGCAAGAATAAGGTGATGATCATCATCACCGACGGCGAAGATTTCGGCGAGGGTTTAGACGCAGCAATTGCAGAAGCCAAGGTCTCCGGAGTGCAGATCTATACGATCGGCATTGGCCGTCCCGAAGGGGAACCGATTCCAATTCGCAATGTGCGCGGCGAAATGGTTGGCTACAAGAAAGACCAGCGCGGTGAGTTAATACTGACGCGGCTCGATGAATTGGTGCTGCAGAAGTGCGCCGCCGAAACTGATGGCCGCTATTATCATGCTTCGCAGGGCGAAATAGCGCTCGACCAGATTTATGAAGAGATCTCGCAGATGGAAAAGAAGGAGCTGTCCGACATGTTGTTGACGCAATATGAAGATCGCTACCAGTATATTCTGCCGTTTGCCATCGTATTCCTGGCAGGGGAGGCTTTGTTGTCCGAGCGGCGGCGCCGCAAGAAGGAGAATGGTTCCAATGCGTAGAGTTTTGATATTCATCCTGGTCGCATGCATGAGCACAAGCGTATTGGCAGATTATCGCAAGTTGAACAAGAAGGGCAATGAAGCCTATTCAAAGCGCGATATTGAACAAGCCTTGAAGTATTATCAGGAAGCGGAAATCGAGAAGCCGCAGGAGCCGGTACTGGAATATAACATTGGAACTGCGCTGTTCGAGCAGGCAAAATACGAAGATGCGGTTAAACGCTACTCGAAAGCTCTTCATACCGACGATCCGGCGTTCCAGGCGGATGCCTACTACAATCTGGGATCGAGTTTCTTCCGGAATGAGAGGTATGCCGAAGCGATTAACGCCTATCAGAAGTGTCTGGAGTTGAAGCCGGATGATGTTGATGCAAAATACAATCTGGAATTATCGCGCAAGAAATTGAAAGAGCAAGCGCAACAACAGCAGAGCCAGAAACAGGATCAACAACAGCAGAACGAAGATCAGAAGGACGAGCAACAGCAGCAACAACAGCAGCAGGGCGATGACCAGCAGAAGCAAGATCAGCAGGGCGAGAACGATCAGAATCAACAAGATCAGCAGCAACAAGGCGAGCAGGGCGAAAGCGGCGAAGATCAGCAGAATCAACAGCAACAGCAGCAGCAGGGCGAAGGCGAGCAGGAGAAGAAAGATCAAGGCCAGCAGCAGCAAGGCAGCGAGGGCAAGGAAGAGCAGCAACAGGGCAAAGGGCAGGACGAAAAGATGAGCAAGGAAGATGCGGACCGGATACTAAAGGCAATCGGTAACAGCGAAAAGGACTTGCAGAAGAAAATTAACCGCACTAAGGTCAAGTACGGAAACTACGATAGCAAGAATGATTGGTAATCGATGATGGGCAGTTTGCGCAATTTACTGACACCGGCATTTCTGGTGCTTTTGGTGCATGCCATAGTCCTCGCCAGCGATGTCGCGGTGACGGCGCGGGTCGACCGCAATCATATTTCGCAGGACGAATCGCTGGAGTATTCCGTTGAAGTCAGCGGCGATATTTCGACCTTGCCAAATGTGGCACTGCCGAAGTTGACGGACTTTGAAGTTTACTCCACTGGAACCAGCCAGAGTTTTACCTGGGTAAATGGCAAGTCGCTGAATACCAAAAAGTATGTATTCCGCATGACGCCAAAGCGGGCGGGAAAATTAGAGATACCGGCATTTGCACTGGAGATTGACGGCAAGCGACACATGACGCCGGCGCAATATGTACAGGTCGATCCGGGTGGGGCACCACAATCGCGAAATACACCACCGCAGAACCGACGGCAGGGACAAGCGCAACAAGGCGGGCCGACACGCGATGATCTTTTCATCCGAACGGTGGTGGACAAGGATACGGTCTATGTAAACGAGCAGATTACGCTTTCCTTCAAGTTCTATCAGGGAATTGAACTGCTGCAAAACACGGATTATGTACCGCCGCAAAAGACGGGATTCTGGGTCGAAGAACTGGGTCCACAGAAATCAAGCTATCAGACAGTAAACGGGCGCGATTATCGCGTGACCGAAATCAAGAGCGGGTTATTCCCAACAGCACCCGGCGTGCAATCAATCGGTTCGGCCAGCCTGACCTGTCTTGTGCAAGACCGGCCGCGGAATCGCGATCCGTTTTCGATCTTCAACAACTTTGGCGTATTTGGCGAAACGCGGAGCGTCAAGTTAGTCTCGGATCCCATCGAAGTCGTCGCATTGCCATTGCCGTCGCAAGGCAAGCCGGTCGATTTCGGCGGTGCGGTCGGTCAATTTACAATGACCGCCAGTGTGGACCGGACAAATGTACCGGTAAATGAACCGATAACCATGACAGTAAAGATCTCGGGCACCGGCAACATCAAGACCGTGGGGATGCCCTCGGTCCCGGATATGCCCGACTTCCGTACTTACCAGGCAGGCGACAGCGAGAATATCGAGCGAGTAAACTATGTTCTGGGCGGAAGCAAGATTTACGAGCAGGTGTTTATCCCCAAGCGAGCGGGAACATACACGATCCCGGCATTGAGTTTTTCCTACTTTGATCCGAAAGCGCGCAGCTACCGGACAATTACGACCGATCCGATTCGGGTAGAGGCGTCGCCCTCCCAAGACAGATTTGCTTCGCAGGTACAAAATCTCCAGACCAACCGCATCGATTTGGCAGCCAAGGATATTCGTTACTTGAAGTCAGATGTCGGCGATTTGAATACGCGGCGGAGTCAACCGCTGGCGATGAGCCCGTTTTTTCTGGCGCTGTATCTGATTCCCATCATCGGTTATGTCGCTATTATGCAGCAGCAACGCCGCAAACAGAAGTTGGAGACCGATCACGGCTTCCGCCGACTTAAGCAGGCACGCAAAATGGCCGAGGGCCGTTTGGCCCGCGCACGGTCGAGTCTGATCGCAAATGACGCGGACGCCTTCTATACCGAGACGAATCGATCGTTGATCGAGTATTTTGCCGACCGTTACAATCTGCCGGCGTTTGGCCTGACGGCGGACAGCATCAAGGCTTTTGCCGCGGGGAAACAGAGCGATCAACTCATTGCAAAGATGCTTGAGCTTCTGCAGCAGTGTGATTTCGGAAGATTTGCGCCGGGCGGTTCCGATACCTCGCAGATGCAAAAACTGCTGGATGATGCACGGCAGCTGATCATTGAGCTGGAGAAGACGCGTTGAAGCGACTTTGGCTGGTATTATTGCTCTTTTTGACGCCGACAATCTTGTTCGCCGGCGCAGAAGACGACTTTCGTGCTGCGATCAGTTTATATGATCAAGGCAAGTTTGTCGAGTCATCGACGGCGTTTCAAACGATCATCGACAAAGGATATTCTTCGCCACAGCTGTTCTACAATGCCGGGTGTGCGTATTACAAAGCGGGCCGGATTGGGTTGGCAATAGCCAATTTTCGCCGTGCCGAACGACTCAATCCGGAGGATGCCGATATCAAGGCGAATCTGGAATTCGCGCGGTTGTACACGGTGGACAAGATTGAAGCATCGACCGGTCTGCTGCAGGGCGAGGTCAGCAGGATTCTCAATATACTGACGCCGAATCAGTATTTCCTACTGTCGCTTTTGGCGACAACGGCGATCTTTGGACTGCTGGCGCTTAAGCGGATGGGTAAGGTCAATATCGGGACGACCAGTGTCGTCTCCCTGGCGCTGGTGGCGGTCATCTGCGTTGCGTCAATGGTCTGGGTCTTGCAGAACAACTACCTGATCGAGGAGGGCGTGGTCACGGTTGAGCAAACTGAAATCATGTCTGGCCCCGGCGATGAGTTTGAACTGCAGTTTGAAGCCCACGAAGGGCTAATGTTTACCATCCTCGAGAGTCGGCCCGACTACTATCTGGCGTTGTTTGCCAATCAACTAAAGGGCTGGGTCCGGCGATCGGATGTGGTAACGATATAGCCGAATTGGCGCGCAACCGCCGGACATCCTTGCACTTCATCGAAATCCCGCTCTAATTCGTTGACACCACCCATGTTGAAAGCTATTATTCGCTCTTCAATTGAATCACTTCAAGGCTTGAGGTACTGATCAAGAATCTGGATTGGAAGAAACTCTTAGGAGTGGCAGTTGCGATTGGGCTGTTGTTCTTAAGCTTTTATAAAGTGAATCTGCGTGAGCTGTGGTCAAGTATCGCCCAGCTCAATTTCCTCTATTTGTTTGCCTCGTTCTGTTCAGCCGTAGCCATGAATTGGGCTAAGGGGATGCGCTGGCGTGCGCTGATCCGCGAGGTCAAGCCGGTCTCCAAGACGCGCATGTTTGCGCTGTTTCATGTCGGACAAATGATCAACCTTTCATTGCCGGCTTTAACCGGTCAAGCCGGGCGAATCGTTATGCTATCTAAGGCCGAGGGGCTCTCCAAGACGCTCTGTTTTACGACGGTCGCAATGGAAGTGCTCTTTGACGGGATCAGCCTGATTGTGCTCGTCTACCTGGCGTCCTTCATCTTCGCTTTCCCGGTCTGGCTTCGGCAGGCCGAGATTTATGCCGCTATCGGGATCAGCGTCTTCCTGTTCGTTGCTTTTCTCGTCTGGCGCAATAAGCGTGCTCTCGAGTACTTCGGCAAAACCAGAATCAAGCGCCGTTTTCCGAAATTCTACGCCAACCTGCAGAAGTGGACGGAGTCGATGATCAGCGGGATGACATCGCTCAAGAGTGGGCGGGGTATTCTGGAGGTCAGTTTCTACTCGATTCTGGTCTGGCTGTTCCATGTGCTGGTGGCCGTGGCATTGATCATGGCGTTTAAGCTTGATATTCCCGCCTGGGCAGGTGTGGTGGTCGTGATTATCAATTCGTTCTTGTTGATGATTCCGATATCGCCCGGCAACATCGGGTCGTTTCAGATTATTGTCATCAGTGTTCTTCACGAGTTGTTCAAGGTGCCGAGAGCGGAAGCAGCGGCGTTCAGCCTGGTGCTGCATTTCATGGATATTGTACCGGTGTTTATCATCGGAATCTATTTCCTATTCACCAACCACATCACTTTCAAGAAACTGCGGAAAGAGGCCGAAATCGAGGCGCAGAAGGCTGAATCAACGGAATCAGTTCAGCCTTGACAAAGGGCTAAAAACAGTCTAATTACCCACTTCCCAAGCGCGGCCGGTTTTAGAATCTGCTCGACCGCCAGAGTTGTGAACATTGCCGCGCGCCCACTAGCGGATCTGTGGACAATCGGCGGAGAGACCACGATGATCAGGTCATTTTACTATACCGCAGACGACGGACTGACATATTCCGAAGGAATCAGCGAGTTCCGACGACTAACGGAACGGCGCGAAAGCGTGCTCTGGGTTGATCTGTCCTCGCCGACTGACGAAGAGTCTTATGTCCTGACCTCGGAGTTCAAGTTCCACCCGCTGGCAATTGAAGACGTTTTGTCGGAGATGTCCCATCCCAAGATTGACGACTACGACACATATCTTTTCACAATCGTTCAGGTTCTCGGGCCGCCGGTTCAGGAGACGGAAATCGAAGCAAAGGGCATCGGGTTATTTCTGACGTCAAATGCGGTCGTGACAGTGCATTTCCATCAGGTCCCATCACTGGATTCGGTGTCGCAGCGATTGCAGCGCGACAGCCGACTGATTTCGCGCGGTGCGGATTTCTTGTTTCACACGATGCTTGACCATATTGTCGACACCTACTTCAGTGCGCAGAATACCATGGAGAAGGAGGTGGATGGCGTCGAGGCCGAGGTCTTCGAAGATCCTGATCAGGACATTCTGAAGAAGATGTTCCGGATCCGGCGCGACTTGTCCATTATCCGGCGGGTGATTGTGCCACAGTCGGAGATTATGTCACAGTTTACCAGAGAGAAGTTCGATGTAATCACGCCGAAGGCGGCAATCTACTTCTCGGACATTAACGACCATCTACATGTGATGATTTCCACGGCCGATAACCAACGCGACGCGATTAACTCGGCGATGGATTTATATTTCTCGATGGTCTCGACGAAAACCAACGATGTCATCAAGTTCCTCACGATACTTTCGGCATTGTTTCTGCCGGCGACTTTCATTGTCGGTTATTATGGGATGAATTTTGACTCGATTCCAGAATTTGGCTGGCGATACGGTTTTCTCTTTGCGGTACTTCTGGTTGTGGGTGTTATTGTCGGTTTGCTGTGGTTCTTCAAGAGAAAAAAGTGGATTTAATGGTTTTTTTTCGCAACAAACGGACTGACCAGTCCGTCTAATGGGACAATGTTAAGAGAACCTGTCAAACCGAAGCGCCGGAACCTGCCGGAACAGGAGCGCAAAGAGATGATTCTCGATGCGGCGCTGGAGTCGTTTGCGACCTACGGTTATGACACCTGCAATGTCGACGCGATTGCGGCCTTGGCAGGCACGGGCAAGGGGACGATATACCGTCATTTCCCATCGAAATTGGAATTGTTTGCGGCAGTAGTGGAACGCGGTCATGACGCACTGCTAAAGCGGTTTGTTAACACAATTGATGCGAGATGCGAAGTTGCTGAACATTTTGCAATGGGGTTGACACAATTTGTTGACTTTTTTGTCGAATATCCGAATTATTACCGGGTGATGATGATTGAGCAGCCGGAAGTGCGGCTCAAAGTCAAGTTGGACATGGATGCAGGATATCATCACTTCTTGAAGGCCATCGCGGCAGCGGTAAGGGACGATGTTCGCGCGGGGCGATTCAAGAAAGTCGATCCGGAGTTTGCGGCAGAGTACTTTCTGTCGCTGATGAAGTTGATAGTTGAACGCCAGCTTTACGGCAAAGGCCACTCCCGTCGCAGAGATATCCGAGAGACAGTGGAGATTACGTTGAAGGGACTTGAGAAATGAGAATCGAGCGAAGGCTGTTACCCATATTGATGTTTGTCCTGTTGCCGGTGTTTTTTGCCGGGCACGCTGAAGCGCGGACCTTGACCATTGAAGATGCCGTTGCCGAAGCGCTACGCAGTAACCAGGATTACCTGATTGCCCGTTCGGAGCTTGAGAAGGCCGAGGCAGAGATCCAGAAGGCAACGGCCGATGCCTATCCGCACTTGTCGCTGGGATCGACCTATACGCGCTATCTCGTGGTGCCGGAAGTTGTATTTGGCGGACAATCGTTCAAGATGGGTACGGACAATCAGATTGATGCCGGTTTGACCCTGACGCAGCCGATCTGGCAGGGCGGAAAGGTCATGGCGGCAATCAAGATTGCGCGCACCTACCGGAAATATATTGAAGAATTGGTTAGTGAATCAGGCGCCGAGATTGCTTTTGCGGTCAGGAACACCTTTCTCGATGTCATCCTGGCGCGCGACGTTGTGAATGTCTATCGCGATGCGCTGGCGACGGCGGAATTGAACCTGGAAATGGTCGACAAAATGCAGTCGCAGGGCGTGGTTTCGGAGTACGAGAAACTTCGCGCCGAAGTTGAAGTCGCCAATTTGCGGCCGCAGCTCTTGCAAGCGCAGAATCAGGCGGAGTTGGCGCTGCATGCGCTGCGAAATCTGCTTTCACTGGATTTGGCCGAACCGCTGGGATTGCAGTACGCCTATGACGCAAATTCGGCGGGACAAAGCCTGAACCTCGTACGCTTGACGGAATTAGCGATTGCCAATCGGGCTTCTTTGAGGCAGCAAGAACACTTGAAAGAGATTACGCGTCGCGCCGTCGGAATTGCCAAAGCTGACGGCTCACCAAAGTTTGATTTTGTCAGTCAATATGGCTGGAGATATCAGGCCGACGATCTTGGTTTGGATGGCGACAAGTGGTCGCCAAATTGGATGGCATCGATTTCGCTTTCGTATCCGATATTCAACGGCTTTTCGACCAAGGCTTCGGTAAGAAAAGCCAAGGTCGACAAACAACAGGCTGATTTGGGCTACGAAAAGACGAAAGATCAAGTCGAGTTCCAGGTTCGTGACGCGTACCTGCGTTATAGCGAGGCAGTTGAGCGCCTGCAATCGCAGCGCAAGACAATTGAGCAGGCAGAAGAGGGGCTGCGGATTGCGCGGATTCGCTATCAGAACGGCGTCGGCACGCAACTGGAAATACTCTCATCGGAGTCGGCGCTGACCATGGCGCGCACGAATTTCGTGCAGGCGACTCACGACGTGGCGCTGGCGGTTTATCGACTTCAGCGGGTTACAGGTTTGGATAATTTTGATGAACTTAAGGAGCAATAGATGAAGAGCAGGTGGTTGTTGATACTGCTGGCCGCCGCGATGGCGTTGTCATGCGGAAAGAAATCCAATGGCGACTTGGCGACGCCGCTGCCGACAATTCCGGTCAAGACGGCGGTTGCGGAAGTAGGGCGAATCGAGGTCGAACGCGAGTTCGCCGGCGGATTGGTGGGGATCAAGCAAGCGGATATGTACGTGCGCTTGTCGGAAGCGGTAACAGCGCTTCCTTTTAGGATCGGTGATAAAGTGAAATCCGGCGATGTGCTCGTGTATCTGGATAAAAGCGGCGCATCCTCGAGTTACTTCCAGGCAAAGGCGACGTTTGAGAATGCGGAAAAGAACTTCAACAAGATGAAGTATCTCTACGATGAGAAAGCAATCAGCGAGACGCAATTTGACCAGGCGGAAAGCGCCTATCAAGTGTCGCGCGCCAACTTTGCGGCGGCGCGGGAGATGGTGGAAATCACTTCACCAATCAATGGCACTCTGGTCGAGTTGAACGTGCTGGTTGGCGACGTGCCGCCGGCCGGAAAGTTGGCGGCTAGAGTAGCGCGAACCGACACACTGCGGATGTCTTTCGGCGTGCCGGCAGGTTTGGCGGAGAAATTCTCCGTTGGAATGACCGGTGAACTGCACATGGCGATGGCGGATAGCACTTATACTTGTGTGGTGACACGAGTAGCCTCGGCAGCCGACCCACAGACGCGCACATTTACCGTGGAAGTCTCCGTCCCGAATCTGGAACAACGTCTACAGCCGGGCGCGTTTGCGAAGGCAAAGTTTGTCATCGAGAGTTCGGAGTCGGCACTGCGGGTGCCACAGTCATCGCTGTTATCGCAGGAGGGCGTATACACTCTATTCATTATCACGAACGACACCGCATATGCGCGGACTGTGACACTGGGATTGAAAAATGAAACGATGATCGAGATCCTCAACGGTGTGCAACCGGGTGAAGAGGTTGTTTATCTCGGGCAGGGGTTCTTGTCCGACGGTTATCCGGTCGTGAGATCAGAGAAGTAGTATGATATTAGCAAAGATTTCGATAGCTCGCCCGGTGTTCACCGTGATGGTGATGCTGGCTCTGTTAGTACTCGGTCTTTTCGCTTATCGCGACTTAAGCGTCGAAATGTTTCCGGATATCTCGTTCCCGTTTGTTGTAGTAACGGTACAGTATCCCGGTGCTTCGCCGGAGACAATGGAAACGGAAATCGTGGCGAAGATGGAAGACGCCATCAATACGGTCTCGGGAGTCCGGCATATCACATCGACTTCATACGAGGGTTATGCTTTCACCTTCGCGGAATTTCAGCTGGAATCCGATGAAAATATCGTTGCCCAGGACGTGCGCGACAAGATCGCCGGTATTCGCGCCGACCTGCCGGACGATATGGAAGAACCGGTGATTCAGAAGTTTGATCCGATGGCGCAGCCGATTATTTCGCTGGCGATTGCCGGTAACCGTTCGACGCGCGAACTAACATTGATCGCCAAGGAAGATATCAAGAAAGTTCTGGAGAGTACTGCAGGTATCGGAAACGTGGAGCTTGTCGGCGGCGAAGAACGCGAAATCCTGGTCGAACTCGATTTGACCAGCCTCGAAGCCTACAACCTCTCGATCTTCGAAGTACAGAACAAGATCGCGGCCGCTAGTCTTGAACTGCCTGCCGGCAAGCTGGAGCGAGGCGACCGCGATGTTGCCATTCGCACGCTGGGTAAGATTACCAGCGTTGACCAGTTAGCCAATACGGTAATCAAGAACGAACAGGGCGTGCAGGTCCTGCTGCGCGATATTGCCACTATCAAAGACACCACGAAGGAAGTTGAATCGATCTCGCGGCTCAACGGCCGTCGAGCGGTTGGTCTTGACCTGGTCAAACAATCCGGCGCCAATGAGGTTGACGTGGCGGCTGCAGTCAAGGCGCGATTGGCGGAGCTTGAAAAGACACTGCCATCAGATATTGAAATAACGGTTGCGGCTGACAAGTCGAAGTTTACGGAAGAGGCGGTACATGACGTAATCGTAAATATCATTTATGGCGGACTGCTCGCGGTAATCGTGATCTTCTTCTTCCTGGCCGACACGCGGGCGACGATTATCTCGGCGATCGCGATTCCAACCTCGATTGTGGCGACCTTCCTGTTCATGGGCGCACTGAATTTCACCCTGAATTTCATGACGCTGCTCGCGCTGTCGCTGGCTGTGGGGTTATTGATCGATGATGCAATTGTGGTTATCGAAAATATATACAGGCACTTGTCTTATGGGAAGAAACCAGCGGTTGCGGCGTTTGATGCCACCAGCGAGATAGCGCTGGCGGTATTGGCGACGACGCTCACGATCATCGTCGTGTTCGTGCCGGTGGCGTTCATGAAGGGTATCGTCGGGCAGTTCTTTTATGCGTTCGGTATTACTGTGGCGGTCAGTGTTGCAGTGTCCTTGTTTGTGGCGTTTACGCTAACACCGATGCTTTCTTCGCGTTGGCTGAAGGAAGAGCACGAATTCCACCAAGCAACCAAGAATCCAGTCTACCGATTTACGAATTGGTGGAACGGGATCTTCGAGAAGCTCAATCTCATTTTGCAGAAGGCCGTCGGCTTTGCGTTGAATAGACGGGCATTAGTAGTGACAGCGGCAGTGCTGACATTTGTCGGCAGTTTGACGATTGTGCCGATGATTGGTACCGAGTTTGTTCCAGAGTACGATCGCGGCGAGTTCTTTGTATCGTTTAAGACAGCGCCAGGCACCAGTCTGGTAGCGACCTCGGATCTATGCACGGGTATTGAGAAGGTCCTGACAAAGTACCCGGAAGTCAAAGACGTGTACACGACGATCGGCACCGGAATCAATCCCGACAACGAAGGCACCATTACTGTGCGGATGGTCGATCTGGATCAACGGGAGCGTTCGTCTTTTGAAGTTATCGATTCAATTCGTGCGGAGTTGGCTGACTATCCAGGACTGCAAATCAGTATCACGGGCGAGAAATCGGAAGGCGGCGGCGCGCCGATCGAGATCTCGATTTCCGGAGAGCGAATGGACCAGTTGCAACTGCTATCATCGATGGTTGAAGATTCGGTACGCGCCACACCGGGAGCGGTCGAAGTCGACAACTCGCTGGGCGAGGGCAAGCCGGAAATTCAGATTGCTCTGGACCGCGAGAAGATCTCGGATCTGGGCTTGAATGTTTCGCAGATCGCTCTGGCTTCCCGCTACCTGATCAACGGTGTTGTCCCTTTCAAGTTTCAGGAAGGCGACAAGCAGGCGGATATCCGCCTGCGGCTGAAGACTGAAGATAGAAACGACTTGTCGGATCTGTCGAGAATACTGCTGCCGTCCGCGAAGGAGATTGACGGTCACAAAGGACATCAGGTTCCGTTGAGTTACGTTGCGACTTTCAATGAAGCCAGCGCCGTCGCCGAGTTGACCCGTTATGACCGCCAAAAGACAATCAAAGTGACAGGTAACAACGCAGGCCGTTTCGCCGGTGATGTCCGCAACGAAGCTTTGGCAAAGTCGCAACAGATTCCAACACCGCCCGGATACACGATCTATGCGACCGGTGAGGCGGAATTCCAGATGGAGGCGTTTGGGTACATTATCGAAGCGCTGTTCCTGGCGATTGTCATGATTTATCTCGTGTTGGCCTCGCAATTTGAAAGCCTGACCGACCCGTTTGCGATCATGCTGTCGCTGCCAATGTCGCTGTTGGGAGCGTTTTTGGGGCTACTCCTCTTTGGTAGTTCGATTTCGATTATGTCGCTGATCGGCATTGTCATGTTAATGGGGTTGGTCACGAAAAACGCAATTCTGCTGATTGACTTCGCCAAGCAGGAAATGGCGCGAGGTACCGACCGGAGGGCCGCGCTGATCAAAGCCAGTTCGGTCAGATTGCGGCCGATTATTATGACGACAGCGGCGATGATTTTTGGTATGTTGCCGCTGGCGCTGGGCATCGGACCGGGCGCAGAGTTGCGCGCCGGTATTGCCCGCGCCGTCATCGGCGGATTGATCACTTCAACCGGATTAACTCTGGTTGTCGTACCAGTCGTATATAGTTTGCTGGACGATTTGACTAAGAAATGGCGTAAGAAAGAAGTTGTTGTCGCAGAAGGTCATTAGTTTCGAGAAGATGCCCGGCAGCCGGAAGTTGTTTCTGGATTTTCTGGCGGGCAAGACAACGGACTACTTTCATTACGACTTCAATTCAGATAATGCACTGATGCAGGTGCACGACAAAGTCAAACATCGCCGCTATGACCGCGAGAAGGTCGTAGCGGCGTTGTTGCGTCAGAACCAGACGTTTGGCGCCGGACCGCAGACAATCGCCAATATCAAGAAACTGCTCGATCCCGGCACCAGTGCCGTGTTCACCGGACAACAGGTGACGCTGTTCGGTGGGCCACTGTTTACGTTTTATAAGGCCAGCCTTGCAATCAAGCTGGCCGAATCGAACTGCCGGAAACTGGCCGGCACAGTCGTGCCGATCTTCTGGCTCGCGGCCGATGATGCCGATTTCGAAGAAGTCGCCAAGATATCCGTACCGTCGGCAGATAACAAAATGGCGGACTTGAGCTATGAACCGGAAACGCCGGTCAGCGGTCAGCCGATGGGAGCGGTGCGGCTCGACGGCAAGATCAACGAACTGCTGGATGCCTATGAGCGGGTGCTTCCCGACACGGAATTTCGCACCGCTCTTATGGCGATATTGCGCGAGTGTTACCAACCGGGAGAATCGGTCGTGACAGCATTCGGCAAGTATCTTTGTCGAATCTTTGCCGACCGTGGTTTGATCCTGATCGATCCCACCGATCACGTGTTCCGGGAATTGGCGTTACCGATATTTCGTAAAGAAGTTCAGTTAAGAGAAAGAGCGGCAAAACTGGTTGAGGATCGGAATTCGCGCCTTGAGCAGCAGGGTTATCATTTGCAGGTAGCGCGGCCGGGCTCGTATTCGAATTTGTTCTATTATAACGGCAAGCGGACGCGCATCGACTTTGCCGACGGCGGATTTGCGATTGAAGGGAAGTTCGTTGCCCAGGCCGAGCTTGAGGCGATGCTGGAGAAGTCGCCGTCGCTGTTTTCACCGAATGTGTTCCTGCGGGCAATTGTGCAGAGTCATATCTTTCCGACGCTGGTGTACTTCGCGGGACCAGCAGAGGCGGCTTATTTCAGTCAGATCAAGGAACTATTCGACGTTTTCGACGAAGCCGCGCCGATCATTTATCCGCGATACTCGGCGACTATCATCGAGCCGGCAATTGCGAGATTGATGGAGAAATTGGAGATTTCGTTTGAAGACGCATTGCAGGATATTAGCCAACTGACGACGGAGATTCTTAAGAGGACATTCCCGCCTGATTTCGAGCAGCGATTTACGGTGCTACGCGATGAAGTTAAGCGCCAGATGGAAGAGATCGTTGCGCATCTCGACCAGACCGACCACGGTCTGATCACGAATGCCAATCGCATTGCGGGCAGACTGGATCTAGAGATCAAGAATTTGGAAGAGAAAGTGTTTCAGGCACACCGCAAGAAGAATCAGACATTGCGCACTCAAGTTGAGCGTATAGCCTTCAATTTATTTCCCGAAGGGAAAACCCAGGAGCGCAGTTTTCCGTTAAATTACTATATCGCGAAATATGGCCCCGGTGTTGTTAACCGATTGTACGAAGCGGTCGACTGCAACAGCAAGGTCCATCATTTGATAAATCTGGAGTGAATCGGCGTGAGGTGTAAGTGAAAATCGGCATAACGTGTTATCCGGTAGTCGGCGGATCAGGAATAGTTGCGACGGAACTGGGCATGCTTCTGGCGGCAAGAGGTCATCAAGTGCATTTCATTTCGTACCAATTGCCGTTTCGTCTCGATCAGTTCCGCGAAAATGTGTTCTTCCATCAAGTGGATGTATCGAGTTATCCGCTATTTAAATATCCGCCGTACACGCTATCGCTGGCCGCCAAAATGGCTGATGTCGTGTGCCGCTGGAAGCTTGATCTGCTGCATGTTCACTATGCCATTCCGCACGCGACGGCAGCATTTCTTGCCAAGCAAATTGCCGGTGATTGCAAGATCAAAGTCGTGACCACATTGCACGGCACGGATATTACGCTGGTGGGGAGCGAGCGCTCGTTTTTTGAAATCACAAAGTTCTCCGTCGAAATCTCGGATGGAATTACCACTGTCTCCGAAGCGTTGCGTAAACAGACTGTCGAAATGTTTGATATCAAAAAGCCGATTGCGGTGATTCCGAACTTTGTCGATATCGACCACTTCAAGCCGGGTGTCCGGCACTGTTCGCGGCGAACATTTGCGGCGGAAGATGAAGTGATCATGATGCATGCCTCGAACTTTCGGCCGGTTAAGCGGATTCCGGATGTGATCGAGATCTTCCGGCGCGTGCGCGAAAAGGTCAAGACCAAGTTGGTACTTGTCGGTGACGGTCCGGAAATGAGTCTGGCGGAGCACCTGATTGGACAGCATGGACTCAATGACGAAGTGATGCTGTTGGGGAATCAGGATTCCATTGCAACGATTTTGCCGATTGCCGATTTGTTTGTGTTGCCATCGCAGACGGAGTCGTTTGGCTTGTCGGCGCTGGAGGCAATGTCCTGCGGTGTTCCGGCGATGGTAAGCGATACCGGCGGGCTGCCGGAGTTGGTGACGAACGGCGTGGATGGATTTCTGCTTCCGGTCGGTGATGTGGGAGCAATGTCAGAGGCGGCAATAGCGCTGTTAAGCGACAAGGGTAAGTTGACGACTATGAAGGAAGCGGCGCGCAACACCGCTGTGACAAGGTTCTCGGCAGATCGCATGGTACCGTTGTACGAGGAATATTATCTGCGCGTCATCGCAGGGAGAAACAATGACGACTAAGATTGACGTCTTGGCGATCGCGGCCCATCGCGACGATGTAGAAATCACTTCCGGTGGACTTATCGCGAAATTCGTTGATCTGGGCTACAGCGTTGGAATTCTCGACTTGACTGAAGGTGAGATGGGTTCGCGCGGAGATGCTTCGACAAGATTAGCTGAAGCGACGGCGGCTGCAAAAGTATTGGGAGCGGCGGTCAGGGCGAATCTGGGGTTGCCGGATGCATATCTTGAGAACAGCCTCTCTGCCAGAGCGCTCTTAGCCCAGCAGATTCGGGATTTCGCGCCGAATCTGATCATTGTACCACATTGGCAACAACGACATCCGGATCATCGCGTCTGCTCGCAATTGAGTTTTGATGCGTGCCACTACGCCGGATTGAAAAAAGCCAAACTCACCGGCGAGCCGCATCGGCCGAAGAAGATACTGTATTCAGTTTACTATGAGACGACGTCTCCGAGTTTTGCGATAGATGTTTCGGCACAGTACGAGCGCAAGCTGGCGGCAATCCGGTGTTATCATTCGCAATTTCGCGAAGGGGATAAGACGAATAAGGTGTTTTCACCGGGGGTTGACCTCTTCGATTTCGTGCGTGCGAATGACGCCGCGCTGGGGAGCCAGATTCGCGCGCAATACGCCGAGGGTTACGTGCTCAAGGAAACCGTTGCGATTGATGATCCGATGAAACTTGGCGGCGTATCAATTTGAAAGTAGTGCGCGTTAAAAAGACTCTTAGCTAGAGATCTGAATCTTCCCGTTCAACAACTCGCTGTACGACTTCACCCAACAAAGTGTATTCACCAACCGCATCTGATCAATAGTGCTGCAGCGAACGCTTAGCAGTTCGGGACTCAAAACCAACACTGCCAGAGTCTTGGCGCGCGAAAGCGAAACATTGAGTCGGTTTTGGCTGTAGAGGAAGTCGAGTCCGCGTGGGATTTCGTCCGGACTCGACGTTGCCATCGAGATCAAGACGACTTCTGCCTCTTGCCCCTGGAACTTGTCGACTGTGCCGACGCGCGCATTGGGACCCAACTGCTGTTTGAGCAAATTCACTTGCATATTGTAGGGTGATACAACGAGGATGTTTTGTTCGGTCAATTTCTTGATCTGTCCATCCTTGTCACGATAGTCGAGTTGTAGCAGTCGGCGGTAGAAAAGGCGGATCTCTGCGGCTTCTGCTTCGGAGCGCTGACCACAACCGCTGTGCAGAACGAAATCGCAGAGTATGCCAGCTTCCGGCAGGGCAAGTAAGGATTCCGCTCCAGGCAAAATCCGATGTTGTTCCAGCTTGGGGTGCGACTTGATACGACCATCATAAATTGCCTCGGAAATGAAGTTGCAGACCTTGGGGTGCATGCGATACGTGGTGTCGAGGAGGATGCCTTCTTTGATCGGAATCGTGTGGCGTCCTTGGAGCAAGAATTCCAAGACTGACTTGCCGGACTCACCGGGATGCACGCCCTGTGTCGGTTGCGCCAATTGCATCTGATCTCCGATCAAGACGATATTGCGCGCAGCCAATCCAGAGGAAATGACGTGCGCGAGCGAAAGTTGGCCGGCCTCGTCGATAAAGAGATAGTCGAGCGTTTGGCGGAAACTCGGGTGAGAGAATAACCATGCAGTTCCGGCGAATAGCTGTGCCGTACCGAGCAGCGAGGCAACTTTTTCGGTGGAGCCCGCCGAACTTATGTTGGCGCCAGTGAAGACGGTCTCTTCGTTGTCACCAGATGATTTTTTGATTCCGACAAATTCGAATTTCTGCTCGGCGGCTCGTTTCTCTACGGCAAAGAGCACGTTGTGAATGGCCTTGTGGCTGTTGGCGGAGATGCCGACTCGTTTTCCGGCTTTCATGAGATCAACGATCATGTGCGAGGCGGTATAGGTCTTTCCGGTGCCGGGAGGACCCTGGATGAAGAGATAGCTATCAGACATTCGTTCGGCGAGAGAAGTGGAGACCTTGGGATCAAGGGACTCTGGGTTGTACAGAGGTGAGCCGGAATCCATGCCGTTGATGTTTGGGGTACGGCGTTCGAGCAGATCGCGCAAGGCTGGGAAGGGCCGCGTGCCGTCTGATTTGGAATTGATGTACATCTGAACGAAATGCCAAAGGGCTTCGCGAAGCGCATCGGTGCTGATGGGGCCACCGGGGATGAGATCGAACTGTTCCGGCAGCGGTTCTTTACCGGCATCAACACGTCTTAGTTTGATAAGACGCTTTTCGGGATCAATGTCGAAAATAGTTCCGGCGGGTGCGAGACTCTCGGCGATCTTGGCCTGTTCGCCGACTTTCAACTTGAATTCCTGTTCCGGGAAAGAATAGGTGTAGACCGTCGAGCGCTTGTCAAGATAAGGTGGATGGTCGACAGAGGCAACGAGTCCGCCGATGCAGTCACCGTCGTCAATGATTTCCTCGGTGGTCATTGTCTGCCGTGAAAACATGCGCCACCACGCGGGTTTAGCTTCACGCCGGTAGAAGTCGGACAGATCATAGATGAGCTTGTCAAGCTGCTGGCCGGGAGTAAAGAGCGATTCGTCATCAGGAAGACTTGCCGTCAATGCCTTCTCGAAGTCACGTATTTGCCGTTCCATTACCAGCCGCTGCTCGCTTGGCTCATCCGGTTCTGGTTCCGGAATTGCCGGTCGAGCCACGTCGATACGCAGTTTGAGCAGCCAGTCGCGCAGGAGTTGAAGCGATTTGCAGTCTTCGAGATTGTAGGCCTTGATGTCGTCGAGCCATTTTTGGTCGCGCGATTCTATGTAATGCTCATAGTAGACGATGCTCGCTGACGCCGTTTTGACCTCGCTGGTCCGTTTGGTCATGTAGAAGGTTTCGATATTCTTGATTGAATATGCCGGTTCCGAAGACTGCAGTGAATGCCGGACGACTTTATAAAGATCGACAAACACCCGGCCGCGCAGTAGGCGATCGACCTCAATCTCCATCACGCCGTATTTGGACATCAGGCGCTTGACGGCAGTTTCTTCGTAGGCGGCATAGTGGTAGATGTGCATGTCGGGAAACTTCTCGATGCGCTCGATGAAGAAGTTGATCAATTCCTTAAACGCACGTTTCTCGGCAGCGTGGTTGTGCGCCCAGATGTCTTTGAAGGTGGGTTTGCCTTTCTCGATGCTATAAATACCGAAAAGATACTCCAATCCTTCGGGGACAAGCGGGTTGCCTTCAATATCGAAGAATAGGTCGCCTTCGCTGGGATCAGGTAGCGTGTGCAATCCGAGGTTATAGCTTTGCGGCTTCAGCAGGATGAACTTGTCCTTGCCAGACTGGCGCTTGTGATGCTGCAGTTGAGCTTGCCGTTTCAACCGATCCAACGAATCGTCGGAGACACCCTTAATGTGAGTGTGATCGGTGTCGGCAAGTTGCGCGAGCGTCAGGATACCGGCTGATGTAAGTTTGCGAATCTGGCTGGAGCGGATATTCGCGACCTGCGAAAGGTGGTCATCCTGAATGCGGCGGGTCTGGCACAGCGAGCGGAAACTGCAGATGTCGCAATGATCGCAGGGGTCAGGGTAAACCTCCGGTTGTTTGGCGACGTGCTGCAGGAAGTCGGATTTAAGCTGACAGAAATAGTGATAGAAGTCCTGCGGTGCATACGATTCGCGGCGATTGTCGCCGAGGACAACGTGCATATTTGCCGGTGCGAGGCCCGTTGCCTTGCCGAGGATCTCGGTATAAAGGCTGAGCTGGATAATATAGAGCGGTTTGGCGTGCAGTGCTAACTTGGTGTCGACGACTTCATAGGAGAATGAACCGAAATTAGACGGAGTGTTGGTCTTGATCAAGAAATCGGCATAGCCCGCAAATGGCTCATCGTGCAAGTAAGCCTGGTAGATTACATCGACGCCGTTGCGCATAGCCTCGATGGTTGCTGTGGCTCGTAATGAATCATCGTTGGGCAGATCCTTGAGGCTGGCGATAGACTTCCCCAAGCCGCGTAAATGTTCAAGATAGCGCTGTTCGTGGGCGATGCCGCGAGCCATGATGATCTTGCTCTGCTCGTCGGGAGCATCTTTGGGGAGCTTCTCGGACAGGTCGCGTATCTTGAGCGATGTCAGATGGAGACATTCGAGGTGGTCGCAGAGATCGGTTGCGGAATATACGTTCTTGTTTTCGATGGTTTTCAATGTTCTCGCCCTTGTGCCATGAGAGATTTCAGCTTCGGGTGAAGAATGCGAATTGGAATGAATATATGCGAATGCCACAATTTGACAAGCAGGGTTCGAAGCAAGAAGGCGTTGAGCGGAAAGCCCATAAAGGAGAGGGGCCGGCGCAAGCCGGCCCTCTGCCTTGAAATGTTACGTTGTAGTCTAAGGACAGGCTGCGCAGGGAGGCGCACCGCCCGAGAAGATGTAACTCACCAGATAAACCGCATCTGAAATTGTAATCACGTTATCGCAGTTGGCGTCGCCCGAAAGTGTCGGATTTGGTGCCGGACCGCCGGCAAAGATGTAATTGATCAAATAGACGGCATCCGAAATGGTGACTTGACTGCTGGCGTCGGCATCGCCACAAATATAGCATTGTGACGGATCGCTTGGGGCGCCTTCGCAATCATCGGGGAAGCCGTTGCCATTGACATCGACTGAAGTGCCATTGAGCAGATCCAGTGAATCATCGACTCCGTTCTTGTTGCAGTCGGGGAAACTCGTCGGCTGAATCAGAATTGGTTCGAGCGACTCGGATAGCCCGTCGCCGTCGATGTCAACTTCCAGCAGAATAGACTCCAGAGCCATCGGACGATAGGACATCAGGATCGCGTCACCAACGATGTCGCCCTCGCCCCACGGCGGGAGGGAGAGGGAGCCAATCACCGGCGTGCCGGGCGGTAGTCCGTTGAGGGCAAGCGATGTCGGCGTACTGCCATGATCGCCGCCTTCGGAGCGGAGCGCGTAGTCAAAGGTCGCAGATGCATCGGTATCGTTCTTGACAGTGAAATTAAATGCCCGTGCCTGTCCGGTATTAAGATGAGTGATGTCGCGCGGGTCTTTGACTGTCACACACCAACCATTACTTGCCAGCAGTTTTGAACAACAAGTGCTCATTGCGCCGGTCAATGTGTCGCGGACTGTGACGCAGAAGCAGGCAACATTTCCCGGAGTAAATCCGGCAGGGCGTGTGAGCGTCACCGGAATCTGGGTGCATTGTCCCGGCAGTAGCGTGATCGTGCCGTTCGCCGGGCTGAAGGTCACGGCAGTTGCATCGAAGTTGCAGCCGGAGCCGGATGCCAATGGAGCAAAGGAGTAGTTGGCTACGGATGTGTATGGCGACTGATTGCACACGGTCATATTCATCGTTACGGTCGTTGCCGTGCGGCACAGGACGACCGAACCGGGAATTGCACATGAGATTTTGCATTTCCCGCGCGAGCCGGCGAAGTAGATGTCTTGGACTTCGACGCCAACGAGTGCGCGACCGAAAATCTCAACTTCATCGATGGGTCCGGTAAAGTACTTCTCGCGAGGGCGGCAGTTTTGACCTGCCCCGTAGCTGCTCAAGAAAGTACCGTGACCGATATCCATAATCGGTCCGGGCGCTGTCGTGCTAAAGATTGACCCGGTGTGTGGGACGAAGGTTCCAACCGGCGAGCCGTTGTAATAGAATGTTCCGACCATTGCTCCACCATTGCGAGCGACAGTGACTGCAACGTGCTGCCATTGGTCCAAAACGATCGGAGCGGTTGCGGTCTCAAATGAATCAGGCGGGTTCGGGAAGATGTTCATCACCAAGCCGAGACGCCCGTGAGTTGCAGAAATTGGTTTGACATAGAACATGATTCCGTTGTCGCCGTTTTCGCCCTCCACCCAGCGGCGATTGTCGACAATCGGCATCGCGGCGCAAGGATGATAGGGGTAGTCCTCACAATCAGTTGTAAACACCGTCGGTTCGATCCAAGCATCGACGGTGAAGTCTCCAGTGTCGATCTGGGCGAACGGATCATCAAAGACGCGAATGTAGCGGGCCGAATCAAAATCAAAAGCTCTGCCTACTTTCCCGGCAGTGGCGGAAGACTGATCAAGGTACTGCCAGCCGTTGCGAGTCTTGGCGGCAATGTCATGGGCGAAGTCGGGGCCGTCTTCATCGAATGGATACCAGGCAATCATCCCCAAAGCCGGTTTGACGCAGCAGGTGTCCTGCACACAAGTCGTGTTACCAAAATCGATATCGTTGAGCGTCGTTCCAGTACCGATCGAGACGTTATGCACGTTTGGTGAAGGATCTGTCTGTACCCAACCTTGTTGAAGCTGCTCATTTACTGTCCAGGCGCCGCACGGGATGTCATTGAAGCAATAATTCCCGAGCGAATCGGTGGTCGTAGTTGCATAGAGCGGACCATTCCAATAATAGAGCTGAATGGTCCAGCCGGGGATGCCCGGTTCACCAAGATCCTTCGTGCCGTTCTTGTTCAAGTCGTTGTACTTCGTACCGCAGATGTTGCAGAGGATACTGCAAACAGTATTGTCACAGGTCTGATTGGGATAGTAGGCAGTGCCACCCATAGTGGAGCAAATGGCCGCCGAAGCAGCGGGCAGACAATTCAGGTCAAGACAGCACGCACCAAGTGGATGGCAAAACTTCGCGATGAAGCCGTCGTCGGATCCGGCGGAGACACCTTGAAAGTAAGCTCCAGCCCCGGGATTCTGAGTCGGCAGGTTACCGACATCCCATGACTCACCCGTGGCGAAGAGGCAGCCGGCATTACCGATGGCGACACTGGTGCCGAAGTCGGTGACGTTTGCACCATAGTAGGTCGACCAGAGTAGGGTGCCGTCGTTTGCGAACTGCGCGATAAGGGCATCTTGTGGACCGCCTGCAGAACTGGGCTGGTAGTATGCTCCGCCTCCTGGATTGACAACCGGCAGATCGGTCGAGATCGTCATTCCGGTCATGTAGAGCCGTCCCCTGGAATCAAGAGCCATAGATTTGGAATTGCTGCCGTTGAGGTAGTCAATGCCGGTGCCGCCAAAGTAGGTAGCCCAAAGCCGGGCGTTGGCGTTGTTGAATTTGGCGATGGTGAAGTCCATCGAGCCACCAAGCACGCCCTGAAAGTATGTGGTGCCGCCGGGATTGAAGGTCGGGAAGTCGGACGAAGCGCTGTAGCCGTTGACGAACACGTTACCGCTGCCATCGGCAACCGGATCGTCGGCAACATCATTGATCGAGCCGCCGTAATAGGTTGACCAGCTTAGGACACCGGAGAGATTGAACCTTGCGATATAGCCATCTTGCATGCCGCCTGTTGTGCCTTGGAAATAGGCACCGCCTCCTGGGTTCGCTGTAGGTAAATCGGTCGATTCCGTTGAACCGGCAACGTAGAGATTATTGAGCGAAACCTCGACGCCAAGTCCTTCATCCCAATTATTACCGCCGAAATAGGTTGACCACTGGAGCACTCCCGTGGGGCTGAATTTCGTAATGAAAGCATCTACGGCTGGACCGAGCGCATTTTGGAAGTAAGCCCCGCCGCCGGGGTTGGCCAGTGGCATGTCGGTTGAGTATGCATTGCCGACCATGTAAATGGCTCCGGTGGCGTCGGAAGTTATACCGTGGCCAGATTCGAAGCTGCTGCCACCGAAACGAGTAGCCCATTGACGCACTCCAAGGGAATTGAATTTGATTATGACGGCATCCGGCGAACCGCCTACGACCTGATTATATGCTCCGGGCAAGATCTGCGTCGGCCAGTTATTGGAATTTGTCGTACCACAGACGTACAGATTTCCAAAGAGGTCGACAACGGCATCACTGTGCGTCTCGAAATCGCTGCCTCCATAGTATGTCGCCCATAGACGCACTCCGGATTGAGTGAACTTCCAGATGAAAGCATCCTGACCAGGCGCGGCAGAGAGCGTGTCTTGATAGTAGGAGATACTCGCCGAGTCATCCTGAACCGGAAGATTGGTTGACGCAGTGTAACCCACGACATAAACAAAATTATTGACGTTATCGCAGACGATGGTGCGCGGACCGTCGTACTCGGAACCACCGTAGTAGGTGCTCCAAATGAGGGGAGGGTCAATGGTGAGGGGACGAGTGCGATCGTATTCGTCAATGACAAAACTGACCGTATTGCCTTCTACGTGGAATCTGCCGCCGACCTGTGATGATCGGTCGATTTGATAACAGTCAAGATCGCCTTCCTGTACTTCGCCGAGTGGAGTGCGAATCTTCAAGAGACGGGCGTCATTAAGAATCTCGATCTCGTCCGCCCCCTTGTATTCCATGCGGATCCTTGACGGGTCGGCGCCGGGGTGCACGATGAAATCATGTTGAACGGCCTGTCCGGGCCGGCTCAACACGACCCAATCGATACCGGGATAGACTTCGGTGAAAGTAATCTTGCCGTAAGTCGCAACGTCTAGGACACCATCGGGGCAGTGTGCATGATAGAAATTGGTGACGCCGATGTCGGTCAAGGGCTCTTCCAGCAACATTCGATCCGGCGAGATGGATGCACCTAAAAGGTTGACATCGAGGCGACACCGCTCGAATTCCTTTTCAGTGAAGATTCCGGTCCGTTTGGGAACCCACTTTCTTTCACCTTTCTTGATCTTCTTGAGGAAATAGTGCGACATGCCGGTAGAAGTGACATAAACATGTGCCCGATCGGCGTTGGCAGTCAGTATGACATTGGTTGCTTGTTTCCCATTAATGTTCGCAACCTGACCCAAGTTCGGTGTGAATCCAAAGGAGAGATTAGTCGCCCACTGATCGACCATCTGTTCAGAGGACTGGCCGGCACTCTCTCTGGTCTGGGCAGTCAGGCCGGAAACTCCTGGAGCAACCTGAACGGAAGAAGCTTCCGGCGATTGAGAATCTCCACGCAAATTCGCTCGAGGAATAAAAATCAAGATAATGGCTGAACCAAGGAGCAACTGGAGGATGAGAAGGGACTGCGCTCTCGTGAAGCGCCGACGTGAGAATACGGACATACTGCCTCTCTTGGGAAATCGATTGCACTGCCGACTCGCCGCCTGACAGCGAATTTCGATAGTATGGACAAAATGTACCTATTTATGCCAAGATACAGTGTTGGCGAGATTGTAGCAAGGGCAAACTTTGAGAGTTGCCGCTTCGCAATGGAATTGCCAGTAAAACCATCGCGATTGCATTGTCAAATACAAGGTCAGCGAAATCGATAATTTTGGTGTCGAATCGGCTTGGGGTGAGTATATTGGCGATCAACAGTTTATCCGCGCGGAAGAGGATGGGGCCCGGTGGCTCTCGCGGACTTCAACTCCGTTGGCGGGTGCTTGCACTCGCGGTGGGTTCGACTCCTACCCCTTCCGCCAAATGAAGGCATTGTGACAGAGAACAAACTGCGATCATTACCATCCGTCGATCAAGTCCTTAGCTCGGGTCTACTCGACGCGGAAGCTTACGAATTGTCGCGTCCGCTGGTTACCACTGTGGTGCGCGAGATTCTCGCAGAAGCCCGCAAAGCCCACAAGAAGTCCAAGGCGACGCCGACCTTGGGTGAAATTGTCGCGATTGCCAAATTGCGCTGCGGTGTGCTGATTCGGCGACGAATTACCAGAGTACTCAACGGCACCGGCGTGCTGATCCACACCAATCTCGGGCGGGCACCGCTGGGACGAGAGCTACTCGATCGTGTTGCAGAGCGAGTGCGCGGGTATTCGACGCTGGAGTTTGATCTTGAAAGCGGCAAGCGCGGACGTCGCGGGAGTTTTCTTGCTTATCTGCTGGCGCAACTTACCGGCGCCGAAAGCGCGATTGCGGTCAACAATAATGCAGCGGCGCTATTTCTGATTCTCAATACTTTCGCGAATAAGCGGGAAGTTTTGGTGTCGCGGTCGGAACTGGTGCAAATCGGCGGCGGGTTTCGCATTCCCGACATCATCCGTCGCGCAGGCGCCAAGCTCGTGGAGGTCGGAACGACCAATCAGACGACTCTGCGAGATTATCGCGACGCAATCACCGACAAGACGACGATGATTCTGAAAGTGCATCGGTCGAATTTTCATCTCGAAGGATTCGTGGATGAAGTGTCGCCGGATAAACTAGCAGAGCTGGCTGAAAAGAAGAAATTGATTTCAGTTTACGACCTTGGTTCGGGGGCGTATCACCAGACCGAGAAATTCGGAATGGAAGCTGAACCAAATGTTACGGCTGCACTGCGGTCCAAAGCGACGTTGGTCTGTTTCTCGGCGGACAAGCTGTTGGGCAGCACGCAAGCGGGCATCATCATCGGCGAAGAGAAGCATACAACGGAACTTCACAACAATCCGATCTATCGCGCACTGCGGCTGGACAAAGTGACGATGGCATTGTTGGAAGAGAGTGCATTCGCGTACCTTCGCAAAGAGGATTCTACACTCTTGCCGTTGTGGCGGCAGATTCGCACACCGGTGGAGGAACTACGATTGCGAGCGAGCGTAATCGCCAAGAGTCTCTCTGAAAGTGGTGTGAAGGTATCTGTACGGAATTCTCAAGCGACTCCCGGCGGCGGATCACTTCCCGGAGGAGTAATCGAGTCGATTGCACTCGTATTGAATCCAGCAATCAAACCGACTGAACTTACGCGGATGTTGCTCGATTCGACACCGCCGTTGGTTGGTTACTTTGAGAAACAAGAATTCTACATTGACCTGCGGACCATTGATCCAAGCGAGGATGGCGAACTGATCGCCACTCTCGCCAATATTGCCACATGTTTACAATAGCCACCGCGGGGCATATCGACCACGGAAAATCCTCGCTTGTGCGCGCCATGACTGGAATCGACCCGGACCGGTTACCCGAAGAAAAAGAGCGCGAGATGACCATCGAGCTGGGTTTCGCGCATTTCCGGCTTTCCGGCGGGGAGGAGGTCGGAATCATCGATGTTCCCGGACACGAACGATTTATCAAGACGATGATTGCCGGTGTCGGCGCACTGGACCTTGTGATGTTCGTTATTGCCACCGATGATGGCTGGATGCCGCAATCCGAAGAACACTTGGCGATCTTACGTTATCTCGGCGTCACGCGCGGGATCATTGTGCTGACCAAGGTTGATCTGGTCGAGGATGACTGGAAGGAAATGGTTAAGTCCGATTTGCGCAATCGCACAACCGGGACATTTCTGGAAGGTTGCCCGATCATCGAGTTTTCCGCCACCGACAACCGCAATCTCGATATTGTTTTCTCAACAGTTGAAGAAATGCTTCGCACGACGCTGCGGGCATTGCCGGCAAAGTCGGCGCGGCTGTATGTCGACCGCAGTTTCAGCGTCGCCGGAACGGGCACGGTCGTGACGGGTACATTGCGCGAGGGGAATTTTGCGGTTGGGCAGGAGTTGTACCATCACCCTTCGGGAGCCAGGACCAAAGTCCGCAGTCTTGAGAGTTTCTACGCGCACTTGGAGACAGCACCGCCGGGCATTCGATTGGCAGTGGGATTGCAGGCGCTGGATCGCGGCCATATCCAGCGCGGTGATCTGCTCTACACTCCGCAAAGTCTTGAATCGGCCGAGCAATTGACAATTCGGCTCTTGGTCGAGCCGAAGGTTTCGCGCTATCTCAAGCATAACCGCGATATCGTTTTTCTGCATGGGACATCAGAGTCAGAAGGGAAGCTCGTGTTGCCTCCGGAGCCGGTTGTACTCGAAGACGGCTCACTGGTAGCGAAGCTGAAACTTTTGACGCCAGTGATCTGCAAGATCGGTGACCGGTTCATCCTGCGGCTGCCGACACCGTCGCTCTTGATCGGTGGCGGTTTCGTCGTTGATTTTGGCAATGTCAATGTCGATCGGAGAAACAAAAGTATGTGGGCGCTGGCGCGGCAGGCTTCATCGCTGTCAGTGGATGATTTGATAACAGTTCAGTTGCGCGAACGGAGCCTGATCCGCGAAGGCGATTTGTTGTTCCAGTCGCTTATTCCGGAAATTGAGATAAGTGCCGCCGTCGCCCGGATGATGGCCGATAAATCGATGTTGAAGCGGGACAGTTATCTAATTCTCAAATCTGTTTGGGACGAAGCACTGGCGACGATATTGGCCGAAGTGAAAAGTTTCCACGACAATAATCAGCATTTATCAGCGATGTCGCTGGCGGAGCTGTCTTCGCGCTTGCCGATTCCCAGTCAACTGATCGACTATGCACTCTCGTCGCTGGTTTCCCTCGGCAAACTGCAGCGTCATGAATCAGGGGTCAAACTCGCCGATTATTCCGCCGGGCTAAGTGAAGAATTGGATGCGATACGGCGGAACATCTTTGACCTGCTTTCCGAGAAGTCCGGAGGCGTCGCTTCGCGCGATGAGATCAATGCCATCAGCAAAGACGCAAAAAAAGTTTACACTTATTTAAAGCAAAATGCGCAGATTGTAGATATCAGTGGAAGTGTCTACAAGAAGGACTATTACGAATCACTGGTTGCCGCGGTATTGGCGGCATTGCGGGAGCGCGGCAAGATAACTGTGGCGGAAGTGCGTGATCTGACTGGCACATCCCGCAAAGTGGTTCTGCCAGTACTGGAGGAACTTGACCGCAAGCGCGTAACGCGGCGAGAAGGAGATTATCGATACCTATGCGAATAAATCATACACCGGCCCTGTTTTTCGGCGGACGGATCTACACTATGGAACCACGCCAGCCGCTGTGCGACGCGATGATAATTCGCGATGGGCGTATCGCCTGGCTGGGGACTGCCGGCGACCTATCTGCCATCCCGAGCGGACATTATGAGATGATTGATCTGGATGGTCGCACGATTTTCCCGGGATTCATCGATTCGCACACGCATATCGTGTTTTGGTCGCTATCGCGCACCCAAATCGATCTTGACGGCGCAACTTCCTACGAGGATGCACTGGCACGAATTAGGCGTCATCTCAAAGCGAATCCGGCGCGCAAAGGAGCGTGGATTACCGGAAAAGGCTGGAAGAAAGAGCAGTGGAAGTCGGTTCGCTGGCCGCACAAACGCGACCTGGATAGACTTGTGCCAGACCGACCAGCAGCGATATACTCCAAGGACGAGCACGTGCTGTGGGCAAATTCACGCGCGCTGGAAATTGCCGGCATCACGCGGAGTACCCCTGACCCATTCGGCGGAGAGATCATACACGATGCTGATGGCGAACCGACCGGTATTCTCAAAGACAATGCCGACAATCAGGTGTGGGACAAATACGTGCCGCCGTCGCTGCGCGAAATGAAGCCAATCATGGAAGCGGGATTTGCAGAAATGTACCGCCAAGGGTGCGTCGGTGTAACCTCGTTCGATTCGCTCAATGGCTTTGAGGTTTTGCAGGCATTGGACGCAGAGAGGCAGCTTCCGGTCAAGGTCGTTTACTATCTGCCGGTCGCAACACTCGACGATGCAATCAAACTCAAACTGCGATCAGGATTCGGTTCACAGCGACTGTCGATTGGCGGGGTAAAGATTTTTGCCGATGGAGCTTTGGGTTCGCAGACCGCCTTGATGCTGAAACCGTTCAAAGGATCCAAAACTAATGTCGGTATTGAAGTAACATCACCAAGCGAGTTACGGCGACTCGTGGCGACTGCCACCAAGTCTGGATTAGCCTGCGCGATTCATGCCATTGGCGACCGCGCCAATCGCAATGTGCTTGACGCCTTTGAGACTGTCGGCAAGCACGCCTCGCGGAAGTTTCACCATCGCATCGAACACTGTCAGATACTCGACAAGCGCGATCTGCCGCGTTTCAAGAAACAGGGCGTGATTGCATCGGTACAGCCGAGCCATGCCGCGTCCGATATTGACATTATGAAGAAATATCTGGGCGAGCGCCAGAAGGACAGCTACCGCATGCGCTCGCTTTTGAAAACCGGCGTCACGCAATGCTTCGGCTCGGATGCGCCAATCGAAGAACTACATCCGCTGCACGGAATCTACGCTGCCGTTACCGGCAAACGTGTCGGTGGCAAAGTGGCCTACAGCCGGACAGAGACCGTTACGGTTGAGCAGGCGATCAGGGGATTTACAGTTGAGGGTGCGCGAGCGGTCGGCGATGCTGATAATCGCGGGAGTCTCGCTGTCGGGAAATGCGCGGATTTCGTAGTACTTGATCGCAATTTGATGCGCTGCGCAAGCGAGCAAATTCTCGACACGAACGTTGTGGCGACATACATTGACGGTGAATTGAAATATTCCGGGAACGGATTTCCCGAGTAATAATCCTGGAGGGAATCTTTATGCGTAAGCTGATTCTATCATCTGCGTTCGTCTTCACTGTGGCGGCATCGCTGTTTGCACAGCCTGTCACCAAACTATATGTGCCGTCCGGTACCGGTAGTAATATTACGACTGTGCTGGGATTAGAGACAGGAACCGTGATCAACCGGATTTCGGCGGCTTTCGAGATCGGAATCGCGGCCGCCAACGCCGACTCAACGGAGATCTGGTTATTCGGCGAGCACAGCACCTACTGCAATGTTATCAACAGCATTACCGACCGCGTCATTCGCACGATTGACATGACGATAATCGCCGCGGATGTGGCCTTTACCGCTGACGGCAAGTACTGCTTCGTCGTCGGGACCACACCGGACAAACCGGGCAATTCGGTGATGGCGATCGACTGCCAGACAAAGGAACCGCTTTACAGCGTGGGCGGATTCGCACAGCCTTCGGCAATTGTGACGACGCCGGACTCACGGTTCTTTTATGTGTCGTTGTTCAACGACGGAACGGTGGCCAAGGTTGCGGTGCCGAGTTTCCAGTTGGTAAAGACGATCGCCGTCGGACCCGAGCCGGCAGACCTGGCGGTCAGTAGTGACGGCAAATTCGTATTTGTCGCCTGCCAAGGACTCGACAATGGCAGACGCGGCGGGTCGCAGGTCTCGGTGATCGACACTGACAGCGACAAGCTGTCGTGGATTTTCAATGATGTCGGCCGCGGACCGCAATCAATCAGCATCTCGCCGGACTTGACACGATTGGTTCTGACCTATCGTGAGGCCCAGGCGCGTCCACAGGTGAACGTGCGCATCTATCATCTTGCCCGCACCGGCGACCAGTTTGAGCTAACCGCAGCGGAAGGTTATCTCCACGGCGCTTCACCGGCACACGGAGTAGTATTCAACAATGGTGCATACTGGGCAGGAAGCGACAAAACCGCCGGCCCGCTCTTGGTGAATCTCCTTGACGAGAGCAGCAAGAGTTTCGCAGAAGCAACGGACAAGGCGATTCCGCTTCAGCTCGGAGCCGTGCAAATCGATGTTGATGCCCAGATTCGGGAATTGGAAGCCGTGATGGCGACCTCGCTGGATTCCAATTCAATCGCCGACAGCTATCTCGATTTAGCATATCTTTACGCTACTGCCGGTCGGAAGAATGAGGTTGTGGCGACATATAACAAAGTCATCTCGCTCCACCCGTTGAGCCTGGCGGCGATTACCGCCGGTGCGCGCATGAGCGATATTACCTATGAAGAGAAACTTTTCGGCCAGACTGCAGAGTACAGCATGAAGGCGCTGGACAACTACGCCGACTTTCTGATGTTCTCGTCCGACAAGCGCCAGCCGCAGCAATATGACATTCTCACCGCGCTGGATCGCCTGGCACAATTTGACAAGGAGTATCAGCGCGACTACTTGAAGCGCTTAGCGGAGAAATATCTCAAGATCACGGCGCAGAATCCGATTCTTGCCGAATTCTTCTTCACGCTTGGCTACAACTTGCAGCTGCAAAATGACAGCAAACTGGCAAAGAGATGTTTCGTCGAGGCGGAGACGCAGATACCGTCGATTCAAGATCGCATGGCAATGCTGTCGTTATCGGCAAAGTTGGCCCTCGCTACCGGAAATGCTTCAGCCTTCTATAAGATTCGCGCCCGCAAGGATGACATCTTGATCGATGGTAATATTGAAGAATGGCAGAAGCAGAAGGCACTGACGCTTACCGGCGACGGCGGTTATGTCTATGGACCGGCGCTGTGGTCAGGCGTCAATGACTTGTCAGCTTCATTCTATGTTGCGGCGTCAAAGGAATTCTTGTACATCGCGGGTAACGTCATCGATAACGCGCTGTTGTCATTCCCCGACGGCAAGAACGACGGCGTAACCTTCCATTTCGACTTGCGTCCCGAAGCAGGAAACTATTTCACGCGCAGCAACAGCTGCGGTGACGGTTGTTTCAGCATCACGGTGAATGCGCTTCCGCGCGCGAATCTGAAAATGAACGTCGCCGCCGCGTATGAGATCTCCGGACAGCAGTCAGCGACCGGTTTCAGCTTCGAGGCGAAGATACCGCTGGCGGCATTCGGCAAGTGGTATTCGCCCAACACCAAGCGCGTGGGATTTGGCATCGAAATCGTTGACTACGATACGGCCGACAACCCAGGTTCGGTCAAGTCGTTGGGATATTTGTTGCCAACGCGCGAGCCATTGGGAAAGGTTGATCCGAGTTTGTTCGGCGTGGCGGAGTTCTAGAGTCAGTTTCCGGCACGCCTTCACTCAAGTAGGGCAGGTCTTCTTGGTGGAGGTAACTTGGGAATTTGGAGTGAGTTGGCGGATACCTGCCAATTTCACTTCAAAGATAATCAAAAGGTGGCAGGTCTCCGCGAAGATGCTTCTGATACTTAATTGATTTCGGTAAGGAGACCCGCCCTACAACTGAAAACAAAGCGGGCGTGCGTACCAAGCCCTTATGCTGATTTTTGTTGACCTTGAATACTACTTTCTCCAGATTACAGCGTCAGAAATTACGTATATAAGGTGAGGTGGAATGATGAAACTTCGAACATCGATTGTAGCGCTTTTCGCCGCACTGCTGCTCTTCGCCAATTTGTCGCAGGCCGCGGTCGTCAAAGTCATGACGGTTGACGGCGCCATCGGGCCAATCACTCTCAAGCATATTGAACGCGCGATCAAAATCGCGGAAGACGAACAGGCTGCGGCACTGGTCATCAAGCTCAACACACCGGGCGGCGTGATGGAGACCACTCTGCGTATTACGACAGCGTTCATGAATTCCAAGGTGCCGATTATTGTCTGGATCGCGCCTTCGGGAGGAAGGGCGGCATCGGCGGGTGTGTATATCACTTATGCCGCGCACGTCGCGGCGATGGCTTCGTCGACCAATATCGGCTCGGCAACACCGGTGTCGATGGGCGGCGAAAAAATGGATTCGGCACTGGTGAAGAAAATTGTCAATGACGCCGTCGCCAATCTGCAGGGATCGGCGGAAAAACGCGGACGTAACAAAACCTGGGCGGAGCGGGCCGTACGCGAAGGCGCCAGCATTGCCTATTACGAGGCTGTCGATTCGAATATCGTCGACTTCCTTGCGGAGGACATCGAAGAGTTGCTGACCAAAGCCGATGGCATGGTGGTGGCGATGCCGGAAAGCGAGGATACGCTCAAAGTTGCGGGGGCGACGCACGAAGAAGTCGAAATGACATTTTCCGAATCGGTCCTCGAAGTTCTCACCAATCCGAATATTATCTTCATACTGTTTTCGCTGGGTACACTGGGGCTCGCAATCGAGCTATATAATCCGGGTGCCATTCTGCCCGGTGTCGTCGGTGCAATTTGTCTGATTATTGCCTTATATGCTATGCAAACCTTACCAATCAATTATGCCGGGCTGGCGCTGATTGTGCTGGCCGTCGTCTTGTTCCTGCTGGAGATCAAAGTTACCAGTTATGGAATGCTCTCGGTCGGGGGCATCATTTCGCTGATTCTCGGTGGGCTGTTCCTGATCGACAGTCCGGAACCGGCGCTCAAAGTGTCGTTGAGTGTCATTATCACGATCACAATTTGCATCGGCGGATTCCTCATCTTCGTTGTCGGTTATGTCGTCAAGGCGCAGCGAAAGCGAGTCTTGACGGGATTCGAAGGCCTCATCGGGCAGATGGGCAAAGTCTCGGAACGAATCGAGAATGAGGGAATGGTCTATGTCGCTGGCGCATTGTGGAAAGCCGTCGCCGATGAAATCATTGAAAAAGGCGAACCCGTGACGATCGTTTCGGGACATAATCAGATTTTGAAAGTGGCTAAAGTCTCAACTCCCAGGGAGGGATAAATGTTTGCAGGTGCAGTTCCGTTAATTGTTGTCGTACTCTTCGCATTGTTCATTCTCATGAATGCGATTCGGATACTTCAGGAGTATGAACGCGGTGTCATTTTCCGGCTCGGCCGCATGATCGGCGTCAAGGGCCCCGGTCTTATTCTGCTGATACCGTTGGTCGACCGCATGGTCAAGGTGTCACTGCGAACTTACACGATGGACGTGCCGCCGCAGGATGTCATCACGCGCGACAACGTCACACTGAAGGTCAACGCTGTCGTCTATTTCCAGGTGATGGAACCACAAAAGGCGATTGTCAATGTTGAGGATTACTTCTATGCGACGTCGATGATTGCCCAGACCACATTGCGCTCCGTGCTGGGGCAGGTCGATTTGGATGATTTGCTTTCGGCGCGTGATGAGATCAATAAGAAGCTGCAGAAAATTATTGATGATCAGACCGAGCCGTGGGGTGTCAAAGTTACCGTGGTCGAAGTGAAGAACGTCGACCTGCCGGCGGAGATGACCCGCGCGATCGCCAAGCAGGCCGAGGCCGAACGCGAACGCAGGTCCAAGATCATTCACGCCGAGGGCGAATACCAGGCGGCGCAAAAGCTCGCCGACGCCGGCAAGGTGATGGAAACCTCGAGCTATACACTGCAGTTGCGTTACTTGCAGACATTGACCGAGGTCGCAACCGAGAAGAACTCGACGTTGATCTTCCCGTTCCCGATAGATCTATTCACGCCGTTTATCGATCATTATCGCAAGATGGCGGCGAAGGAGATCAAGGAGTAAGGGGCCTCACAGTGAATTGAAAGTCGGGTTTGTTGCGAGGCATCAAACCCGACGTTTGTTAGTAGGTCAAAACCCCTGCGGTTTTGACATCACGCCGAGGGCGTCAGTTACATTGAGAACACACCCCGTCTCCGAGGCGCCTTGTTGGGGGCGGCGCCCCCCCCGCGGGGGGGGGGTAGGAGCGTTGGGGG
>CAYJKI010000004.1:0-210642 GCA_964370935.1 uncultured Ignavibacteria bacterium | reverse complement strand
GTCTCCGAGCCTCATTCTTCGGCTCGGAGCCACCCACTCGAGAGGGGAATCTTAGATTTCGGAGTCATCTTTGAAAGCAATTGTACGCACCAAATATGGGTCGCCGGATGTGCTTGAACTGCGCGAGATTGATAGGCCCATTCCAAAGGACAATCAAGCACTTGTGAAAGTCTGTGCGGCGTCGGTCAACCCGCTTGACTGGCATCTTCTGCGCGGTGAGCCATATCTGATCCGGCTGATGGGATTTGGAATTTTCACGCCGAAACAACAACTGCTCGGGACCGACATTGCCGGACGCATAGAGGCCGTAGGCAAAGTTGTGACCAAGTTCAAAGTGGGCGATGCGGTGTTCGGTGCCGGAACGGCAGGATTCGCAGAATACGCATGTATGCGTGAAGATAAGTTGGTGTCGAAACCGGCAAACCTCACATTCGAGCAATGTGCCGCCGTACCGGTCGCAGGAATTACGGCGCTGCAAGGTTTACGCGATCACGGAAAAATCCAGTCGGGACAGAACGTGTTGATCAACGGCGCATCGGGAGGTGTCGGCACATTTGCAGTGCAAATCGCCAAGGCGTTTGGCGCTCAAGTGACCGGAGTTTGCAGCACGAAGAATCTGGAGATGGTCAAGTCGGTTGGCGCCGACCATGTGATCGATTACACGAAAGAAGACTTCTGGAAGAGCGGAAAACAGTACGATCTGATACTCGACAACGCTGCGTTTCAATCCATCAGAGAGTCGCTGCGCGCTCTGAAGCCAAATGGAATTTATGTTATTGTCGGCGGCGATTCCTCAAGCAGCGCCAGTATCTTGCTCACACTGATTGTTAATCCGGTGATTGCCTGGATCGCGAAAAGAAAGCTCGTCTCGTTCATGGCGAGAATCAAGCAGTCAGATTTGGAGTTCTTGAAAGAGCTCTTGGAGTCCGGCAAGATCGTGCCGGTCATTGGACAGAAGTTTCCTTTGAGTGACGTTCCGGACGCGATTCGGCATATTGAAAGAGGGCACACGCGGGGGAAGGTGATTGTGACTGTCGATCACAAAGTCTCGGTAGTGTAAACTGCACTGCGAACTCGCAAAAACAAACAGATGATAACTCGACAATCATTTCCATCAAATCTTCTTGTAGTACTCTCTATTGCCTATTTGGGACTTGCCGTAGTTTCGATCAGTGAGCCCGCTACGCTTTGGGGCATAAGCCATCTGTACTATTTTGACTGGCCAATACGAATTGCTGTGTTGGTGGTCTGTTTCTTGACGGCTGCAATTGTCGTCAATGCGGGTAATAGAGCCAGTGTGCCGACGGCGCCAAATACCGCGTTGCTCCGCTACGTGTTGCCGCTGGTGCTCTTCGGCATTTTCTTTCTTCTTCGGGTCAAGACGCACTACCTTGGTGACGGCATATTCCGGGCACGCGAGATTGAACTTGGGATTAGGTTTCTCCCGACAGAGCTTCTCGGCCATTACACAAGTTATCTCTGTCACACAATCTTGTCCGCACTTTTCGGGTGGTCGGCGATTCAATCGATGGCGGCATTGTCGATGATCGCAGGAATAGCTTTCTACTTTGCAGTACTTGATTTGACAAGAACGCTCTTTCAAGGGGAGAAGAAGCGAGCCGTTGTATTCGTTATCTTGTATTTCTCCGGTACGGCATTGTTGTTTTGCGGCTATGCTGAAAGTTATTCGCTGCTACCGGCGCTGATCACGTTTTTTGTTGCACGCGGAGTCAGGGCAGTGGAAGACCGCGGGTCGGTCAATGCGCTGGTCAGTCTCTATCTTGTGCTGGTATTCTTCCATTTGCAGTTTCTCTACTTGGCGCCGTCACTGTTGTTTGTAGCTTATCGGCAATTCAGGCAAGGCGCCACATGGCTTGCGGTCAGGTGTGTCATAGCATTACTGGCTTCGGTAGCGGCTGCTATTTTTCTCCCGATGTTGGCGGACAGACCGACTCACGGAGTTGGCGGTCTCCTCATTGAGTTAGTTCCGAACGACTCTTATTGGTTCTTCTCCGGTCAACACCTGGCCGATATCGTGAACCAACTCTTACTGACTGCGGTTGCGCCAATTACGCTCATCGTGGCGTTATCTTCTTCGATGAAAGGACGCCAGCTATTGGTTCAGCCGCGTCTGGCATTTGTCGGGATGATTTTACCCGGCGGATTGGCCATTCTGACTCTACTTCAGCCGCAGTTGGGATATGCTTCCGACTGGGATCTCTTTTCGTCTGTGGGAGTTGTTGTCGGAGCCTTCGCTTTGACACTTTACTCATTACGTCAGGACGTAGTTTTGAGTCGTTTCGCGAAAGTTATGATCTTAATGGTCGCGACATTTTCATTTCTGTCGTTCGCGGCGGTAAATGCGGATGCAGAAAAAGCTCTGAGGCGGCAGGTCGACATTCTGAGCATAGCCGGCAAGTATGGAGCAATCGGATTCGAGACGATAGGGACCGACATGAGCAAGAGCGGAAGAGATGATTTGGCTGAACAGATGTGGAAGAGATCGGCAGAAATCGCGCCTCACGCACGTGTATTTGGCAATCTCGGTCAACTCGCTCTTGGTCAGAAAAGATACGCGGAAGCTGAATCGTACTTGATGCAGTCTCTGGCGCTCGATTCCACTCGGGCGATGTTCACATTGTACCTGGGCCTGGCCTACGTTTGGCAAGGGCGCAGTGATCTCGGTGAGCGCTACCTGCGCAAGGCAGTCGAAATGGCACCTGATGACGCCAAGTGCAATCAAAGTCTCGCGAACTTTCTTTCGCAGTTTGGGAAAGCTGCCGAGGCGGAATCCTATTCGCGACGCGCTGTAGCGTTGGAGCCCAGAAACGCCAGCTTTGCGACAACTTTAGGAACCATCCTTTCAAGGAAAGGCAACTATGCTGAAGCGAGAGAAGTACTGTTGCAGGTGATTCAAATGCAACCGGAGTTTGCCGATGCTTACGTAAGTCTTGCCGCTGTCTATCGAAGTCAGGGGCAGGCTGCAGCAGCAAATCAAACGTTAAACGACTATCTGGCACGGTTTCCCAACAACTCGGAGTCCGCAAAGATCAGGCAGGCGCTGAATGCGGTGAACCAATGACGCAGACGTAGAAACACAAAAGCGACCTGGAGTTCGTAGGGCAGGTCTCCTTTTCGGAAGTAATAAGAAATTGGGAGCATCTCATTGGAGACCTGCCGAAACGAAGTTATTCGTTTACGTTGCTACCGCGGCCACTCAAAGTCCCGCATCAATCCAAGATTCCCGGTCCATGCATCGTGGTTATCAGGAATCGAATAGGTGATGAAATAGAATCCGTCGCTTCTCCGAATCTCCCACGGATTCGCCCAACGCGGATCGAGATTGGAAAAGTGAATTCGATTGCGATCAAGTGTCCATTTGCCTTCGAAGTGCGAGCTATCGTTCAAGAAGGTGGACCTGATCTTATAATCCAAGACATAGGAACTGTCTGCACGGAGTTGAAGCTGATAGTGATTATCCATCCATGTGCCCACGATAAACTGTTGCCCTGATATTTCTGGATTGAAGTCAACGTCAGCATTGTACAGAAAGGACAACGGTAGGTAAGCTATTGAAGAGAGAATTGCCAGGGATCCAGAAAGGTAGAGTATCTTGAAAACTCCGCGAAAGTAGTAGGCCGTCCAAATCGCCAGAATTCCAGAACCTGCAATTGAGGTAAGAAATGCCAGGTAGCCGAACCAGCCAATCAGATCTGTCATCGGAAACACCAGATTATGGGGACGAAATACGGTGTTGCTGATTACGGCTTTCACTGAAATGAATGACAAAACTGAATAGAGAGTCAGCGGGACGAATCCGAGTGCTCTAATCCAGCGATTATCTCGAATCTTCAACTCCTGCTCCAACCACATGGTTATCAGGCTTATCTAACTTATCGACAGACTCGGTGCGGCACTTATAGGAGAACTTAACTGTATAGCAAGCCCCCGATCGGAAGAGGCCTTTTGTCGTGAACACTTTGATTGAAACCGACTCAACAATCTCAAGAGGGTTATGTCGGATTCAATGCTCCGCTGAAAACCTTACCTGCACACCAACAACACGTAAGCATTTGTTGAACAATGACTTACGGCGAAAGGTGTTGGTCGTCCTTATTCTCGATTGAACTAGTCTACATTCCTAAAATCGTACATCACACAAGGCTAATCTTGGCGGCATCCTTTGACGTATTATGGACTAATTGGCGCATCGCTGACAATTTTTCTTGTGTAGAGTAAAGAAATCTATATTGTTTAGCGCTTTCTGGGATTGTGGATTTCGGCAAACCAGGGAGTCCAGCCAATTCCAAGATTCATTTGACAGTGAAAATTCGAACTTATTAATTGCCAACTTCTATTTAAGGAGAAATGGATGACTTATACCGCCGAGCAAATTACCAAGCTGATGGACAAGGAGAAGGTGAAGTATATTCGCATCTACTTTACCGACGTCCTCGGCACACTCAAGGGCATGTCGATCACGCGCAGCGAAATCGATGAAGTGCTTGAGAATGGTCAGGGCTTCGACGGATCTTCGATCGAAGGATTTGCCCGTATCGAAGAATCCGATTTGAGTGCCCGTCCCGATCTATCGACGTTCAGAATTTTCCCGTGGGATATCGCGGGCGAAAGAGTCGCGATGATGTTTGCCGATGTGCAGACACCGACCGGCGAACCGTACAGCGGCGACCCGCGCCAGATTTTGCGCCGAGTGCTGAAGAAAGCCGCCGACATGGGCTACACCGCCTATATCGGGCCGGAGCTGGAGTTCTTCTACTTCAGACAAAACAGCAACCCAGAGACTATTGACTCGGCCGGATATTTCGATTACGGTACTATCGATCAGGGCGCAAGAGTCCGCAAGAAAACCGTCGTCGCGCTGGAATCAGTCGGAATTCAAGTCGAATGTTCGCATCACGAAGTCGCGCCGTCACAGCACGAAATCGATTTGAAGTATTCCGATGCGCTCAAGATGGCAGATCAGGCGATGATCTATCGTATGATCGTCAAGGAAGTCGCGCTGGAGAATGGCATTTTCGCGAGCTTCATGCCGAAACCGTTGTTCGGACAGAACGGATCGGGAATGCACTGCCATCAGTCGTTGTTCAAAGGCAGCAACAATGCGTTCTTCTCGAAGACCGGTGAGTATCATCTTTCCGACACAGGACGTTCATACATCGCCGGACTGCTCAAGCACGTACGGGAATTCACGCTCGTGACGAACCAGTGGGTGAACTCGTACAAGCGCCTGGTGCCGGGTTACGAAGCCCCGGTTTATATTTCCTGGGGACAGCGCAATCGTTCGTCGCTGGTGCGCATTCCGATGTATCGCTACGGTAAGGAAAAAGCGACGCGCGTCGAGTTGCGTTCACCCGATCCGGCGTGCAATCCGTATCTGGCTTTTGCCGTGATGCTGGCGTCGGGTCTCGAAGGAATCAAGAACAAGTATGAGCTTGGCAACCCGGTCGAAGAGAACATCTTCCACATGGACGATGCCCAGCGCAAGAAGAAGAAGATTGATTCGCTTCCGGGAACGTTGGCAGAGGCTATTCAATTGTTCGAAAACTCCAAGCTGATGAAGGAAACTCTGGGCGAGCACATTCACGGCAGCCTGATCGCCAACAAGGTGAAAGAGTGGGATCAATACCGGATCCAGGTCAGCAACTACGAAATCGAACGCTTCTATCCGATTTTGTAGGGATGGCATCCGCGCTTGAATTGCAGCGACGCCTAGCTGCGGGGGAGATTTCTCTCGGCAGTTACTATGAATCGCTGTTAAGCGAGTGCGCAAGCGCGAAAACGCGCTTCAATTGTCTGACTGCCATCACCAATCAATTGGCGATGGCGACAGTCGAGCGATTGAAGACTAATCTGAAGAATGACGGGCCGAAGGGAAAACTCTTCGGCCTGCCTGTTGTGGTCAAAGATAATATCTGCCTGCGCGATTATCCGGCGACCTGCGCTTCGAAAATCCTCGAGAACTTTGTTCCACCGTACGATGCTACTGTAATCGAACGACTGATTGCCGAAGACGCGGTGATCATCGCCAAAGCCAACATGGACGAGTTTGCGATGGGGTCATCGAATGAAAACTCGGCGTTCGGCCCGGTTCTCAATCCGCATGATACAGCGCGCATTCCGGGAGGATCCTCTGGCGGATCGGCGGTGGCTGTTGCTGCGGGGTTGACACCGCTGGCGCTCGGCTCTGATACTGGCGGCTCGGTGCGCCAGCCGGCAGCACATTGCGGCGTGGTCGGACTCAAGCCGACCTATGGCGCGGTGAGCAGATATGGGCTGGTGGCCTATGCGTCGTCACTCGATCAGATCGGCCCATTGGCATGCGATGTCGAATCGGCGGCGCTGCTGTACAGCGTCATTGCCGGACACGATCCGAAGGATTCGACCTCGGCGCAGATCACGGAGTTAGATTATCAGAATGAAATGCAGAAGGGCGTCAGGGGGCTGCGAATCGGATTGCCGCGGGAGTATTTTGGCGATGGACTTGACGGCGAGATACGCTCTTCCATTCAGTCGATGATTGAGAAATTGAAATCGGAAGGCGCCGAGTCTGTCGAGGTATCGCTTCCGCATACGGAGTACGCAATCGCGACATATTACATCATCGCCGATGCAGAGGCCTCCTCGAATCTAGCGCGGTATGATGGCGTCAAGTATGGATTGCGGGCAAAAAGCGATGACCTGATTTCGATGTACACGAACACACGCCACGAAGGCTTTGGTGCAGAAGTCAAACGACGCATCATGCTTGGCACCTACGTGCTTTCGGCAGGATACTATGATGCATACTACCAAAAAGCGATGAAAGTACGGGGCATTCTTAAGCAAGAATTTGCTGATGTGTTCAAAGTGGTAGACGTTCTCCTAACTCCCACGACACCAACGACCGCGTTCAAAATTGGCGAAAAATCAAACGATCCGCTGGAAATGTATCTCTCGGATATTTACACTGTCAGCGCGAATCTTGCAGGCGTTCCGGCGATGTCGGTGCCAATCGGGAAGGACAGCAAGGGTCTTCCGATTGGACTGCAGTTGACGGCAAGACACTTTGATGAAGCGATGCTGTTCCGCGTCGGTAAGTCGGTAGAAAGACTCGCAAAATGAACTACGAAGCGGTGATCGGACTTGAAGTTCACGCACAATTGCTGACCAAGAGCAAAATCTTCTGCGGATGCTCTGCCAGCTTCGGTCAGCAACCAAACAGCGCGACCTGTCCAGTGTGTCTCGGATTGCCGGGAGCATTGCCGGTATTAAACAAACGGGCAGTGGATTTTGCGCTAAAGATGATTCTTGCCGTTGGCGGCAGGGTGGGAAAACAATCGGTCTTTGCACGAAAGAACTACTTCTATCCCGATCTTCCCAAAGGGTATCAAATCTCGCAATACGACAAGCCGATCGGAGTCGGAGGCGCGATTAGCTTCATTGATGGTGGGATTGCGAAAAGCATCAATCTGACGCGCATTCATCTCGAAGAAGACGCTGGGAAGTCGCTGCATCCGGAAAACGCTTCGCAGGATTACACGCGCGTCGATGTCAACCGTTGTGGGACGCCGTTGATTGAGATCGTCTCGGAGCCGGAAATCCGCACACCACACGAAGCGTTCTTGTATCTGCATTCACTCAAGCAGATTGTCGAATATCTCGGAATCTGCGATGGCAATATGGAAGAGGGCTCGCTGCGCTGCGATGCCAATGTGAGTATTCGACCGGTCGGTGAAACAGCGCTCGGCACCAAGACCGAGGTAAAGAACTTGAACTCGATTCGCGGCGTCGAGAGAGCGATTACTTACGAAATCGGGAGACAGATCGCAGTTGTATCATCTGGCGGCGAGGTTGTCCAGCAAACTTTGCTTTATAACGATGCCGACGGCAAGTGTTATCCGATGCGATCAAAAGAAGAGTCGCACGACTACCGCTATTTTCCTGATCCCGATCTGGTGGCGTTGAGTATTTCCAATACTTGGATAGACGAAGTACCGGCTTCACAGCCGGAGCTGCCAATGGCACGGCGCGAGAGATTTGCAGGCGAATATGGTATCCCGGCTTACGATGCGGAAGTCTTGACCACCACACGCCAACTGGCGGATTACTTTGAGTCCGTGGCAAATCACTGCGGCGACGCCAAGCTGGCATCCAACTGGATCATGACCGAGGTCCTGGCGCGGCTCAAGGACCAACAAATTGACATTTCCGAGTTTGCCATTACCCCACCTCGGCTCGGCGAACTGATCGGCAAGATCAAGTCCAAGGCGATAACCGGCAAAATGGCAAAGGACTTGTTTGAGTTGATGTTAAGCGACAGCCGCGATTTGGAGGCGATCATTTCCGAGAAAGGGCTTGCTCCGGTAACCGATTCCGGCGATCTTGAAAAGCTGATCGACAAGATTATTGGCGATCATCCCGACGAAGTTGCCCGCTATCGCGAGGGCAAGACGAAGTTGTTTGCATTTTTCGTCGGTCAATTAATGAAAGCGACGCAGGGCAAAGCCGACCCAGAGACAGCCGGGGCGCTGTTGAAGGCGCGGCTTGAAATTTAACAATGAAGCAACATCTCCGCATTGCGGTTTTTGCATCACACGGCGGTTCGAATCTCCAGGCGCTGATTGACGGTTGCGCCTCGGGGCAAATTGACGCGGAAATTGTTCTCGTCGTGTCCAACAACAGCAAATCCTTTGCACTGGAACGCGCACGCAATCATCACATCGATACATTGGTCATGACCGACTCCGCATTCGCCTCGCCTGACGACTATGCCGATGAGCTCTCGTCACAACTGGCGCGGCGCAACGTGAATCTCATCTGCTTGGCGGGCTACATGAAAATGATTCCTAAACGCATTACCGAAAAGTATCGTAACAGGATTATCAACATTCACCCGGCGCTGCTGCCGAAGCACGGCGGCAAGGGGATGTTCGGCATTCACGTGCATGAGGCCGTGATTGCCGCAGGTGACAAGGAGACCGGAGTCACAATACATCTTGTCAATGAGGTGTATGACGAGGGGCGGATTCTTGCACAGAAAAGAGTGCAGGTTCTTGGCGGCGACACCCCTCAGACGCTTCAGGAACGAGTATTGGAATTGGAACATCAGCTTTATCCCGAGACGGTGGGAAAAATCGCATCGGGAGAAATTTCATTGGAGTGAAATATGGATAGCCTTCTGCAAACCGAAATGCCCGACATCAAAATCTTCGCGCGCGGAAAAGTGCGCGATGTCTATGATCTTGACGATCGCCTGCTGATTGTCGCAACCGACCGCATTTCGGCATTTGATTACGTGATTCCCGACGCGATTCCCGGCAAGGGGAAGATTCTTACCAATATGTCCTTGTTCTGGTTCGACTATGTCAAGGATGTTGTCGCCAATCATTTCATCAGCGCCAATGTCGACGACTATCCCAAGGAGTTGCACAAGTATCGCGATCAACTTGAGGGACGGTCGATGCTCGTCGTCAAAGCCGAACGCATTGATATCGAGTGTGTGGTGCGTGGTTACATCTCCGGTTCGCTTTGGAAAGAGTATCAAAGCGAGGTGAAGAAGGGTAACAACACGGTACTTGGATTCAACTTCGCCAAGGACTTGAAGGAGTCGCAGAAGTTTGACGATCCGATCTTTACTCCGGCGACCAAGGAAGCCAGCGGGCACGATATCAATATCTCATTTGAGGAGATGGCTCAAATAGTCGGCGTCGAACTTGCGGCGAAGCTGCGCACCGTATCGAAGCAGATATACACAAAGGCAGCGGATTTTTGCGCGACGCGGGGAATCATTCTTGCGGACACGAAGTTTGAGTTTGGCATGCACAACGGCAAGTTGATCTTGATTGACGAGATTCTCTCGCCGGATTCGTCGCGATTCTGGCCAAAAGATAAGTACCAGATCGGACGCGGGCAGGAGTCATTCGACAAGCAATTCGTGCGCGATTACTTGACCAGTTGCGGTTGGGACAAGAACTCGCCGCCGCCGCATCTGCCGGCCGATATAATCGAAGGCACACGCAAGAAATATGAAGAAGTCCAGAATTTGCTTCTGGCGAAGTGATGATGACGATGACGAAAGGCAAAAAGGAAAGTAAAATGAAACGTGCCCTGATCAGCGTTTCCGACAAACGCGGAATCGTGGAATTGGCGAAGTTTCTGCAAGACGAAGGGATTGAGATCATCTCTACTGACGGGACCAAGCAGGCGTTAAAAGACGCCGGCATCAAGGTTGTGCCGGTGTCGTCGTTTACCGGCGCTCCGGAAATTCTCGATGGGCGCGTGAAGACGCTTCATCCCAAAATTGCCGCTGGTATTCTGTTCCGGCGTGAAGTCGAGGAAGACCGCGAGCAACTTGACTCGCTCGACTACAAGCCGATTGATCTGGTCATCGTCAATCTCTATCCGTTTTCGCAGACGGTGGCTTCGGGAAAGCCTGAAGCCGACATTATCGAGAACATCGATATCGGCGGTCCGACGCTGATTCGCGCGGCAGCGAAGAATTTCTCGTCGGTGGCAGTACTCGTAAATCCGGATCAGTATGATGGATTTGTCAAGGACTACAAGGCAACCGGCGGCGCGCTTTCGCCGCAACTGCGCCGAAGTTACGCCGGAGCCGTGTTTAAGATGATCAATGAATATGACGCTGCGATCAGCAATTATTTCGCCGGATCAGCAGGGCTTTCAACTCCGGCAGCAACAATTACGGAATTTCCAGCGGAGGTCAATCTCCATCTGAAAAAGAACGCTGATCTGCGCTATGGCGAGAATCCGCATCAAGTCGCGGCGATTTATCAGACCGTTGGCGATGCGACACTCTCGATTGCGGATGCCGAACAACTTGCCGGCAAGGAATTGTCATATAACAACTACGTTGACCTCGACTCGGTGCTGGGGATGATTCTCGATTTTGCCGAGCCGTTTGCCTGTGTTGTGAAGCACACCAATCCCTGTGGAGCGGCGAGTGCATCGACATTGATCGAGGCTTATCGCGCGGCGCACGATGCCGACCCGATGTCGGCATTCGGATCAATCATCGGACTCAACCGTAAAGTCGATATGGCGACTGCACAACTGCTGCATGAAACACAATTCGTCGAATGCGTGCTGGCGCCGGATTACGATGCCGAGGCTCTGGCGCTCTTGGAAAAGAAGAAACAGCGCCGGTTACTTCGCTTGCCCGCCATTGGAAAAACGGCTCCGGCATCGCGCTGGCTGCGGGCGGTGCACGGGGGTTTCTTGTATCAATCAGCTGATCGTCACACAGTAACCGAGGCCGAGTTGAATGTCGTGACCAAAGTGAAGCCGACTCCGGAGCAGATCAAGTCAATGCTCTTCGGATTCCAGTTGATCAAACACATCAAATCAAATGCGATTGCCATCTTGAGCGGAACGACGATGGTTGGCATGGGTTGCGGGCAGACCTCGCGTGTCGATGCTGTAGAGAACGCAGTCAAGAAGGCAGGAGCACGCGCCAAGGGCGCGGTGCTGGCCTCGGACGCATTTTTCCCGATGCCCGACGGCGTCGAGACTGCGGTTGCCGCCGGAGTGAAGGCAATTACTCAGCCGGGCGGATCGAAAAAAGATGATGAGGCAATCGCCGCCGCGGACAAAGCCGGTATCTCAATGGTGATGACCGGAATACGGCACTTCAAACATTAAAGCACCCGCCCACTATTGAGCCGGGTGCAGGGTGCTGTGCCCGGTTTTCTCCTTGTTTTATCCTTGCCAATTGAGTTTTCGCTACGTACCTTCATGACAAGGCGATTGAATGCCTGCAAAGAAATTGGCTGCTCAAAGCCGATAATAGAATTGAGTACGGCTATGGAAGAACGAATTCTCGAAATAGTATTTTACCTCGTCGAACACGTGCGCAGCCACAATGGACAAATCGGGCCGTTCCGGGCTATCTCCAAAGACTTAAAGAGCCGCGGATTCACCGATTCGGAGATTTCCTCGGCTTACGGCTGGTTTCTGGAAGAAATGCAGAAAGAGGGCGGCAAGGTCAATCCGAACAGCAGTTCATCGCAGGCCGTGCGTGTCATGAGCCAGTTAGAGATGGAGCACTTCACTCCGGACGCTGCCGGATTTTTAATCTTGATGCTTCGTTTCCGCCTGATCTCCCCCGCGCAATTTGAACGCATTGTCGACAAGGCATTCATTCTTGGTACTGAAAAGATCGACCTTCCGGTCATGAAGGTCATCGCATCGCGCTACGTATTTTCCTCCGGAACATCCGTCGATCTCAACCTGTTTAATATCGACGGGAGTGAAGTGGTCAATTGATCGCTTCGATCTGAACCGATGCCACTTTCAGGCAAAAAAATCCTACTCGGAATTACGGGCTGCATCGCGGCCTACAAAGCGTGTTACCTTGTGCGCTATTTCAAAAAAGCCGGCGCCGAGGTCAAGGTCGTCTTGACGCAGTCCGCCACGAAATTTGTCACCGTCACCACGCTTGAAACATTGTCAGACAACCCGGTTGCGGTGGAGATGTTTCCTGCTGATCGCTTTGTCGCGACGCATCACATTTCCTACGCCGAGTGGGCGGATCTGATCGTCATCGCTCCGGCGACCGGTAATGTTATCGGGAAGATTGCTAACGGTATCGGCGATGATCTACTTACGACGATCGTGATGGCGAAGCAGTCGGATGTTATGATTGCTACGGCGATGAACACCGAAATGTTCAACAATCCGCTGGTTCAAGAGAACATCGCCAAATTGCAGAAGCTCGGATACCTGTTCGTGATGCCGGGTTCTGGCGACTTGGCGTGTCACACGGTTGGCGTGGGGCGTCTCGAAGAGCCGGAGAATATCTATCAGCGCGTCGTTGAATACTTCAACGAATCGAAATCGCTGACAAGCAAACGCGTCATTGTTACAGCAGGACCGACTGTAGAACGAATCGATCCAGTTCGATATATTTCGAATTTCTCTTCCGGCAAGATGGGCTACGCGCTGGCACGAGAGGCAGCCATTCGGGGTGCAGATGTGACCTTGATTTCCGGTCCGACAGCGCTCGATACCCCCGCTGGTGTCAAGCGAGTTGGGATTGAATCCGCGCAGGACCTTCTTGAAGCGCTCAAAGGCGCATATTCAGGCTGCGATATCCTAATCATGGCGGCGGCCGTGGCTGACTATCGCCCAGCGAAGTATTCGAAGAAAAAGCTATCCCATCCGACTCCGGACAAGATCGAATTGGCGGCGAATGCTGATATACTTGCTGAAATCGGGAAGATAAAAAAACCCACGCAAGTAAACGTTGGATTTGCGTTGGAAGTCGATTCTAATTCAGAAAACGCACTCAAGAAGCTAAAAACCAAGAATCTAGATATAATCGTCATGAACAATCCGACGTTGCCTGGTATCGAATTCGGCGGCGACTACAATGCGGCGACGCTGTTCTCCGCGAAGGGTAAGCCGGTCACGCTGGACAAGATGACCAAGGCGCAGATGGCGGCGAAAATCCTTGATGCTATCGAGAGAATCAAAAAGTAGAATGACTGAAAAACGCGCATTGGAACTGGTCGCTAAGGCTATCAAGCAGCAGGAAGCTCTCGGACTGGGCGGGATCAGACTCTCATATGATCTGATTAACTCCATCACTCCACCGCAGCCGCGCCGCATGGCGGCAAAAGCGGGAAACCTCGAAGAATTCTGCAATGAAATCAAAGACTGCAAGAAGTGCCGCCTTCACCAGGGCCGAAACAAATTCGTATTCGGAGTTGGCAATCCGAATGCCAAGGTGATGTTTGTCGGTGAAGGACCTGGGCGCGATGAAGATCTCAAAGGCGAACCGTTTGTTGGCCGCGCGGGACAACTGCTCGACAAGATTCTGGCGGCGATTCAATTCGACCGCACTCAAGTCTATATTGCCAATGTCGTCAAATGCCGTCCGCCGAATAATCGCGATCCCCAGCCGGACGAAATGGCCGAGTGCATGCCGTATCTCAAGCAACAGATTGAGCTGATTAATCCGCAATTCATTTGCTGTCTAGGCCGAATTGCCGCGCAGGCACTGCTCAATACGCAAACTCCTTTGGGCAAACTCCGGTTGCGCTGGCATGAATTTGAGGGCCGCAAATTGATGGTGACTTATCATCCCGCCGCACTGCTGCGATTCCCGGAATACAAGCGCGACACCTGGGAAGATGTGCAGATGCTTCGCCGCGAGTACGACGCGTACATGGCGAAGTAGCGCATTCGTTCTATACAATCTCCATAACAGTTATCCACACCTTGTTCGATACCGAGTGTGTATTGTGTCGATATCCTCGAAAGTGATTGACATTCAGGCGGTTTCTATGTGAATTTATTGGGTATAACGAGTCAACTGTTGAATAGCTTTCAACACCGGTTGTTCACAACTTGTTGAGAGACTTAAAACATTCGGCTTGGCGCAACGAACTTTCTCTTTTATATAGTGACTGAAACCACGGGCAGGACCTAAACCCCAATCGTAAGAAATACTGATGCAGCAAATCGATTCGACCGTTCTCGATAAAATCCCGCCGCAAGATCGCCAAGCCGAAGTGTCGCTTCTCGGCGCACTGATGATGGACAATCACTACATCTCGAACGCCTGTACCATTGTCAATCGCGACGACTTCTATGACCGTCGACACCAGATCATCTTCGAAGCGATTGTCGACTTGTTCGAGCAGAACATTGCCGCCGACATCGTCACTGTCACCGACAAATTGATCACGATGGGTCAATTGGAAGCCATCGGCGGACGCGCATATCTGGTGGAATTGCAGGAAGATGTTTACTCCGCAGCCAACTCCGACCGGTATGCCGAGATCGTCAAGGAAAAGGCGATCTTGCGCAAGCTGATGAGTTTGAGCTCCGCCATTTTCAATAAAGCCCAACACATGGAGGGCGAAGTCAAGGACCTGCTGAATTTTGTTGAGAGTAAGGTCTTCGAAATCGCCATGCACCGCACGGATAAGGGATTTGAATCGATCAAGACGATCGTGCCAGTGGTTTTCGACAAGATGGAAAAGATGGAGAAATCGGACGGACAGGTGAGAGGCCTGCCGACCGGGTTCACCTATCTCGACGAAATGACCGACGGCATGCATGGCGGCGAGTTGATTGTCGTCGCAGGACGCCCGGGCATGGGCAAGACCTCGCTGGCACTGCGCATTATGGAGCATGTCGCTGTCGACAAGGGCAAGACCTGCGCGATCTTCTCGTTGGAAATGTCGGATGAACAGATCGTTCAGAGAATCTTGAGTTCGCGCGCTCGCGTGGGTTCGCATCGCCTTCGCAGCGGACGGCTGCATGAGCATGAATATCGTAATCTGGTTGAATTCGCCGGACCGATAGCCGAGTCACCGATCTTCATCGACGATACCGCAACGATGACGATCTGGGATTTGCGCACGAAAGCAAGGTTGCTCAAGTCACAGCATAATCTGGAACTTATTGTGGTCGACTACCTGCAGTTGATGAATTCCGGCGAACGCGCTGAAAATCGCCAGCAGGAGATCTCAACGATATCGCGTTCACTCAAGGGACTCGCCAAGGAGCTGGATATCCCGGTTATCGCGTGCAGTCAGTTGTCGCGTATGGTGGAAACGCGCGGCGGCGAAAAACGGCCGATCCTCGCCGACCTGCGCGAATCGGGAGCAATTGAACAGGATGCCGACGTTGTGATGTTCGTCTATCGTCCTTCGCATTACAAGCACACCGAAGAAGAGCGCGAGCAGATCAAGGGGACCGACGAAGAGAATCTCGCGGAGATCATTATCGCCAAACAGCGTAACGGTCCGACCGGCGTAGTGAAGCTGACCTTCCTCGGCGAATTTATCCGTTTCGAGAATCGCGAATATGCACGCTCGCCCGATGGGAATTTCTAAGGAGTCATAGTCATGAAAGGGAAGGCGACCGACAGGACGATCTTCGTCTGTTCCGCTTGCGGCAAAAGCTTCTCGCGTTGGATGGGGAAGTGCCCCGACTGCGAAGAGTGGAACACGATCATCGAAGAGAAGGTCACGGTGCCGCGTTCATCGGCCAAAACCAAGGTGATGGACGACTCGGAAGTCTACTCCATCAACGAATGCCGTTTCGAATCGGTACCAATGACGCCGACGGGGCTAGCAGAGTTTGATCATTTGCTTGGCGGCGGCATTGTGCCGGCATCTTCGATACTGATCGGCGGCGAACCGGGAATCGGCAAGTCGACGTTAATGCTGCAGGTGGCTGGGTATCTCGCTGCGATCGGGCAGACGACGCTCTATCTCACCGGCGAAGAATCCTCGCAACAGGTGGCGCTGCGCGGTCAGCGGCTCGGCGTTGATAATCCCAATGTCAAAGTAGCCGCGGTGCGCGAACTGCCGCAGGTGTACGGGCTGATTAACAAGATCGATCCGCAGTTGGTGATTATCGATTCGGTGCAGACGCTTTACGATCCGGCGCTGGAATCGGCGCCCGGCACGGTGAGCCAGATTCGTTCCAGCGCGGCGGAGTTGATCGATTTCTGCAAGCGCGCGGACAAGATTCTGATTCTCGTCGGACACATCACCAAGGATGGGGCGATAGCGGGACCGAAGATACTTGAGCATCTCGTTGATGTGGTGCTGTACTTCGAGGGCGAGACACACAACCTGTTTCGGATTCTGCGCGTGCGCAAGAATCGCTTCGGACCGGCATCGGAGATTGGCATTTTCCAGATCGGTGAAGCAGGACTCACAGCGGTTGCCAATCCATCAGAATTGTTTCTAGACGAATACCCCGACGACATTCCGGGACGCGCCGTCGTGACTGCGGTCGAGGGCCAGAGACCGCTGTTGCTGGAGATACAGGCGTTGGCGAGCCAGACGAATTTTGGATTTCCGCAGAGGGTGTCCGCCGGATATGATTCCAAGCGCCTGTCGCTGATGCTGGCAATATTGGAAAAGCGGCAGAAGACGCTGTTTGGGACGCGCGATGTATTTATCAATCTGGCGGGCGGGCTCAAGATCGACGATCCGTCGCTTGATCTGGGATTGATGGCGGCATTGATTTCCTCGGTCGAGGAGATTCCTGTACAGCCGCGCAGCGTGATAATTGGCGAGGTTGGACTTTCCGGCGAAGTGCGCGCGGTGCCATATATCGAAAGGCGCATTGCCGAAGCGCTGAAATTGGGGTTTGAGAAGGTAATCTTGCCGAAGAAGAATCTCAAGGGGATGAAGCCGGTGAAGGGGATAGCGCTGGTCGGGATCGAGAAAATTCAGGAATTGGCGAAGGCGGCGCTGCTGTAGATCGTGAATCCAAGACGTGATCTGGATAACTAATCTCACTTAAGTTATGAAAAGGAAACGAACGACGTGACAATTCGTGCAGTCAGCCTGATCTTTATCCTGGGACTATGTGGAGCGACATTGGCTTCATCCTCGACGGCGGCGAGAGTCGCAAGCCAGCGTCTGCCGTTAACCATGTGCGAATCCTCATGGAGTAATGACAGCATCCTCTGCGGCAAGTACGAAGTACTTGAAAACCGCGCGGTAGCGGACGGGCGCAGAATATCACTCAACGTCATTGTAATTCCGGCACTGGCGGAGGATCCCGAACCGGACCCGATTTTCTTCTTTGAAGGCGGTCCCGGAGTCGCGGCGACAGATGCGGCGTACTTCTTTGCGGAAGAGTCGGCGTTTCGCAAGAAACGCGATATCGTACTTGTGGACATTCGCGGCACAGGCAACTCAAATCCGCTTCACTGCAATCTCGTGGGCGATTCGACGGTACTGCAAAATTTCGTGAAGGAAATGTATCCGGTGGAATTGGTCGAGAATTGCCGCAAGGAATTGGAGGAGCGCGCCGACTTGACGCAGTACACGACAATCAACTCGATGGCGGACATCGATGAAGTACGCGCCTGGCTGGGCTATGAAAAGATCAACATTATCGGCGTGTCGTATGGCGGACGAGCGGCTTTTGTATATGCGCGTGCTTATCCGGAACGAGTGCGCTCGATGGTGCTGTTGGGTCCGGCTGATATTGAGTCAAAGATGCCGTTGTATCATGCTTCCGAGGCCGAAGAAGCGTTTGATTCGCTGTTTGCAGATTGCCGCACTGATTCTTCCTGCAATGCCACGTTTCCAAATTTGGAGACTGAACTTCGGACTTTCGTTGAGGAACTGCGGTACAATCCGGCCATTGCCACAATCGTCGATGAATACACGACGGAGGCGACGACGGTGACGATTCGGGCGGACGTATTTGTCGAGGCGCTGCGTAGTGCGATGTACTCTTCATCAGGAGCGCGGCAAGTGCCGTGGATTGTGCATCAAGCGAGCCTTGGAAACTATGCGCCGTTCCTTGACCGGATGATACCGGAGGTAACCGGTTACCCGCCATTTCTTGCCGAAGGAGCGTATCTCTCAATCACCGGGGCGGAGGATGCGCCATTTATCAGCGCGGCTGAGGCGGATTCTCTGACAGCGGGCACGTTGTTAGGTGATTATCGCGTCGCGCAACAAAGGCGTGCAGCGGAGTTGTGGCCAAAGGGAGATTTGCCGGATGATTACTTTAAGAACCTGACGGTGAATGCTCCGACGTTGATTTTGCAGGGTGGGCGCGACCCGGTGATCGCATGCAACAAAGCGATCAAGTATTTTGCGAATGGCCGTGAAATCGTAATTCCGCAGATGGCACATGTACCGGATGGGTTGAGCAATATAGAGTGTATAGATGAACTGATGCTCAATTTTCTCGAGTCAGTCGACTTCAATGCTATTGATACCTACTGCATTCGCAGCATGGCGCCGCCGCCGTTCAAAGTGAGTGAGGAAGAAAAATAGGCGTTTACCGCCGAAGGATGTCAGAAGCACGGGGCTCCTGACCTACTAAGTTTCGCGCCGAGCGCGTCTCTCCATTATGAATTCTAAGAAGCTGCCGGTGACGCTACTTCGTTGTCGCCGGCGCAGCTGGTAGCGGTGCACCGACTTTGATATCACAACGATGTCCCGGCTGACCGTGCGGCGGATTCATGCCCGGAGCAGTCGCGGCCGTTGTAGTCGGAGCCGTGGTAGTCGGCGCAGGCAGCACGGTGACATTTGGTTGTTGAGTAGTCGGCTGCATGCTGTTCGATTGTTGGAGACCCGTTCCCGCGGGTGAGTTGAGCGGGGCGCCGACTGCGATATCGCAACGATGATTCGGTTGTCCGTGAGGCGGGTTTGTGCCCGCGAGCATAGTCGGCTCGGAACCCTTGAGGGATGTCGCGGTGCTGGGATTTGTCGTCGGACTGTTGGTGCTCTGCGACAACTGCGTTGTTGTCGGAGGAGTTTGTGTTGTGCCGGAATTTGTCGTCGATCCTTCCTGCGCAGGGACTTTCGATGATTTGCTGCAAGCCACAATGGAGGCTATTAGCAAGATTACAATTGCGACATTCAAATGCTTCATGGAGAGTCTCCTGTTTCTGGTGCGGACACTTATTGACGGCTCGGCAAAGTTTTCTAATTATACTCTAGTCAATACGCAAAAGACACCAATAATTCGGGCGAAACATCCCAACAATCAAGGATTCATCCGATTAGATTCTTGAACGTCGAGTCGCCCCTACTCCATCCGGTACGTAAACGCCCAAATCATGTTGGCAAATTGGTTGGCGCCGGTGTCGCGCAGGGAAGCGCCCTGCAGGAGTTCTACCGCGATCTGGCTGTAGCTGCCGATGGTCTGGCCGGAACTCTCGTAAATATCCCACTCGAATATCTGTCGGCTCGGGTCGGAGCTAATGTCGCCACCCATCCATTCGTGATACATTGTCCCATTACCGGAGTAATGAACGTAGGCATCCTCAATCGGCGGATTACTGAAACGCGCGCGCGTATATGCCGTGACGCGCAATGCCTCGCCGGCATAGAATGACGGGAGGTTGGACATCGCCGTGTAGCGGATGCGCTGATTCGGATAGTGGACGACGCGGATTTCTTCACGGGCGCGCGACTCCAATACTATCGAATCGATAGCTGGAAAACTGCCTTGCGTGAAACCGAAACCGTGACGCTGCCTGCCGATCGCGAAAATGCGCCAGCCGCCGTATTTCGTTTCGTTCTTCTCAAGCTTAGCGGCAAGCGCGGTCTGGACCTCTTTGTATTTGATCGTCTTGACAGTGATCGACGAATCAGAACGCTCGACAATGTTGTAGTCGCAAACGAGTGTGTCGAGTATGTTCACAATATAAGTCTTGGCGCGCGCGCCGGTTTCAAGTTCAATTTCGGCGCAGGAATCGGCTTCGTTGAATTCATCCGGTGCGCAGGAGTCGACAATAGTCACCGTGCAGCCGTACGCGACCGTCTCGACCCAATAGTCGAGGGGATTGATCGGCGTCATGGCGTCGGTAGCTTTTGAATATTGCTCCAGCCTGCTGACGGTATCGATCCAGACGCGCGGGAAAGCCGTACGTCCGACCGCGTCAATTTTGACGAGGTCGGTAATCTGCTTGAGGTTCGTCAGATCAATATCGGTGGCGCGGTCCTCGCTGCAGGAAAATACCGCGACTACGACAAGCGGTAACAAAATTAGGAAATATAAGTACGTTCGAAGTTTCATTTCTGGTCCTCCACACTCTCACTATAATCAACGCGCCAGGTTCCGTGTCGTTTAATCGACTAGCGACGTGCCTTTTTCTTGGTGACGTCCTTTAACTGCATGATCTGATCGCGCAAATCGGCGGCGCGCTCGAATTCCAGTTCGGCGGCGGCATGTTCCATCTGCTGGCTAAGGAAGGAAATCTTGTCCTGCACCGGCATTTCTTCCCAGAAATCAGGCAGATTGGCGACCTCGGCCTCGGCAACCCGGCTGTCGGCGAAACTTGTCGCCTGGAGGATCTCCTCGCGAGTCTTGTAGATCGTTTCGGGCGTAATGCCGTTGTCTTGATTGTATTGCAGCTGCTTCTTGCGTCGGCGATTGGTCTCGCCAATCATCGCCTTCATCGAGTCGGTCATCTTATCAGCATAGAGAATGACCTCGCCCTCGACATTGCGCGCGGCACGACCGGCAGTCTGCATCAGCGAACGCGCCGAGCGCAGGAAACCCTCCTTGTCGGCATCGAGAATGGCGACAAGAGAGACCTCGGGGAGATCAAGCCCTTCACGCAGAAGATTGATTCCGACCAACACATCGAATTCGGCCAGACGCAAATCGCGCAGAATCTCGGTGCGCTCAATAGCGGCGACTTCGGAGTGCAAGTAGCGCACCCGTATATTCAGGCGGGCGAGATAATCGGACAGATCCTCGGCCATGCGCTTCGTCAAAGTGGTCACAAGGATGCGCTCGTGCTTCTCGGTGCGAATTCGGATTTCTTTGATCAGGTCGTCGATTTGGCCCTGGACGGGACGAAGGGTAATGATTGGATCGACCAGTCCGGTCGGCCGGATAATTTGTTCAACGATGACGCCGCCCGAATTTGCCAGCTCCAAATCAGCGGGTGTGGCGGAACAGTAAATGGTCTGCGGTATCATCGTCACGAATTCGTCATAGATTAGCGGGCGGTTGTCCATCGCGGACGGGAGACGGAAGCCGTGCTCGACAAGGACCTCTTTGCGCGAGCGGTCACCGGCATACATCGCCTTGACCTGCGGGATTGACTGATGCGACTCGTCGACGATGAGCAGGAAATCTTCCGGAAAGAAGTCAATCAGCGTATAGGGCCGTTCGCCCGAAGCGCGGCCGGAGAAATAGCGTGAATAGTTTTCGATACCGGAGCAATAGCCGATCTCGCGCAGCATTTCCAGATCATAGAGCGTGCGCGATTCTAGGCGCTGGGCTTCGAGCAGTTTGTTCTGTTCGCGCATGAAGGCCAACCGCTCGCGCAGTTCGGCTTCGATGCCGAAAATGGCACGCTTGACCGTGTCGGAGGCGCTGACGAAATGGCGGGCGGGATAGATGGCGATGCGGTTGATCTCGGCTTTGATTTCGCCCGAAACGGGATCGAAAGTGCGGATGCGCTCGATCGTGTCGCCCCACATTTCGATGCGGACGCCGTTGACCTCGTAGGCGGGGAAGATTTCGATCGTGTCGCCGCGCACGCGGAAATGTCCACGCGAGAAGTCGATGTCGTTGCGGGTGTATTGAATTTCAATCAGCTTGCGCAGGACGTCATTGCGGTCGACTTCTTCGCCGGTCTTGAGCATCACCATCAGGTTCTTGTATTCCGAAGGCGAACCGATACCGTAGATGCACGACACCGAAGCGACGATAATCGTGTCGTCGCGTTCGAGCAGGGAACTGGTGGCGCGCAGACGCAGGCGGTCGATGTTGTCGTTGACCGAGGTGTCTTTCTCGATATAGGTGTCGGTCGAGGGGACATAGGCCTCGGGCTGATAATAATCGTAGTAGCTGATGAAGAACTCGACGGCGTTGTCGGGGAAGTAGGCTTTGAATTCGCCGTAGAGCTGTGCCGCCAGCGTCTTGTTGTGCGACATGATTAGTGTAGGCTTGTTGATCTTCTCGATGACGTTGGCGATGGTGAATGTCTTGCCGGAGCCGGTGACGCCGAGCAGTGTCTGGTATTTGTCGCCGGCCTGGACACCCTCCACGAGGCGCTTGATTGCCTCGGGTTGGTCGCCGCGCGGTTGATATTTCGATACGAGCTTGAATTGTGCCATAGTTCTTAATGTACGTCAAAAGGGGGGCGCGTCAATAACATGATTGGAGAATGTGAGGGGGAGAAAAAGGGCTTGGGGGTGGCACGAGAATCGTTTACCTTGCGGTCAAGTTTCGGAGTTCAACGCGAGAGTCCTCCTAAGAAGGATGTGAACGATGTTTGATCTGCCTACTACAAGGTTTTGTGATTTTATCTCACTTGTGTTGATCTTCCTTTGCGTGGCCTGCAGCAATAGCACCAATTCTGGCGAAACAGTAAACGCACTATTTGACCAGGCAGTTAAGCTCAAAGAGCAGGGTGAACATCAAAAGTCACTCTCCAAGCTCAAAGAATATGTCAATGAGACCAATCGAGTACACGGAAAGGGAAGTGCTGAAGGTGCAATTGCAGCATTTGTCTTAGCCACATTCTATGCAGACTTGCTGAAAGCAACTGAAGCCGACTCGCTATTTTTCGTAGCTGAACGATTGATATCAAGGCACAAATCGCTAGATACCCTCATGGCTACTGCCTATCGCTGGCACGCGACTGTCAAGATGGTGCAACAGGAAGACGAAGTAGCGAGGGATCTATTTGAACGTTCTCAAGTGATCTATGCAAAGCATTTTGGTCCATGCCATCCTTCATTACAAGAACTGCGATTTTATCGGTCGGGACTTGAACAAATGAGGGGCAAATTTCTTGATGCTTTACCGTATTTGGAATTAAATCTAGCGTGTCTCCAAACTAAGAGTCCATGGCTTGACTCTACAGTCGTCAATACAGCGACGGAGTTAATGATTTGTTACCGCTTTTCGAAGCAATTTGACAAGGCGATTGATTACTTCCTTGAGTTCTTCTCTGATTGTGATTCGTGTTTGATTGATTATCCAAGACAGTATTCTGACATGGTCCGTTGTGTTGCTGAAGCATATCGAGAAAAGGGGGATTATCCGAAGGCCCTCCAGTTCTATCAAGTTAGTCTATCGTTGGCGGAGATAACAAAGGACAGTCTTTCGGCTGATTTCAGTACTTTGGTGAGTGATATCGGAATCACGTACGAAGAGGCGTCGGACTATGAGAAAGCATCGGAGTATTTTGATCGAGCATTAACTCTCTGTCGGAATCTCTATGGTCCATCCCATGAAGAGTTCCACAGAGCCGTCAACTATGTCTCGAATTTTTACCAACGAATAGGCCAAAAAGAAAAAGCGAGTCAGATTGAGGCATTGGCCACGCCAGTGCCATCAGTTCAGCAATAACTGCCACAAGCCCGCATGTGCCGAGTATCGAAGTTAAAAGAGCGTGGACAGATTATATTTGCTAATGCTTGCGAGCCCTACAAATCCCACCTTAGCGCAACCGACGTGAACCAATTGCGCGGAAGACCTGGTTCCAAGTAGATCGGCTCGTCATTTGCGCTTGAACGGTCGGTATAGTGAATAGTGCAAGCCTGTACGAAGTGAGTTGCTGAGCGCACCGGACAAACAAAACCGGCCCGCTGCACTAGGCAACGAGCCGGTTGAATCAACTATCGGAAGACTTATCGGAGCCCGCACGGGTCACAAGGCGCTGGCCCGCCGAAGACGTACATGATCAGTACGACTATGTCCGAAACATTGAAAGCACCGTCGCAGTTGGCATCAAATGATGGAAACTGCGGTTGAATTTTCAGTACGACTTTGACATTCTGCGGCGAGTTGATTACCTGACCAGAACTCACTGCAACCGTACCTACGTGGGTGCCCGGAGTCAAGCCGGCAGTCAACGGTTGGACAGTGACGGTCGCACCGGAGACTCCCGTCGATGGGGTCAAATTGATCCATGACGGAGCTGACGCCGACCAGTCAAAGATCGTGCCGTCGGATATTACATCAAAGTTCTGCGGAGCCGGATCGCCGGAACCTGACAAGATGACAAAGAACATCGAATCCGGCGCAACTGAAATGGAAGGCACCGCCGATGCTGCTCGAACAACAATGTGTGGAATGCCGATACTCATCACGTCGTAATTCCCCGTGATGAACGTACCATACACCTCGTGGGTAAATCGATCACCGAGGTACGCCGGATTGAGGGACACAGTGCCGCCGGTTGACGCTGAATAGTCAATCTGCAACACGGCAACTGTGCGACTGCCCGGCTGCAAGAGCTCTTGCGGTTGAAAGCATGACCACAGCAGAGTAAGTTCGTCACCATTGATCGAGAAGTTGCGCGGTTGAACTGACCAATTTGTAAATGTGACGTTGCTTATAGTAGCGACGCAATTTGTTGCCGACAACGTCGAAGTGATCAGGAGATTGCTGATCGGCTCAATGTTCGAAACTATCACTGGCAATAGGATTGTTCCGTCGCCTACAGGCACAAAAGCCTCTGGCAGCAAAACCGAGTCGGAGGTATTGATCATTGTGTAATTTGAAAACGGCGGGCAGCCTCCTTGCGGGTAACCCATAAAAAAATAGCCTGTAAGGTAGCAAAGATCGCCAAGGCTAAAACTCTGACGAAAGTCGATATCACCGCGCCCGGTGGGTAAGGCAGGTCCCCCAAGGTAGAAATCCATCATTCGGGCAAGGTCGCCAATGTTCAAACTTCCGCTTTCATCTACATCAGCACATGTCTGAAAGGTCTGTGCCGAAGCAGTTACAGCCGGTAGCAGCAACATCAATGCCGCTACGAGAATGGTTACGAGATACTTCATCAAGCCCTCCAATGCTTGCGGCGGCACAGCGCCAACGGCGGCATTGCCGACGAGCAAAAGTAGTCCGTTTGGTTTCTAATTGACTTTGTAGTCAAACGATATCCAATGTAACGTCAAATGTCAAGGTTTAAGTGCTTGGCATGAGACATAAACACGCTAACATGGACTTCTATCTCTCAAAAAGTAAACCGATGCAGCCGTGATTCACTCGTAATCTACCATTTGACAAATGGACGTTTTTGTCTAAATTCTCAAGCGATTCCTGTCCGCACAAAAGTTCGGACGTCGACTGACTTGCGGGGGCGATACATGGAAAGAGAAGTATGACAACGCAGACTGAAACCATGACAACGCTCCGGGACAGCAGCGCTAACCCGGCGCCGCTGGGTCTTCTCGGATTCGGCATGACCACCGTGTTATTGAACCTCCATAACGCCGGGTTCTTCGCTCTCGATACGATGATCCTCGGGATGGGAATATTCTATGGCGGCATTGCACAGATTATCGCCGGGATAATGGAGTCGAAGAAGAAAAACACTTTTGGCCTGACGGCGTTTACTTCGTACGGCTGCTTTTGGCTGACGCTGGTCGCACTGCTGGTGCTACCCAAGTTGGGATGGGGAACTGCACCGACCAAGGAAGCGATGGCGGCCTACTTGTTCATGTGGGGTCTATTTACATTTGTGATGTTTATCGGGACATTGAAGCTAAACCACGCTCTGCAATTTGTGTTCGGGTCGCTAACGATTCTATTCTGGTTGTTAGCATTTGCTGACGCCACGGAAAACGCGTCGATCACCCGCCTGGCAGGCTATGAAGGAATCGCCTGCGGCCTTTCTGCAATCTACACAGGTTTGGCACAGGTGCTGAATGAGGTCTACGGGAGAACAGTATTGCCGTTGGGGATTCCGGCAGTCAAGTTGAGTGGAAAAGTCGTCCTAAAAGACGAGGCGATTCCACACACGTAAAAATCCGGTCCACATCGATGCTACAGCAAATTGCAGCCCTTGATACCGGTATTCGCCGGTATCAAGAGCCCTCTATCCTTCCTTGACTAATTCGCCGAAATCGCTATATTAATCCATAATAATTTTATTGGCGAACGGAGCATCGTTCGCCGATAACTAAGCTACTTCACACCGGAGCCAAGGTAAGGAACCACGTGCCATTGGGCCATAAGTATATAATCCACAGAGCATTAACCAACTTTAGCGCGAGCATCTTGGAGCAGATACAGGAGGAATGTGTGCCTGCCATATCCCGTTTGACGCGTAAATCTATGCCGATTTTCATGGCGGCACTCGCCATGCTTCTAATGTACTCAACGCTTGCCGTTGCGCGTGAATTTGAGAAGATACCGATTGAACAGGCGATTAAGGAGTCGCGCGAACACCGCGAACAAGAACGTCTCGCCAAAGCTCAACGACTTGCCAAACAGCGTGAATCACAAGAACAACTCGGCATAATGGGCGCGCTGCCGACGCAGTACCAGTACGACGTTAGATTTTATCGCATCGATATGAATGTGAACGTCACGACCGAGATCATCGTCGGCCGCGTTGATATGACCTCAACGGCGACGCAGGACAATGTTACATTCTGTGAAGTTGACCTGTATTCCAATTTGACGGTCGACTCGGTGCGAGTAGACGGTGCTCTGGCGACATTCACGCGCAGTGGCAACCTGGTAACAGCAAACCTCCCAATCATCAAAAACACCGGCGAAGCCTTTACCGTGTCAATATACTATCAGGGACATCCGGTCGAAGGCGGATTCCAGGCATTTTCGTTTGATACATACGCCGGCAATCCGGTGATCACGACCCTCTCCGAACCGTATCTGGCGCGGACATGGTGGCCGTGCAAAGACTATCCGGATGACAAAGCCGACTCGGTGGATATCATCATCACCTATCCCAGCAATCTGTTTTGCAGTTCCAACGGCAGTCTGCTTGGCGATATCGACAACGGCAACGGTACGCGCACGACTTATTGGCGCAATCGCTATCCGATCACGACCTATTTGGTGAGTCTGGCGATGTCGAACTACTCGTATTGGCGCGAGTGGTGGAATTACAGCGTGAGTGACTCAATGCCGGTCGACTACTGGGTATATCCTTCGCAATTGGGATCAGCGCAGTCCGGCTATGCACCGACTGTGTCGATGCTCGACACGCTTTCGCGCCTGTTTGGCCTCTACCCGTTTATCGAAGAAAAATACGCGATGTCGATGTTCAACTGGGGCGGTGCGATGGAGCACCAGACCAACACGTCGATCATGAACAATACCTTCGGGCAGGGCATTATCGTCCATGAGATGGGACACCAGTGGTGGGGTGACATGATCACTTGCCGCAACTGGCATCATATTTGGATGAACGAAGGATTCGCATCTTATACCGAAGCGTTATGGTTTGAGAGTCTCGGCGGGTTTGATGATCTGCGCAGTTATATGAACGGAATGAGATACACTTCAGGCGGGACAGTCTACTGTTCCGACACCACCGGTGTCTGGACGATCTTCTCGAGCCGGGTCTATGACAAGGGTGCCTGGGTGCTGCATATGCTCCGCGGTGTAGTCGGTGATGCGGCATTCTTCAACATCCTTCAGACCTACTACGACGATCCGAGATACAAGTGGAAAGATGTTTCGACCGAAGACTTCCGCGACCTTTCCGAAGAAGTTACCGGCATGGATCTGCATCCGTTCTTCCAGGATTGGATTTACGGGACATACTTCCCGAAGTACGCTGTGTCCTACACCTACGATCAGACTTCACCAACGTCGTTCCGGGTGTATGTTCACATCCGTCAATATCAGACGACCAGTCCGACCGTGTTCCGCATGAACAATGTTGATATCACAGTCAACAACGGCACCAATTACGACTTTGAGGTTCCGAACACATTGCGCGATCAGGACTACGTGTTCGACCTGACCGGAACATCATTGCCGCCGCTTTCGGTGAGTATTGATCGCAATGACTGGATTCTCAAGTCGACGATGACGGAAACCTATGCTGTTCACATTATCTATGACACACTCGAAGATGGCGACCAATATCAACCGTACACCGACACGCTAACAGTGCGCGGCGGGACGGCGCCCTACACGTTCAGCATCATCTCGGGAACGCTGCCCGGCGGTTTGACGCTGAACACCTCGAACGGAATCATCAGCGGTACACCGGTTGACACCGGCAGTGTGCAGGTTTCGATTCGTGCCACCGGCACCACCGGAGGCAACGAGACCAAGTTGATCAAATTCCGAATCGCGCCGGCGCCATACTTGTCCGGCGATGCCGACAACTCCGGTACGGTCAATATCTCCGACGCGGTTTACATCATCAACTATGTGTTTAACGGTGGACCGGCGCCGAATCCGATGGCGGCCGGCGATGCCGACTGCAGCGGTTCGGTGAACATTTCTGACGCCGTATACCTGATCAACTACGTGTTCTCCGGCGGGCCAGCACCGTGCTAAGAACGTAGTGAGAGACTCGACTTATGAAGAAGCCCGGAGTCAAAAATGGCTCCGGGTTTTTTGTGCTGCTTAGGACCCTGATTCAGGTCTGCCTGTTGATTGCGTACGATCCGGTGCGAGGCTCACTTCTTGCCGTTAGAGTCGGCAGTCTTTAGTTGCTTCTCCATTTCGACTCGCATTTGCTCGAGCTTGCCTTCGAACTCTGCGCGCAATTTGGCAACTTCAGCATCAATGCGCGACTGCGTCTGTTGGTCGATCTCCTCTTGTCCCGGATTATCCGCGTAATCCCCTTTTCCCAACCAGAAGTAATTGGTCGGGAAGAACATGATCGTTAGCTGGGCGTCATTTACAAAGGCGCCGTCAACGAATGCGGCTTTGCCCAACAGATAGAGTGATTGCGCTCCGGCATCTACGGCGAAGTATCCGTGGACCGTAGCGAAGTCATGGAAATTGTAGGTCGACCAGCCACTGGAGCACCTTCGGAAGAATCCTTGGTCGGCGGGGATAGTGCCGGCGACATTCGACACAGCGAATGTAAACTCCTCGGATTCGCCGCTGGTATGCCAGAAGTCATAACTGCAGGTTCCAATCACAGCCACCCAACCGTCGGTAGGGAAATAACAGCTGCGGGTCAATACTGTCGTAACCACTCCGTCGGGAAGAGAGACAAATCCGGTCGAGCGTTCGGCGTTGGAGATGCCCGCTTCATTCCGGCATTCGATGTGACTGATCGACCCGGTCGGCAGCATTACCGAAGAATCGCCGCTGTCGCCCAGGTTGAAGAGGACCGAGCGGTCGGCGCCGAGAATCGAGATGCGAGGGTTGTTGCTGCCGCTGTAGTTTCCGTCCATGATCAAGCCGTAGTCAAGCATGCTGCGTCGCATAGACATATAGCCGCCGCTGCCGTCGCCGTCGGCCGCCAGATAATTTATCGTTGATCCGTCGCTGTGGAAGAGTTCGAGGGCTCCACCGCCATTACTGAATTCCCGTAACGTCACCGCCGGACCGGTGGTTTGGTTGCCATAGAGGTTGAGGCGGCCATCATCTGATGGCGAGCCGAGCCGCAGCTTAGAGCCGATCAGCGAATCCGAAGCACGCGCCGTACCGACGACATCGAGTTTATAGCTTGGCGTCATAGTGCCGATTCCGACTTTCTTGTCAAAATTCTCAAGCCAGACGTTCGCGCCATCAGACCAGCCTCCGCCAAGCGATGCCCGACCGGCGATGTCGGCGCGGAACGCGTAGGGCGTACTCACCATCGGATGCAATGGCGAAAGTTGTATCCCGCCGTCAATTGCGATTCCGAGATAGCAGGTCTGACCCTCAAAGGCATTGAGCGGAATGGGTGTGGCGGAGCCGAGGATGACACTGAACAGTCCATTTGTCACCACCACACCGTTTTGCGTTTCGGTCCAGACTTGACCCAGCCCCGTGGAGTCTGCAAAGATCTTAAATGTCAGCGAGTGTTGACCGTTAATCGCTAATCCGGCGTTGTCGGTCAAGCGTCCCTGATAACTGATCTTGCCAGGTATTTCCGCATACAGAGCACCCGCGGCAAGTATTGCCGTCAGCAGAAGTCGTGTCGTCAGCCAATGTCTCATATTGTTCTCCATCATGAAAGGTTGAGAGCGGGGATGCTGGAACCCAGGGCGGATGCGAGATTAGAAAGTGAGACGATCGTCGAAGTGTCCGCAACCCTGCATGTCGGAATTCTCATTTGCTAAGCCGTGAGTGTGGACCTACATAGCGACCGCCAATTGACGTGTGGTAAGGGTGTCAATAGTGTACTAAAATAACTATGATTGTCAATGGAAATAAGCTGAAAGAAAGGCTGCTTTCATCACCTTTAGCTGCGCTGGTAGGTGTAATTAAAACTAAGTCGGGCGTTGCGATGAGGCGTGTCGTTCAAGTGCGGATTTGGCGTTCCACCAAGCAGGTGACGCCAAACCCGCGATAGCACTATTTCTGTTCTTCGAGAAATTTCGCCAGCGACGTATTGACAATCTCGTCCCAGCCTTTTTCGAAATTCTCGCGCTTGAGCGCAGCAACTTCGGCAGGGAAGGTGTGTAGTCCGGAATGAGTTAACACAAGCCGCGTCTTGTCACCCTCGCCGAACAACTCGAAACGCACCAACGAGTCGCCGCTGTAGCCGTCATATCGCCATGTATAGGCGAGCAGTTTCTTGGGTTTGACTTCCGTGACTTTGCAGAGGTGAGACCACTCATGTTTGTCGTTACCGACAACAAATGAGAATTCGTATCCGACTTCGGCTTTGAAACCGGGCAGATCAAAGTACCACTGCTTCATTTGTTCCGGGTCGGTGAGAGCCTGCCAGACTCGGTCGATAGTCGCGTTGAAGGTCTGTTGAATAATGAGATCGGTGGTTTTGTTGTTCATCGTTTTCTCCTCTTTGGTTTCTTGTCTGAATCGTCCAGGAATTGTTCGAGCGCCTCTAACTTGATCGTCCAGAATTTGCGATGGCGCTCGACCCACTCAGCGACTTCGTTGAGCGGGGCAAGATTGGCCTCGCAAAATCGTTCGCGCCCGCGCTTTTCGACAACGACCAGTCCGCACTCGCTCAAAATTTTGATATGCTGCGAAATGGCGGGGCGGCTGACCTTGAAATTCTCCGCAATTGCATTCAAATTAAGGGACCTGCGGGCGATCAGATTGATGATCTCCCGCCGTGTCGGGTCGGCGATCGCTTGATAAACATCACGTCGTGTTTCCATATCCTTTCTTTCTGTAAGCATCTGCTTACGGATTTATACGTAAGGATATGGTTACGTGTTGGGGGATTATTTAAAGTTTTTTTGCGAGGATTGAAATTGTACCGCATCGATTCGGCAGGGTACAATTAGTTACATCTTCTTGATGTCCGTGAAGTTTCCGCTGATTTTTAGTGTCACGGTCATGGATTCAGCAGTACGGTTGCGCCAAAACCAGCCGTGATTGCCGTCGAAGGCCGCTTCGAGTACGCCTTCGCTGCGTTCCTTGGAGCCCTTTTCATAGTTGTGATACTTGATTTGAAGTGCTTTGGAATCGGCGTGAGTATCGAAATTCGCCCGACCGCCGCTGGTCCACCAGGCATAGTTGACGGAGTCGCCCCTTGCCATCGTCAGCTTGATCTCTTGACCTTCATTAGGTGCGAGAGTGATCGACATTTCTTCAGTGCGTATGTTTGGTGCGGATGCGTTCGGCAATTCGCTTAGTGTCTGCTGGGAAGCTTCCGTCGGGTTAACAGTGCTTTCGGATTCGAGCGGCTTTTCGGACGGAACCTCCGCAGCCGACTCGTCAGCTAACGAGACTTTGATTTCACCCATCTTGAGCAAGCCGACGAAATTCCCAAATCCGGTGGGATCAATTCCATATTCGGCTGGAAGCACTATAGTGACAAGGATGAATGCTGCCGCGATCGCAGCGACTACGGTCGACTTCAAAAGCTGACCCTTGGTTGGAAGGTCATCTGGTGATGGTTGCTGATTATTGTACATGATAAAATCCTTCGAATCCGTGTTAAATAAAGTATCCGGTCAATTGATAGCCCACGAAAATAAATCCGGCGGCCATCAGGGCGACATTCGCGTTGTAGGCGTGGCGCAAAAAGCCGTTGGTGCGACGCCAATAACTCATCGCGATCAGGATCATCGCCAAACCCATCAACTGCCCAAGTTCGACGCCGACATTGAAAGCAATGAGGTTCGGCACCAACCCATCGGGCGAGACGTTGTAATCGAGTATCTTGGTTGCGAGGCCAAAGCCGTGAAAGAGGCCAAAGATCAGGGTCGCAATCTTGGTGCTGGGTTGAAATCCGAACCAGCGCTGATACGCCCCCATGTTGTCAAGAGCTTTGTAAACAATTGAGAATCCGATGATGGCATCAATCAGATAGGCATTGACGCCGAAATTGAACAGCACACCCGACAGTAGCGTGACGGAATGTCCGACAGCGAACAGTGTCACATAGATGCTGATGTCCTTAAGGCGATACAGAAAGAAAATGACACCAAACAAGAACAACAGGTGGTCATATCCGGTCACCATATGTTTGGCGCCAAGATAGATAAACGGCACAATCATCGTACCGGAACTTTCCTGGATGAACCCCTTGTCGCCTTCGGTGACGCCGTGGGCATTAGCTTGAGGGGCGAAGGCTACTGAAGCAAAAAGCAGGGCAAAAATTAACAGCATCAGCGCATTCACGACTTTGCGCCCGCCACGAAACAGTGATTTCCCGGTGCGATAGTCCATTGTTTTCGAATTTACGGCAGATTCCAAAGAAGTCAATAAGAACATTGTGGGTCCGTGTTGTTCAATACTTGACAGGAGGCCGTCTGCTCACAGATAGAGGCGAAGTAGTCAAACCTCGCAATTATAGTCACCGCGGAAATTTGTGTGGCGACAGGCGTCTTGACGGACGACCAATTCGCAATTACCGGGGAAGAGCTGCGAAACCCCGCGATTTGCTTACCAAGAACTAAACAAGTACTGCATGAGAATTGGACTACATGCCCTAACCCCATAGTTTTTAGGAACTTTGGCGGAGCCTTTATTCTATAATTAGCTGTAGGGCAGGGTGTCAACCGGACAGATTGTTCTTGACAAATGCCGTCCAAAAGCTATCATATCAGACTATTTTGCGTAGTTTGAGAGGAGTTTGTTAGAAGCATGTATGCAATTGTAGAAGCTGGCGGACTGCAGTACCGTGTCGCCACAGGCGATGTTATTCGCGTGCCAATGCACGTTGCCGAACCGGGTGCGTCTTATCAAATAGAGCGCGTCCTAATGGTCGGTGATGGCGACTCGAGCAAAATCGGCCGACCGCTGGTCGAAGGCGCCAAAGTTGAGGCGACCGTGCTCGATATGGGCCGCGACAAGAAGGTGTTGGTGTTCAAGAAGAAGCGCCGCACCAAATATCGCAAGATGCGCGGACATCGGCAGGACTTTACTGATCTGAAAATCGGAAGAATCATCGTCAGCTAACAGACAGGCACGGATGAGCAAATCGCAAGCAGCGGCACTATGGATCGTTTCGCTGCTGATAGCGCTCTTCGCCGCAACAACGGCAAAGGCGCAAAGCTACGAAGTCGCAAGTGTGGTGGTCGAAGGGAACCAGGCGGTTGAGTCTTCGCTGATCAGTTCCGTCTCCGGTCTCACCACCGGCATGAAGCTTTCCTCGACTGCGGTCCAGGAGGCAATCCGGCGCGTCTACGCGTTGGGACTTTTTTCCGATGTGCAGGTCAACGGCGAGTTCGCCGGCGGCCGCATCAATGTCAAAATCTCCGTCATCGAGCATCCCCAGGTAACACAGATCGATTTCGAGGGCAACAAATCGATCAAAACCGACAAGCTCAAAGAGAAACTCACTATCTTTGAGCGCCAAACTGTTGGTCCCAGCCAAATCACCAACAACGTCGATGCCTTAAAGAAATTCTACAGTGACGAGGGCTACTACCTTGCCGAAGTCACAACCGAAACCAAGACCCTTGACAGCAACAAAATGGCGGTCGTTTTCAAGGTCAAAGAAAACGAGAAGGTCAAGATTCGCGCGATCGAGTTCGAGGGCAACGACGCATTCTCCGACGGCTCCCTGCGCGGTGAAATGAGCGCCAAGCCGAAAGGTTTCCTGCGGTCCGGTGCGTTCAAACGGGACCAATTCGAAGAGGACAAAGACAAGATCATCCAGTACTATCGCAAACGCGGCCATATCGACGCCGCCATTACCGACGACAGCGTGATTGTCGATCCTGATGGGAAGGGGCTGGTGCTTCGTCTGTATGTGAACGAAGGCACGCGTTATCATTACGGCGATGTCTCGTTCTCCGGGAACGCGATCTATAAGTCCGAACTCCTGGAAGATCAACTGAAATTCAAACGTGGCGACGTTTATGACTTCGAGAAGTTTGAAGAGTCGGTTACAAACCTTTATTCAGTTTATCAGGAGGATGGCTACATTCACGTCCGCATCCTCGACAATGTTCAGACCAGTGATTCCGCGCTGAACATCGAATTCGAAATATCCGAGGGCGTCCCCGCGCACATCAACAAGGTCTTTGTCGAGGGTAACTCCAAGACCAAAGAGAAAGTGATCCGCCGCGAGTTGTTTTCGCGACCGGGACAAGTTTTCAAACGCTCATTGTTGATGCGTTCTTTGCGCAACGTGATGCTTCTGAATTACTTCTCCAATGTCGAACCGGATGTGAAGAATCTTCCCGACGGCGACATTGACATCGTCTTCAAGGTCTCCGAAAAGCCGACCGGACAAATTCAGGCGGGCGCCGGTTATTCCGGTCAGGACAAGTTGGTCGGAACACTGGGCCTCGGCATTCCCAATTTCCGCGGCAACGGCCAAAACGTCAATCTGGACTGGTCATTCGGTTCTCGTCGCAATTCAATCTCGTTATCATTTACCGAACCTTGGATGTTCGATACGCCGACTTCATTTGGTATGGATGTTTTCAACGTCAATCGCGAATTGAGTTTCGGCACCGAAGAATTCAGCGAAGGTACTCGCGGTATGGGTGTTCGTCTTGGCCGGCGATTGACCTGGCCCGACGACTATTTCCGCATAACCGGTCGCTATACGTTGGAAGAGGTTCGTTACTTCGATTTCAATGATGCTTATCGCGAAAACAATAAGAACAATCCCAACAGTCTTCTGCAGTATGAGAATGATTGGCTGACCACTTCGGCGCTCGGCGCCACGATTGTCCGCGATTCGCGCGACCTGTCGCAGTTTGCGACCTCCGGTTCGCTGGTGCAGCTTAGCTCGGAAGCTTCTGGCTGGGCTTTGGGCGGCGACTGGAAATATCACAAGCACCTTTTCGATGCTTCGAAATATCAGCGCCTCTGGTGGAAGTTCGTCTTAGCCGGAAAAGTCCGGTTAGGCGTCATCGATTCACCCGACGGCGATGCCGGTATACCGTATTCCGAGCGCTTCGCACCGGGCGGCACCTATCAGGATGGCGTCATTCGCGGCTATGAGGACGGCACCGTGGGACCGCGCAATACCGATGGCGGCCTGCTGCGCGGGCGGTCAGAATTGATATATAATCTTGAATTACAGATGCCGATCGTCGAACAGCAGATATATGTACTGGCCTTTGCCGATGCCGGTAATGCCTGGCTTTCCGGTAAGGCGGTCAAACCGTTTGATCTGGACAGGACCGACGGTCTGAAAAAGTCGGTGGGCGCCGGGTTCAGAATTGTCATTCCGGGCTTAGGAACTATTGGATTTGACTTCGGATATGGCTATAATAACCCCGACGGCGCCGGCTGGAAACCACATTTCCAACTCGGAACCACATTCTAACAGCGCATAGAAGAATCCTTTGGAGGAAACCATGAATCGTAGTGCATTTGTGTTTGCTATCATCGCATTTGCAGCCATTTTATCGCTCCCGCTTTCACTTCAGGCGCAGGACAAAATCGTGTATATCGATTCCTACCGCATTCGCCTTGAATACAAAGAATTCCAGGACGCGCAGGCGCAATTCAACAAAGAAGTCGAGCAGTGGAATATTGAAGTCGAAACCGGCCAAAAAGATATCGAACGGTTAGAAGCCGAACTTGCCAAGCAGGCGCTGATTCTCTCCGATGCTAAGAAGAAAGAAAAGGAAGCCGAGATCGAGCTCAAGAAAACCACTTGGCAGAAACTCGCCAATGAGATCTTTGGTCCCGATGGCCGTGCCGAACTACGCAATGTCGCACTTACCAAGCCACTCTTGGACAAAATCAACACAGTTCTGGAAAAAGTCGCTTTGACTGAAGGCTATGACCTGATTCTGGACAGCGTCAACGGCAATATTGCTTACGCCAAGAAAGAAATGGATATCACCGACAAGGTGCTGGAAGAGCTGGAGAAAACGCAGTAGGACACGATGTCCCATAAATACGCTTATATTGACTCCTATCGGCTGCGAGCGAACTATCCCAAGTTCAAAAATGCCCAGAGCGAGTTCGATGAGGAAGTCCGCCAATGGAATCTTGAACTCGAAGACGAACAAAGCAGTATTGAGCGTTTAGAAACAGAGTTTGCGCACCAGTCTTTGCTGTACTCGGATTCGGAACAAAGAGACCGGGCTAACGCGATAGTCGCACGCAAAGTCGCACTCAAGAATAAGGCGGAAGGGATCTTTGGCCCGAACGGTCAGGCGGAGAAACGAAATCACGAACTAACACAGCCGCTGATGGAGGAGATCAATCACGCCTTGGAGGTCGTTGCCGGCCAGAATAGCTATGACCTGGTGCTTGATTGTGTTAACGGCAATATTGCCTTTGCCACAAAGGATCTCGATGTCACCGATCTTGTTCTGCGAGAGTTGGAGAAGGCCGGGTAGACGATGAAACTGCGAGACCTGGCAGAAACGCTGGGTGGTGCCGTTGTCGGCGACGGCGACATCGATATCTTGCGGATCAACACGTTGGAAACGGCCGCACGCGGCGATCTTGCCTTTCTCGCCAATACCAAGTACGAACAGCATCTTGCGTCCACAAAAGCGAGTGCAGTCATCGTTGATGTTCCTCGCACGCAGTACACCTTGAATTATCTCGTGCATCCCAATCCCTATTTCGCCTTCTGCCAAGCACTCAAAGTGATCTCTCCGCCGCCGGGGCATCAACTTCATCCCGGCATTTCACCGCATTCATTTATTGATTCCGATGTGACTTTGGGCGAAAACGCGCATATTGGAAATTTCGTCGAAATCGCGGCTGGCACCAAAATCGGCGACAACTGCAAGATCATGACCGGCGCGGTCATTGGCCGTGACTGCGTGCTTGGCAACAACTGCCTGATCTATCCAAATGTCACGCTTTATGACGATACCCTCATCGGCAACAATGTAACAATCCATGCCGGGACTGTGATTGGCTCGGACGGATTTGGCTATGCGCAGGATAAGGGAGTACATCACAAGGTTTACCAAATCGGACGGGTGCGGATCGAAGATGATGTTGAAATCGGTGCCAACTGCACGGTTGATCGCGCCGCGCTGGGCGAGACGGTGATCGGCGCCGGCACCAAGATCGATAATCTGGTACAGATCGCGCACAATGTCAAAATCGGACGCGGCTGTTTGATCGTCTCGCAGGTGGGAATCGCCGGTTCGACGACGATCGGCAACTACGTCGTACTGGCCGGACAGGCGGGAATTGTGGGACATCTGAACATTCCCGACCGCGTGACTATTGCAGCACAGGCCGGGGTCTCCGGTACACTGAAAGAGGGCACGATTTACGCCGGTTCGCCGCAACGTGAGTTGAAGGAATTCAAAGTTCTCGAAGCGCATCTTAGCCGCTTGCCGGAACGAATGGCCGAGTTGAAACGACTCAAAGCGGAAGTCGAAGAGCTGAAGAAGAAACTGCTATAGAACCTTTCCCGTCGCTTGGCGCCTTGTCGCCACTTCAAATCGTCGCCAACTCGAACCGCAAAGGTGACTTTCGTGGATTATATAGGTCGATTTTTACTTGACAATTTTTCCAACCAGATTATTTTCATAGAAATCATACTTCGCGCGCAACTTTAAAAATGTGAATCGATCCCAAAATGGCAGGGGATCTCCAACCGATGATGATCGGCTTGTTGACCGATTGTTGCGGGATTTCTGGCGATTGGGTCAGTTCCTATTAAGTTGGAAACCGAAACTAAACCATAAAGAGTAGAGGTCTTTTTATGCTTCGATTGCTTGCGACACTGCTGTTTTGCGTCCTCGTTCTCGAATCTAATCCCGTACGATCTGACGCCGGAGTTTTTTCCGACAAGTTAGAAGCTACCTTCCAACTGGGGGAAGCATCGACTGCATCGTCCGTGTTTTTCGCCAAGAACATAGTGCAATGGCCAGAGGGAACGCTGATTTCCACCAAAGTGGGCGGCGCCACGATTCGGAATCAAAAGGACAAGCTCATCAGTCAATTTGAGCGAAAAGTGGTACAAAGTGAAATGCCGCATTTTGACAACAGCGCCGAATGCAGGAACGGAGACGAACATGCGTAGGAATCTTGTGGTGTTAAGCTTTGCTATCCTCGCCGCGTTGCTCTCCATGACGGCAACCGCAGTGGCCCAACCCCATGATTGTGGTGATGCCGACGGTAGTGGCCATGTCACGATCTCCGATGCAGTGTATTTGATCAGCTACATCTTCAGTGGCGGACCGGCACCGGCGCCGCTGCTTGCTGGTGATGCCGACGGCAGCGAGATAGTCAGTATTTCCGACGTAGTCTACTTGATTAATTATATCTTTCAAGGTGGACCAGCGCCGGATTGCATTCAATTCACGATACCGGCAACTACGACAATCGTACTCGGGGCAGATGCCGGGGCGATTCAGGACTATGACACGACTACGGGCACCGTAACTCTAGATGAAGCTTCATCGTCCGCCCAGCAAATCGACGTCGGCGACGTTATCGTCGGACAAAATGACAGCACTGCCGCAAATGGATTTTTGCGAAGAGTGACTTCGAAGACGATTCAGGGCAGCTTAGTCATTCTCGAGACCGATACCGCTAGCATGATGGCAGCTTTCGAATCAATGGATATCTTCGAGATACATGAGCTGCATCCCTCTGATGTTGTCTCATACAAACTTCACGACGGTGTCACGTTTCTTAGAAGCAGAGACGCAGAGCTATTCAATGTCGGTGCAGGACTTGTGCTCTACGACCAAGATGGTGACGAAGGAACGACAGAGGATCAAATCAGGCTTGACGGTACTTTCATATTTTCTGCGGCCATCTTCGCGGACATCGAAATCGAATTCTTTACCCTCACCAAATTCGAGACCGGCATTCAGTCCAGTCAGCAGGTGAACCTAAATCTGACGGCTAACCTGCAATGGGAGTTTGGTGAGGAAACGGAATTAGAGCTTGCCCAGTTCCATCTGACGCCGGTCTTAGTCGGTCCCGTAGTGCTTGACCCAACTGTGACCGTTAAGGCTTACATCAGTGGTGATATGACCATAAAAGTGGCGACGGGTGTTACGTACACGCAGTATGTCCGATTGGGGGCCGGCTGGCAAGATAGCCAGGGATTTTATAACATCAGCTACTTTAACCACAATTATAGCTATAGCCCGCCACAATTCAATGCCGAGTTCAATTTCGAAGAGGGGCTCGCTCTCCAGTTCGCCATTTTGGCTTACGGTGTTGCCGGCCCGTATGTGGAAGCCAAGGCTGGACTACATTTTACAGGCACGCTTGGCGCGAACCCATGCGACTTCCAGCTTCACGCCGATCTGAAGGCGATTCTCTACGGCGTAGTCGGCCTCCAGTGTGAAGTGCTCGACTTAGACTACAACAACGAGTATGAGCTGTACAGTATTGGACTCGGTGACTGGGACTTCTCGATTGGCGAATCTGGCACCGCAATCATTGATCCCAATCCTGACAATTTGAATGCGCCCTGGACATTGACTGGACCTTGTAGTTATGTCTTAAACGGTAACGGTGATTTGACTGTCGACAGCCTTGACCCGGGAGCGTACACAATAACCTGGGGCGAAGTACCACCCTGGACCACTCCGCCTGCGGATACCCAAACTTTGGTGGCGGGCACTCCAGACAACATCTCTTTTACAGGAACTTATGCAGCTGCAACGCAGTGTGATGTGCCGCTCATGAGTGCACGAGGTGGAATGGTCCAAGCGGCGGTTCAAAATTCCCAAGGCAGTTTTGCAGTCGAGACGGAGCCCATGCCCGGCAATTGGGAGGGACTATGGTCCGAACAGGTTACGGCGAGTAATTTAGGAGCCTGTCCGAGTTCGAGCCATACATACCTTAACTCAGTTCCCTCCTCCAATCCAACTGACACAAGTTGGAGCTTGACCGCGGACGGTGGATTTCAGGCAATTTATCGAGAATGTATCAGCGGCACAGACAGCAGTTATACCTATGCATCGGCTTCCCTTTTCGAGAACTGGCTTATTGACGTCGCCCCATGTGATAGGCAGTACACGGCACATCTCATCGCGTCGCGAACTAACGTCGGGGATGAAGAAGTGTTTATCCACAGCTTTGATAGGCAGTTCAATCCATTCGCTGGAAAGGACTCTGATGGCGCAGTAGAGTTGACTTGGACCGGAACCATCCCTGCAGGGCCAGTATCAAATGATAATCATCGACTTTTTTACCGGGCAGGAGTGCAAGGAGGATTAAACAGAGGAACTGCAGAAGTTAGCTTCAACTTCAATATTGTCATCAAGAACGGGAGCGCTGCGATGAAACGCGACTCAGGTTCGGAACTTAGATAAAGTCGCAAACACGAACCTTTCAGACAGAGCCCTCAACCCGACAATGATACAACCCAAAGCGCCGTGGGTGAACAGAGGTAGCGAACGCATGTGAACGATCTCGGATGCAGTGTATTTGATTAACTACATCTTTTCCGGCGGCCCCAGTCCGTGCAGTGCCTGCCCGTAGGTAGAAGAGGGTGTTAAACGTTAAGTAAAAGAGGTGGGTGGGAAGGGCGCTCGAAGGAGCGCCCTTCGTTTTTGGCGCATCCGGAACATGCCCCCTAACCCCTTTTCTCCCAAAATCTTCGTTCATTTTCATTCCGGCTATTGACTTTGGAACCTCTTTACGTATAATAAAGGTCACCGTTTTTTTAGGAGGACATAGAAATGGCGAAAAGGCAATCATTTGCAGATAAGGCTTCGAAGAAGTCTCACGTCAAGATCTGTCCGGTCTGCTCCACGGCGATGGAACCCATCCGCCTGGTCGACCCAACTTTTACGACCGACAAGAAGTCGTGGAAGTTTAAGGACAAGATCGTCGAGATGTGCAAGTGTAATCAAAAAGAAATTTTGGGCTAAACGGCTCTTTCAAGGCTTTATCATTGCGTACTTTCGGTTCGGGTTCAACTCCCCAACCTCTAACGGACAGCATTTCAGGGATGACTAACAGGGCCCTTCTGGATGCCGAATTTTTCCCCCACGTAATTCGCCCGGCCAGATACATCGGAAACGAATGGGGAGCAGTGTGTCCGCGCGCCGAGGCGGCAGCGGTGCGGCTGGCTCTTTGCGTTCCCGAGAAGTACGATCGCGGCATGGGTTATTCCGAACTGCATCGGTTGTATCGCGCCCTCAACGGCACGAACACGATGTCCTGCGAGCGGGCATTTTTGCCGGACAATGATGCCGCGTCACTGATGCGCGAAAAGAACATTCCGCTGTTTACTCTCGAATCATTTTCACCGCTTTGCGATTGCGATTGGATTCACCTTCTGATTCCCGATGCACTTTCATTTGGCGGAATTGTCACAGCGTTGAAGTTGGCGCATCTTCCATTATCTGCGCGAGAGCGAGACGCGTCACATCCCATTGTCACTGCATCCGGTATTAAAGCCATCAATCCCGAGCCGATCGCCGAGTTCGTTGATGCATTTTTCGTCGGTGATTTGGACGCGGAGTCCGATTCAATAGCGGCGTTGCTAAGCCAAAGTTCAATATATGATCGACCGACTCTGGTGCAGAAGCTTGGTCAAATTGGCGGCGTCTATGTGCCGTCACTTGCCAATCAGAATTATCCAATCCGTGCCCGACGCGTTGATGGAAGTTCACGTCTCAAAAATATTATTCCGGTGCAAGCCTTTGAAGAGGTTGCCAACGACCGCCTGTGCGTGGCATTGCCGGCGTCGTTTGATGTGCAGCGTGTCGTGGAAGCCATCGTCTCCGCTCAACAGGAAACCGGCTACGACGAAATCGCCTTGTCGGCAAATCTCACCGCCGGCGTCAAGAACTTTGATCAGTTCATCACGAGTCTCGGCCAGCGTCTGCGCGACCGACATATCACCGTCGTCCTGCCGCCGCTGCCGGTGAACCAGCATTCCGTTGACTATGCCCGCGCCGTTTCATTCGGCGAGAAACAGAGCATCCGCTTCGATCTCAAATCTGGTTCGGAGCGACTGCGCGAAGCCCATGGCTATTTTACCGCATTTGAGCAATTCTATCAGGTGCTTGCCAATGCTTTCGCCGCCGGCTGGAAATCGGTTCGCCTTGATTTTCAGATTGGATTACCGGAAGAAACCGATCGCGACATCAATGATCTCATCGACGTAATTCGCAACTGCGAAAGTGTCCGCCGCGAATATGGCGACAAAACGCACTTGATCGTTTCGCTGTCACCTTTTGTGGTACAGCCATTCACCGAGTGGCAGTGGGATGCCGCAATCTCTCCGGACGAATATCTGCGCCGCTGTGACAAAGTCCAGCGTGCGGCACGCGGCCGGAACATACAGTTCAAGGTCCGCGAATCAGAATCGGCTCATTTGCTGTCAATTCTTTCTCGCGGAGACCGCAGTTACTCGGCCGCTGTTGTCGCGATGTCGGAGTCAGCACCAGCAACAGAAGATTTCAACGACGATCGCCGCGGCGAAAACTGGCGTCAGGCGCTGACGACTTGCGGGATCGATATCGACAAGGCCGCTGCGGCTCGCACGTTAGGGTCGCCTTCGCCGTGGGATCATATCGAATTTGACTCATCGCGTGAGCAACTTCTCCGTTCGCGCCAGGCTGCGTTTCCTGCAACCGAAGTTCGCAGTTCAACCGGTGGTTTCAAGCTGGGTGACTTGATTCTCTCGAAGCCCGAATTAGCGGAGCAGATTCTCGCACCGACGCCATCAGCTCCGACCGGCAGTTTCGGCCGAAGACCAAAACGGGTTCTCTCCGAACCGGCACCGATGATTGTTCCACGCAGCCGAATTCGCCTGCAGTGGTCGAAGGACGAATCGGTGCGCTATGTAGGACATCTCGCGACCATGAGGATGTTCGAACGCGCGATTCGGCGCGCCAACTTGCCGGTGGCTTACTCGCAGGGTTATCATCCGCGCCCGAAGTTGTCGTTTGGACCGCCTCTTACTCTGGGCTATACCTCGCGAGGCGAATATCTTGATATTCAACTCGACACCCCGTTTCAAGAGCCGATGATCGACCGACTCAACGAGGTTTTGCCTGATGGATTCCACGTTCAGCAAGGCAAACCCGTCTTTGGCAAGGCGGCTTCGGTCTCGAGCCAGATCAACCTGGCCTGTTATGAGGTGGAACTCGGTCCAGAAACTGCAATTTCCGATGAAAAAACCTTCGCGGTTCTTGCACAACCGTCGATATTAGTAAGGCGTGTTAAGAACGATGAGATAAATGAAATTGATGTGCGTGACTCCATATTAAACATTGAACTTCGCCACGGTACAGGCGTACACCTTCTGTATATGGAGTTGGCGCTTGGCAATCGGGGGTTCGTCCGACCGGACGAAATTCTCTCCACCTGTTTCGGCCTCTCGACACAGGAAATTTTACCTTTGAAAATCTGTCGTACAGCGTTAATGGTATCAACAGGTGGAAGCCGCCTAAGTCCCTTTGAGGTCAGCTCATGAGCGAACTGAATTTGAATCCGCGCGAAGAGGCATATCGTGTCCTCATGATCGCGCGCCGCGATCCCGAATCTCTCCAGCACGAGCTGGCCCAGCTCAAGCAGAAGAATTTCCGCGGTCGCTTTGATCTAAACCTCGGAATCTATCTGGTCTCCGGCACGATCAAGATGCAAAAGCGCCTTGACCTGATCCTGTCGCAGTACCTGCGCAAGAAACTTTCCTCGCACTCGGATTCACTGATCACCGTGTTGCGGCTCGGCTGTTTCCAGCTGTTGCCGGAATGCAATATTCCGCACTATGCCGCGGTCAATGAAACAGTGAACCTCGCCAAGAAATACACGCCCGGCGCCGAAGCAATGGTCAACGCTGTTTTAAAAAATATCGCGCAGAACATCGAGAAGCTGTCCTTCGATGAACTACGCGCCGATATGCTGAATTACCTGACACAGTTCTACTCATATCCAATTTGGTTCGTCAAAGAATTGCTAAGCTATTATCCAGATGTCGTCGTCGAGAAGTTTCTCCGCAACGGCAACGAAGCACAGCCCCTGCAGGTGCGTCTCAACAACGATCCGGAATTGATCCGTAAGTATCTCGCCAAACTACAACAGGTCAACATGCGCTTCAAGCAGGGCAAATTCCTGAAGAACTTCATTCATATCTTGTCTGATACCAACCCCACGCAGTTGCCGCATTTCGAAGATGGTGAATATATCATCCAGAACGAAGCCTCGGGTCTGGTCGTCGAGCTGCTCAATCCGAAAACCGGGGAAAACGTACTCGATCTCTGCGCGGCGCCCGGCGGCAAGACAACTGATATCGCCATGAGAATCGGCGCCGAAGGGAAGGTCACTGCGGTCGATATATCCGAACCGCGTCTCAATCTCCTACGCGAAAATCTCCAGCGGCTGAAAATCGAGAACGTGCTTCCGGTCAAGGCCGACGGCGCAAAATTCAGTTCCGGGCAGTACAGCAAGATACTTATCGATGCGCCGTGCTCCGGCACCGGCGTTTTCCGCAAGTTCCCCGAAGGACGTTGGATTACCACCGCCGAAGATATCGCCCGCTATTCAGCGATGCAGATCGGCCTGCTCAAGAATGCTGCTCCACTGCTTGCGCCGGGAGGTGCCATCGTATATTCGACCTGCTCGGTGCTCAAGGCCGAAAACGAGATGATCATTGCACAATTCCTGCAAGAGATGCCGGAGTTTGAGGTGACATTGCCGGAGGCTTTCAAGATTAAGGACGTCATCGGCGAAGACAATTTCCTGCGCACGTATCCGGGTCTGAAATACCTCGACAACATTTTTGCGGCGCATTTGACCCGCAAGTAGGCGGCCAGCGATGCAGCCTCTTCGAACTTACGCCCGGCCGCTATTACTTTACGTTGGAATACCGTTTGTCGCCTTGATTGCTATCGTCGCATTCATCAATGGCCTGATCATGCCCACCATTACCCGTCACGGTGAAGAATTCCCCCTGCCATCATTAGTCGGCAAGACGGAATTTGAAGCTGACGATCTTGCCGCCAAGAACGATGTTTCGCTGGAAATTGCAGGACGCGAATTCTCCTCCGACAAACCGGAGGGAATCATCCTGACACAAGTACCCGAAGCCGGCACGATGATTAAATCGGGACGCAGTGTGAAAATCGTTGTCTCCGCCGGACTGCGCGTCGCCGAAATCCCCGATGTGTTTGGCTTGCCGCTGGCGCAGGCTAACATCGCTCTACAGAAATCGGGCTTTGCTGCCGGCGACATCTACTGGGTGCGGGTTGATACGCTGGCGAAGAACACTGCTATCGAGACTATTCCCTCAAAGGGGACGTTGCTGCCATTGGGCAGTAAGGTTTCAATTGCCGTCAACCAGGGCGGCGAAACCGGCGTAGTTACAATGCCGTCGGTGCTGGGGCTTCCGCTCGAACTGGCGAGAGAACGCATCGAAGATCTCGGACTCGTGCTGGGCGACATCAAGCGCAAGAAAGAAGACCGGTATCTTCCAAATACGGTACTTGAGCAGAAGCCGGAGCGTAACGAACAGGTTATGCGCGGCGAAACTGTCAAGCTGACAGTGTCGAAAACAGATTAACTCTGCTAATTCTAGTCATTACTTTCCATTGCCGATTTGTTCATCTCCCAGTCAATTCCACGATCATCGCTTAAATTCCATTCCAGTGGGTGAACATACTTTCCGCGCTGATCAGGTAGTTTATCGACTTCGACCTGTATGCGATTCGCCTCCGCCCATTTGTCCTGGCGAATTCCTGTTACCTGCCAGGATACCTCCACATTCGGTTTGTCAGTTTGAATAACAAATCGCCTATCGACGAGCTTTTGCGCAACAATCGCCTGGGCAAACTGGCCCATCACGGTCAATTGGTAACGAAAATCGCGATTCAGTACATCAAAGTATGACGGCATCTCCACTGTCGCGTATCCCTGATCATCGGTTATGATATTTCCATTGTAGATATTCATCATGTCAGGCGACTCGACGAATGAATGTTGCAGATACTTGTTCTCCGGATCAAGCGGGTGATCGATCCGGAATGCGCCACCCCCTTTGGAGAGTGTACCCGTTACGTTGGCATTCCCGGCAAAGTAGCCTGCCCAGCTGGTGGTTGCCGAATTTGCATTTCCATAAACGCCATAGGCAGTTGCCCCGTCTGTGGCTTGCCCGTACACGGCAACTGATGAGCCTGTAGTAAGCGCAGGGTCGGCGGTTGCGGCGTATCCGTAAACTCCATAGCGCCCATTGCCGTCGCCTATCGCCTCGCCACGCAAGGCATAAGAATTGCCGGCAACTCCTATTGGGCGGCTTAGCTCGGCAAGGACACCATACATCGACCCGCTTAGCGAATTCGTCAGATTTAGGTAGCTTCCATAACGCGCGATACCACTACTGTAATTTCGCCAGCTCTGCATGAGGTATGTCGATGAAGGACTCATGTTCCTACCGATCACGATGCCGTTGGGATCAGCTCTGAACGTGCTGTCTCCGATGGTGAGAGAATTCTCAAATGTATGGCTCGAGTTAATCGACGTTGCCAAGCTCAAATTTACAGATCCAGAGGCCCCGCCGCCGGACAGTCCGCTTCCCGCTGTCACAGCGGTTATATCACCATCGCCGAACGGCGCCGATTGTACCGTGCCATTAGAGTTAATTCCTGTAATTGCTGTCCCACCAGGTGCGATACCGGTCACCCGTTGCTGCGTTACATTGAAGTCGACACTCAAACCTATTGATCCTGAAGCTCCTCCTCCAGTGAGGCCGCTCCCAGCGGTCACGCCGGTGATATCGCCGCCGGCATCATTGTCGACATTGTCAGCAAATCCTGCCGGTACTCCGGTCAACCCGCCCCACGACGCCGTGTCAGCTTTTTGCGCCTGAAGTGAATAGGCAGTCGATACGATTCGGCTTCGTGGTACGATTTCGGGATCTACGCCAACCGTCACTCCCAACCAGCGCTCGCCGCTGCCGGAGAATAGCCCATTCGGAAACGCGACATTTGAACCAAGGAGATAGCTAAACAGGCCGTCTGCGACTTGGATGTTTTGGAACCCGGAGTTCCACAAAGCTACTCCTGCCACTTCATCATCGTAGATCGTGAACTTGATAAGGTAGGGTCCATCCGCGACCGGATCACCTGCCCCATCCGTTAAGCGCCCCTGGTGAGAGAGCATAAGCGGAACGTCTGCCAGCACTGTTGCGGTCAAGCACATGCAGACTAGTGCCAATGTCCAGTTTGTCGGGCTAACGAGCTTCATGACTGCTCCTTCCGAGTAAATAGGAGTAAATGGAGTTAATGGATATATGTTGCTTAAATATAAGATATTCGATTAACGAAAAATGTCAACCCCAGAACACAAGTTACTTGATCCCCTCGAAAGCACCAATTGGCACAGATTTACTTTCACCGTACGCACTCAATCGCGAGACGTAACCATGCATTCCTCACTTGCTTCCGCGAATCGACATCACTATTATCATCCCCATGACAATTGTTGCACCATCGATTCTTGCCGCCGACTTCACCAGACTGGGTGAGCAGATCCGCGATGTGGAAGCTGCCGGCGTCGACTGGCTGCATTGCGACGTCATGGATGGCCACTTCGTCCCCAATTTGAGCTTCGGTCCGTTCATCATCAAACAAGTCAACGGCATTTCCGATCTTCCGCTCGATGTCCACCTGATGATCTCCAATCCGGAAAAGTATGTCGATGCCTACATCGATGCCGGCGCTGATTATCTCACCGTTCACGGCGAAGTGATCAAGCACGACATCGATATTCTGCAGGAGATCCGCCGCAAGGGGGCCAAGCCGGGGATTTCGCTCAATCCAGATGCGCCAATCGAGGACTATTTTCCGCTGTTCGCGCACATTGACTTGTTTCTGGTAATGTCGGTGTATGCCGGTTTTGGCGGGCAGAAGTTCATCGGCGATGTCTTAAGCAAAGTCCGCACAGCAGTCGGATGGCGCAATAAGTATGGCTATAAGTATCTGATCTCCATCGACGGCGGAATCAATCTGGAGTCTGCACCGCTGGCTAAGGCGGCGGGGGTGGATGTTCTTGTCGCCGGGACGGCGCTATACAAGGCGCCGGATATAGCCTCGTTTGTCAAGCATCTCAAATAGACCACCCAAAGTTTTTTCTTGCCCAATATCGTCAACTCACTCACATTTTCATCAAATTTCGGCTTCCGGCTGATTTGGAATGCTTTGTGCCGGAGCGATGGTATTACTTCGATTGTTCTCTGCGCCGCGCAGATCTTGCTCGGCGATTGTGCAGACTGAACCTATACCGGCTGGTCGCGACGCTGAAATCGTGTCGCTGGATTCAGACCTCGGAGGGGATAATGGTATTTAATCTGATCGCGTTGTTGGGTGTGCTGGGCTTTGTCTTCATCGGCACGAAGAAGGGCTTCCTCAAAGAACTGATGGCGCTGCTGGGACTCGGGGCGGCGCTTGTGATATCCACCGGCAAACTCGACTTCGTCGCTGAAGAGGTCGCTTCCGCGATTGATGCCTCGCCCATCACTGTTGCCGTCATCTCCTACATCATCGTGCTTGGACTGATCTACGCCATCTTCAAGGTCGTCGCCAAAATTCTCGAAAAGCTCGTCTCCGTCCAACAGCTCGGCGAACGCGACAAATGGGGCGGCGCGATAGTCGGAGCCATTCGCGGCTGGCTCATAGTAGGTACTGCATTGTTTGTATCGATATTGCTGCCATTGCCGCGGACATACTTCGAGATGATGGACAAATCAATGCTGGCGACTTCTGCCGCCAAGACCATTCAGGTGATTTATGATACCTCGCAACCGCTGCACAAGGAATGGCCTACCTTTGTCGAGAAGGTGGAAGAGACTCTGATGACGGTCCCCGAGAAGAAAAAAGCGGACACCCCCAAACGCAAGGTGCGCAAGTCTCCGGAGAAGCAAGCCAAGGAAGCGTTAGCCTTGCAGGATGCGCTTGACCGGGTGTACTATTTCTACGGGGAAGCGGAAGAGTTTTAGGGGCGCTTGCGGACCAAGCCCGTTACAAAGTTGTAGGGCAGGTCTCCTTATCGGAAGCCAAGTAGGTCGAAACCCCTAATTGCAGATTCCATGATTACTCATGACTTTCAGAGGGGTTTCGACAACGACACTACCTGTACTTGACTCTCCCTTTCTTGAATTGTATTGTCTACTCGTGACAAACATCCGGCGATACTATCGACACGGCCAAATCTACTTTCTCACTCACGTCATCGAGGGGCGAAATCCGATCTTGATCAATCATATCGCCTTGTTCCAGAAGTCCGTTAAAGCCGTACTAGACACCGCCAGAGTCGAGGTCATCGCTTGGGTAGTTCTACCTGATCACTTCCACATAATAATAGACCCAAAACAAAACGATCTCTCGAAACTAATGAAGCGCTTCAAGCTGAAGTTCTCCGGATTCTATCGAGCGCACGTCGGACAAGTGCGGGGGCAAGTGTGGCAACATCGGTTTTGGGATCACATTATCCGGGATCAGGACGACTTGAACAACCACATCGATTATGTCCACTTCAATCCAGTTAAGCATGGATTCACGGATGATCCATTTACCTACGAGTATTCGTCGCTTGCTCGTTACTTTCAGGATGGTCTCTACGAACGCGAATGGGGATGTCATCAGATGCTTGAATTCGACGGTGAGTACGGGGAATGATCGAAGTGTCGAAACCCCTCAAAGCAACTTCTCATGAGAGTCATTCTCCAATTTGGGGTTTCGACCTACGAAGCCAATTTAACGCTCCCCCCCAATGCAAAACCCGAGTCAGAGGGCTCCGACTCGGGTTTTCCGTTTGAGCAACTTGTCGTCACTACTAACCCGGTAACTCAAGGTCTATTAAGGTGGGCTATTGTAAAGCGTTTAGAGGCTAACTTATTCCTTCTTCGTTCGGTCATCATTTTCAGCGAGGGACTTTTTTACGGTCCCTCGCTTATCGGTAATGCAAAACGTCTGAAGTGAATTATCGTTTAACATTACTGTTCGATGACACGGTTTTAACTCACTTCGATGCTATATATTATCAAAACCCATGCCAAAGTTTGACTGATCGGGAAAGTCTCTAAGTCATTGTCATTTATAAGCGAACCACATCCGCCGCTTCAAAGCTCAAATTACGAAGCAGATTCTGCGCTGGAGACTCGGTCATCTAATCGTCACAGAAATGTCAATTTGTTCAAAGGGAATAACTTAGGCGAACGCACGATTTGCGGAGCAGGCAAATAAAAACGAGTGCTGCTTGTTGATTATTGCGGGGAACACAAGTTGGAGATCTTTGAATGCTTTTGGCTTGTGTTGGAATCAAGCAAACAACACTCGTTGTTGCACAATCTATGAGTCCCGTTTCCGGGGCATTTTGTACTCAAACCCTATATACCACAGTCGCATTCGCCACGCAAGCAATATTTCCAAATCTGTAGCTTGATACTCGATATTAATCCTGCCTCCCTTAAATAGGAGGACCTATTATGCCAATCAAGCTTTGGTCTAAAAAAGACAAAACTGCGCCGAACCGAGAAATTGCCAAAAACCGAACCAAAACCGCCAAATTGCCGCCGGGTATCAAAGCCAAACCACGGCTCAAGTCGCTCAATCTTGATCTTGAGCGCCAATTAACCCTTTACCCGTGGGATACCGGACGCGCCCGTCTGGAACTATACCGCTATCTGCGCGACAACATTCCGATGCTTAACGCCGTCATCTGGACCTGGGTGCGGCTTTGCTCGGCGCGATTCGACTATCAAATCAGCGGAGCAAGGTCAGACTCGGAAGATCAACAGATTCGCGCAATCCTGCACCGGCTCGATCAACGCATCTATCGGAATGGCTTGCTTAAGCGTGGCGGATTTCGCGAACTGCTGCTGCAATTCTTCGAGTCGCTCTTCACCGATGGCGCCGTCTGCGGTGAACTGCAGTTGTCGCCGTCGAATTCTTCCGTCGATCGCTTTCTGCTTGCCGATATGCGCAATATTGTCATCGAAGCGCAGAGTGAAGAATGCCAAATCTTCCAGGAAATCGAAAACCACCGCACACAGCTCAATCCCGCCTCAACTTTCTACTATGGACTTGGAGCACAGCCGGGAAGCGTCGCCGGACGGTCGCTGTTGGCAGCGATACCTTTCGTGGCTCGGGTGGAGCAAACCTTGGTGAACGACATGTTCCGCTCGATGCGTTCGGCGGGATACCACCGCATTCATGTCAAGATCACCCCGCCGGAAAAACGCTCCGACGAAACTGACGCCGACTACTTCACGCGCGCGAACAACTACTTCGACGACACTGTCGAGATGATGCGCGACTTTGGACCTGACAAAAATCCGGTTACATGGAACGATGTCGCCATCGAGTACATCGGACCGTCAAATCGCAATTCCTCGTCAACAGCGTGGTACATGAACCACAAAGCGATGATCGAAGACGTTTGCGCCGGCACGCATCTCGCGCCGTTCATGCTCGGCTATGCCTACGGTACGACGCACAACTGGGCGGAGTTCAAGTATGAACTTGTCCAGCGGCAGGTGGCGACGGTGCAGAATGCCGCGGCCTCGCTGTTGAATTGGATTGCCAATATCGAACTGGCACTTCATGGCATCAGCGCCGAGGTGCAATTTCGTTTCGAGAATCGCGCGCACATCGGCCTGACCGAACGCGCGCAGGCCGAGAAGATTCAGCTTGAGAACATCATCACCAAGATGACCAACAATCTGATCACCCGCGAAGAGGCGATCAACGAATTGGCGCGGCTGTCATAATATCGAACGCCGAGTGAGAATACCGACGCTGATCAGACGACTCCCCAACAACCCTTGGCGTCGGTCGGTCACCGATCCAGCGATGTTCTGCCGCGAAGTCCTCGAATTTGAACCGCACGAAGGTCAACAGCGCTGGCTGGAGAATTCAACAAGACCGCTAAACCTTCTCGTCACCGGCAATCGTTGGGGAAAATCAAAGATTCAGGCCGCGAAGTTCCTTCATCGCGCGATCTTTCGCATTCGCAGCCGCCGGTATGATCACATCAATCGCTTTCGCGCGATGAACATCTCGATCACGCAGGATCAAGCAAATATCATCTTCAACAACATCCTCGCGTTGATCCGCGGAACGAAGCTGATTGAACTACTGGTCGACAACATCACCCACACGCCGTTTCCGACATTGGTGTTTGGAAATGGCGCGGAAATCACGGCGCGGACCTCGCAAAACCGCGGCGAATATATTCTCGGCAACGACTACGACTATATCAACTTCGATGAAGTCGCTTTCGAATTGCATCCCGAGTATGTGGTCGAGGAAGTTCTTACTATGCGCCTTGCTGATCGCTGCGGGATGCTGGATCTGGTCTCGACGCCGTGCGGACGTAATTGGTTTTTCAAGAAATACAATGCACTCAAGAGTGACGTACCGAACGGTTACGTTCAAGGCGGTTCGACCTATGAGAATCCGCATATCAGCCGGAAGTTTCTCGATGACCGAGTCCGCACGCTTTCAGCACAACGCATCGAGCAGAATATTCGCGGGATGTTCGTCGACTCCGGCAATGAGATCCTCAATGAGGTGGCAATCCAGCGGGCGCTGTCAATGGCAACGGGACTCTATCCTCGACAAGTGGACCATCGCTACGTTACCGGATGGGATCTCGCGCGCAAACTCACGCACACGGTCGGCGCTACCCTTGATGTAACGACGAAACCATATCAACTGGTCAAAATCGACCGCTTCCAGAAACGCGATTGGCCCTGCGTATACGAGGCGATTCGCCAACGCAAACGCGAGTATGGCGGCGACACGATCATTGACTCGACGGGGCTCGGTGATGTAGTAATTTCGGAACTGGTGGATATTGCGCCGATGGGATTTGTCTTCACAACGCGCTCAAAAGCGGAACTACTGACTCATCTGCAATCAGAGTTCGAGGCCGGCCACATTGCCGTTCCGTTTTACGAAACCGGAGCAGGGGAGAGCGACTACTGGAGCTTGATTGATGAATTGCGGGAAGTAAACTGGATACAAAACGAACATTGCGATGCCGTGATGGCTATCGCATTAGCTCTTTGGGCGGCGAAGTCAGCGACCTCGAAAACGCCGATACCGGGTTTTCGAATCGGTGAGGTCTAACTCCGCCGTCTGGTATATCGAGCGAGACCGAGCAGTCCCGATCCAAGCAGAATCAACGTTCCGGGTTCTGGCACAGTCGATGGCGGCAGTCCGTTGTCCGAATTGTCGGCGTTGGACACGTAGGTATCACGATCCCAGTTGTGGCCAAGATAGTCTATCTCGGTGTTGACTCCGTTACCGGTATTGTTGGTCACTACCGAGTCCGCCGGCTTGCCGATTCCAACTGCTGCACTGTATCCGTACGCGTGCGAGTAGCTGATGCAAAGCAGCGCGACCACCACGAGAGCTACAAGCGAGACAAGCTTGACAATGTTGAAAGCTCTTTCCATTCAAAGATCTCCTTCTTTCAATACTTACTATTAGCACTATCTGTGCCGCTTTCTAAACTTCCGGATATCAAGCAGTAACTCATTGAAAGACAAAACAATACGCGTAATATCTAAATTAGTACTTCGTATATCTAAGCTCCAGTGCTGCATACTCTTGCACATAATTTACGGCTTGGTCAGCCCGCTTGCCGCCAGATTGCGATCCCGCCAAAGAATCCTGTAGCTCCCCTGTAGAAATTAATCTCGGGCCCAATGGGTAGAAGACTTTCAACTCATCTGGAGGAGATGTGAATAATCTCACCGGTCATCTCGCGGTTACCGCACTTGGTGAATGCGAGTACGACAAAGCCCAACTCATCGCAGAAATCAATCGCACCATCCGACCCGCTCAACCGGCGACAACTGATTCAGTCTATATCGGCGTCCTGATGGCGGCATCAAATCAGGTGAACACGCAGGGCGGATGTTTCGCCCGCGAAGAGCTCGCGCAACTCGCCGAACTGGTAGTCGATTCGCCGGTCCTGATCGGTCACAAGAAAAACGAGTTGCCGATCGGACGAGTGTTCCGGGGCGAGATTATAAACCGCGCCGGTGTTCCCTGGCTGCGGGCGCTGTTTTACTGGCATCGCAGTCAAGCCAATACTGAAGAAATCAAAACCGGCATCGACGCCGGAATCTACAAAGAATGCTCACTCGGATTCCTCTATGCCAAACCGGAATGCGGCATCTGTCGCGGCGACATGCGTCACTGTCGTCACCGCGTCAACGAAGTTGTCCGCCTCGGCGGCCGCGAGATCAAGGCATTTTACTACTACAAGCAAATCGAGCGCGTGCTCGAGATCTCGCTGGTATATCGCGGCGCCGTTGCGGGCACTTCCGTCTCCACGCTCGCCATTGACTCAGGTGAGCCATCACGCCAGTCGGTCGGCCATTACGAACTCCGCCGCGAGAACAGCTCCACCGCTTTGCTGACCATCACGCTCGCTGATGCAACCACGCGTCTGCGCCTGCTCAACTTTGAAAGAAACGGTCGCGGTAAACAACTTCTCTGCGAAGATGCTAACTGCGTTCATTCCCGCGATTCAGACCTGATTCTGGAACGCGGCAGAGTAGCGCGGGTCAAGTCGTGCCGAGATGAACTGGAGTTCTTTGGCGAATTACTGCGAGGCAAGTATCGCATCAAGCGAAAGGGGGGAGGAGTATGAATCTGAATATCGACGCGTTTACAAGCAAAAACGGCAAGAGTCGCGACAGCCTATTACGATTCCTGCTCGCGGTGGTCGTCACCACCGCCGGTGTGATTACCGCCTACCACGCCACCATCTATGGCCTGAAAGAGCAGGTAGCTACCAAAGCCAGTCAGGAAAATGTGACTGCCATTGATAGCCGCCTGATTCGCATCGAAACCATTCTCACCGATCGCGTCGCCACCAAGGCCGAACTGATGTCGGTGCGCGACGAACTCAACCAAAAACTGATCAGCATCGAAGCCAAACTGCAGATGCTGCCCTAAGGAGCTCCCAATGAACCACCCGATCATCGAACAATTACAAAGTCTTGCTCGTCGACTGGCGGAAACCGCTCCCGGCGAAATCAATATCGAAGAACTATGCCGCCATCTCAAGGATGCTGCCGACCTGGTTGAATCGCTGGTCGCTAAGGCCACCCTCGCTGACTCGCTGCTGCAACTCTTTCGCGAAGATCTACTTGCCCGTGCCCGCGCCGTCGCCCGTTTGACCGGCACCAGTTCGCGCCTGATCGAACGATTGATCAGCAGCGAAACGATGACGCTCAAAGAACTGCTCACGCTCAAGCGCGATATCGAATTGGCTTTTGATACCGCATTCAACAGCCGATTGCAGGATGTCGTTTCTTCCCAACCTGACGATCAGGACAAACTCGCACAATTCAAGATTGGCTGATCCACTTAGTCAAATGCTTACAAATACCCAAACCCAACGAAAGGAACCCCATGGGAATTCGTGACCAGAACCTCGAAGTCGCCGGCGCGCTTTATCTCACGTTCGCTGTCAATCAAACTGCCGGAGCTGATGATCTCAAAGATGCCGATCTCGGCAAAGCCGTGAAACTCGCGGACAACTTCAAAGTTACCGCCGGGACCGACGGTGCGTTGATTATCGGTAAACTCGTCGCTCTCACCTTGACCGATGCCGACTCCGGCAAGCGCAAAGCCACTGTCCAGGTAGCCGGCGTGATGAAACTGCCGGTGGCGGCAACTTATCCCGTTCTCGGCAACCGCATTGTCGGCGCCGCTGCGGGCAAGGTAAAACAAGCGCCGGCGCTTGCTGTCGACGATCCGGCCGGCGGAAACATCGCGCGTGGCACTGTCATCGCCGTCAACGGCACTACCGATTGCACACTGATTCTGAATTAACAGGAGACCACATGGAAGCTGACAATCTTACCCAGATTCCGAAATCATTCTGGACGCTGTCCGAGGTTGAGCCCGACAAGAAGCTCACCGGCGTCGATCTGTCGCGCGCGGCAGCGATCAAGGTCACGCGCGAGACCTATCTTGAAGCACAATCGCGCGGCATGAGCCTGACCGAGCTGCTCGAATCGGATGACTATGATCCCTCACCGGCCGGGAGTCCACTCGATGCTTTCGAGCGTCAACTCGCCGCCGCTGGAATTCGCGTGAACGGCAAATCGCCGGACAGCGTCGAGTTATTCTTCCGCCAAGCGCCTTCGCTGTTGCCGGAGTTCGTCACGCGTGAAATTCGCCGCGGAATGGAGATGCGGCCGATGTACAACCAGCTCACCGCTTCGCAAACCGTGATTGGAGCCAACCGTTACTCGCCACTTTATATCGGCGTCAATCCCGCCGATCAGCGTCTGGCACTGCGTCCGATTGGCGAAGGTGCCGAGATCCCGCAAATCACCGTTTCCGAACAAATGAACACGATCACCGTGCCCGATTACGGTGTCGCTCTCAAAACCTCGTACAAGACACTGCGCCACAAGACGACTGCGCAATTCAAGGTGCTGTTGTGGTACATCGGTTTCCGTCTCCAGTCCGACAAGATCGCACTCCTTGCCGATGTGCTGATCAATGGCGACGGCAACAACAATGCTGCCGCGGTGGTCAATACCGATGTCACCGGCACGATCGACTATGACGATCTCGTCAAGTTTTGGTCGGAATTCTCCCCCTTCGAATTGAACACGTTGATTTGTCACAAGACCAAAATGCGTCAACTGTTGACGTTGGCGGAATTCAAAGATCCGCTCGCGGGATTCAAGTTCCAGTCGACCGGAGAACTGATTTCGCCGCTTGGCGCCAAGTTGGTCCGTTGCGATGACGTTGCAACCGATCTGGTGGTAGGCTTCGATTCACGCTTCGCTATCGAAGAAGTCATCAGTCAGCCGCTGATGGTCGAATTCGACAAGATCATTGAACAGAAGTTCGAGGAAGCTGTCATCTCGGAATCAATCGCCTTCGCCAAGGTCGTCCCGCAAGCCGCTATGGTCCTCGACGATAATTTCTAAGCAAACGCGGGCAAACTCGCCCTCCGCCGCCAAAGTCTCCGTCCGCTCATTCGAGAAGGACGGAGACCCCCAATGAGATTCGGCAGGGAACTGACACGAAAGGAAATCATGCAATCACTCATCGACAATTCAACCGCGTTTTTCGGCGCTGGCAATGCAGTGGCGCGGCGTCAATTCAAGTTGCGCACCGGTCCCTACAGTGGCCGCAAGTTGGTGGTCTATCAATCCGACGCAACGACCATCAAGTGCTGTTATGCCGACGCACCGTATACAAACTGGTCGGAACCGCAAGTCGTAACCAGCAGCTCCGCCGACTATCCCTGTTCCGGTTGTATCGATTCCGATGGCAACGTCTATGTCGTTTACTCCGTGCAGGGTACTCTTAATCTCGCTTTCCGGGAATTGACTTTCAACTCCGGGTTATGGACCGTTGGCGCCGAAGTCATCGTTTACAACGACAAAGCCAATTACTTCGCTTCGATTGTCAGGGACTCAACCGGACGTTTGCACATCTGCTGGACTTGCTTTGATTCCGCAACCGGCATCTACACGATTCGCCACAAGCGTTCTACCAGTGACGGCACTTCGTGGGGTTCAGGTCCCGGCGATTCCGGTACTCTGCTCGGCGAAAGTTCATCTGCCGCGTACAGTGTTACCGCCTACGCTGCGCCTTACGTCTATTGCCACTATAACGAGAACGGCACGCAGTTGATCGTCCGGCGATTGCTCGATGGCGCTTCAATCTGGGATGACGCTCTCGTGATTCACACCGGCGTATACCTTAACGATCGACTCTGTTCGTGTGTGTCCGAGTCGCAGTCATTGGTCGGTGTTGTCTTCGAAGCAAATTACAAACTCTGGTATGCCGAATGCGACGGCGTCAATTGGGGAGGCGTCTTTGACATCGCCTCACTCTCCGCGACCCCGCCGCTTCTGCAATTTAATGGCGAAATTCCCTATGTCATCTACGGTGTCGAGATTGGCTCCGGGCAGGTCGAACTCCGCTATCGCTGTAAGACCGGTGTCGGTTTCGCGCCAGAGTCGTTGCTCGCGCCCGAGTTCAGCCGCTTTTCAGCAGTCTATCTTTATGATCACGACGGCACACCGCAATTTCACAACCGCACACTCGAGGCCGCCAGCACGGTTGTCGCAGATGTCCTTGCCACTGATTCCCACGCTTTGGTAGAGGCCGTCGATGATGCGCTCTATCTCGGAGCCGAAACGCCGTTTGCGAATGTGAGTATTGTGCTATCGACTATCGGCGCCGGTGGTGCTGTGGTCTGGGAATATTATTCAGACTTTGGCTGGAAATCGTTCGTGCCCGAATCAGGCGTCTGTCACTTTGAACAGGCAACACAGCTTTTGCGGCTATGGACCGACTCCGCCCACTCTCCGGTCGACTGGCAGAAGTGCAAGATCGAATCCCGCTCACATTTCTGGATTCGCGCTCGCGTCACGACAGCATTCACGACAGCTCCGGTCGGATCGCAAATCACGCCGTGTACGGCGATCACGTACCTCAACAACTGAAGCAAGGGAATTTATGCCGTTTACCAATTCCGAAATCGTGCGCCATCATTTGATTGAGACAACTTCCTTGCGCGACACTTTTCGCGACATCCCCGTCGAGATGACGGGACTCTCGACGATTGCTTTGATGCATTCGCAACTCAAGGAGGGAACTCTTGTCGTCAAGGGCAAAGAACTTAGCGCACCGCAAGCCACGCATGTGACTCTGGGTGAAACTCCAGCTACACTGGGAACGACCAACATCATTCCCGATAGCGTCGTTGTCGCTTCCGACTCATCGCTCGGTCGCATCTACACGGAGCATGTAGATTATCACATCGACTACCTCCACGGCACCATCGGGAGACTCGATGGCGAAATCACAGCCGGAGCAACTGTCGCAGTGTGGTTTTTCGCCTATCGTACTTATCAACGTGGCAGCGATTACAGCGTCGATCATCTGCGCGGTACTCTGCGGCGCATCAGCGGAAGCCAGATCGAAGACGGTCAGACAGTCTTCGTCGACTACGAAACGATGTCGCTGACACTCAACGAAAGCCAGCTCGACAACGCCGTTGCCGAAGCTGACGATCTCTTGCTAAGCCTGATTGATGAAGCGTATCACGATTCGTCATCCCAAAGCCTGGTCACTGCCGAAACTTATCTCGCCTTGGCAGTGCTCTGTCGGGTCAAAGCGCTCTCGGCTTTGCAACAACCCGATGGAAGTGCTACTGCCCGCCACTGGCAGGAACTGGGTGCCAACTACCACGCAGATGGACTCAAGATCGCATCGCGTTTTGCTTCGCCTCGCGGTCAACTCAACACGCCGGTGCGCGTGACAGGAGGTGAAGGTTAATGAACCCGACACTGACCTATCTGCTCGCCCGCAAAATGTGGCTCGTTCCCGGGGTGGCTGTCTGGGGCGATCTTGCCAATTGCGAAGCCGAATTAATCATCACCGAGACCGACGGCGCCGCCAAGCGGATTCTGCACAGCCAGTGCCTGCTCGGTGGATCTGCACAAACGGTCACCTTTGCCGACTTGACCGATCATCGCGGCAACAAATTGCCCCCGACAATAGTCAATGCCAGCGTCGTGGCGATCCCGCGCGGAAATGTCGGCGTCATTGTGCAAGGCAACGTCGCACCAGATTCCTTTCGGCTCGCGCGGATTGCGCCCTCAACGCAGTCGGTCACGACGGATTTGCTCATCATCGAGATGGGATAGCAGGGGAGTGCGAGTGAAATTGGAGCACAATGGGTAGAACCTGCAAACAAAGTAGGAGCCATCCGCAGCCGACTGACTTGGATATTCTCGAGGAAATTCAAGCCAAGATCGTCGAGGAACTGCGCAGTAAAGAAATCAATCCGCGTGTCGCCGATCTGCTCAAAGCCCTCGAACTCAAAATCAAACTCAAGCTATCGCAAAACGACAAGGAGAAGATTTGGAAGCTTATCAATCAACTGCGCGGCGAGGAATTGCCGGCAGACGACGATTCCGGGTCGAACTCGGACTCGTAGCCCTCGTTACAACCATGCTGATGTTGTTCCTTTCCGTGCAGGGGAGTAGCACCACCCGTGTTGCGTTGGTCGTCGAGGACATTAACACCAAGGGTATCGACACATTGTTGGCGAATGCGCTGGCCAATGATCTCGGATACGACGTGTACTGGCTAACCCCGGATAGCATTGTCCTGCACAACTCCGCCTACTTCGACACCACGTTTAACGCAGTGGTCTGGTGCGGTAATGAGGCCGCCGCGCCGTCGCCGAATACTGTTGCCGATACCATCTCCAACTCTTGCACCGGTTTTGTCAGCCTGCACAGTGATACCTGGGACGAGATCAATCTCGGCGTCAATTCCAACGGCACCAATGGTCGCACTGTCGAAGCTTCCGGTTATGTCCGCGCAATCAACCGTAGCCATTGGATCACCCGAGTACTTCAGGATACTCTGTACCTATGGACCGCGACCTCCCTCGGCATTTACGGACTGGCATTTCCCGACACGATGCACGACATCACACCGCTGATCATCGACAAGGATGATACCGACGACACCTCGCACGTTCATCTCTGTGTCGCCGATTCGGGACAGACAATCGTCAATACCGGTGATGGCCGGAATATTGCCAGGGGCCGCCGCGTATTCTTGGGACTATTCTCGGTTATTTCGACTCCGCGAGACTCCTGTCAGTTCTTCACGATCTTCACGCGTGCAGTTGCCTGGGCAGCACGCGACACCGCCAATAGCCACATCGCCGGAAATGCGTGCTTCACCGGCAGGATCGAGATCGAAGACGCCTGGGCAGAATCGTCCTCCGGAACCGACTCACTGGAAAGTTACGGCGGCTGGGGGAGTCTCTATACCGGTCACGACTATGACAACAAGGTCGCGTTCATGAAAGTCAACAACGACGCACTGCGGCGGAAAATTCCAAACGCTGATGCCTTGGTTGAGCGCTTGGCTATCCGTACCAAGATCTTAGGCGTCACCAATGGCGTCGAAGATTCCCTCTGGGAGTCGACCAACGGCATCAAGCTGCTCAAACTCCCATGGGTCTGCGGTAATGCGACCGGCCAAACGAACACCAACTTCGTCAACTGGGTGCACCGCTACATTGCCGACGTCGACACTTTCCGCTGGAACCTTGGTGGGGCATTTGGCGCCAACAGCGATGTCGTCGACACCGTGTTGGATTCGATCAGACAGAACCGCAGTAACACAACCGGCGGCACGCTTGTAACTTGGACAATTCCACCGCAGTTTGCAGATCGTATGGTCGGGGATACAATTGCCAACCACGGCTGGGTGTGGCACAATAATTGGAATAATCAAGTCGGGCAGATCAATGACGCCGAGATCGTATATCACTCATCCGAAGCCAACGCCGTTAACGATCGCCCGCTTATCACCATCAGACTCGCGTCACCAACCGGATTACAGAATCGCCGCCGAATCGCAATCATCAACGGCGGCTTGATTGGAGGAGTACAGTGAGAAGTCTGTTCTTGTTCATTGCTATTAGTTTTTGTTCGGCGCAGGCGCAATTATCAATCACCCCCGCCATCGCCGGAAACGGAACCACAGATTCGATTATCGTGTCATTCTGCACCTTTGACACGACGTTCTATCCGACCATCGCCGATGCCGACAGCATCATCGCACTGCGTTTCGGCCCCAACGGTGCCTTGGTCGATTCACTGACGCAGTCATCGTCGGCAGTAGGCCACCTGCGTTCCGGCTGGTACCAAATCCACTACCGCGCCGCAAACAGCGAATCGCAGCGTGGTCTGTATCGAACCCATGTACGCGTCAAGATTGGCGGTGCCTGGCGTGGCGCAGCGACGGGGAGTTATCAGATCATCGGAGATGATGTCGGCGACTACTTTGCCGATATCGCGAGCGCGGTATCATTATCTGGATCGGGCGCCTTTGCTTGCACGCTCTTTGTGTTCGATGCCGGTTCAACATCAGCCATCGCCGGCGCCTTTGTGCGCCTGCTCAACTCGGACGAGACAGCAGTTGCCGCGATGGGAAGTTGCGATCCAAATGGGCGGCTACTGCTTGCGCTCGATGATTACGAATATCACGCCTTCGTTCATCAAAATGGATATGGACAGACGGACATTCCCGCGCCAGTCGCGGTCAGTCCGGCAGGTGCAAATGACACGATCTGGATGACACGCTTTGATCCCGGCAACGCACCGCAGTCATATCTCTGTAGGGTCTACGGCTATGTCGAATCACTTGATGGTCGGGGAATCGAAGGAGTTAATGTCACGGCGCGTATCGCGAAGTCACCGCTACTGCTGGACGGGGTCATCATTTCACCCTTTGCTTTGGCTACAACAACGGATTCGACCGGTTACTGGTATCTCGACCTGATTCCGAGCAGTGAACTTGATCCTGACGACACGAGGTATGACATAACTCTGCACTATCCGTCCGGTACAATCTTGCGCAAGCAAGTGAGTGTTCCTGCCGAAATGAGTTTTTGGATGCGATGGTAAGAGCAGGGAAGTGCGCCGTTGTGAAATCAGCGGCGTTTTCTTAAGTAAAGCAGAAACGAGATCGGCACCATCGCCACTGCCAACCAGAGGAGTACTTTCTGTATGATCACAAATGGCGTCAGGTAGCTGATCACCAACAATACCCACGTGAGTGCAGTCAACTTGCCGAATAGATTAGAAGTGGGGATCTCCGCCGTCTCTGAAAGAGTTGCAAGACTTCCGACCAAGAGTAGCAGATCGCGCGCGATAATCATTGCCGCCGCCCACCAGGGGAAATCGCGATAAACCGCCAGCGCAACGACCAGAGCCGCAACGCCGATTTTGTCCGCCAGGGGATCGAGGATCTTGCCCAGTTCCGACACTTGATTCAACTTGCGGGCAAAGTAGCCGTCGAGAACATCGGTAGCAATTGCGATTCCCAAGAGCGCCAGCGCGGCATTGTCCTTGCCGTACGCAATACAGATCACCGGCAGGGGCAGGAAGAACAGCCGAAACAGCGTCAGCAGATTCGGGACATAGAGCAATTCGCGCGGATTGAATTTGATCATGAGTCATTATTAGAGGTCGAAGCAAGATAGTCAAGATAAAGGGAGTTTGGCGGCGAAGCCCCATCTCCCTTACTGGCGACGGTGCTATCTAAGATTCTGCTACGGCTGCTGCCGTTTTTTGCCCTTAGCCGGCTTTTTCTTGCGGGTGGTCTTGCGCGGTTTGAGATTGCCGCCTGCTACCCGGCGCGTCGTACTGCGCTTGGGAGCCTTCGGTTCCTTCGCACGTCGCCGCATTTCCAGCATGACCAAATCCTGTAGCGTTGCGGCCGCCGGATCATAATCCATCAGTGCGATTTCAAATAACTGATCAGTTCGGTCGATAAAGATGAACTCCATCTGATCGCGCAATTCGCGGGTGATGTCTTTGATGTCTTTGCGGTTTTGCGAAGGCAGGACCATTTTGAAGATGCCCGCCCGGTGCGCCGCCGCAACTTTCTCACGAATTCCGGACACCGGCAAGACCTTGCCGCGCAGGCTGACCTCGCCGGTCATGGCGATATCGTTGCGAATCGGGCGATCACTTAAGACCGACGCAATTACAAGTGAAATCGTTACACCCGCCGAAGGACCATCCTTGGGAATTGCGCCCTGCGGGAAATGTATATGGATATCGTAGTTCGAAAAATCGTCGTGCGGTATTGCCAGCATCTCCGCTTTGGAGCGCACAAAACTGTGCGCCGCTTGAACGGATTCGCGCATCACCTCGCCTAGTGAGCCGGTGCAGGCGACATTGCCGGAGCCGCGCATTTTCAATCCTTCGATCATCATAATATCGCCGCCGGAGCCGGTCCAGGCCACTCCCGCGGCAACGCCGATTTCCGGGTGGCTTTCGGCCGTTTCCGGGATGTACACCGGTGTACCGAAATACTGCTCGAGATTGTCCTCGGAGACAACCCACTTTACTTTCTTCTCGGAGGTTGCCTTTGCTTTGGAGAACTTGCGGCAGACGGTTTCGAGTCGCTGTTTGACCTGGCTCAATCCGGCTTCCATGGTATAGTTGCGGATAACGGTCTTAATCGCGCCGGTCGTGAATACCAGCTCGTTCTTGTGAATGCCGTTCGCTGCTAGCAGGGAAGGGATGAGATGCCGCTCGGCAATCGTGACTTTTTCGCGGTCGACATAGCCGGAGAACTCGATAACGTCCATCCGCTCCAGCAACGGTTCGGCGAGCATCTCCGTGCCGCGTACGCTGAACATGAAAATCACCCGCGACAGATCGATCGGCAGGGCCAGGTAGTCGTCGATGTACTTTCGATTCTGGCGGGCGTCAATGACGTCGAGAAACGCCAGCGCAATCGAGACGCGCGATTCGTCGTAGGACAACTTGTCGAGGTCTTCAATCAAAAAGACCGGATCAACGCAGTTGGTTTCGATCAGCGCACGAATGATCTTGCCGGGCATCGCGCCTTCGAGCGTATGCGGTTCGCCACGCAACTCGGCGGTGGAACTGAATCCCGCCACGCTGAATCTGATCAGCTTACGATGCAGCGCCGTCGCGACTGCCGAAGCGAGTGAGGCTTTTCCCGTACCCGCGGGCCCCGTCAAGCATATGACTGGCGCGGAGACATTATTCGTCAACTGGCGCGTCGCCAAATACTCCGTAATGCGGTCTTTGATATCCTTGGCGCCGTAGAAATTGCTGTCGATGACTTTTTCCACCTGCGCCAGATTGGTCTCATCAGTCGAGGTCTTGCCCCACGGCACGGCCATCAACCAATCGAGATAGCGTTTAATCGAGCCAAATTCCGCCGAAGCCGGAGAGAGCATTTTCAGGCGCTCGGTCTCAAGGAACAGCTGCTCGCGCACTTCTACCGGAAGGTCGTGGATCATATTGATGCGGCGGCGATAGGTTGAAGCGACATTGTCGTCGTCGTAATCCTCGCCGAGCTCGCGCTTGATTTCCTTCAGCTTGGCGCGCAGGAAGAACTCGCGTTGCGATTTATTGATGGAATCTTCGACTTTGACCTTGAGTTCATCTTCCAGCTCAATGCGCTGGCATTCTTCGCTAAGCAGGTCAAGCAGGTGAAAGATCCGCTCTTTGAGCGAGGTGGCAGAAAGCAGCGAACGCTTCTCACTGAACGGGAAGTGCAGATGGTGCGAAACGACATCGACAAAGCGATCAATGTCACTGCGGTTAGCTTTGAAAATCTCGTAAATCTCGGGCGAATAGTGCGTGTCGGTGGTGAGCACGCGAACGGCGTAAGAGAACACCTTTTCCAATGTACGCTCCAATGAGTCCGTGTCCGTCTCGGCCGGCAATTCCGAGAAATCGCCGACAAGATACGGCTCGGTGCCGGTCAGGCGGTCGAGCTTGATGCGGCGTACCGCTTCGAACGTCACACTGCAGGTATTATCGCGCGAGGTCTGTGTCACCAGCGGACGCGCGAGCACGCCGATGGCTTCGAGGTCGCCTACGGCAGTAATCTCGCCGCGGCCGTCGCGGACCGGCATCATCACAATCGGCTGCTGGCTGTCGCGCAGTTCGCGCAGAAGCAGCAGATTGCGCGGCAGACTGATCTGAATGGTCTCGACGCAGCCGGGAAAGATAATCGTCGAACGCAGGGGGATGATCGGTATCTGGCGGTTAGTTCCGCTCATGGAATGGCTGATCTCCTATTCTCCGGCAGGGTATAGTTTACCCGACCGGCGACGATTAGTCGATTCGTCCGTGAATGTCTCCGCCATTGGTACCGCAGACGGGAACAATATCTTTGTACAATTATCGACCAATCGCGGTAATCCCTGTTGTGGTTATTTTGGCTGATTTAAGCCTGTTTCAATGTGAAGCAAACCAATGGGTTGTGTGAAGTCGTGAAAGTTATAGTTTACAGTAAGCCCTCACTCTTAGTCCCTCTCCCGCGAGCGGGAGAGGGACTAAGTGGTGCATTCGATACGTACGTAAGCGCGTTTCCTAACTCACCGTGGCGTTAGCGAGACGTTTGGTAAGTTCCGCCAGTTCGAAGTCGGAATACGCCTCCATCGATTCGACATCGATCTTGATCTGCTCCGGCTTAAGGTTGAGACGATAGAATCCCGACTTGTTGTTCTCGATCATGTTCTCAAGACCTGTCGCGAAACGCTTCAGTTCCTGCTTGACCCGGTAGATGTTCTTCGCCTGGTTGAATCCCGGCTCGATCTCTTCCTTGCTCATCCAGCCCTCCGGCTTCAGGAATCGCGCCGCCCCGAGCTTGTAGAGATAGTTGAAGCTCTTCGGTGTCAAATCGATTTCCGCTTCGTTGAAGCAGATCCGTACGCGCTCGCCTTTGAGCAGGCCGCGCAACTTCAATAATGGCATGGTTTCCTCCTCGCTGTTTAGTTCAGCGCTATTTCTCTTTTGTAGTTCTCCAAATTTCGTAATCAGATACTCGGCGGCGGCATCGCCAACCAGCGCCGCCAGCTTGGCCCGCTTTTCCTGCGCAAATTGCCCCGTGGTCACAAAGCCGGTATTGAACAACCGCCACACCAGATCGCGGTTTTCGGCGTCGAAACCCGCGGCATCGAAAATCGACCCGGGCAGATCGAACCCTCTGCCGGTAATGTGCGCCAATGTCCGCAGTTGCGCGATTTGCCCCTTCGGTTGATGAAGCAACTCCGTCAGTTCGGCGAGCGAGTCAACCAGCCACGCCGCCGTTTCTGACACCTGCAGCATCGCACCGCAATGCGTTTTGTAGCGCAATTCCAGATCGGCTGTTTCGATTGAGGTCGGCCATTCACAGAGCAGGAATGCGGTCTTCAGCCCCAGCAATTCGCGTTCGGTCAAGAGATACTCGTCATCAACAAGACGCATCAGCCACGGAGCCGTCTGCGAATGATCGTTTAGATATCGCGATAACCGATTGCGGTACGATTTGCCGTAATCATCCGAAGCATCGAGGTAAATGCCCGTCATCTCGAAGTCGGGAAGCATCGCGATAGAATACAGCCAGCTCAAGCGGTCGCCGCCATCGTACTCGCGCAAATGCGACGCCAGCCGAAACAGCGATGCCGAACCGATGCCGCGCAGGCTTGCCAATTGTCCCATCGGCGAAGCAGAGATTTCATCCTTCTTGATGAAGACCATTCGCTGTGCCTTTAATCGCTCGACCGATTCGGTTATCCAATCTGCGTCGACAGCGCCTTCGACGGAGGCAAAGAACGTTGATTGCAGTGTCGGAACGATCTCCGATACCTTGTTAATCACCCGCGCCGAAACCAGATCGAGAATCACATCCGCCATCGCCAACGACTGCAGGGAGGACCCCACACTGTCGGCACAGCCTTCGACATAAAGCTTCCACAATGTTTCCGCTTCGATATCCGAATTGGCGATCAGCACCGATCTGCCAAATTGCGCGCCCCTGCCATAACGTCCGGCGCGCCCCGACATTGCCTCGTATTCGCTCCAGCCCAGCGGCGCAACGATCGCGCGTTGTCCGTGCCGTCCCGGTTGATACTTGTAGCAGTCGATGAACACCGTCTGCGCCGGAAGATTCACACCCATCGCGAGCGTGGTGGTCGATACGAGTACTTTGATTTCGCCGCTCAAGTAGCCGTGTTCCAAAGTCCGACGCTGCCGGTGCGAAAGATCGGCGTGATGAAACGCCACGCCAGACTGAAGCGTTTCCGCCAAGCGCCGCCCGAGAATCGTCGTCGTTTCGCGCTGAAGATGTTCGATAGTCAGTTGTGCTTCGGGCCAGAAATTCCGCTCCGACAATCGCGATGCCAAAATCTCGCAGGCGCGTTTGGCTTTAAGGAAGACCAGCACCTGCTCGCCGCTGTTGACCAGTATTTCGATATTCGTCAATAGTAGTTCTTCAGGATCGTCGGCATTGCAGTCGGATAGAGTTTCCTCGCCGGTGGTGTGGCCATCGGCACAACGATAGCGATAGCGCCCCTGATACAACACGCCGTGGCGCAACTCGACCGGGCGGAAATGATCGACCAAAAGCCGGCACCCCAGCCACGCCGCAAGTTCATCGGCATTGTCGAGCACCGCCGAGAGTGCGACAATCTGCGGATGGTATTGCGAATGTTGTGTCTTGAGAATGGCGAGTTCCAAAGTTGCGCCGCGCTCGCAATCGCCGATCATCTGGACTTCGTCGATGACAATCAGCCCGACGGAGGCCAGCAGATCGAGATTGCGAATCAGCAGTTGATTGAATTTTTCGTAGACTAAAATACCGAGATCGAATTTGCCGTTTTCCAGATCGTGTTCAAACTCACGGTGGTCGCCGGTTGCGATCACCACGCGGATACCCAGCTTCCGGTAGCGATTGGCAAATTCGCGGTAGCGCTCTTCGGCAATCGATTTCAGCGGTACCAAGAACAGCGCCTTGCGCCGGTTGAAGATCGCCGCCGTCGCCGCCAGTTCGCCACAGAAGGTTTTTCCCGATGAGGTCGGCGCACAGACCAGCACGTTCTTGCCGGCAAGGATGCGATTCTCGATGACCGCCTTGCGCTGCAAGGGAAGTAGTTCCTCGCCCAGCCGTTCGCGCCAACTGGCGACAACTATTTCCGGCAGTCCGTATGATTTCAGATGTTCCATTTGCATCAAGTTCATTGTTTAGCTCCCTGTCGGATTCTGAATTTGTCTGCGCCCCAAGCATCACGGACACACCCCGTCTCCCCGACTGCGTCGGGGAGCCACCCCTCTCAAGAGGGGAATTCACTCTGCGGACTTTGTCCTTACCTCGAGCTCTCCGTGGTGATTGGAGAATATTCTCGCGCAATTTCAACACCAAGTTCCCCTCTTGAGAGGGGTGCCTTGTCCCGATCTATCGGGACAAGGCGGGGTGTGTCGTTATCCTCTCTGCATTCCTCGTACCATCTTCTCAAATGCTCGTTACGACATCTCACAACTGGAGGAGGCGCAGGAGAGGCAGAAGAAGCAGCCGCCTTCATGAATTACAGTCCCGCCGCATTCAGCGCAAAAGCGATCGCCGCAGTCGGCACAAAGATAATTATTGCCGCTCGATACCAGCATTCCGCCGCAGCAGCATTCCATTTCCGTGGTTTCCAGCACATTCATTTCACTTTCCTTTCGCTTCATCGGAAAGCCGCCTAACCGATGACGCCGTGGCGGAGCGGGCCGCACACCCGCTCCGGTGTTTGATTGGTCACGTGGTAACCGTGCTTAATTTTGACGTGATGGCAATATACTGCACATTTGTGCAGTCGTCAAGAGGAATCTGAAACTTAAGCAGGAATTTTCTGCAGAATCCGCAAAAAGTGATTCTGCCATCGCTTCTGGGAGGTGTTAAAAAGTGGTAAGCTGTTCTAATATAAACTGTTATGAGTATTGATTAGACTTGCGTGTGAGGTGAGTTTTGTAGGTCAGGAGCCCAGTGCTCCTGACAATTGCCGTGACTTTGTCATTCTGAGCCGCTACGCAGGTGAAGAATCTGTCCGTAGGGGCACAGCATGTCGAAGATCCCGCCTTTGCGGGGCTGCGCCCAGTCGCGCCATAGGCGCGATAGTTCGTAGGTCAGTTCGGTAGGTCAGGAGCCCTGCGCTCCTGACAACCCTGAATAGAGCAGTATGCCCCCCACAAACGGAGGCGGCGGGAGTCCAAGCGATCAACTCCCGCCGCACAGAGGTACCGTGAAGCAAATGTCTTAATGAACTAACTTAGTCGCAGTGATTCTCGTTTCCAATCTCCGTGTTCGGGTCGGCGGAAATGTAGCTGATACCATACTTCGAGAAGTGATTAATGAGGAACGTACCCTTGCCGCCTGATACCAGAGAAACACCGATTGATTCCCAACCAACACCGTCACCGTCCAGAGTGGAGTCATCAAAGTAGTAGAACGCAGCTACTGTGCCGTCGCCTTTAGCGATTGATTGCGTCAACTCGAGCGGGAGGGCGAACTGGAGACCGCTGGGACCGCACTCGTAGGTATACAAAGTTACTTTGTCGTTGACACGAAACTGTGAGATAATGACAGTAATCGGAACGACTTCGTTAAGAGCGCTCGGACTGACGAGAAACTCGACATTCTTACCATCAATCTTCGCCTTCAGCGTACCACCTTCGATTCCGATTTCACCGGAGACGGTATCCGCGCAGATAAATACTGTGTCGGAGACTTCGCTGTCTTTGTCCTTATCCTTGGGATCATCAACGGCAACGGTACCGAGGTCAACCGTGACAGCATTAGAATTATTCGAGGACGGTGCAGCCGGATTCTCGGCGCAACCGAACAACATGATCGCAATACTGCACAACAACAGAATGATTAGCGCCGCTAATCATTGACTCGCCAGTTGGTTCTTCGTATTCACATTCCCTCCACTAAAGTAACAACTCATAATCATCATCGTTAACCGACGCAATACTTCGCAAGATCTGTTCCAAGCGTGGTCAATTTGGAACACGTTTTCATTCGCCTCGCCAACCGCCTGTTTTGACCCGACTTACGACCTGTGCACTGCGGAACAAATGAATCGTCAGAAAGTGAACAGTCAAAGATTTCGGGAGAAGTCTCGGGCACTTCCCATAGAGTGTGGGAAGCGACCGAATTCACGTCGCAATCCGTAGGGAGGGTTTCTTTACCGTAATGAACTTCATTTAAAGAGTTCCTTCTCGCGCAGTCCGCCGATCTCCTAAATTCAAAATTCCCCCCACAAACGGAGGCGGCGGGAGTCCAAGCGATCAACTCCCGCCGCACCGAGGTACCGTGAAGCAAATGCTCTAATGAGCTGGCTTAGTCGCAGTGATTCTCGTTTCCAACCTCCACATTCGGGTCGGCGGAGACGTAGCTGATTCCGTACTTGGAGAAGTGGTGAAGGAAGAACACTCCCTTGCCATCAGACACGATCGACGGAGCTACAATTTCCCAACCAATGCCGTCGCCGTCGTCAATTGAGTCATCGTAGAAGGACAGCGTGGCAATGCTGCCGTCCGGTCTGTCGATTAACTGCGTCAATTCCAACGGAATGTTGAACTGCAGGCCTTCGGGACCGCACTCATAGATATAGAGGTCGGTCGTCCTGCCGATGCGATATCTTGAACCAATGATAGCGATCGTAACGGTGTCATCTAAAGCGTTCGGGTTAACCAGGAATTCAACCTTCTTACCTTGGATAAATATGCGCGAATCGGCGCCATCAGGACCGGCAAGGAAGTAAGTAGTATCGGCGGCCACAAAGACGGTTTCAGCGACGAACGGATTGATACCGTCGTCTTCATCGACATCGTCCGAATCAGGAATATCGACAAAAGTCTTCTCGCTGCTGTTATTGAATGCGGACGGTGCAGCCGGATTCTCGGCGCAACCGAACAACATGATCGCAATACTGCACAACAACAGAATGATTAGCGCCGCTAATCATTGACTCGCCAGTTGGTTCTTCGTATTCACATTCCCTCCACTAAAGTAACAACTCATAATCATCATCGTTAACCGACGCAATACTTCGCAAGATCTGTTCCAAGCGTGGTCAATTTGGAACACGTTTTCATTCGCCTCGCCAACCGCCTGTTTTGACCCGACTTACGACCTGTGCACTGCGGAACAAATGAATCGTCAGAAAGTGAACAGTCAAAGATTTCGGAGAAAGTCTCGGGCACTTCCCATAGGGTGTGGGAAGCAGACAAATCTGCAGGGGAAGTCTTGAGGAAATACAGATTGCTCTAGTAGTGCGCTTCGGCTTACGGGACACGTCGCGAATGCCGATATCTCCTGTATGATCAGGATCATTCTCGCCATGGCGATTCTCCTGTTTGCGGCAGGTCCTGTAATGACTGCCACCAATCAGGCGATTCCGCCAAAAATCGCATCGGCATTGCTCAAACAGAAATCGAAACCAGCGACGCCGACATTATCCGCGATCAGCGACTCGGCGGTGTCGCTTATTCCATCACTGCGCACCGACTTTATGTACGAGTCCGATTGCACGGTTTATGTAGACGAGCCGCAAAACGCACTCTATGACTGGATGACCGGAATAGAAATCTACTATGCCTATCAGGACTTGTTCTTCCCCAAGGTTACTTGCGATACGATCTATCCTTATGTCGTAACTCACATCGGCATGACGATCGTCTTGAACGATGCCGGAACGATCAACGTGATGGTGTTCGTCGCGGATGTCGATCCGATTTTTTCCTCGCCCATATGTCCAGTACCGGGCGAGATCATCTATGTCGGCAATGAGTATCCGGTAGAGATTCCAGGCCCGGGTGTTTATTCGCTGGTGCTTGCGCTGGAGACACCGGTACCGGTTTATGGTCCATACTTTGCCTGCATGTACTTTGGTTCCGACATGACCGCGATGTATCCCGGTCTGGCGCTCGATACCGCGGCTTATCTGTGTATCACCTATAATGAGTGGGGCGAGGGTCTCGTCGATCTCGCCAGCAACGACTACTACAATTTTCCGGGCACGGTGCATCTCTATTCGATCGGTTATGCCAAAGGCGACATGCTGCCGAAACTGCGATTCCTTGTCCCGTCCGATTCCGGTGTGACCTATCCCGGTAAGACCATCTGGGTGGGCGAAGCCAACGATGCGCTTGTCTATCAGGGCGCAGCATTTGAATACTTTAAATCGGGCGTCTGGTATCAGTTCGGAGCCGACTTCGATGGCTCATCGCCATTGCGCGACGGTGTGACACCCGCTACCGTCGGCGACGGCTGGTCGGCAGTCTGGCAGCCATTCGGCTTGAACGAGGGCACGTATCTGATGCGCGTCACGGTGGCAGACTTCGATTCGACCTACACGATGGACACCGCGAGTGTCTACCTCGACATGAAACCGCTCGCTCCCGAATTCCTCAATCGCACCGACCTGATGTCGACCTGCGGGGCCGAGACTGTACGCGTGGCGATCGAAGATGAAAATCCGGTCGCGGTAACCTTCGGGTTCCGCTACCTGCCCAATTTTGAGGAGCGCACTCTTCAACTGCTTCGGCGCAACGATTACGGTGACGCCAATAACAATCCGTCAGACGGCAATCACAATTACTCCGGCGAATTCGGCGAGTACTATTCGGCGCCGACGATCTTGACCTCATTCTTCAAGCATTGGTTTGACAAGGGTTACATCGAAGTGATGGCCGAAGGCTCAACGTTCCTGACGACGACACAAATGGCGGAATCACTCGCCGTTGACTTCGATACACGCGACAATCTCGGTACGCAGGATGACAATCTTGCCGCCGGATTGATTGACTATCTCAAGGCGCACGGGAATCGCATCAAGCCCGACATTATGCCCAAGCCAAACTGGGAGTGGTTCAAGTCTACCTATCTTGGACGGCAGGCCACCGTGATGCTGGCGATTGATGGACCATTCGGCCATTGGCTGGCGGCGCAAAAGGTGGACTTTGCTGCATCCGCAAACGACAGTTTTCCGGTGACCTATTATGATCCGGTCGGCGGAGTATTGCGCTCGTCGTTTCTAATCGCTCGCGGCGACTCACTGGTGTTGGGGTACCTACCCAACAATAAGAAGTATCGCGCGCAACTGGGCGTGGCGCTGTATCCCAAGCAGGAAGCGATTACTTATTCGACGTTCTGGACAGACTTCAATACGCTGGATGGATTTTATGGTCTCTTGCCAACCGGCACATTTCAGGAGGACCTGCTCTATCTGGTCCGCGCCCGCGCGCTCGATGCCAACAACGATGTTGCCGACAGCTACTGGATTATCAAGAACAACTGCACAAGTCCGGTGGTTCGTGGCGATGCCGACCACACCGGAATGATCACCATTTCCGACGCGGTCTATCTCATCAGCTACATCTTCGCCAGCGGGCCTCCACCGGCGACGCTCATCAATGGCGATGCCGATTGCACCGGTTCGATCACCATTTCCGACGCGGTATTTATCATTACCTACATATTTGCATCCGGTCCCGCTCCCTGCCCGTAGGAGGCGGGGATTCCCAATGTGTCATCCCGATGAAAATCGGGATCCAGCTTCGTCAATCAGATGCGCTAAACCTGAACCTGCATACCGGCCTGCGCCGGTATGACCGGGCCTGATAGCTAACTGACTATCGCCGCGCGTTCGCTTCAAGCGCAGCAATTCTGGCCTCGAACTCCCTTCGCAACTTCGCGACTTCTTCGGCTACGAGTTTCTGGAAGAGCGGCTCCGTCTCGGCCGGCAGACTTTCTGGCTGCTCTGCAATCGCCGGGTTTTGCGGTCTGTCCAACTGCTGCGCGGCGGAAGGAAGATCCACATCGGAACTCGACTTCTCCCAGTAGTCCTCACCATAGAATGTCGGGACGTATAGCAGTGTCAGCCTGGCTTGAGTAACCTCGGTAGCTGCTGGGCCATTTCGGTGTCCATAGAGCCGGTAGGTGTACTCACCGGCAGATTCGACATAGAACGTTGCGATCGGGGAGAGTGTGAAGACGTACACGCCGGAACCGGCATTCATTGGCAGTCTGACCCTCGCCCGGTTAGATGGCGGAAGATATGCACTCGATTGCGAGATGGTTGCTTCATAGTCATCGTTGTCACCCCACGTGTGGTCCATGCTAGCGGTAGCGGCGGCAAAAGCCAAAACGTAGCCGCTATCAGGAACAGTAATTGTCTCGGAGACAATTACGGTGTTGCTGTAGTCGAGCGATACTTCATTGAGAAGCATATTCATGGCGAGCCCCGGTTCGTTAGGTTGCCGGGAAGCCGCAATCAACGTGGGATTGATTGCACTCGCGTAGAGTGTATCCTTGACTTGGACGCTGCCATTGACGTGCAACTTGCGTGTTGGCGAAGTGATTCCGACTCCGACCTTGCCGTCTTCCAGAACAGTTAGCGCTTCCAACGCGCCATCCTGACTGCGCAAGCTCAATGAACCGGCTGGGATGTTGTTATTCGTATAGTCATCCATGCGCAGGTGCCACCGGTTTTGGGGCGTTTCGAAGCGGATGCCCGTCTCGCCATGGCTGCTCGCATTTGAACTCTCTACCCGCAAGAATGCCGCACCGCTGACGGCGTTGTTTTCGACGTGGAGCATATCCTCCGGCGCCAGAGTCCCGACCCCGATTTCCTTCACAGCGGGATCGATCAGCATCCAGTCGCTCGCGCCGAAATCGCGGATACGAATGACGCCTTCCGGTTCGAGATAGAGATCATCGGAAGAGGAGATCAACAGGTCTTCCGTTCCACTGTTGATCTTACAGTTAGTCGTACCGAAGAGGATATCGCCGCCTTGCCGAAGCCGCAGGTTCCCTTCGACGTGAAGTTTGGCCGTGGGTACAGCGACACCGATGGCGACCGAATCAGTTTCCGTAGCCAATCGCATGTATGCCCCCATATCGGTCCAGCCGCCGCTGCCGCCTGCCTCGGGTGAGGCTTCCCAGGCGGTGCCGTTCCATTTGATGACCTCACCTGCGGTCGCGCTGTTCTGTCCGATATCAACAAGCTGTATCGTGCCGTTGGTGATCTTGGCGCTGGTGACTGAATTGTCCGCGACTGACTTGGCAAAGCCGGAAGTGTCTGCGACCAGCGATCGATAGGAGCTGGGCGTACTTAGCAGTGGGCGAAGCGGCCGCAGTTCGGGATCGCTGTTCACCTGAATGCCAAGCCAGCGCACGGCACCGCTGAATACAGTAGCCGGAATCGGGGTGACGCTCCCTAACACTACCGCAAACTGACCGTCGGTTACGACGACGCTGGGGTGGACTTCGCTCCAGAGAATGGTAACACCCAGCGAGTCGCTGCAGATCGTTGCGGTGAGGGCGACCGTCTGGTTCAGGGGATTTCCTGAACTGTCGGACAGAAAACCTTGGTAATTCACTTGTTGTGGGATTGCAGCAAGCAATAGCGAAATCTGCAGCAGTGCGGCCAATAGCACAAAGGACGACAGGCGTTTCATAGAGGCTCCAGTCTTAGCGAGTATTAGTTGGGTGGCGGTATCGTGGTGGATCGCAGCTCGCCACCAGCGTCCATCCTATCAGATTCAAGATGATGGAGACGGAATGATGGACTTTTTCAAGATACTAAAAAAGACAAAACTGTCAAGTATTGCACCTTATAGAAGCAGGAGCGGATTTCTTCCGTTAAGGGCGGTCTTCTCACTCGGCTCGACAGAAACTCGTCGGGAGATTATTGCTCTTCGGAGAGATTGTCGTGTGTGCGAAAGAAGGAATGGATTCGCTCCGCCAGCGATTTGTTGCGCACGACCGCATTAAGTTCCTCAACAGAGGCATTGCGCACGCCATCGACTGAACCGAGCGCTTTCAGCAGCTGTTCCTTGCGCTTGTCGCCAATGCCCTCAATTGCGTCGAGGAGTGACTTGTCGGTCTTCTTGTCGCGTAAATTGCGATGGTAGGTTATCGCAAAGCGATGAGCCTCGTCGCGGACGCGTTGCATCAACTTGAGCGAAGGCGAAGTGCGCGGCAGTGACAACATCTTCTTTTCGCCGGGAAGTACAATTTCCTCCAGCCGTTTTGCCAATCCGCAGATTTGCAGATCGTCGATACCGAGTTCGGCAAGCGCTTCAAGCGCGGCATTGAGCTGACCACGCCCGCCGTCGATGATGCACAAATCCGGCATGTCGGCCTCGCCCGACAGCACGCGGGTGAAATAACGCGAGACAATTTCGCGCATCATCGCAAAATCGTCCTGACCGGAAACGGTTTTGATCTTGAAGTGCCTGTAATTCTTCTTAAATGGCTTCGCTGCCTTGAAGAAGACCATCGATCCCACCGGATCGGTGGTGCCGAGATTCGAGATATCAAAACAACAAATCGTCATCGGGGCTTTGGCGAGATACATGTCCTTCTGAAGCATCGCCACCGCTCCGGGAAGTTTGTCAGCGCGTTCCTGCTTCTGCTTCATCAGTTCGCCGAGCAGAAGACGCGCATTGGCTTCGGCCATTTCTATCAGTCGCATCTTTTCGCCCTTTTGCGGGAAGAACAGTTCCACGCGCCCGTTGCGTCGCTCTGACAGCCACGTCTTGATGACCTTTTCGTCGTCGGGTTTGAACGAGCAATAGATCTCTTCGGGGATCATCGTTGAATTCAAGTAGTACTGCTTGAAAAACGAATCGGCGATATCAGATTCAGTGTCAGCCTTGTCGGCGCGCAAATGAAAATTCTGCCGCCCGATCAACAACCCTTCCCGCAATTGTAGTACCACCGCCGCCAGATCACCGGTGGAACGGGCGAAGGCGATAATGTCGCGGTCCACAGCGTGGTCGGCGACAACCTTCTGCTTCTGCATGATCCCTTCGATGGAGCGAATCTGATCGCGAACGCGGGCGGCCTCTTCGTAGTTCTGCAATGACGCCAGCAACTTCATCTCGTCCTGCAGTTGATCCACCAGCGAAGCCGACTTGCCTTGCAAGAGCTTGATCACCTTCTGCACTTCCTTGTCGTACTCTTCCTTGCTGACCAGATTCTCGCACGGTCCATCACAGCGCTTGATGTGATACTGCAGGCAGACTTTGTAACGACCCTTGCCTTTGGGATGCGGGATGCGCAGTTTGCACGTCCGTAGCTTAAACAGCCGCGAGATCATTTTATAGGTCTCGCGCATGCCGCCGACATTGGCGTACGGCCCGAAATAGAGTCCGTCATCGCGGAACATACTGCGGGTTACGACGACGCGAGGGAAGTCATCATCCTGCGTGATCTTCAAGTATGGATAACGCTTGTCGTCCTTGAGATTGATGTTGTAGCGCGGTTTATGCTTCTTGACCAGATTGGCTTCGAGGATTAGCGCTTCGATCTCGTTGTCAGTGACCAGCATCTCGAAATCGGCGATCTTGCCCTTGAGCGCGGCGATCTTGGGATTGAGCTCCGGCGCGAGCGCAAAGTATGTCCGCACGCGATTGCGAAGAATCTTCGCCTTGCCGATATAGATGATCTTGCCGGAGGCATCTTTCATAATATAGACGCCCGGCTTGTCAGGCAGGTCGGCGAGCTTGTCGCGCAGATGTTCAAACGGATCGGTCATTATGAAAAGATAGCGAATTCAAGCGGGAAGGGGAAGGGGATAGGTGGGGGGACGGTGAAACGCTGCGCTTGCCAAACAATCATGCACTACGGGAATACAAAGGAACAACGAAATGACACACCCCGCCTTGTCCCGACAAGTTAAGTAGGTCACGTCCTCTTGGGACGTGACAAACGAGACCGTCAAGCCCCAAGAGGGCTTGACCTACAGGACTAAACGACCAAACTTCGATGAGAGAAATCTACAGCCGCACCCTGCGTGCACCCGCAAAACGGGTTGCGAAGTACTCATCGGCGATGTCGTCAATGACAACACCGCGAGTCTCGGAGGAGTGAACGAAGCGGCCATTTTCTAAGTAGATGCCGACATGCGAAACACGGCGGTCATCAATGCGAAAAAAAAGCAAATCGCCGTAAGCCAATTCGTCATAACCAATGCGGTCATCAAGGCGATACAATGCTTCCACACTTAACGGTAAGCGCGTGCCGTCATAATCGCGGTAGACGACAAACGCCAGCCCAGAACAATCCAGTCCCAGTTTTCCCGAGCCGCCTTTTTCGTAGGGCGCGCCAAGGTAACGCGAGATAATGCGATTCATCATAGCCTTGTCAATCTGCGAACCGGTTACTACCGGAAGGCGCTCGTCTTCTGCCGGTTCGCGATCGTCGCGGCGGTCATCCTCGACCCGCGTGTCGCGTTCGTTAGTTGGCGAATCATAATCATCGATGCGCGTCGTATCACCTATCGGTTCTCTGGGAGCGGGTCGCCGCGCGGCTTCATCGGTGACGGAGTAACGGACAGAATTGGTACAGCCGACAATCGCAAAGAGTGCCGTCAGCAAAAGATATGTAATCAGATTCTTCACTGGTGCTTCTCAATCAATGCCGGATAGGTTATCTCAAAACGGCGCGAATAGTAAACGCGCGTCAGGATAATCGTGAATATTAGCAGGGCTCCATACAGCGGAAAGAAAATCGCCGCAAATACCGACAGTGCGAGAATCGCCACCTTGGACGCCAGCGTTGATACCGCCACCGATTCCTGAATCCATGCTGCCAAGAAGAACGGCGCCGCAATGGCCGCCGCCACCGTGAAACCATAGTCAGCTGTCATGATCGAAAACAACATTCCCGCCAGCACCAGCAGGAAAGCCGTGCGCTGCGTCTTGACCAATCCCCATACCCCGCCATAGGTCGTCTTGCCGGCCGTTTTATCGCCATCAAGATCGGGCAATGTGGTATTCAGATAGACGGCTCCAACTGCGAGGAAGTACGGCATCGCCTTGATGATTCCTTCGATGTTGAAGCTCAAATACATCACCCAGCCGAAGAGAAATGCAAGTATACCGTGTGCCACGACATTATTGCGGAATGACTTGTACGGATGCTCGCGCAGTTTGAAAAACGGATACGAGTACTGGAAGCCGAACCATGCGCCAACTACGAACAAACAGCCGAGCTGCCAGTTGAGCAGGAAAGCGCCGATGATGGCAATCGCGGTGACAGCGACATAGAGCTTCCACGCCTCGCCGGCAGTAACATGACCTTCGGATATCAGGAAAAGCTTCTTGTTAATGCGGTCGGTATCGGCATCATAAATCTGGTTGAGGATAAACACCCCTCCGGCCAACAATGTCGCCAAACCCAGCATCGCGAGAATGTTCAAATCCGATGTGCTGAAATCGACAAACGGGTAGCGGTCGATGGTGATCGGACTGGTGCCGCGTTCGCGCCAAAGCGAGGCCCGCGCGCCGAGCAAGGAGATCGTCCAGACCGGGATAATCAGCATCGGGCGCATCAGGAAGATGTAGTCGAATAGCTTATTCATAGTCTCCGTTTAATATGCGGATTACCGCAAGATGTTTCAATAAAAAAGAAGGGAGTAATCTATCCCAGGTATCGCAAGTACAGATACAGCGCCGGCGCCGCAAAAACCAGTGAATCGAAGCGGTCCAGAATCCCGCCATGCCCGGGAATCAGGTTTGAGGAGTCCTTGACCCCCATCTCCCGCTTGAAAATCGATTCGACCAGATCCCCCAACTGTCCGAAGAACGCAATCACCATCGCCGGAAGGATCAAACCGACGAAACCAACCTCTTTGAGGAAGATCACGCTGAAAATGCCGGCAGCCAAAACCGCTCCCAAAAACCCGCCGAAGAATCCCTGCACGGTCTTGTTCGGACTGATGGCGGGGGAGAGCTTGTCGCGGCCGCGCTTGACACCAACATAGTAAGCGGCGGTATCAATTATCCAGATGGCGCCAAACAGGAAAGTCACCCATCCGGCGGCAAGTTCCGGCGCCACAACTGTCCCGCTGCGGAGCAGAATCAGACTGCTTAGCCCGAGCGAGAGATAGATCACGCCAAAGAACCCTACTCCAATCGAGCGGCTGACATCGCCGAGTCCGCGAGTAAATGTGTAGGGAAGTGTCGTCAAGAACATCGTACCAAGGATTGTCTCGAGCAGATATCGACCGTCAAAAAACTGATTCGAGATCGCAGGGAAAATCGCCAGCCCAACCAAGAGGAGCTTCTGCCACCAGTAAAGCTTGATCTTCGTCAACGTGAAAAACTCCAATACCGAGAGGACGATAATCACTTCAACAACACCGAGGAAGACGATCCCGCCCAAATGAAAGACATACAACAGCAGGGGAATGAAGATTGCCGCGACAACCAGTCTCTGGATCAGGTTTTTGGAGATCATAACTTGCCGAATCTCCGTTCGCGCTTCTGGTACTCAAGAACGATCTCAACAAACTCGCGCTCGGAAAAATCGGGCCAGAGAGTCTCGGTGATAAACAATTCGGTGTACGAAGTCTGCCACAGCAGGAAGTTCGACAGGCGCATTTCGCCGGAAGTACGAATCAGCAGATCCGGGTCAGGCAGTGGATGAGTAAACAGGTAACTCGAAAATAGCGCGTCGTCGATTTCGTTCAACTTCAACTTGCTCGCCTTGTAGTCGCGGGCGATCTTCTTGACTGCCTCAACAATTTCCATTCTCCCCGAGTAATTCAACGCCAGATTCAAAACCAAGCCGGTGTTCTTCGAGGTCTTCTCGATCGCGTGCAGGATTGCCCGTCGGCGGGTAAAGGGAATTTGATCCAATTGACCGGTAGCGATGAGGCGGACATTGTTGCGGTTAAGTTCGGCTAACTCACTGCGGGCGGTGTCATTGAGCAGCTTGAACAGGAAACCAACCTCACTGCTGGGGCGTTTCCAATTCTCGACGCTAAATGTGTAAAGGGTGAGATAGCTGATGCCGATCTGGCCGGAGATTTCGACGATCCGGCGTACGGCATCAACACCGGCTTTGTGTCCCGAAGAACGGTCGAGGCCGCGTTTGGCAGCCCAGCGGCCGTTGCCATCCATGATGATGGCAACGTGCACCGGCAATTTGGCGGGAGAGATTTTCTCCTTAAGAGCGGCGATATCGGCGGCGAGACGCGCGGTCAGACAGCCATCACCTCGGCTTCTTTGGCCGATGTCAATTTATCTATCTGCTCGATGTATTTGTCGGTAAGCTTCTGCGCGTCGATTTCGGCGTTGTCCTTTTCGTCTTCGGAGATCTTGTGGTCTTTGAGGAGCCGCTTGACGTGATCAAGCGTATCGCGACGAACGTTGCGAATGGCGACTTTGTCTTCTTCCGCCATTTTCTTGACCAGTTTCACAAGTTCCTTACGGCGCTCTTCATTGAGTGCCGGAACCGGAACGCGCACAACCTGGCCATCGGACAGCGGGTTGAAGCCGAGATTCGATTTCTGGATCGCTTTCATGATCTCGCCGACCAACTGTTTCTCCCACGGCTGGATCACAATCAACTGCGCCTCGGGAGTGGTGACCGAACTGACATTTTTCAGCGGTGTGGGCGTGCCATAGTAGTCAACCATGATCTCGTCCAGCATGTGCACGTTTGCCTTGCCGGAACGCACGGTGGAGAAGTGGTGCTGCAGTGTCGCCACCGACTTCTTCATTCTATCTTCAGAGTCTGTGAGTAGCTCTTTTACTGTCGTCATACGTTTTCCTCCGATCGAATCGTTACCAACGTACCTATCTTTTCACCAGTGACAACTTTATAGAGATTGCCGGCATCGGTCAACTTAAAAACGACGAGGGGCAGCTTGTTCTCGCGGCACAAAGTAAATGCCGTGCCATCCATGACCTTAAGGTCAAGGCGCAGCGCCTCGTCATATGTAATTACGTCAAATCGCTTGGCGGTAGGAACCTTCATCGGGTCGGCATCGTAAATTCCGTCAACTTTGGTCGCCTTCATCACGACATCGACTTCCGTCTCGATACCACGCAAAACCGCCGCGGTGTCGGTCGTGAAATAGGGATTTCCCGTACCGGCTGCCATGATCACGACGCGGCCCTTCTCCATGTGGCGAATGGCGCGGCGGCGAATAAACGGTTCGGCGACGGCTTCGATGCGCAGGGCGCTAAGCACACGGGTGAACATGCCGTAATTCTCCAGTGCCGACTGCAAGGCCATGGCATTGATGACGGTCGAGAGCATCCCCATGTAGTCGCCCGTGGCGCGGCCGATTCCCAACAGGGTGCCGGTCGCTCCGCGATGGAAATTTCCACCGCCCACGACGATTCCGACTTCGACCCCGAGTTCCCTGATTGACTTAACTTCGTTTGCTACATATTCGAGTTGGCGCGGATCGATTCCGAAGCCTTGCTCTCCGGCGAGTTGTTCGCCGGAGAGTTTCAGCAGGATTCGCTTATAGGCTGGAGTCGCCGTCATTTACTCTCCGAGGCGATAGCGCGCAAAGCGGCGGACCACGATATTTTCACCAATCTTGGCGATGGTGTTTTTGATCAGGTCCTGGATCGTGACTTCCGGGTCGCGCACATAGGCTTGTTCCATCAGGGCGACTTCCGAATACCACTTTTCCATGCGGCCTTCAACGATCTTATCGACGATCTTTTCCGGCTTGCCTTCATTCAACGTCTGATGACGGTAAATATCGCGCTCCTTGGTCATCTGCTCTTCCGAGAGTTCCTCGCGGCGAACGACCACCGGATTGGCGGCGGCAACGTGCATCGCCAGATGCTTGACCAGGTCCTTGAAATCGTCGGTACGGGCTACGAAGTCGGTTTCGCACTGGACCTCGATCATCACCGCCAGCTTGTCGCCGGGATGGACATAGGTGCCGATCAAACCTTCCTTCGTTTCGCGGCTCGATTTCGAGGCCGCTTTCGCGATGCCGCGTTCACGCAAAATCGTGATCGCCTTGTCCATATCGCCGTCGGCTTCCGTGAGCGCCTTCTTGCACTCCATCATGCCGGCGCCGGAACGCTCGCGCAATTCTTTGACTAAATCTGCTGTTATCGCCATGTTAGAATACCTCTCTTATGCTTCGCTGGTGCCTTCGTCGAACTTCTCTGAAGCTCCGGCGCCGGCTTGCTCGGCAGGCTGCTGGATCAACATCGCCTTCGCTTCGAGGGCGGAGTCGACGACTTGTCTGGTGATGATACGAATCGACTTGATGGCGTCGTCATTGGCTGCGATCGGGAAGTCAATCGGATCCGGATCGGAGTTGGTGTCGATGATGCCGATAATCGGAATGCCCAGTTTCTTGGCTTCCGCTACGGCGATCTTTTCCTTCTTACAGTCGACGACAAACATCAGACCGGGAAGGCGGTTCATTTCGCGAATGCCGCCGAGCACCTTGTCGAGCTTCTCCTTCTCTTTGTTGAGACCGGAGATTTCCTTCTTGGTGATCTTTTCGAAAGTGCCGTCTTCCTGCATCTTTTCGATATCTTTCAGACGCTTGATGTTCTTCTTGATGGTTTGGAAATTGGTCATCATGCCGCCCAGCCAGCGATCGGTGACATAGAACTGTCCGGCACGAATCGCTTCCGCCTTGATCACGTCCTGCGCCTGTTTCTTGGTGCCGACGAACAGGATGTACTGATTCTTGGCAGTAACTTCCTGCGCCTTGCGGCAAGCGATCTTGAGCGAGTTGAGGGTTTTGTTGAGATCGATGATGTAGACGCCATTTTTGGCGGTGAAGATGAATTTCTTCATCTTGGGGTTCCAGCGGCGGGTCTGGTGACCGAAATGCACGCCGGCTTCGAGAAGATCACGTACTGTGACTTCAGTGGCCATTAATAACTCCAGATGTTTGGTTTAACCGCCATCCGGATCATCTTCGGTCAACGGGACTCTGCCGAAGCAGAGACCTCCCGTCCAAATCCCCGGATGTGTGAACTAATATCTCTGAAGCCGTCAAGCTGATTAAAGCCTGACGACACAAAGTTCGAAAATAACGTACCGTTTAACGCTTGGAGAACTGGAAGCGCTTGCGGGCCTTTACCTGGCCGTACTTCTTGCGTTCGACCATTCGCGGATCGCGCGTCAACATGCCGGCGATCTTCAGAGGCTTGCGCAGGTCCGGATTAAACGAGGACAGGGCGCGGGCCAAAGCATGACGAATCGCGCCGGCCTGGCCGGAGAGTCCGCCGCCGGAGGCAGCAACGATAACATCGAAGCGGCCGCCCATATTGGTGATTTTCAGCGGTTCCGTCGCATGCGACATCAGCGACTCGCGGGTCAAATAGGCAAGCAGTTCCTTGCCATTGACAATCCACTTGCCGTTGCCGGGAGCGAGCCAAAGACTGGCGGTGGCGTTTTTACGTCTGCCGGTGGCGTGAATTTTTTCCTGTGCCATCAACAACCTTTCAAGTCAGAAACTATTTCAGTATCAGGGCGTCAGGCTTCTGGGCGGTATGCGGATGCGCCGCACCGCGGTAAACCTTCAGCTTCTTAATCATCTTGCGACCAAGCGGACCCTTGGGCAACATGCCCCAGACGGCGCCGCGAATGATCCGTTCCGGATTGGCGTTGATCGCCTTGCCGAACGTTGTCTGGCGATGGCCACCCGGATAAAGGGTGTTCCAGTGCCAGGTTTTTTCCAACTCCTTCTTCGGAGTTGACAGCCGAACCTTCTCGGCATTAATCACGACCACGAAATCGCCGCAGTCGAGGAACGGCGTGTATTCCGGCTTGGTCTTGCCCATGAGAATACGGGCGATCTGTGCCGCCTGCCGTCCGAGAATTTTTCCGTTGACGTCGATGACATGCCACTTGCGGTCAATCGCGTCAACTTTGGGGATATACGTCTTCACTAACAACTCCTCAAAATTCGTCACAATACAAGACCCGCAAAATACGAAACGCGAACCGTTTGTCAAGGGGTGCGTGACATTTTTTTACGCTATTGGGAGACAATTGGTTGGAATAACGCCCGTTGCGCCAAAAGATTCCTGCCCCAATCACCTGTTTCGATGCTTATTCGCCTGTCGCGGCTCTATTTACAGACCAACTAACCGGAATGTCGTCAACTTACGGACAACTCGCGCAAGGCGCCGGACCCGAGGCGAAGATATAATTCACCATGTATACGACATCCGAAATATCCACCGAACCGGTGCAATTCACGTCGGCCGACTCGATCGGACTGGGTGCAGGGCCGGAAGCGAAAATATAGTTAACCAGATATACGACATCGGCGATATCCATTGACCCGCTGGCGTTAACATCGCCGCAGAGGAACTCGGTACCGAAATTCTGCCAAAATCCCGCGTTCATGACAAACCCGGGAGAACTCGACTGGCCGGCTACCGTTTGTCCCAGTGTGCCGTTAAGGATAAATCCTGCCGAACTCATCATACCGCCGCCGGAAGCAATGACATCCCAGTTAATCTCCTCACCAGCGCGCGGAGCTTTTGGTGACTGAACGTCCGGATTGCTTTCAGGATTGATGATGCCCGCCGACGCCGCAGCTTCCACGGCGACTGTGGAATTCGGGCTGCTCGGTTTTGCCGGAGCTGTGGTCGTAGCCACCGGGGTAGCTTTCTTAGTCTCGGATTTGGCCGGAACCTTGGCCGCCTGTGCCGCTCCCACAATGAACAGGATGCAGACGACAGCAACTATTCTCATGTATCTACTTCTCATAATTACGCCTCACTGGATTATCGATAAATATAGTACTCGTTAGACAATTCGCAAGTATTAATTGCGCCGTTTCACTCTTCCGTTTCATCAGGTTGTGCCGCCTGCGGGCGCTTCGGCGTTGCTTTTGCCAATTCTTCGGTTATCAGATAGTCCACGCCGCGCTCGACAGGAAGTCCAAAGGCTTCCGGATGCAGGTAACGGCCGCGGTGCTCGGCTGGCTTGATCGATTCGTTGATGATCCGATGCGCTTTTGCAAAGCTGTCACTCCGCTCGCCGGTGATTTCCCATGAAACCTTGATGTTCGGCTTGTCGGTCTTGATGCTAAACTGATTGCCCGTGACTTCCTCGCCGACAATCGCCTGGGCAAACTCACCAATTACCGTCAACTGATACCGGAAATTGGTCGCAATTGCCGTGAAGTACGCTGGCAAAGTCACAACTGCATTACCGGAAGCGTCAGTCGTCGCGTTGCCGGAGAATTTGACAAGCATCTCTGGTGAATCGATGCCGGATAACAACAGATTCTGGTTTTCCGGGTCCATCGGATGGTCGATTTTGGTGATCTTCGCTGGCATGTAAACGGTGCCGCCGACATATACGTCGCCTGTGAAATAGCCTGACCAATTAGTGACGTTGCCATACGCGTGTCCATACACTGCATATCCGGTTCCGGCATTGCTCGCGACCGTTCCCGAAACGCCATAGGCGTTTCCACCGTTAGACATGACAAAACTATTCGATCCGATCGACGAAGAGCTTGCCGTATTGCTATGAACATACACGTACGAGCCCGTTCCGGTGAGATTATCGGACACCTCGGCGTACATTCCGTAACCACTCGTTGCCCCCAAGGCAAGAACATTCAAGCCGTAAGCTGCCACACCGTATTTGGCTTCAACGTCAAGACCGTAGCTGATACCGCCGGCCGTAGAAATCGTCCGCCCGCGACCGATAAGATAGGCTCCGCGTCGCTCGGCGCCGTCCGAGATGCCGACACCGTAGAGACCGTAAACGTCTCCCGAATTGGCCGCGCCGGCGGTTGTACTGGAAGCTCGTCCGAACACCCCATATACAGTGCCTGTTGAGAGATTGTCCAGATCGTTGAATATTCCATATCTCGCTGACGTCGTCGAAACGTGCCGATCGAGTACCAAAAGATATGTTGACGACGGCGCCAATGAAGTAGAACCGACTCTAATCCCATTGTTGTCAATGCGCATCGTGCTGTCGCCAAAATACACCGTACCGTCAAATGTTTTTGTCGCTGTGATAATTTGAGACGAAGAGAGATTCACGGCTGTGCCGGATATCTTGCCAACAGAGATTGCCGCGGATGCGTTGATGTCATCATTGGTGATCGTGTTGTTTGCGATGTGTTTGGTCAGTACCCCAGCCGTATCGAGATAGAGATTAACCGTTCCAGACGTGCCACCACCAGCGAGTCCCTCGCTTGCAGTTACCCCGGTGATGTCACCAGTGCCGACGTTGTCGGTGCCGTCCGCAAACCCGGCAGGCATGTTGGTTAGGTTCTCCCAGTCCAGGTAGAACCAAGGCGTCTCGCCGTTGAGACTGTCGGCATTAGCCGCCCGATCAGAACGCAGAGCGAATGCAGTTGCCGCTATCTGGCGCCGCGGCGTCAGCTCGGCGCCGCCATCGATCGCAATGCCCAGATAGCGGATTGGCCCGGAGAAAACGGCCGGAGTCAAGGGCACAATCGATCCAATCAGAAGTGAGTAGAGTCCGTCGGTCACTTCGACAACGGCATGTGTTTCGCTCCAAAGGGCGGCCCCTCCGGCACTAACATCATAAATTCCGAATGTCAAGGAATGTGTACCCGTCAGCGCAATGCCGTCGGACGATATCAAGTAACCCTGGTGACTGATAACTTGTGGCGAGCTTGCGGTTGCAGATGTGAATGCGAGAAGCAAAAAAACAGCGGCGACCGCCAAACAATACATCCGTTGGCGAATCATAGCATACTCCGGAAAGAAGTCTGAAATTCGAATTACCAATAGCAGTATGCCTAATTGGAGAAAAAAGTCAACGATGAAATTAGAGAAAAACGGGTACGATTGACAAACTGATGCGCAAGTTTGCATCCGCGACAGGTGAACGACAAGGATTAAATTACCGTCAACACTGGAATCCGGTCAACTCGGGCCAGTTCACCGACCTCGCGTTAAGTCCGCTTCCTTTGCCTGTTGGCGATCAACTTCTGCCGACTTCATCGCCGCGGCTCTAATCTCCGCTAGCATGCCGCGTTCATCACCAAAGCCGTAGAGCTCCGGGTGCAGGTACTTGCCCGCTTCGTGAGCCGGTTTGACAACTACGGCTGCGGCGCGATTGGCGCGCGCGTATAAGTCATCGCGAATAGCCGTTACCTGCCACGACACTTTGACAGAGGGCAAATCAGTCTTGATCGAAAACCGGTTGTTGTGGATTTCTTCCGAAATGATCGCCTGCGCAAACTGACCGACCACGGTGAGCTGATAGCGGAAATCGCTGTTGACTGCCGAGAAGTAGTCCGGCAAAGTTACTGTGGCATTGCCTTCTGTGTCGGTGACTGCGTTGCCGGTGTATACATTGATCATATCCGGTGACTGCACATCGCTGTGTTGTAGATACTTGTTTTCCGGGTCAAGCGGGTGATCAATTCTGGATACCTTGGCCGGCATGAAAACCGTGCCGGTCACATTGACGTCCCCTCCGAAGTAACCCGCCCAATTTGCCGTGGAGTTTGCCCAAGCTTCACCGTACACTCCGACTCCCCAGCCGTTTGCAGTGGCCCCGCCATAAACACCGAGACCATTAGCCGGGTTATCCGAGGCCAATCCGTAAAGAGCTACACCCTCCTGGCTCGCCAGTCGCGCCGTCCCGTAGACACCATATGCCAGGGTGCCGGAGGTCGCAGCCGTATGAACGCCGTAACAGAATTCTCCATCTGTCGCAACACTCTGAAGCCCGAAAGTGCGACCCGTCCCAAGCCCATAAGTAAGTGGATACGCCTGTACATACGCACCTCTTCGGAAGTGGGCGTCAGTCTGAGCTTGTGTGGTCAATGCACTGACATTTCCGGATGTTCCTTTCGCGAGGAAAGTGCAACCTGTCAAGGGGGCCGAACCACTGTTGTCGACATCCACCAGAATTCCGTGCAGCATATTGACTGCATTCGAAGAATGATTCCGAGCGACTGAGAGTATACTTTGTGAAATAGGATCAGACGTGCTCCCGATTTTCACCATTCCATTGCCCACGTGCATCGTGCTGTCAGAGAACTTCACGGAATCCGCAAACGTATTCTTGCCCGTGAATGTCTGGTTCCCGGAAAGTGTTCCGGCAATGCCGGCAACTTTGGTGGCGGCAATATCTGCAGAAGGATTAATATCGGCATTCACCAATTGCCCATCGCCAACGTGATTGGATGTTACTCCGCCGCTTGCAATCGAGATGTTGGCATCACCACTCGTGACGCCTCCGGTCAGTCCGCCCGAAGTGTTGACGCCAGTAATATCTCCACTGTTGCTGTTGTCCACCCCGTCTGCAAATCCTGCGGGTATATTTTTGATGCCGCTCCAATCGACCGAGTCCGCATTCTGGCTGACAAAGGCGTAGCTCGTCGCGATCATTTGCTGGCGCGGCGTCATTTCCGGATCGACTCCGATAGTCACCCCCAGCCAGCGATTGCCGCCAGTGAACAAACCGGAAGGGAAGGGGACATCTTGACCGAGGACGTAGGAGTAGATTCCACCTTGGACTTGCACATTCTGGTAACTGGAATTCCAGAGAATGCTTCCATCTACCGCGCTGTCATAGATTTGAAACTTAATCAAGTATGCGCCGTCGGCAACTGCGGCACCGGTGGCTGTTGTAATGCGCCCCTGATAGCTGATCAGGCCGGGGATGGCGGCATTCATCGAGGTCGTGCTTAGGAATGTTACCGAAAGAATCAGGATTAGAAATCTGGTGGTCATCAAGGATATCTCCTATTGAGTGCAAAGGCGCCTCTTAATGGTTCTCTTTACTACTGGCTTCGTTCTGTCCCAAAGAAGTAGCGGCGGCACGTCTCGCTGCCATTCTGATATTCGCCGTCGTGCTTTGCTCGATGCCGAGGCCATAAAGCTCTGGGTGCAGGTACTTCCCAACTTCGTCTTTCGACTTGCTGACTTCGGTCTGAATTCGGTTAGCTTCAGAAAACTTATCCTGGCGGATTCCTGCTACTAACCACGACACTTCGACGTTTGGCTTATCAGTTCTAATCCTGAACTGATTACTGACGATCTTCTCCGCAACAATGGCTTGAGAGAACTCACCGATTACTGTTAGCTGGTAGCGAAAATCGGAATTGATAGCTACGAAGTAATCCGGCATAAGAACTGTCGCATTGCCATTGCCATCCGTGACGATATTCCCGGTGTAAACGTTGATCATGTCTGGTGACTGCACGTCGCAGTGCTGGAGATACTTGTTTTCGGGGTCAAGTGGGTGGTCTATGCGGTTTGCCTTGGCAGGGCTGTAAACAACGCCCGTGACATTGACATCTCCTCCGAAGAAGGCCGCCCAATTGACCGATGAATTTGCCCAGGCTTCACCGTAGACTCCGTATCCAATAGTGTTCGCGGTGGCTCCACCATATGTACCAACTCCAATTACCAGATTACTTGTCGCTAAACCGGCGACTCCGGTACCCTGCTGGCTCCCTAAACTTGCACGGCCATGGACGCCGGTTGCCAAGACGCCCTGGCTGCCGACACCGTAAACTCCGTAACATTCAGCTCCGTCAATTGCCTCACTCCGGAGCCCGTAGGTATATCCGATAGACGTCGGGTAGATTCTCGGTGTTGCCCTCAAATACGCTCCTCTTCGAGTAATACCGTCGGAGTTGACATCTGCGCTTATTCCTGTGACGTCACCCGATGTTCCTTGGGCGACGACAGTGCAGCCATTTAGGAGCTGTTCGCCGCTGTTCTCAAGAGTAACCACGATACCACTTAGGAGAGAATCAGAATCCGAAGCGTACTCTCGATCGATCGACAGAAAGCTCCCGGCCGGAAGAACAGCGGAATTCCCGATTTTAACGCGTCCATTTTCCACTCGCATCGCGTTATCGGCTAACGAAACAGAATCTGCAAATGTGTTCTTCCGTGAAAAGGTCTGTCTCCCCGAAAGTGTTGCTGCCGTGCCGGCGATTTTGGTGGCTGCAATGTCTGCGGTTGCGTTGACGTCGACATTCAAGATTTGCCCATCGCCGATGTGGGTGGAAGTGACACCTCCGTTAGCAATCGAGATGTTGGCATCACCACTCGTGACGCCTCCGGTCAGTCCGCCCGAAGTATTAACCGCCGTGATATCGCCAGTACCAACGTTGTCTGTCCCGTCAGCGAATCCAGCGGGGATACCTTTTAAACCTGACCACGAGGCCGAGTCAGCTTCCACCGCAGTCAGTGCATACGCCACAGCCACAATTTGCTGCCTCGGCGACAACTCTGGATCGGCGCCGATCTGAACAGTAAGATAGCGGCTGGAAGAGGTAAAGACTCCTTCGCCCAAAGGCGTCACGGACCCAAGCAACACCGTAAACAATCCGCCGTTGATATTGGCGGCGTTTTGCGTTTCGGACCAGACGAGGTTACCTGACGCCGCCGAATCATATATCCGAAACGTCAGGGAATAAGTACCGGCCAGCGGCAGACCGTTATTGTCGGTCGCGCGTCCCTGATAGTTGATCAACTGTGGGGATGCGGCAGCCGCAATCGAGATCGCGATTAAGCTGGAGGCGGCGAGAATTTTCCAGAAGCCGATAGTTCGATACATTGAATTTCCCTTTCAGGTGCCGTTGGTTTACTTCTTATTTGATTCGAGATTTTCAATTCGTTTTAACAATAGCTGCACTTGCTCCTGCAATTCGCGATTGCGCTCTGACAGTTCCTTCACACCCGCCAACGCTACACCGGCAACATCTTTTGCAGACAGGTACATCGGATCGATCTGGCCGGTATTTTCATCGACCGAGCCGACATTGAAGAGCGCCACGAAATCTTCCGCCATCGGACCGATGTGCTTTTCAGTTGTTCCTTTGTAATTGTAGTGGGGAAGTGACAACTGCGAGATCTTGTCGAGCAGTTCCGCGCCGCCGATCTCGACGAAGTTCTCTTTGAAAGTTCGCGAAGACGCATCAGTCCAGACACCGGCATTCGTCAATCGTGCGCCGTTGCCGTTGGTGTTGGCAGTGCCGACATGAATCGGATGGAGTGCGCCGCCGTCATCGGTATCCCGATTGAGAGCCAAGCGTCCCGGATTGGTGCCATCGAAAAAGTAGGAACGGTGGTCGGCGCCGCCGACATCGACATCTTCGCCAAAGACCACGATGTAATTGGCCGGATTGAGAAGTTCGTCCGATATGGAATTGAGAGAACCGCCGAGAATCACCGAATATGCACCACGGTTGGAGTTAAACTCTCCGCCAACGATTCCACCAAATTGGTCGGTTATCCAGTTATTCTGCCCGCCTCCGATGAAAGCGTTGCTTGCTCCCGAATCAGCCGTATTATATCCGCCGCCGCCAATCACGCATGATGTACCCCAGCATTTTTGTTGGCTGCCGCCACTAATAACTGCTCCGGCGCCGGTTGCTCTGTTGACCACACCGCCGCCGACAAAACTATATTCTCCTTCGGCTAGATTTAAACTGCCGCCGAGTATTGATGCACCACGCCCGGTGACCGAATTTCCATATCCGCCGACAACATTCCCGAGACTACTGCTGACCACGTTGAGGATGCCGCCGACAACAACCGCTGTATCTCCAGTGACAACGTTGTCGGTGCCGCCGCCAATCATAGACCGATAGCCGCTGTTCTTGTTGGCAAATCCTCCGACGATTACCGAATTTGAACCGCTAACCGAATTCTGATCACCACCACCCACAAACCCGCCGCTCACCAACGTTGAGCAGTATTCACCGCCGACCACGATAGCATCAAAGCCATCCGCAAGATTGCCCACACCGCCGCCGATAAACGCGCGCGTGCCGGAAGCGCGATTGCCCGTGCCGCCGCCGATTGTCGAGTAGCCGCCTTCAGCATCGTTATTGCGACCGCCCGCTACCGTTGCCCATTGCGCGGTAGCGGAATCACGCTCGCCCCCGCCGACCGTTGAATAAAGTGATTCCGTATAGTTCAACCAGCCGCCGCCGATATGCGAATAATCGCCGGTCGCGAGGTTCTCCCGACCTCCGCCGATAAAACTCCTTGAGCCACTCGCGATGTTCCTGCTGCCGGCGCCGACAAATGAGGAATCACCTGACGCCAAGTTACCTGACCCGCCGCCAATTCCCGCACCGGCGCCGCTGGCGATATTTTCGAGTCCGCCGGAAACATTCGAATAATGGCCTGATGCCGAATTGTCCGCACCCATCGCGGTAGAATAGTTTCCTTGAGCTGTGTTGTTTGCACCGGCAGTGAACGACAGCGTGCCCAATGCGTCACCGGTGCCGATCACGACATTGCCTTCGAAGCGCGAATCGCCGATGACGTGCCCTCCGCTTGCTCCGTCAATCGTCGCGACCGTCAGTGCGTAAGCCACCGCCACGATCTGCTTGCGCGGCGCCAATTCTGCTCCGCCGTTAACTTGCACACCAATAAAGCGGTTAGCTTCGCTGAATATCGCTTCGTTGAGCGGGGCGACACTGCCCAACAAGACATTGAAGAGACCTTCATCGACAACAACCGGATTCTGTGTTTCTGTCCAAAGCGGCACTCCGCCAACAGCTAGACTGTAGACATTAAATGTGAGCGAATAATTGCCGTTGAGTGCAATGCCGGCACCATCGGTGAGGCGGCCTTGATAGTTGATTAGTCCGGGCGCAGCTGCGAAGACGTTGGAAACGAGCGATGTCAGGGCCATCGCGACTAAGACAGACCAGTTGCGGAAGAAGTGGTGCATGAAATCTCCTGTATCAGTGGCATTTTAGCACAGCAGAAAGTGACTATTATTATCTTTATGGGTCTAAGACATCCATTATTAAAACACAACCCACCGGTTTCGGAGTACTCTGCCCACCCGTCAGCGGCGATGCTAATAATGGATTAGCGCCAAGATAAGCCAAATTTCGTTTCTGTCAACGATTTTGCCAGACTGAATCATTGCGAATGGTTGCATCCAACGACCGTGTCTGCTATAATGATCGAGTTGGTTGAGCTATCGCAATTAGAAAGGAATCACCATGTTAACCACTGATAACAGCGTCCTCGTCGTCGTCGATGTGCAGGGCAGGCTTGCCCAACTTATGCACGACAAGGAGATCGTCTACGCCAACATCGAGCGCATGATCAAGGGCGCTCAATTGCTCGACATCCCGATACTCTGGACCGAACAATATCCCGAAGGCCTCGGCGCCACAATCCCGCAACTGGCGCAGTTGATGCCTGGAAATTCGCCTTTGGTGAAAGACACATTCAGTTGCTGCGGCGATGACAAATTCGCCAATGCGCTCAACTCAGGCGGTCGCCAACAGGTAATGCTGACCGGCATCGAAGCCCACGTCTGCGTCTACCAGACCGCCCGCGACCTGCTCACCGACGGATTCGGCGTCGAGCTGATTGTCGATGCCGTTTCTTCGCGCACCTCTGCTAACCGCCAATTGGGTATTGAGAGAATGAAAGACCTCGGCGCCGGTGTGATGTCCACCGAGATGACACTCTTTGAACTTCTGCGCGTCGCCAAAGGCGACAAGTTCAAAGAAGCCCTGCGCATCGTGAAGTAAGACGTGTCAGACTTGACCGTTTTTACCGACCGCGACGCGATCGAGAAGTACTTGCGCCGCGACACGCCACTCAACATTTACCTGATCGGCGACCTCGACGACTTCTTCTGGCCACACACGACTTGGTATGCTTCGCTGTCCGGCGGGGAAATCGAAGCACTGGCATTGCTCTATCGCCCGTCGGGACTCCCGACACTGATTATTCTAATCAACGGAGACAGCGGGCCGGCATTTCAACTGCTGCGCAATCTTGCCCCGTCATTACCCGACAAAGTCTACGCTCATCTGTCACCGGGAATCGAAACAGCGCTCGCCTCCAGTTTCAATCTTGAACACCATGGCGAGCATTCCAAGATGATTCTCCGCTCTCCCCATGCGCTAAACAATGTAGCATCAAGACAATCCGTGCCCTTGTCGATACAGGACGAGGACGAGATTCTGGCGTTCTATCGCGAGGCCTATCCCGGCAACTGGTTCGACGCCCGCATGTTGGAGACTGGGCACTATTGGGGTGTGCGAATCGATGGTCGAATAGCCGCCGCCGGCGGTGTCCACGTCTGCTCGGCAAAGTATCGCGTGGCGGCGCTCGGTAATATTGCTACACACCCCGAATTTCGTGGACGCGGACTGGCGGGCGACGTCACCGCCGCCATTTGCCGCAAATTGCTCAACGAAGTCGATGAGATTGGACTGAACGTGAAAAGCGACAACATTCCCGCAATCTCCTGTTACCGTCGTCTCGGCTTCGAGACCACGGCTGTTTATCGAGAAATTCTCCTGACCCGCAGGTCTTAACGAAAGCGAATTGGCAGCGCACAAATGGCTCGCTTGAACCACTCACTTCGAAAGATCTACCACACGGCAGTACCGCTGCCGCTCAAATATGGTTCAAGTTTCTCGCGCAAGTTCCGGTTCTATTATGAGCATCAGAGCGCCTCACGCGAGGCGATCGAGTCGTATCGTCTGAAGAGACTCATTGCGTTGGTCGACTATGCCTATCATCACGTTCCATACTATCACAAGCTATTCGATGAATGCGGGATCAATCCGAAGGACATCAAGTCTCTCGCCGATTTTCGCCGCATTCCCACTTTGCATAAAGATGATGTCGTTGCCAATCACGATGCGCTGAAATCCGACGAATTCGACAAATTCAACGCCGTGCAAACCACCACCAGTGCGACCACGCGGGACGGCATGGTGATGTATCGCTCGCAAGAGGCCGAGACCATCCGCAATGTGGTCGTCTGGCGCTACTGGCACAATCTGGGATATCGTTTCCGCGATCCGCGTGTGCATTTGACTCTCTCCAATCGCGAGGGCGAGGACTTCATGCAGCCGCATGTCGACCTGAACGAAAACTGCCTGCAATTCGATCCGCGTTCGATTACCTACGATCACGCACCGGTCATTCATCGCCAGATCAAGGAATTCCGACCGAAAATGATCTTCTCCCAGCCGTCAAATCTCGCGACACTGATTTACTATTGGCGATTGCACAATCTTCCGGAAATCCCGGTTGCGGTGAGCTGTGTGTTGGGCGAAAAGATCTATCCCGAGTATCGTGATCTGATCACCGGATTTTTCGGCGATAATCTGCGCGATTACTACGGCAATCGCGAAAACACAGCGTCGGCAGGGGAGTTGTTCGACGGCAACCTCTATGTCAATTCTGACTTTGTACATCTCGAGTTCGAGACCGACGATGGCAAACCGGTGATTGGCGAACCGGGCAATATCATTTCCACTGGATTCGAGAACTACGCCTTCCCGCTGATCCGCTACCACACCGAGGATGTCGGCATCTATCGCGGCTACCCGGATATCGCATTGGTGGCATTCGACACAATGGAAGTTGTCGGTGGCCGCGGTCGCGATCTGCTGCTTTCCAAAGATGGTCTCTTCTGTCCGAACGTCATTGTCCAACTTAAGAACGCCAACTTCCACAACTATCGCCGGGTGCAATTGGAGCAGCTTTCCCTCGAACACTTGCTCGTTCGACTCGAACCTTCGGATGATTTCGAAGAATCCCGCGACGTGCCGATTGTCGAAAAGGCGTACCACGATTACTTCAAGGACCGCTTCACTGTCGAAGTCCGCATCGTCGACAAAATCCCCCAAACACCTGCGTACAAGCACAAACTGGTGGTCTCCCAACTTGCGCTCGACGAATTGCGAAAGCATAGCAAGGGCAAGTAGGCTTGATTTACGACGCATCCGCCAAGTCGCGTCATCGCTATCTTATCTGTCTTCCCCGCGAAAGCGGGGACCCAGCAAGACTTGCCACACAATATGCATACCACAGAGTGCCTTCTCCGCGAACGCCGCTGCCGACGACTCCGAGCGAGGTAAAACGCACAGGACATCAACAGGAGTCTTCCCCGCGAAAGCGGGGACCCAGCAATAACAGTTTCGCAGGCCGTCTTCCCGCCAAAGCGGCTGCCGAAGGCGCCTAGCAAAGCAGAATGTGATTGACATCAGTCCCACCTTTGATAGACTTGTTGCACCAGTTTTTGACTGCAAAGCGAGCTGGTCCCATCGCAAAGGTCGAGGAAATGCAAAGTGGCTATGTATATATTATGGCGAGTCGTCGCAATGGCACGCTGTACATTGGAGTGACTTCGGGACTGAAGAAGAGGGTTTGGGAACACAAGAATGATCTTGTTCCCGGGTTTACTTCAAAATACCAGGTTCACACCTTGGTGTACTTCGAGGTATACGATAACATTCGCAGTGCCATCATTCGCGAGAAGCAGATGAAGAAATGGCGGCGGGAGTGGAAGATTGGGTTGATTGAGGAAGCAAATTTGAGTTGGCGAGATCTCTACGATGAACTGTAGTGCAAACGAAGCCGGCTGGATCCCCGCATTCGCGGGGATGACGGGTTTGGCGTGGTAGGTGGTATTCCTACTGTGCGCGGCAGTCGTCCACGCCTGCCGCGTCCTTCACCGTCGAGCCGCCTATTTGTGCGCGGCAGTCGTCCACGCCTGCCGCGTTTTCCCCTAATTTCTATTGCTTCCAACCCTGCCGTTTGTTATTAATTCGCCGGTTAATTATGCTTACTTTCCGGAGGATTTGATGTCAGGTCATTCTAAATGGTCGACCATAAAAAGAAAGAAAGGTAAAGCCGACCAGGAGCGCGGTCGTATATTTACCAAATTGATCAAAGAAATCACCGTTGCCGCACGTTTCGGCGGCGGCGATCCCGACGCCAATCCGCGCCTGCGTACTGCAATTCTCACCGCCAAAACCAACTCGATGCCCGCCGACAACATCAAGCGCGCGATCCAGAAGGGCACCGGCGAGCTGGAAGGTGTCAGCTACGACGAAATCAACTACGAGGGCTACGGTCCCGGCGGTGTCGCCGTTATGGTTCAAGTATTAACCGACAACAAGAACCGTGTCGTCGCCGAAGTGCGCCACCTCTTCAGTAAGTATGGCGGCAACATGGGCGAAACCGGCTCGGTCGGTTGGATTTTCAGCAAAAGCGGCGTCATCGAAGTCGAAAAATCAAAAATCGGCGAGGATGAATTGCTTGAACTCGCGCTCGAATCCGGCGCTTCCGACATGACCCACGAGGGCGACCTGTTCGAAATCACTACGCCGCCCGACGCCTTCGAGGCCGTCCGCTCGGCGATTGAGAAGAAGGGTATTCCGATGGCCAGCGCCGAGGTCACATTGGTGCCTTCGACAACGGTCAAACTTGAGGGCAAGCACGCCGAATCGATGATCAAGCTGATGGACGCGCTCGAAGAAAACGATGACGTCCAAAAGGTCTATGCCAACTTCGACATCGACGACGCGACTCTCGAGCGTTTGAGCGCATAAATGAAGATTCTCGGGATCGACCCCGGGCTGGCTGTTACCGGCTTCGGAGTCGTCGAGGTTAACAACAAGGGTGTCAAACTGTTAAACGCGGGCTGCTTCACTACCGAAAGCGGCGAAATTTCCGGACGACTGAAACTGATCTTTGCAAATATCAGCGAGTTAGTCGAAGCCGAGCAACCCGACGAAGTAGCTATCGAAGAAGGCTTCTACGGCAAGAACGTCAAAGTCGCGATGAGTCTCGGACAAGCCCGCGGAGCCGTGCTTCTGGCTTGCACACTCAAGAGCATCCCGGTTTTCGAATACTCGCCGCGCGAGGTCAAATTATCAACAACGGGCAGGGGATCAGCGTCCAAGGATCAAGTGAATTACATGATCAAAGCACTGCTGGACGTCAAGGAAATCGCCGGACCTAACGATGTGTCCGACGCCCTTGCAGTCGCATACTGCCACTATCAACGCCGAGAGAAGAAATTTTGATATCATCACTTACCGGACGTCTATCGGTTAAACTCCCTGACAAGGCGGAGATCATTGTCGGAGGTGTCGGCTACCGGGTATTGATACCGCTTTCAACCTATCAGGCTTTGCCCGACCTTGGCAGCGAGGTAACACTCGCTACTTCGATGCAGGTCCGCGAAAATGCGATTGACCTGATTGGCTTTTCGACGCAAGCTGAACGCGAGGTCTTCGAAGTCCTGATCGGTGTCTCCGGCGTCGGTGTTAAACTCGGTTTGACGATTCTGTCGGGTATAAAGATAGAGGACCTGTTTCGGTCGATTCTCGAAGAAGACAAGTCACTGCTATCGACGATCTCCGGCATCGGTCCCAAGACCGCCGGCAGGTTGGTACTTGAGTTGAAGGACAAAGTCGCCAAGATTGTTGCCACGACCGGAATCGGGGCAACGCACCGGCTCAATCAAGTCGAAGAAGCCGTGCTCGCGTTGGAAGCCCTCGGCTACAGCCGTTACGAAGCCCGCAAGGCCGTCGAGGTTGCAGTCAAGGAAATCGGCTCGAACCACAACTCGGAAGTGATCATCCGCGAAGCCCTCAAGGTTTCGGCGTCATAAAGGAAGAATGAAAGAGCGCATCACCACACCGGAAATTATCCAGGGCGAGACCGAGCTCGATGTCACCCTCCGGCCCTCGAAGTTCGATGAGTTCATCGGGCAGGCAAAGGTAGTGGATAATCTCAAGGTGTTCATCCAAGCCGCCAAACAACGCGGCGAAGCTCTCGATCATGCATTGTTCTATGGCCCCCCCGGCCTCGGCAAGACCACGCTGGCATTTATCATCGCCAACGAACTCGGTGTCGGCATCAAATCTACTTCGGGACCGATTCTCGAAAAAGCCGCCGACTTGGCCGGAATACTTACCAATCTGAACGAACGCGACGTCTTATTCATAGATGAAATTCATCGCATCAATCGCGTTGTCGAAGAGTATCTCTATCCCGCGATGGAGGATTTCACGCTCGATATCATGATCGACAAGGGGCCTGCCGCTCGGTCGGTAAAACTGCCGCTCAAACCATTTACGCTGATCGGTGCAACGACACGCGCTGGACTTCTGACCTCGCCGATGCGCGCCCGTTTTGGAGTTGTCGGTCGTCTGGACTATTATAGCGCCGATGACATTGGCAAGGTAATTACCCGCTCGGCGCGCATTCTCAAAGTCGAGATCGATTCCGGCGGCACCAGCCAGATCGCCAAACGTTCGCGTGGCACACCGAGAATTGCCAACCGCCTCTTGCGCCGTCTGCGCGACTTCGCCGAGGTTCACGGCGATGGCCGCATCACCGAACAATTAGCGCACGACAGTCTGGAGCGTTTGGACGTCGATGAACTGGGGCTGGATGATATGGACAAACGCATTCTTAGCGTCTTAATCGAAAAATTCCACGGCGGACCGGTCGGCTTGAGCACGCTGGCGGTGGCTGTCGGCGAGGAAGCCGAGACGCTGGAAGAAATCTACGAACCGTTTCTAATTCAAGAGGGACTTTTGGAAAGAACTCCGCGCGGCCGCACGGCCACCAACGCGGCGTTCACGCACATGAAGTACGATCAGAGCGCTTTCAAACAGGGGCGTTTGTTGTAAGAAAATTTCGAGCACTGTTAGATTTGGTACAATTCTTTTCAAAGACGGGTTATGGAGAAAATTACTTTTCAATTACCGGATGACTTGATCGCTCAACATCCGCTGGAACGACGCGACCGCTGCAAACTGCTTCATCTGGACCGCTCCAGCGGCGAGATGAAGGAACACGTGTTTGCCGATATCGTGAATCTGCTGCGACCGGATGACTTGCTGGTGTTGAACGACACCAAGGTCCAGCGCGCACGCCTCTATGGCGTCGGCGGTCAGGCCGGCCGCAAGGTCGAAATCTTCCTCGTGGACAAACTCAAGGACGACGAGTGGCTCTGCCTCGTGCGTCCGGGCAAGAAGGCCCACAACGGCGACAAGTTCTACTTCTCGGCGCGCGAATACTGCGAAATCATCAGCATCCTCGCCGATGGTTCGCGACGCGTGCGCTTTGTCGGCGCTCCCGCGAGCGAGATCATGGAAAAATTCGGCCACACGCCGCTGCCGCCTTACATTAAGCGCGACGACACTTCGGTCGATAGAAAGATGTATCAAACTGTCTACGCGAACGAGGGATTCTCCATTGCCGCGCCGACAGCCGGATTACATTTCACCGAGGAGTTGCTTGCCGATGTCGAGAAAACCGGAACAGAGATTTGCCGCATCCGCCTCGATGTCGGACGCGGAACTTTCAAAATGATCGAGACCAAGACCTACGAAAAGCATGTTATGGATCCCGAGGAATACTGGATCTCCGAAGAATCCGCCAAGCAGATCAATACGGCGATGAAAAAGGGCCGTCGCATTGTCGCGGTCGGGTCGACTGTCACTCGCACGCTCGAGGGCTGTTTCCAGAGCAACGGCGAGATCAAACCGTCGCACGACGAGACCGACATTTTCATCTATCCGGGTTTTCAATTCAAAGTCGTGGGGGCGATGGTCACCAATTTCCACCTTCCGGAATCGTCGCTTCTGGCGATGGTCGCAGCCTTTGCCACGCCGGAGCAGATTCTCACCGCTTATAACTTTGCCGTGGCGAACCGCTATCGATTCTACTCCTACGGCGATGCAATGTTGATTTCATGAAAAATTATGCCATCATCACGGCGGCCGGCAAAGGCACACGTTTGCCCGGCGCGGTCGCCAAACAGTTTCGTCCCATTGGCTCCAAACCGCTTCTTGCCTGGACCATCGACAAGTTCGAACAATGCCCGTCCATCGACGCGATACATCTTGTCGTTGCCGGCGAAGACCTGAACTACACGCACGAAGCTGTCGTCGACCGCTTCAAGTACAAAAAAGTCGAGCGCATTGTCGCCGGCGGCAAAACGCGTTTTGACTCGATTTTATGCGGTCTGCGCTCGGTTCCCGAAACCGCGAATTTGGTTTATATCCACGATGGCGTGCGCCCGTTGGTGAGCATTGCCGAGATTGAAGCGGTCGGCAAGGAAGCCGAAGCCTACGATGCCGCCATTCTTGCCGTGCGCCAAACCGAGACCCTCAAGCGCATCGAGGACGGTTTCGTCATCGCCACACTCGACCGCGACAAAATCTGGATCGCGCAGACACCGCAAGTGTTCAAATACGAAGCCATCATTTCGGCATATATTCAGGCGCTCGAATCGAAACGCGACTTCACCGATGATTCGTCTGTATGCGAAGCGTTCGGCATCAGTGTCCGCGTCGTCGAAGGCTCCACCGCCAACATCAAAGTCACCACCCCCGAAGACCTCGATCTCGCCCGCAAGCTCTTGACAATGGAGTAGGGGCGACAAAATAGCTATGTGGGTACCCCACCGCTTGCGGTGGGAAACCTAAGTTCGTAGGTCAAAACCCCTTATGGCACACTCTCGATAATAGAATGTTCTCTGCGGGGTTTTGACATTTCCCTTCATGCACAGCAAATCCCTCACGCAATTGTCGAAACCCCTCGAAATCCTGTGTGCGAATTGACTTGCTTCAATAAGGGGTTTCGATCTACTCTTTTTGTCCGTTCCGCTGTTTTCCCTCTCCCTCTGGGAGAGAGTAGGGTGAGGGCTTCATTCCCCCCACAATTTCCATTCCCAACCGCGTTGCAATTCCTTTAATTACACCCCATGATTAGAATCGGTTGCGGTTATGATGTCCATCGCTTCGCCGAAGGGCGAGCGCTCTTCCTCGGCGGTGAACGAATCGAACATCCGCTCGGCTTGCTCGGTCACTCGGATGCCGATGTCTTGTTGCACGCGTTGTGCGATGCACTTCTCGGCGCCGTCGCCAAGGGCGATATCGGAATTCATTTCCCGCCCGGCGAACCGCAATACAAGGACATTTCATCAATGAAACTGCTGCTGCGTGTCATGGAGATGCTGAACAACGACGGCTGGAATCTGGTCAACGCCGACATGACTGTCGTCTGCGAGCGCCCCAAGATCGCGCCATACTCCGAGAAAATCCGCGCCAATATCGCCGCCGCCGCCGGAGTGGCGCTCGATGCGATTTCGCTCAAAGCCACGACTTCCGAGAAGCTTGGTTTCACCGGTCGCGAAGAGGGAATCGCGGCGATGGCTGTGGTGTTAGTGGAGAAATAGTGGAAGTCTTTTTCTCCAAAGCCGACGAAATTCTCAACATGGTCGCGGGCCACAGCGCCATTTGGATCTACATGTTCGTGCTTGTTTCGATGATCATCGAAAATTTCTTCCCGCCATTTCCTGGCGACACCTGCATCTTCATCTGCGGCGTTTATGCCGCCGGCGGCAACGCCTCGTGGACGACAATCTACATCCTGTCGATTGTCGGCACGCTGATCTCCGTGATGGGATTGTACTACGTTGGCCGCACACAGGGCCGCGTCGTTTTGTCAAGCCACCGAGCGCGCTGGCTGGGCGTCAAACGGCTCGATCATGTCGAACAATGGTTTGAGAAATATCACGACAAAGTCCTGCTCGCCTCACGCTGGTTGACCGGTGTGAGGGCTTTGATCGCGCTGCTCGCCGGTATCGGCCGCGTCCCGGCGTGGCGGATGCTAATCTACAGCACGATCTCGACCATCACCTGGAATTTTCTGGTGCTCTATCTCGCCAAGCGACTCCGTCAGGATTGGGCGGTCATTGATCGGATACTCGCGACATACAATCAGGTCATCATCGTCGTAGTTTTGCTTGTGGTCGGGTTTATCATTTACAAGATTATTGCGCGCCGTAAACGAGGAGAAACGACTTGAAGATATTAGTATTGGCCGGGGGTGAATCGAAAGAGCGCGAGGTTTCGCTCAATACCGGCAAAGCCATCTCCGCCGCACTCAAGACCATCGGTCACGATGTCGCGATGATCGACACCAAGGACGGCCACGACCTGTTGGGTGCGCCCACAACCGAGTCATTATCAACCGGCGAGATTGCTCCTCGCCAGAAATATGACCTGTCAATACCCGCCTCAATGCGCGACTGCGACTGCGTGTTCATCGCGCTCCACGGCGGTCTCGGCGAAAACGGAACTCTGCAAGCAATGTTCGATCTCGCCAAAGTCCCATACACCGGCTCCGGCGTGCTTGCCTCCGCATTGGCGATGGACAAACAGCGCACCAAACTAATCCTAAGTGCCGTCGGTGTGCCTTCGCCGCGCACAGTCTGTTTCGGCGATGAGCACTCGATTTTCAAGTATCTCGGCAGTGAAGGCGCTGATGATCTCGAATATCCGATGGTGGTCAAGCCGAATTGCGAAGGCTCCACGGTAGGCTTGAGCATTGTTCATACTTACGATCAATTGCTTGATGGCATACGTCTCGCAGGAAAGCACGACCTCAATATTCTCGTCGAAGAATTCATTCCCGGCCGCGAATTGACAGTGGCGATTTTGGGTGAGGAGGCCTTGCCCGTTGTCGAAATCGTCCCCAAATCAGGCTTCTACGACTATCATTCAAAATATACCTCCGGCGCTTCCGACTATTTCTGTCCCGCCGAAATCGATCCCGCCGTCGAAAGGGACGCCAAGGAGTTCGCCTTAACTGCGTTTCAAGTGCTCGGCTGTGAAGGTTACGCTCGCGTCGATTTCCGCCTCAATCCCGATAACGAATTGTTCTGCCTCGAAGTCAACACGCTTCCCGGCATGACTGCAACCTCGCTCGTCCCCAAAGCCGCCAAAGCCGCCGGCATGTCGTTCGAGCAGCTTCTCTCCAGAATCATCGATCTGTCTTTGAAGAAATCGTAACTGGCGGGTGCGTGTCCGCCGTGATTCTTCCCCTCTCCCTCTGGCCGACCAGGTCCCGCCTTGCGGGAGAGAGGGCAGGGTGAGGGCTCGGACAGTTTTGGGGCGACTGTAAAGTAGTGGCAGGGTGAGGGCGCAACGATTCACCTTGAAAAGCGTAGACAATAATATTATCGTTTGCTCTATCCCTGATGTTCAGGGTGCGCAAAAGAGGATAGTTATTTTAACCACGGAGGTAAACTGTGGACAGAACCGAACTACTGCTGGAAGAATTAACCAACGCCTACGGTCCTCCCGGACATGAAAGCGCCGTCGCCGAAATATTCAAGAAACACATCGGCAAGCTGGGCAAAGTAACTTTCGACAAAATGGGCTCGATAATTGCCGAACGCAAAGGCACATCCGCCTCGCCGAAAATCATGGTTGTCGGCCATCTCGACGAAATCGGCTTCATGGTAACGGAAATCTCCGCCAACGGTTTCCTCAAGTTCCTCCCGCTGGGAGGTTGGTGGGGACATGTCGCGCTGGCACAACGCGTGATGGTGCTCGGCAAGAAGGGACCGATTCTCGGCGTCGTCGGATCAACGCCTCCGCATCTTCTTGAACCGGAAGCCCGCAAGAAAGTTATCGAAATCACCGATATGTACATCGATGTCGGCGTGAAAGGGAAGTACGACGTTAAGAAAAAACTCGGCATCTCTGTTGGCGATGTCATTGTTCCCGACTCAAAATTCACCATCATGGCCGAAAAAGACATGTACATGGCGAAGGCGATCGACAACCGCTTCGGCTGCGCCGCCGCCATCGAAGTCATGTGGCGTCTCGAAAAAGTCAAGCACCCCAACACGCTCTATAGCGTTGGCTCGGTACAAGAGGAAGTCGGCTGCCGCGGCGCCGGTACTTCCGCGTGGATGATCGACCCGGATCTGGCGATTGTGCTCGACACCGGAATTGCCCGCGACACGCCCGGATTCTCCGGCGATGTTAACGAAAAAGTCGGCAGCGGACCGTCGATCCTGGTTTTTGACGGAGGCATGATTCCAAATGTCAAGCTTCGTCATTTTGTGCAGGCGACCGCCGACAAGCTGAAGATCAAATATCACCTGTCGTCGATGCGCGGTGGCACCACCGATGGCACACGCATCCACATGTCGCGCGTGGGCGTGCCGTCGATCGTGATCGGCCCCGCCGTGCGTTACATCCACGGCCACAACGCCGTCATGTCGCGCAGCGATTACGAGGCTTCGGTTAAGCTCGTCGTCGAACTGATGAAGAAACTCGACGCCAAGACCGTGCAGTCGTTCACGCAGGCGTAGTATCTGCGACGCTTAAATTCGAATTCGTAGGGGCGCGGTCTGCGCCCCGTTCCTTGATTTGGAGACCAAATGCCGCTGAAATTCTTTAACACGATGTCGCGCCAACTCGAAGAATTCACGCCGATCCATCCCGGCGAGGTCCGTCTATATACCTGCGGACCGACCGTCTACAACTTTGCCCACATCGGCAATTTCCGCACCTACATGTTCGAGGACTTGCTGCGGCGCTATCTCAAATATCGCGGCTACAAGGTCACGCAGGTGATGAACCTCACCGACATCGATGACAAAACCATCAAAGGCTCTATCGCCAAAGGCGTCAGCCTCGATGAATACACTGCGACCTACATCAAAGCGTTCTTCGACGACATCGACGCTCTGCGCATCGAGCGCGCCGAACACTATCCGGCGGCAACCACCCACATCCCCGAAATGGTGGCAATCGTCAAATCACTGCTCGATAAGGGCGTCGCCTATCGCGCCGGCAGCGACATCTATTTCTCCATCGCCAAATTCAGCGAATACGGCAAACTGTCGCACATGGACCTGGATCAGCTCAAGGCAGGCGCCTCACAGCGCGTCGCCTCCGACGAATACGAAAAAGAGCAAGTCTCCGATTTTGCCTTATGGAAGGGCTGGGACGAAAAAGACGGCGACGTGTTTTGGGAAACCGAAGTTGGCAAGGGCCGGCCCGGCTGGCATTTGGAGTGCTCGGCGATGTCGATGAAATATCTCGGCGAGTCGTTCGACATCCACACCGGCGGCGTCGACAACATGTTCCCGCACCACGAAAACGAAATCGCCCAGTCCGAGGCCACTACCGGCAAGAAATTCGTGAACTACTGGCTCCACAGCGCCCACCTCATCGTCGAGAGCAAGAAGATGTCGAAATCGCTCGGCAATTTCTTCACCGTCCGCGAATTGCTCGACAAGGGCTATCCCGCCGTCGCGATCCGCTACTTGCTCCTTTCCACGCACTATCGCGCATCGCTCAATTTCACGATGGACGGCCTCGAGGGCGCCAAGGCCGCGATCCAGCGCCTCCGCGATTTCTATGACAATCTCACTACCGGCATCAAGGACGTTCCCTCCGGTAAGGTCGACGAGTACATCGACCGCGTCAAGACCGGATTCACCGACGGCCTCGATGACGACCTCAACATCTCGCAGTCGTTGGCGGCGATCTTCGATTTCGTCCGCGACATCAATCGCCTGATCGCCGCGGGCGGCATCTCACAGGATGACGCCGGCAAGGTCAAGGCGACGATGGACGGCTTCGATTCGGTGCTGGCGATTTTGCAGAAGGAAGAAGTCTCACTCGACGCCGAAGTCGAGAAACTGATTGCCGAAAGAATCGCCGCACGTAAAGCCCGCGACTTCAAGAAATCCGACACCATCCGCGACCAGCTCCTTGCGATGGGCATCATCCTCGAAGACACCCCGCAGGGGACCGTCTGGAAGAAGAAGCTGTAGGGGACGCAGCGCCAAGTCCTGCGCCCGTCATTCGGTAGAGACTCGAGCAAAGCAAATCTCGCACTTAACGGCGCGGATATTTAGGCCAGTTACCAATAGACCAGGCAACATCCCATAAGCTGGGCTTAGGGAAAGTTGTCAATGTCAATTGGACAGGAATAAACGCCCTGTGGCAATGTCTTTAGAGAACCTACAGGGAGAGTAGTTATATGTATTACGCTGTGACTTTCTACCCACAACTTAGCTCGAGGTTATCGGAATCAATTGCCGCATTCAGAACAGAGTATGATCCGACTTGGCGCTTGATCGAGCCTCATATTGGCATCTGTTTCCCTGCCACCGACAGTCTAGATGAGCAGTTGCTGGCTGACCACGTTGATCACGTTTTGAGCAGTTGGAGTCCGTTCGTAGTTCGGCTGGGCGGGTTTCACAAGTCGCGGGATCACTGGCTGTCTCTAGCTTTGCTGGAGGGTGCCGATCAAATCAAAAAACTGAATACGGAAATGTACACGGAGTATCTGGCGACATTCCGAAAAGAACCAGGCAAACCCGGATCGGTGTTGACACCTCATCTTGGGCTCGGGCACTTTCTAAGGCAAGGATGTGCATACGATTGGCGGAATCCGCAGGAGTCGGACTTTGATTCCTTGCGATATGAAAGGGCGTTACTCACAGCAGCGACACTGCCTCTTCCAGAGAGTGTAATGGTGGAGAAGTTGCATATTACCGCTATTCCCGACGTGGTGACCCAATGGACCACCGGAAAGCGTATCGACCTTCCCGATGAAGCAAAAATGTTTGTTGTGGGAGAGTTTCGTTTGGGCTGCTCGGGCTCTTGAGCGGACGTCCTGCAGATAAGTAGGTCCGTACCCCTGTGGTTCGGACCATTTTGCTTCTACTTTAGCGGTATCCCCATCCTACCCAACTTGAAGTTGAACCATACCCGAATCACGCGGCCTCTGATTAGTTCTCTCGGAACCGGTCCCCAATATCGTGAATCATAGGAGTCTTCTCGATTGTCTCCGAGCACGAAAAAGTTGCTTGCCGGCACCATATAGGGTCCGAAACTGTCGCGCCTGGCGTCAATACCCGGATCACTGTGCGCTCCCGTCGGTGGCAGTGGTACCTCCGCGCCGTTCACGAACACCTTCTTGTCGATCATCAATACTGAATCTCCGCCAACAGCAATGCAACGCTTGACGTGCAGAGTCTTCTTGTCGCCGGGAAACAGGAACACCACGAGATCACCTCGCTGCGGGTCACTGTTGTCATAAGCTGACTCGTCACAGAGAACCCTGTCACCCATCATTATGGTGTTCGCCATACTAGCCGTCGGTATGACATATGTCTCGTAACTTCCGAATATCGGCACGAGCAGCGCAGCCAGAATCCACGAGCCAATCGTCACTGCAGCATAGTGGATGATTTTGCTAAGCCGTTTCGGTTTCGTAGCAGCAGTGTGATAAGCTTTGGCGACTCTTACGGCTGAAACGATTGAGTAGACCAGGAAAACCGCACTTACCACAAGCGGGATCAAAATATTGAACGGCGGCGCCTCCCAGAAGATGATCATGAACCACAGGATGTTGGAGAGGACGATTGTGGCTACCAGCAGCGAAATCGCGAACTTTAGACTGCCCGCATAAAGGTGGCCAAGTCCCGGTGAGAGTACCGCAAGCAACCCGGCTACCACCGGCTTTGGATGTGGCTTTCGATTCGGCTTGCTCAAGTCTCGGATCTTTCCGCAATGTGGGCACTTGAATTCTGCCGACAGTGCTTCTTGATCGTTTAGTGTGGATGTCGTTCCACACGGACACTTGTACTCCATACCCACTCCTTAATTGGTAGGTCCGAACCCCTGTGGTTCGGACTCTCTACGCGTCACCTAAGATTACCCTCACCGCCAAAACTCGCACCCGGCACTTGGCTGCGGTCCGCCGGAGAATAAGTAATTCAGCAGATAAACCACATCGCTCACATTCGTGATGCAGTCGCCATTGGCGTCGCCACATGGTACGGGATCAGTAAACGACTCAAAAATGTACCTGACGCCGTACACACAGTCCGAAATATTAACCGCGCCGTCGCCGTTGAAATCGCCCGGGTCGGCGATGATGTTAGCAGTTGGGAACTGCCGGCCAGGCCATTGACACCCGGCAGGTATAATGCAGTTGAACCACGGCTCACCAAACGTTACGAAGCGCCCCGGCGAGAGAATCGTGAAGTACATGTCAGCCATATGCCGGTGCTGTGGGGGTAGGAAACAAGTCCCAAGATCAGGTCCGGCATATGCGTCCATCAGAATTCGGCCAAGGCTGTTATTGATCTCGAATGAGTACTCCACCGGATTCGGCGTGAAGATGGGAATACCTTTAACCGAATCGCAGACAATGGCGCCGACTTCCCGCCATCGGAAATCCACATTGCAATCCATCGATGGAATCGAGTAAGGATATTCCGGCTGATACCACCACAGTTCGGCTTTGATCTTGCCGGCTTCTGACCCGCCAGGATACCAGATTTTGATGTTCTTCACCAAAATGGAATCATCCGATGGATAATTCCATTGAGCATTCGCAGTCCCGTACATCACAGCAGCGACCACAAAGGCGACTTTGAAGAATAAGTTGGATTTCTTCATTCGTACCCCACGTGTGTAGTGATACTTAAATGAAAGCGCCACCTTAAGAAATGTCAATAGAAATGTCGATGTTGGCTAAGTAGGTCAGGAGCCCTGCACTCCAGACGCTTTTTCCTGTGGGATAACAGCCCGCTCTACTCCCCGGTCCAACTCCCTGCGAACCGCAGTTGCGATTGCTTGGATCGTGAGCGGTTTCTTTACAAATGCACCCGCACCGCAAGCTTGCACCTTATTGACCCGGTCGCTTTCCGAAAAGCCGGAAACAATGATCGCTCTCTGCCCGGGATAAATCTCAAGCGCCTGCCGGAACGTCTCGGCGCCATCGATGCCGCCGGGCATGATCATGTCAAGTAACAGCAGGTCGGCTGGCGCTTGTCTAAGCAATTCAATGGCCGCCTCACCGCTCGCCGCCTGCGCCGTACTATATCCAAGCTTGGTCAAAATCTTCGCCAACACCTCGCGCTGCATGGCGTCATCATCAACGATCAGGATGTTCTCCGAGCCGCCCTTGATTTCCACTGACTGTTCGATTGTCTCCTGTTCCCGGCATGCCGGAAAATACAAATAGAATTTCGTCCCTTGACCAACCTTGGAGTTGAGGTCCACAAACCCGCCGTGATCCTTGATGACACTGTCGACAACACTCAATCCCAGCCCCGATCCGCGCCGCCGGTCCGCCGTCTTCATCGTGAAGAACGGCTCAAAGATTTTTTGCAGGATTTCTTCAGGCATGCCGATTCCGGTATCGGCAATTGTAACCTTGACATACTCCCCTTTCGGCACACGACCGTAGCCAACCGTCTCGTCGTCAGCATAATAGTTCTCGGTGCGAACGGAGATCTTACCGACACCGTTGAGTGCGTCGTGAGCGTTATGAAGCAAGTTGCTGATCGCCCGGCGAATCTGTGCGACTCCACCCTTGACACTCATGAGGTCCGGGGATAAATCAACTTCGCAGATTACTGCAGCCGGCAGCGGCTCCAATTCCTTCAGCGACTCCTTGACTACTGAATTCAGGTTTAACAACTCAACGGAATAATGACCACGTCGGCCAAGGGTCAACAGATCCTGATTAATAGCAGCAATCTGGTGTGCAGCGCTCTCGATAGCGTTTAGGTATTCATAGACGTCGTTATTAATCGGTATTTCGCCGCGAATTAGCTCTGGATACGCCATAACGGGACCGAGAAGATTATTGAAATCGTGCGCCACCTGACCGGCAATTCGACCCACAGTCTCCAGACGCTGTGCCCGTGCCTCCAGTTCCCGGAGTCGTTTGGTTTCAGTAACATTGAGCAGATTACACAGCACTGCAGACCGGCCGTCCCACTCGATATATGACGCGGCAATCTCGAAATCGATCTGCGTTCCAGCCCGGTTCACTGCACGAACCGCAATTTGGCCAGCCGGGGTCTTGTGGCTGCCGCTTTCCTTTAACAACAGTGCCATCGCCGCGCGGTCGTCAGGATGGAACTGCGTTTGTGGGTCCGATCCGGCTAATTCGTCCGCTGTGCATCCGAGTAGTTTTGACAAGATTGGATTGGTGTACCTAATCAAGCCATCCTGGACAATCCAGATTCCCGTCAGCGCGTTCTCGCTCATGGCACGAAAACGATCTTCACTGGTCTTGAGCATTCGCTCGCTCTCGCGCTGACGAAGAATCTTGTTAAGCTCGACCGCGAGAAGTTGAAGATGCGTTGCATCCATCTCGTCGTAGGTATCTTCTTTATTGCCAACTCCGAACACCAATCTCACCTTGTCGCCTTCCATCACTGGCACGCTCAAGAACCGCCGCACCGGTGAATGACCGGCCGGAAGCCCCTTCTGGTTCGGCGAATTCGGAAAGTCGTTGTAAATCACCGGCCGACCTTGCCTTATGCAGTCGATCCAGTTCCCGGCCATCTCGATCGGGTAATGCGTGTCGTAAGCGGCTGTGCAGCACTTGAGTGCTTCACCATTCCAGGCAGTGAGTATGATCTCCTTTTGATCGTCGGAAATCTTATGGAAGAATCCGATTGTGCTCCGTGTTAGAGCAACGGCCTGATCCATGGCGTAATCGCAAAACTCTCGATCCGGCAGCGATACCGATTCTCCGTAAAGTCGCACAAGTATCGAATCAAGTTGCGCTTTGCGCAGTTCTCGTTGTTCGCCTTGAACCCGTTCGGTAACGTCTTCAATGACAGCCATCGATCGCAGCACAGTGCCGTCGGCATGTTTCTCGGAGATTGCCGAAAGCAGTACCTCCATGACTTCGCCGTTCTTCTTCACAAAACGGTACGGTACTCGGTGGCATTCACCGGTCCGCATGAATTCCGGCAGGATGACTTCCCGCGCGAACTGTGCCGACTCGGTTGTGAGAAATTCGGTCGACCGATGCCCGATCACTTCATCTCGCTCGAATCCCATCTTGTCGAGCCAGCAGTCGCTTACACTCACCAGCCGACCCTGGCTGTCAATCGAGTGCAACATGGCAGGAGTCGAGTGATAGAGACTGCGGTACCGCGACTCGCTTTCGCGCGCGGCATCTTCCGCGTTTCGCCGCCGTGCGATTTCGGCTTTCAGCGGTTTGAGGACAACGAAGTACAAACAGGGCAGAATGCAAAGTGCCGCCAATGACGCATCGACTATGATCTTTGACCATTCCTGGGAAAGGGAGAGTACTGGGAGGAGAAGCATGAGCAGCGCCTCGACGACGAAGATCGAGATGAACATCAGAACCACCGCGCGCCAAAGCAGGGGTCGAGACTGGCGATGCGATGACTCCGGCGTCGGATCATCTTCGCTTCGTGCCCCCGCTTTATGGTCGAACCTCTTCTTGTCGAAGATGCCGTCGACAATCTTCATGGAGTCTCCACGACTGTGTGATTTCGATGCGGGTTCGTCAGTTGTCTTGTTGTTAGTGCCTTACTGTGAAAATTATCGACATCACGGTATACTTAGTTAAGTACTGCGGCCCCATATACTGCAGATTTGTCGAGTTCTGCAGGTAGCGCACTGTTATAGCTATACCCCCCTTGGTTTTGCGCCCATCCAGACCGGCATTACGCGCGACAGAACATAAAGGATGACAAACGGCATGATCAGCATTGCTGACGCCACCAATAGGCCTTCAATCCCGAACAACTCCAGTTTGTAAATCGTCAAACCGCGCAGGGACTTCGAAAACAATTGCCCGCCGATAACGACATTCCAGCGCGTGCTGAATATTCCGATTTGCACCAGTACCGCGCAGATGAAATAAAGCAGACGGCGCATCTCGTCCTGCATCCGCGCAAAACGTGCTACCGCGAGTCCAACCAGGGGAACAGCGGATCCAATAATGATCTGCGTGACAATCAAGCTGATGAACAAACGACTGCTGATCATCTGCGAGAGTATGTTGATCGATTCTTCCGATTCGTAAAGGCGATGCACAAAATCAAGTAGCTCTAGCGAGAAATCGACAATCATCGCATAAAGCAGAAACTCGCCCAGTTTGTTCAGGCACGACATGTCGATTTGCCGCCCGCGCAACAGCGACATCAACAAGTACAACAACAGAATGATGGCAATACCTGAGACTATTGCCGAGAACAGGAATACAATCGGCATCAGCACACTGCTCCACCACGGGTTAGCTTTGACTGATCCAAAAATGAATCCGACATACCCGTGCAGCAAGAACGCCGAGGGAATACCAATAATCGTAATCACTCGCCCGATCTTCTCGTCCCAGGCAAGCGCTTTTGGTGAAATGTCGGTCGCTCCCAATGTAAGAACTTTGTAGACAATCTTGCGCCACCCGCGGCTGCTATTTGACCACAACACGAAGTCATGGCGATAGTCAAACCAGATTTCGAGCAATAACACCACCATCAAATACCATGCATAGACGAAGCCAAACATTGCCATCGCCGAACTGGTATGTGGCGTCAAAAACATTTCCAGAGCGCGCTCCGGCCTTCCCAGATGCGCCAACAGCGGCAGCGGCGCCACGATCAAGAAGGCCAATGCTCCCAGAAGCGACAATCGGTACACAGGCTGCAATGCCTTGACTTTGAAGACTCGTTCCAGCGAAGCCAAAATGAACGCGCCAGCGACCAATCCGGTAAGATAGGGGTAGACGACAATCAAGATGCTCCAGTGCAATTCATACTCATTGGGATAGATGTAACCGGTCACTCCCGACAACGTCTCTCCAGCAGTTGCTAATAAGTCCATCATATCCTATATCACCTCTCCGTCTGCGCCGGCATAGAACACCTTGGGCTTCGTGTTCAGCCAGGGTTTCAAGACGTTGACCTCGTTGAATCGCAGGAATCGCAATAGGGGAGAACTACTCTTGTCCAGCTCGCCGAATACCCGCGCTTGCGTCGGACAAACCTCGACACAAGCAGGCAGCATACCTTTGGTTATCCGGTGATAACAGAATGTGCACTTGTCGGCGACCTTCTCTTCCGGGTGAAGATACCGCGCTCCGTAAGGACAGGCTTGAATACAGTAACGGCATCCCACGCAGTAGGTCTCGTCAACTAATACCACGCCATCGCGCGTGGTGAACGTCGCTCCCACCGGACAGACCTGCACGCAGGGTGCCTGTTCGCAATGGTTGCAGAGTTTGGGTACGAAAAACGTCCGCAAGATTGACTTGTCGTCCTCAACCTGGTTGAAGCCATTGATGCCGCCGTTTGGTGATTCGACATGCGTCTCTCCCTTGATCGGGACCACGTACCGTTCAATCCATGTGCGGAAGAACATCGGTTCCTTGGGAACATGGTTCTCTTCTTTGCACGCAACGGCACAGCGGCCGCACCCGATGCATTTGTGAATATCCACTCCCATGGCATAGTTGTGCTGGGTCGGGTCGTAGTCTTTCTTGGCTTCGGCCAGCAGCATCATCGGATCAACCGTCGCCGCCAGCGTCAACCACAGCGTCAGCTTCGTCGAGAGGTTATCCATGAAGTCACGGCGCGACATGCCCGGATGTTGTTCGCTCATTGGTATGCCTCCGGATAGTGCGGATAATGACATTCCCAGCAGAGATAACGCCCTCCGTGGGACTGCAAGTCGATTTTCGGTATTTCGCGGCTCCCCTCCAACTCGCGGTCGTGACACTTCCCGCATACACTTCGATCACGCGGCTTCTCCGCCGGAATTGCGTTGGGTGACGTGAAGTGCTCGGTCGGAACGATGTGGCACTCGGTACAGGCTAAAGTAGCGTGGTGCGACGACAGTTTGACATTATAGATGTTGCGGTGGCAAGCACTGCACTCGGCAGGCGCATTGGGCAACACCGGATTATGCGGATCGTGGCAATCCTGACAGGGCTGTCCTGGATTGTGCCGTTCCGCGATTACCTGCGGGAATCCGGTCGGCCTGGAAATATTGTAACCGTGGCAGAGGGGACAAAAATCGCGTTCGGTGGGCACATCCGGCAGATGTTCATCGGGTGCTTCAATATGGGCAGCAGCCGGACCGTGGCAAGTCTCACAGGCGATACTTCGATGATGCGACTTGGAGCGCTCGGCAAATACATCATCATGGCAATCCATGCAGGCTTGATAACCCGCGTACGCAACTCCTTGGGCCTGCACTTCATCGACAGCGGCAGCACGATAATGACCGTACTGCCCGAAAGTCTCCGGCATAAACAGAAATCGCCCCACGAAAAATGCGGTTATGATGATTGCGAAGGCCAATAACAGCGGTCGTACCTGTTGCGGTAACCATTTCATGTCATCTCCTCGGACGACGTTTGTGAATGAAAAGCGATAGTTGACGATAAGAAAACATTCATGGCCTTTTCTGTCAACTATAATTTAATATCAAAATGGTAATTTTTATCTTGTTATCCCGGTTTTGGGATATTATCGTATGTCCAAGCAACAATTCTCAATTGATCGACATCATTTATCAGTCCACGGATCACAACTGCAATCGTGGCTTAGGCGGCTTAACCTCTGCCACACTCGAATTGCAGTTGCGCAACTCACAACGAACCGCGTCGCGCCAACCGGGACCGGCAGCAATCTCTTGAGGAGGAGATATGAGTTGGAGTCTTTATTTTCTCGTGGTGGTCATTCTCGTTGGTGCCGTCCTGACCGTCGCGCTTTTCGGGGCAATGGTCTGGCTTGCCCGGCGCAAGGACACCGAAAAACCAAACGCTTAGATTGCCCCATCAGCAAACGAGCCATCTTTGCCCGCACGGAGCAACTCACAGCGGTTCGTAAGGCTCGGATTTGGAGACAACCGCAGGCTGGACCGAAACTCCCGCGTTTAGCTGTGGCCGAACTCCTGCAAAACCCGCCCATTCTCTTGTGCTGGGTTCTTTTGTCATTCAAATATTGAATGAAAGCGGCTCAATGCTGCTATAACAACCTCAAGCGACGGCGTCGAATTCTCGCTGGTGTACGGCGGCTCAATAATGTCGACTTCATGGATGTATTTTCACTTGCACACCGTTTTCCTCGCAAGTATATTTCGCCAACGGTACACTCTTCAATCTACAACCACTTATCCCGGAGGCACCATGAAACGGTCCCCCATGATGCTTGCCCTGGCAAGTATTGCCGTCTTAGCGTTGACCGCTAACGCCGGCAATTTCCCCCGTGTCGTCGCCTATCAAGGTCGAGTAACCGACAACGCCAACGTTCCTGTCACCGACCCGGCCGCCGATTTCCAGTTCCGGCTCTACAAGCAAGCCGCGGCGGGTTCGATCCTGTGGAGCGAATCGGCCACGCTCGCCGTCGCTGATGGCTTGTTTTCCCACAATCTTGGGTCATCTTGCCCGGGTTGTTCAATTCCCGATAATATCTTTCTCTCCAATGACACTCTGTATCTAGAGATTCAGTTCGAAGCCCAGGTTATTTCACCCCGTGTCATACTCACCGCCTCGCCGTTTGCCTATCGTGTGGCTTCCGTGGATCGCGCCAACGGCGGAACGATTACCGGCGAAGTCGTTATCAATGGCAGTGCTCTTGGCAACCAGTTGGAGGTCAACAACAGTGGTCCCGGCCGGGCTGGATATTTCCAGAATAGCAATGTCGCCAACACCGAGGCTGCACTTCTGGGATTTCACAATGGTAGCCAGCCGGGCGGCTTGTTCTTCAGCGAACTAGGCCCCGGCTTGGTAGCGTCCTCGAATACTCCCGATGCCGCTGAGATGAACGGATCGGTCGACATCAACGGCGATTTCCGCTCTCTGCAATTGCGCAACAACAGCGACCAACTGCGCGCCGAGCTGGGCCTGAATGCCGACGGCGCTCTGCTGTCGTTGCGTTCGTCCGGTGGTTTTGAAGGCGTCTTCATGAGCGGTGGTATCTTCGGCGACGACGGCGTCGTGCTTTCCTCCGGAGCGATATCTTCCTTCGAAACTCTAGACGAACCCGGTATCGCAAACAACGCCGACTTGCCTTCCGCCAGTCTCGGCAATTCAGCTTCAACCATCACGTCGCGTACCTTGGTTGCGCCGGCTGACGGTTACATCGTAGCCATGGCGACCGGCTATATCAACATGTCTCATGACAGCGGTTCCGCATCCACTGTTGAAGTCTATCTGACCGACGATGTTGGCGACGCGATCGACAAGCCAAGTACACAATGGCGCATCTCGGTCAATGGCGTCAGTGGGCAATATGAGTCCCCGTACGCTGTCCAGGGTGTCTTTGCCGCGACCGCCGGCAACAATTCGGTTTTTCTGCGCGCCAGCAAGAACGGCGCCACATTTGGGAATCTGGTGGAGACTCAACTGACTCTGATGTATTTCCCGACAGCTTATGGCGCCGTGGAGCCTGCAATGCTGCCGGCAAATCCCTCGGATCCGGCTATGCAAAGCCACACGGCCGGCGATGATCCCGTTCGCGCCGCAGAAATCGAGCGTCTGCGCCTGAAGAAAGAGGTCGATAGCCTGCGAGCCCAACTCGATCGAATACTTCTCAGGCTCGAGAGCAACTCTCAAAACTGACTTTTGTCTTGAGATAACACTCGCGTTCACCTGACCGGAGCCAGGACCTAAGTGTCACTGTCTTGGGTCAGGTTGCAACATCAGCACTTCTGCTGGGCAGACCATCCGATCTGCCCAGCGTCGCATTTGATCCGTCCGGCTTCTCTTGTAGTTTAGCCCGCGTGAGAGTGCCGCCTCTCCATAAAGGCAACTCACCCAGGCAAAATCACGGCCCTTGGCCGGTCTTCTTACAGGAATACCTTATGAATGCACACTTGCGACGGTAGCCTACTTTTCATGTTGACAATCGCCTCTCTTGAGGATAAATAACTACGCTGTCCGGTGAGTCACAGTCCGCTTTGTCGTACTGGAACCCGGCATTCAAATCCCAAGCCGGTGTAGCTCAGTTGGTAGAGCAGCTGATTTGTAATCAGCTGGTCGGGGGTTCGAGTCCCTTCACCGGCTTTTAACATTTTTGGTCTTGCGACCACGCACGCGATAAGGGGCAAGTTTCAACTCTCGGGACGATTCCAGAATTGCAGGGATCTCCATAAACACTAACCTCAAAATGACCTCCCACAAACTCAACCAAACGGACTAGTCCCTTTTTCAAACCTTTGGGCGATTGACCGATTTCCGAATCAACATATCTTCCAAGCAGGAAATGGTTTCGGCCTGTTTCCGTTGGACTCGATGTCTTTCTCAGAGAAATGAGTATTGAGACAACTTCAGAAATCCACGCGCAAACAACAGAATGCGCCTCCCCCCAAAACGAAAGGAACATTTATGTTCGGACGAACAGCTATTCGAGTGGCTGTAATGGTGTTTGTCATCGCTGTAGCGGGAATCGCGCAGGGACAAGACAAACTGCAAAATTACGTGAGCGACGCAGCCATCAAAGCGAAAGCGACAACTGACCCGGTGCAGAAGCGCGAGGTCCTCAACAAATCCTTCGAGAGCATGGTCACTGCATTGAACAGAGTTCAGGGCTCTCCGCTGATTTCGAGTGAGGACAAAGTCGGAATTGAGCACTACAAAGTCATTCTCAAAGACAAACAAGACGAGCTCGCGGGTCTCAATGGTTACCAACGCGTTCCCGATGCGCAACTGGATGCCTTTGCCACTTACGTTGTGCAGGATATGGAGCAGGCGTCGCAGAATATCACGATCAGCCTAGTCACTTTGCTCCTGATCCTCATCATCGTGATTCTCCTTCTGTAGTTTCCCGATGCGGTTAGTATCCACTGCATTCGTCAAGCGAGGTTTCGCTCATCCGCTCTTGCGCAGGAGCTTGGAGCGTATGCTCGACAGTCCTCGGAGGTATGGTTGCCTGTTGCTCGGACTGCTCCTGTTTTCGTGTAGCTCGCAACCAAAGCTCTCAAGTGAAATTGCACCCAGTGAGGAGAGTGAAGCCACGCCTAATTATGAGGTCGTATTCATTATCCATGGCGACGGCAGCTACCTCGTTCATGATTCGGACGGGAACGCTCTCCGAGCGGATGAAGAAGCACTGGCACGGGCAATAAAAGTTGCAGAGCGCAACTCTCAAGCCGAAGTCTTCATCTTTCACGAAAAGCGCAGGAAGCATTTTCTGCTCTTCTTCCCGCGCCGTGATGGAGAGTTCTACTACTACCGGAATGGGCGTTTACTCGCTCAGGAGTCGTACTGGCGTGATCATGGACGATCGCGCTTCGACCCCGAAGTTGACCTTTACAACCGATTCCGCCAGGTTGAGTCGCCAAAGCCGCAGAGTCTTTTTCTCTACTTCGGTCATGAAATCCCTGAAGTTGACGGCACGGGCTACGATGCATCGTACCGCGACCGCTCGTTCACACTTCTCGACCTTGTCGACGGACTGGAACGCATCAGGCCCGATTCGACAAAGTTCGATCTCGTCGTGCTCTCCACCTGTTTCAACGGCACGCCTTACACTATCTCCGAGCTTTCCCCATATGCGCGGCACATCATTGCCTCTCCCGGCAACCTCCACCTCTCATATTTCGACCTGAAGCCATTCGAAGCTTTGGAGGTCGGTCTGCGCGAAAGAGATATGTCCGCATTTGCAGTAGAGTGCGCCCGCCAATCTTTTGATCGATTGGCAAAAGACATTCAGACAGAAATCACTGTCGCCGTATACGATGTTGCTCGTGTCCAGGGTTATGTACAGTCCATCGACAGCGTCTACGAACACGCACTATCCAAAGTAACGGAAGCAACTCCGACGTCGATCGCGCACTGCGACTGCGCCGAGGGCTCTGCCTATGTGCGACCGGCGATGAGTGAGGGGATCAATCTCTTCTATCGCCCGGCGCGCTTCGGGCGGTCAGCCAGCAAACAGACTCATTCCGGCTGGGCATGCCCAAATCCTCTGAATTAGTCGAGCACGCTGCAATGTTCAATGGTGTTAATGAAATCGGGCACAGAATCACGCTTGCGGTCGGATCTCACATTGACTATTTTCACAACCGCCTAAGTTATCCTTTCCCGAAAGGGAATAGCCGGCGTAAACGGGACACTTCGTTCGCCATTCGCGTTCGTCCCTTTATCGGCGTTCACTAATTCCAGAAACCCTTGAGAATCTTGGCCGGGGTTTTCAACGCAAACACGCGCAAACCCTGCTGCGTGTTAGGGAATATTGGCATTGGTCAGCCAGAACCGAAACTGAAGGATCAAGTACGATGGAAGTTCCAATTCTTAGAAGCACCCACAAAATTCTTACCGAGAAAATTGGCGACCTCAAGAAAGATATCGACGGCAACTCCAAAGATATCGGCGAGGCCGCGGCACTGGGTGACCTCAAGGAAAATTCCGCGTACCACGCTGCCAAGGAACGCCAGGTGCTTCTCCTTGAAAAGATGCAGCGTTTCAAAGGTTATCTCAAAGGCCGGGTGATCGACGCCAGTAGCACCAAGCCGGAGAAAGTCCTCTTCGGGACCCAGGCGACCGTCGTCGATACCAAAACCAAAGCCGTGCATATTTTCAACCTCGTCGGTCCGGTCGAATACGAACTCGACCTGATGCCCGACATGGTGACGTTTGCCGCGCCAGTTGCCAAACTGCTGATGGGAAAAAAAGTTGGCGAAGTCGTCGAATTCAAGTTTGGCTCCAATGAATGGAGCGGAGAAATCACCGAAATCAAGGGTATCGAATAGCTACCTCCCAGCCTCTCCGATTTTCGTAACCACATCTTGAATCTTGCGTATATATTGCCCGTGCGCATGAACATCGACGTCCTTATCGTTCAGTCCATCGCCAAGCAGTTTCAAAATCAAAAAGCTGTTGATGATCTCTCCTTCGCAGTCAAGCAAGGCGAGATCTTTGCCTTGCTTGGTCCTAACGGTGCCGGCAAGACGACGACTATCCGCATGCTCCTCGGCATTATCAAACCCGATAGTGGAACTGTCAACTTTGAATTGGGGCAGGGCGGCAGCGGCCCGCTCTCTTCTGCGAAACTGGGATACTTGCCCGAAGACCGCGGACTTTACCGCGATATTCCCATATTGCGGACACTGACCTATATGGGAGTATTGCGCGGTTTGTCCCGCAAAGATGCCTCCGCCCGCGCACGCCAGTGGCTCGAACGTGTCGACCTCGGCGATCGCGTCAATGACAAACTAGAAACTCTCTCTAAGGGCAATCAGCAGAAGGTCCAATTCATTTCCGCAATTCTGCACGCGCCCGAATTTGCCGTCCTCGACGAGCCGTTCTCCGGGCTCGACCCGATTAATCAGGAATCATTCATCGAAATCATCCGAGAATTGCGCGATCAGGGAATGACCATTGTCCTGTGCGCACACCAGATGGATCTGGTCGAGCGCCTGGCCGATCGCGTTCTGTTGATGAATTTCGGCCGTCGCGTTCTCTACGGCACACTCACTCAGATTCGCGACGAAGCCCAGGTTGCCGGCAAAATCATTCTGACACTCAACGACAATACTGATTTGACAGCGTTTGACTCCCTGGAAATGGTTCAGCACATCGAACGCCGCGGGGCACGGGAGTATGCCTTTTATCTACGCAAGGACGCGTCACTGCACAGATTCCTCATTGAAGTCGCTTCACGGGTCGAGCTTCTTGGTGTCCACACCGAAAAGACCAGTCTCCACGACATCTTCATCCAGACCGTTCGTCGCAGCGGCGAAAAAGTATCGGAGGACTTGCAGTGAACAACTTCCGGATGGTGCTCGAAATTAGTCGTTGGGAATTCATGCGCTGGTTCAAACTCAAGGGCATGATTATCACTTTCATCCTGTTCGTCGTAGTCGGCTTTGTCATTTCCGGTACTAGGTATTTCCTGGAGAAGAAGAACACCACCCCGGTGAGTTTGGCAGTGATCAATTCTGCGGTCTTGCCGCAACTTGACTTCGTCGGTTCGCGATTTGTTCCGCCGGCAACACCAGACGAAACATCGGAATCGGATCTGCGGGAAATGGTCGGCCGCGGTGAGATCGACGGCCTGTTGATTATTCGCAGTGTGGACGAAGCCGAACTCATTGTACCGAAGAGCCCGAGCTGGCAGTCCGAATTGGAAGAAATCTTGTCGGCCGAACGCCGCCGTCTCAAACTCGCCGCGATGGATATCACAGCCGACCAACTCGTTGATGCCATGATGCCGATGAGAATCCACCTTGCCTATCACGAATTGAGCCGCGGGCCATCGTCACTCGCCGAGAAAATTGCGGCTGGTCTGCTGATCATGCTGATGTTGATGGGTATCTTCAATAGCCTGGCCTGCCAAATGGTTTCCATCACCGGCGAGAAACAGCTTCGCGTCACCGAGCAAATCGTCTCGGCAGTGACTCCGCAACAGTGGATCGACGGCAAAATCCTCGGCGTGTCGGCCTATGCTGCTGCCGGGACAGCGGTCGTGGTGATTAGTTCCTTGCCGTTCATGCTGGTCATGCATCTGACGGGATCGGGTCTGCCAATCCCGATCGAAATTACCAATCCCCTCAATATCTTTGTCCTGATCGTCGTGACCCTGGGCGGGTTCCTCTTCTGGAACACCTTCCTCGCCGCGATTGCTGCAACCATCAACGATCCGAATACATCTTCGCGCTCGTCGGTACTCTTCTTGCCGCTGATGCCCTCAATCGCGGCGGCAGTAATTGCCTTCAAGGCGCCCGAGTCAATTCTGACCCGCATTCTTGGCCTCTTGCCGATTACATCCCCCGCGGTCTTGCCGGTGCGCATCGTGCTCACCGAAGTCCCTCTTTGGGAGATGGTAGTATCGCTGGCCATTCTGATTGCCTCCACCTGGTTGATGCGGACCGTTGCCGGACGCATCTTTCGCATCGGAATGTTGATGTACGGCAAGGAACCCACATTCAAAGAGATCTTTCGTTGGATGAAGGAAGCATAGAATTTCTCAATCTTAACTCCAAAAAGTCCGCGTTTAGAGACTCGATTGAAAATCAATAATGAAATTCTTCGCTTCAACGAGAATTGCTAATTGACAATTACCGTTTTTGCGTTTAATATGTAATTGTTCAATTCACTCAAGGTCTAGTGTTTACATCTGGCAGCGACACAGCACTTGCCCGTTTCGGCGCATCTGGCTTGGAAATTTGCGCGCGGCCGACACGACACTATTATTTCGCATCAACAAGGAGTTGCGCATGCGGGTCACATGGCGGTCTTGGCTTGGGGGGCTCGTTGCATTCCACTTACTACTCTTCTCCTCTGTAATCTGGGCAGTTGATTTGCCGTCTCGAAAAGTATCAAAATCTGATGCCCGCAATATCGAGGTTCTCGCCAATCCGACTGTGATTACTCCTTCCGAACAGACACTTAGCTATTCCGACTTCGCAGAACTACTTCAGCAGTCCAATCGCGACGCCGCCCTTGTCGCCCAGCAGTGGCGACATCCGTCCACTGCCGCTAACGGCAACGGCATCATGGCACGGATGTACGAGTACTATAACGGCGCCTTCGACTCCAGCTATACCTATATCAACGGATCGCTCAACTACGGTACATCCTGGAGCAGCTGTTGCTTCCTCGACCTCTATGGCAGTTCCTATCCTTCGATCGACAACTTCAACAGCGGCACCCGCATGATCGGTACCTTCGTTCCGCCGTCGTCGTTCCAGAATGGCGGCGCATTCATGCTCGCTGATGTTCCTGATCCAAACAATCCTGCGGGCTGGACCGTTTCGTTCTTCAGCCTTGCATCTCTCGGTTGGAACGGCATGATCATGGCGGATATCGCCGCGGCACCATACCCGCCGCAGGTATGGAACTGGGGAGTTGAGTCGGCCATCATGAGCCGCAGTGGGCCTGATTCCCTTCGAGATGTGCCGACGCTCTTCGGACGCCAGAATAATCTCCCCTTCGGTAGTTACTACGCCCAGTTTCCTCACTGCAAAACTACGGCTGTCGCAATCGACACAATGAATAACTACGCCTTTACCGTGTACGACTACCTCGATACAACCGACAATCAGTACAAATTCTTTTTCCGGCAAGATTTCCAGTATAATTGGACTCTGACCACCGACGCCGCTGTGTTCGAAATGACATCCAACAGCGAGCACTTGCGTTATCCCGATATGTCCGTTGACAGCGGTAAGATTATCGTCGTCGCCGCACTATATGACGATGCCGACACTGCCAACTTCGATATCGTCTGTCTGCGCGGCAATCTATGGGATGTCGACAACATTTCGCTCCTTAGTGTTGTTGCCGGTACTTCCGATGCAGAGAACTTTCCCACCATTACCGGTGTTGCCGGCGATACTGTCGGCTGTGTCTTCGTGAAGAACCACAAGCTTTTCGCCGCTTGGTCGTTTGATGCCGGAACCAATTGGCTTGCTCCATTCCAAATCAGCACTCCCGGTGACTCGATCGTGTCCGAGTATCGCACGACTCACTTCAACGTTGGCATCCGCGGCAAGATTTACGCCCAACGATACACCGGCAATCCTTCAATGCCGATCGTCCTCGCCGAGTACGACCTCGGTCTGCCTGATGCCGATGCCGATGGCATCATCGATCTCGTCGACAATTGCCCCTTCGGACAGAACCCTTTGCAGGAAGATGCCGATGGTGACGGCGTCGGCGATATTTGCGACCCCTGTCCTCTTGATCCGCTCAATGATGCTGACGGTGATGGCGCCTGCGGCAATGTCGACAATTGCTCTGGGCTCTACAATCCGTTCCAAGAAGACCTCGACAACGACCAGCTCGGCGATTCTTGCGACAACTGCCCGTCTGTGGCAAACATTGATCAATCCGATGTCGATGGCGACGGTATAGGCGACGCTTGCGATATCTGCACAGACACCGATGGCGATGGCTTCGGCAATCCCGGATTTCCGGCAAATACCTGCACGGTTGACAATTGTCCTTACACTGCAAATCCATTGCAGGAAGATGGCGACAACAACGGGGTAGGGGATGCCTGCGGCGCGTGTGGTGATACTGACGGCAACGGTGTTGTAACCATTTCTGATGTCGTCTTCTTAATTGGTTACATCTTCTCCGGTGGTCTGCCGCCGGTGCCGCTAAGCGCCGCCGATGTCGACTGCAACACCGCTGTCAATGTTTCCGACGCAGTCTATTTGATCGCCTACATCTTCTCCGGCGGCCCCGCTCCTTGCGCAGCCTGCCCGTAGAATTGAGATAAGAGATGTCCTGCCCGGGCGATTCGCGGTTGACGAATCGCCCTTTCCGGCGTATTATTAATCGATACTCTGTCGATAATTACACCAACAGGATAATGTCTAAATTATGAATAAGCTACTTGGAGTCGCGGCGCTTGTCGTGATAATGTTATGTGGTGGTTTGTCCGCCTACGATTGGAATGATCTCTCCGAACAGGACATTGCCGAAATCAAAGCCGCCCGCCACGCGTTTTACAAGATCCACTCTGAAGGAAGCCAACAAGCGATCATCGAAAACCTGTTTGGCGGCGTAAAGCTCGATGGCAACCAGAACGATTTCGACATGCGCCATTACGGCCTTCACCTCGACCTCGATTTCACCAATCTCTCGATTGATGCCTCGGTCGATTACCAGATCAAATCCCTAATCGCCGGCCTTAACCGTGTCGACCTCAATCTTCGCAATGAGTTGACCGTTGATTCTGTGAAAGTCGGAATCACCCCGGCCACTTTCTCTCACGCCGCACATCTGCTTTCGATTAATCTGCCAGTGGCTATTGCACTGAATCAAGAATTTGCGATGACCGTCTACTATCACGGCGTTCCATACTATGACGGCTCCGCCGGGTTGACCTTCACAAGTGAATTCTCCACGCAACTCTGTTGGACCAAAGCCACGCCGTTTCGTGCCCGCTACTGGTGGCCCAGTAAAGACTTCCCGGAAGACAAGGTTGACTCACTCGATCTCTATATCGAATGCCCATCGACCTATGATATCGCAACAAATGGAATGCTTATTACTTCAACCAGCCTCGGCGGTGGACGAAAACTCGAGCACTTCCGCCATCGCTATCCGATTTGTACTTACCTCGTGGCATTCTGTTGCGCGACCTACACCAAGAATATCCAGACCTGGATCTACGACAATGATTCACTGCCGTACTACAGCTACTCGCTCCCCGGAAACACCGCCGCGATGTCTGCCTTCCAGACTTTCGGACCCCAATCCTTAACGATCTTGACCGACCGCTACGGTGCCTATCCTTTTATGAACGAAAAAATGGGCTGTGCTGACTTCGGCTGGAGCGGTGCCATGGAACACCAGACCTTCGCGATGTACTCATCCGATTTCCATACCGACTGGGTCATTGCCCACGAGTCGGCACATCAGTGGTGGGGTGATATGATTACCTGCCGGACATTCCATCACATTTGGATCAATGAAGGCTTCGCCACCTATTCCGAACCGCTCTTTTTCGAGGCCACCGCCGGAACGAACGCATACCACAACTACCTGCAGACCATGAAATTCCTGGGACCCGGCTCAATCTATGTCGAGAACCTCACCCAGAACGAAATCTACGACTCAAATCTCTCTTATGACAAGGCCGGTTGGGTGCTCCATATGCTTCGCGGTGTTTATGGCGACTCTGCATTTTTCCAGGGTGTGCGCGCCTTCGCGAATTCCGAATTCCGCTACGGCACGGCGACCACGCAAGACTTTATCAATGTCGTCAGCGCCTCGATCGGCGAAGATATCTCTTGGTTCATGAACGAGTGGATTTACGGCGAGGGCCACCCAGACTACGAGTACTCCTGGCAATGCCGCCCGGATGGACTCGGCGAATACATCGTTGATCTCTTCATCGAGCAGGTGCAGACGACTCCGACGGTGTTTCGCATGCCGATCAAGACCCGCATCACCACCACCGCCGGAGTTGTCGATACCGTCATCGACAATTTCGGACGCTTTGTCGCTTACTCATTGCCGTTTGCCGACTCGGTAACGACAATATCGCTCGATCCCCAGCAATGGATTCTGCGCACGACAGCGCTCGTTCCCTTTGGTGTCCACGTCATTTCGACCACACTTCCCGAAGGGTTTGCCGGTGAACCGTATTCGACCACAATGCAAGCTGTCGGCGGCCTGCAGCCGTACCATTGGCAGTTCCTTGGCGGTGATTTGCCTTTCGGCTTGACCTTCGATACATCAACCGCAACTGTCAGCGGCACGCCGACGTTTCCCGCGCAGTATTTCTTCACCATCGTTTGCAAAGACTCTGACTCGCCGCAAAGGACTGATACTGCATCTTTGACGATTACCATTTCCGAATCGCAGGGAACTTGTGGTGATGCCGATGGCAGCGGCACTGTAACCATCTCCGATGCCGTTTACCTAATCAACTATATCTTCTCCGGAGGCCCGGCGCCTGACCCGCTTCTGTCGGCCGATGCCGACTGCAGCAGCACGGTTACGATTTCTGACGCCGTCTACCTGATCAATTACATTTTCTCGGGTGGCCCCGTACCGTGTGCCGCCTGTCCATAAGCATAACAGGAGCTATTTCCCTTGCTTTTTGGCGTTTTTGACTATATTCTGGGCAGGAGCAACAACAGCTACTTCACACATCAGGAAATCGTCGGATGACTATACCTGTCGCGCAGATCATTACCCGCACCGTCACTGCACTCTTTTTGATCTCTACGGCAGTTATCTTTTCGATCACTCCCGCTCCAGCTGCTGTCTCGCCAAGCCGTACGGCTGATCGAATCGCAAATCCTTCACTTGAGCCACTGGTTGCAGGGCAGGGGATAGAAGTCGATTCAATGTCGACCTCTTCCGCGATCGGGCAGTACTTCCGCCTCGGCACCAATTCGACAATCCAAATCGGCACAACTTGGAACGACATGCAGCAAAACGGCTCGATGGGCCGCCAAATTGTCGTCGGTGGCGGCTGGGTTCACAATGTCTGGAATTATCTGCCGGCTGCCTCCACTGCCAATCGGAACACGTACTATTACGCCTACAGCCTGGCGGGAGGAATGAACATCTCCAATCCCGGCATCGATCCGGTTATCAATGGCGCCGGATTCACTTCAATCGGCTACGATGCCACCGGTAGTGGACGCGCTGTTGCCGCTTACCACAAGCTCGATGACAACCGCACCAAATTGGCACGCGGCGATGGTCTCGGTCTGTCGACTTTCCTCACCTTCAACTTTCCCGCTGCCGGTGTCAATTGCCAGAACGTCGTGTCCGGTTCCGGTGGCGTTGACGGACCATATTTCTGGCCAAAGATTGCCGTGGATGTGAACGGCTCCAGTCAGCCGATTGCCCATGTGGTGAGTACCGAGTATTCCGGCGCTCAAGTCAACCTGTCGTTGGTCTATTACAAAACCAATGCCGGTATGACCGCGCCCTCGGCCACCTGCGGACTCTGGATTGACTCCGTCACAACGGTCTCGGCAGTGATTTCGCAAGATCCTAATTCCAACAAGGTGGCAATCGTGTGGCTCCGTTCCGCTGATGGCGCTCATGCCGACGCCATCCAACAACGCAACAACGATGTCGTTTTCACGGAATCTAACGACCTGGGTTCCTCCTGGCTCCTGCCCACAAACATTACGAACTACACTGGCGCCAACCTCGAACGCGCTTACACCGATCTTTCGGCTCTGTATTCTACTGATGGCTGTTTGCACATCCTCTGGACCACATCATACTTCGACTCGGCCAGTTCAATTGTTGGCAGTCAGGGTGCACGCCTCTACCACTGGGACAAATGCCAACAATGCCGCAGCCTCCTTGCCGATGCCGACAACTCCGAGGCCAACTGCAAACGCGGAATCTGGAACAGAAATATCTCGAAAATGAACTTGAGCGAATGCACAGTCGGCGGATCTAGCCGGCTTTATGCGAGCTATATCTATTTCACCGGCGATGACCAGGGCAATCCTGGACCATCTGATTGTTCCGCCGCCGGCTGGGCAAATGGAGAAGTCTATGCGCAGGTTTCGCAAAACGGTGGTGCGACTTGGGGACCGCCGGTCAATCTGACCAACACGACTTCGCACAATTGTGCCGCCGGAGCGTGCAACTCCGAGCACTGGTCTTCTTCCGCACCGTATGTCACCGACAGTCTGCGCATTCAGTACATTCTTGATCGCGACGCCGGTTCCGTCGCTTATACTGAAGGAACCTGGACCAACAACCCGGTCATGAACTTGAGCTATCCCTGTTTTTCGACGATTACCTATTCGCATTTAAGCGCCAGTCCGGTTGCGCTCGCATATCCGTTTCACACTACTCCCGGTCAACAACGCGATTCGACTCTCATCCTGATCAATGCCGGAAATGCCGTCGCCAACTACACGCGCACCATCAATTACCTCTCCGGCTCGGGCTGGCTAAGTTTTCCGAATGACCCACCCAGTTCTGCCGTCCCGATCGGCTGCAATTTTGCAGACTCGCTCCAACTGCGGGTCAACGCCCCAGCCGGCGAAGGACTCTATCAAGCCATCATCAATTTTGATTATAATAACGGTGTTTCCAATTCGACATTGTCAGTCAGCGTCGATCTTTACAATTTCCAGGAGTTCTTTCTCCCATCCGACTACGCCATCAACACCGCAACCAACCGGCTCAACATTAATCAAGCGGGCCGTGTCGGCGTCTATGAACAAGGCAATTTGTTCACCTATACCACTGCCGGTGTCAATTACCTGCGCGATGGCTCACTGATCGTCGGTACAAGTGCAGATGATTTGAGTTGGTTGATCCATCAAGGTTCGGGAGGTCAGCCCAGTGCGGCAAATCCGTATGGCGCGCTATATGCCAAATCCACTCTGACCGTTGATACCAGTGACCCCGACTTCCGGCTTGCCACCGGCACCGGCGTCAACCGTGACTCTGCCATCGCGTTTCGCGTGACATATTATGCCCCCAAAGCCCTGTCTAATTCTGATTTCTACTTAGCTCAATTTAGCGTCTATCCCGGTCCCGGAAATGTCTCCGGACGCATCGATGATATGACGATCGGCTATGCCGTTGATTGGGACATTCCGGCGGACAATGGTACTTCAAATACCGCCGGAGGAGATGACTCACGAAACATGGTCTATCAGCAGGGGACATCGTCACCGCCCAATACCCAGCGTCTCGCCGCGTTGGCGGTGATCCGCGAGGATGGCCAACACGCGCCGGGTGGTTTTGTCTGGGACAACGCTCGCTACGTCCTGCCTAATCGCACCTATCAGGTGGATAGTCTCTGGAACAAGATGAACAACATCACGAAATTCGAGGGCACTCCCATTATCGGCGACTTGAATTCAGTGGTCGTTGCCGGTACTCACGAGAGTATCCTTACCACGGCAGACTCATTCAAATTCGTAATCGTGCTGGCAGGTCAGTTGAGCGGCGACCTGAACTCCTTGAAGGCGACAGTCGACAAGGCCAAGAGCTTCTATTGCCAGCACATCGCCTCTGACCAGACCGGCTGTCCCCAGTACCTCTGTGGTGATGCCGACGGCAGCACCAGCATCAGCATCAGCGACGCCGTCTTGCTGATCAACTACATTTTCGCCGGCGGAGCGCCGCCCTCGCCGCTGCTCGCCGGTGATGCCGACTGCAGTCAGCTCGTGACCATCTCCGATGCCGTAGTGCTGATCAACTATATCTTCGCCGGCGGAGCGCCGCCGTGTTCAACCTGTCCGTAGTTCACTTCCACTCCTAAAGTTCGAACTCCATTCCGCGGTAATTCGCGTGGAAATCATCATCTACTGCAAACTCGTATCGCGGCGATTCCGCGATTCCCTGATAATAATCATTTCGAAACCCGCGTGCCGGTTGGAGTTGATCAAGCCAGAATGCCTCATCATCACGGCGGCAGACAAGCAGTCTCTGTTCGTCGCGCTTATGCTTGGCGCGATGATACTTCAAATAAATATGCTGGCGATCGACACCGATGATCTCGATCTTGCCGGACTCATGCGACATGCAGTATTTCGCGCGCTTCGCAAGTCCGGAGCACCGCCGCTTGGCCTCTTCAACCTTGAAGTATGCTTCGACGATTGGTACTTCAAACGGTTCGTTTCCCGCAGTCGGCCTCCCCTGAAAAACGTAATACTGCGGCACGCCGATATATGAGAGTTCATTCCACAACTGCGACATGGTCGCCGGATTGTCGGAGATCCGACGAATAATCGGATTTTGATTTACGCAGATCACACCGGCTTGCTGAATCAGGTGCAGAGCCTGCCGCGAAGCTTCGGTCAACTCGTTGGGATGATCGAAGTGACACATAAAGTAAATCCGCCGATCCGGCTGCGAGTAGCGGCTCAACATCTCCAGAAATGCCTGATCGTCAATGAAACGATACGGGTTAAATGCCGGTGTTTTGGTGCCGATGCGCACAATCTTTACATGGTCGATCCTGCGTAACGCCTTCAGAATCGGTTCCAGTTGATCGGTCATCAATGTCGTCGGATCGCCGCCGGTCAGAAGCACATTGTTGACCTGCGGGTTATCGCGAATGTAACGAATTCCTTCTGCAATCGCCGTCGTATCGTGAATCGCCTCGGCGTTGTCGTGCATAAACAGCCGCTTTCGGAAGCAGTACCGGCAATAGGAGGCACAAACCTCTGTAACCAGAAGTAACACTGTACTTGCATACTTGTGCTGAACCGCCTTCGCGACGGTCACCGCGCCTTCATTGGAAGCATCCAGCTGCCCCCAATCAGTCAATTCCCGCTCCTGCGGAATTACCAGCCGCCGGATCGGATCATCAGGATCCTCCCAATTGATCAGGCCGAGATAATAATCATTCACCCTGAATGCATATTGGTCGGTGACGGTGGCCAGCCGTTCGCGCTCTTCAGCGGACAACTGTGGGATTTTCGCGATTTTGGAAAAGTACTTCACTCGCCGCTTGGCGGTGGAACTGCAGGGAGCTTGATTCGACATCACAGACTCCTTCCTCTTGTGGTTTAGCCGGTCAGAACAAACACCGCACAAACCAACGCAACGGGCGTTGGCACAGCTTGGCGTCGCCATCAAACCAATTGGGGGGAAAAGGGCTTACCAGATTATTTGGAGATGTATCCCCGAACCGGCATCAACTCGAGCGGCCCTGGCGGCAAGCGCCGGGCTTCACGAGCAGTCGTCTTATAATTGTGTGATTAGAGTTCGCAAGAGCGCTTCGTGTCCCGGCCAATAGTTCGGGAGAATCGGGGTTGCGCTCGCTATACTCTCTATAAGTTGTTACACTCTTTACATGAATGAAGTTGGAGGAAAAATTCCATTGATTGAAATTATTTTCCCGGACGGAAGTTCTAACTGCTTCGCGTTCAGTAGGCTTATTATGCTTTGGTAAATTAGTTCACGATTTTGTCGATATCAAACCCGTATGCATAATTCCTTCATCATTGCGTTGCTCTGTCTGTTGTCCGTGACAACGTCGGCAGCAGACCGCCTCGTCGACATTGACCGCACCGGAAGCGTCTTCTTCGCGCCGAAGCTCGGCATCTCCTATCCGATGGGCGCACTGGCAGACGCCAACTACAAGCTCATTGCTTCCAGCTGGCGCAAGGAGGGAATCACTCTGACAGGAGAATTCGGCTACTACATCACCAAATCCACCGTCGCCGGTATGGAACTCTCCTACTCGAATTTCCATCCGAAATCTGTATCTATTTTTCCCGAGGGCATCGACCATTCGCGCGTACGCATCCGTCGCGGCGGAATCTTCATGCAGTACTTCATGGTCTCGACAGGGAAGTACCGCCCGTTCGCCAAACTTGGCATCGGCCTCTTCGAAGCTAACCGTATCTCATTGCCGCAAATTGTCGACGATGAAGTTGTTTACAACGACTACAGTCTCGGCGCTAAACCGGTCTATTCCTTCGGGCTTGGTGTACACGGGTCAGTCAATTCAAGCATCAGTCTCACATTCTCCATCGAAGCCGTCAGTCTCAACTCCTTCAGCTCTGCATGGGAAACTTCCGGCGCCACGCTGGGACCACTACGTAAGAACATGCTGTTCTTTCCTGTCTACTTCGGCCTGATGTATCATCTCAACGGCGAGTAGTCAAAATCGTTTAACTTGACACTAACCGTCGCTTCGTTATCTTTCCGCAATCAGACACTTTAACTAACAACTCAATCGGCAGTAACATGTCTAAGCGCGAATACCAGTTTGCCGAAATCATCGTCGACCAGCAAATCCTCGAACAATTCTCGCAGGAAATGTCAGCATATTATCGCTCCGGCGACAGCGAACCGACTGCCCGCGATTACTCCAATTACAAACGCAAACTGGTCTGGCACATCAATCACAGTCTGTCCGATCGCCAGCGTCAGACTTTGCTGTTAATGCTCTCCGGCAAAACTGAACGCGACGCTGCAGCAATCTTGGGCGTTACTCAACAAGTTGTACACATCTATAAGTGGCGGGCTATCAATCGCTTACACTCTAAATTCAAGAGTTAAAGTGTATGTCAAAAAACTAATAGGTGGAAGGTTCACCCTCACAACGAACCGCCCAACGTTTCTCTAAGATACACCCTCCAAAGCGGGCTAACCACGCACGACCAATCATTCGGGTGCTGACTTCAATCAACGTCTGATTGGAGGTACTATTATGCCACGTCGCAAGACCAACGAGAAGCTGGCTCCCATAGGGGAGAAGGAGCTCTGGCACCCCTACGAGTTGCAGTCCGTGGTATCACGGAAGTTCATCAAGATCGTCGACAAGATCTTGAAGGGCGAGTATGGATTGCTCGATACTTCCCACTGTGCTCGTACATTGGAACTCTGAACTTGAGTTGGCCGCATTGAGATGAGTTGGCTTAAGTGAGGTAATTATCTTCTCTTCGTGAACCTTCCAGATTTCACGCACGGGGTCGAAGCAATTCGACCCCGTTTTATTCAATTACCCCTTCCCCCGCGTCAAAAACGCCATCACATAACACCCAGCCCCGATTAACAGCACCGCGGTAAAACCGTACGCCATCGCTAACGCCACCGCCGCAACCGAGCCCAACACCGAGGCCGCTCCATTCAAGCTCCACACCCACGGAATGATTTCCCGCCGGTGGTGCTCCACGGCTTTCAACTCAATCGGGAACGGCTGCCCCAGCAACACACCTATTGGCGCAACAACTAACGCTGCAATCAGTATTCTCCAAGGCAACTGCAATCCAAATGTGGTTTCAATCAATGACGGCAGTGCAATTGTAACCACCACGACACCTGCGATGATTGCCGGGAAGAGAAGTCGCCCATATCTTCTGCTCGTATGGTGGTCATGGTTCCGAGTCAAGTACGAGCCAGTCCCGGCAGAAATCAAAATGACCGTCAACACGACTGCCAGCGCATAGACCGGATGCCCGAGATACAAAATCAGCTTCTGCATCAGTGCGATCTCGATCATGATGAATCCCAGCCCGATGAACACGAAATACGTCAATGGCCTGATCGCCGTCCAGTCGCCGAGCATCACCCGTCCGGCCTTCGACAACACCAGCGGTCCAATCAGAAATGCCAGTACCAGTATCAGTGAAAGCACCGCCGCGACATACAAATTGAACAACCCGATGTTGTTCTTCCGCGATTCCAGATCAAGCGACATGATTTTCGCCAGATCAGCGCCTTTCAGCGCATGAAAGAAAAACGGTTGATTGTCGGTGCTTGGTGTGATGTTAAATTCATACCCTTCGTAAAATCGTTGCACGTCTGGCGCGTAGGCAAACTGGGTGAATTCATTGTTCACCCGCATTTCGGGACTAAATACCATGCGCCCCTTCATCAACGTCGTTTGCGTTTCCAGCCGTGCGACTTCTTGAGGACTAAACGGAGCATTCTTGAAGATTAGCGTCATCATCTCCTGTTCAGTGCCCGGTATCGCATTCGATCCGACAATCACAATGTGCTGATGCGCCTTGACAATTCCCAGTTGCCGCGCTGACTCCATCGCAATCGCCATCAAGCGCAGACCTTCCTTTGGTTTGGCGGACAGCCAGCGCGTCACCGCCACGACCCCGTCCGGTTTGAGGCGATTAATATAATCGGTGAATGCTTCAACGGTGTAGAGGTTGTTCTCCGAGAGACTGAAAGCTCCCGCCGAAGTCGCCGCCCAGGTGTCCACCAATGTCAACTGTACCATGTCGTACAGCTTGTCTGCGCGTGCGACAAATGAACGACCTTCGGACTTGTGCACGTGCACTTCTGGGCGTGCATACAGATTGCCGGTATAAGCTCGGTACTTGCCCAGCATCACATCATCAACGATGATCGGATTGATCTCTACCGCATCGATGGACTTCGCGCCCCAAGCCAACGCAAGCACCACATCAATCCCGCCGCCGGGACCAATGATTAAAACTTCTGCGTCCTTAAGTAGGATATTCGGAACGTGCGAGATCATCGTCCTGGCAATCTCGCTCTTGATAACCTCGGTGCCATAGAGCCCGAACGGATCTTGGATGATATATGTCCGCGCATCGGCATCAATATCCATCCCCTTGGCCGAGGCCTGCCCCTCAATTCCTTGAACGGTAATGAATGAAAACGAATTCCACTTCTGGAATTCGACGTTCCTCTTTTCCGAGCCTTTGGTGTAGCGAACCTTGAGAATCGGCGAGACGATGTTGATCACGAACAGACCCGCCAAAACCGCTGTCGCCAAATAGCTCACTCTTGCAAGCCGGCCCTTCGCAACAGATCCAACTACTACCGCCGCGACGCAACTCAACAACGCCGCCACTAGTTGCGCATTGATCGCGCCGACGGCATTCAGAATCGGCACCGTCAATAGTGCGCCTGTTGCCGCTCCTGCCAAATCCCAGAAATAAAGCCGCGAAATATCGCGCGCTCCTTGGAACAGAATCAGCGAAACGATCAAACCTGAAAAAAAGAAGGGGACTAACGAAAATATATAAATCAGCGCCAGCTTGAGAATATTCGCCGTTGAGTATTCAATCGATATCGCCTGCGATAATGAAACGACCAGCGCTGCTACAATCGAACCGCTAAATAACAGCGCCGCCACCGACAACACGCGAGGCGTCTCGGTAGGCGTGTACATTCTTTTCCTCAAGTAGAGATACTGCCCGGAAGCGCCCAAACCGAACAACGCAAGCGAAATAGCCAGAAAGGCAAAGTGATAATACATCACGACCGAGAAGAGCCGTGTCATTGATAACTCAAGAATCAGCGTTGCGGCCGTAACCAGAAACAGGGTAAAGTAGGTCGATAGGCGGGACATCGGGTCAAGATACGTGCTGCTGTTCGAGAGTCAATCCACAAAATGTCCGGTCGCAAGGCTTCATGGTTTGTCGCCAAAACCCGATAATGTAATGAGAGGTATGAATTTAGTTCGCGGCAGTCGCTTTGGCGCGTCTAACTCATTGACAAATTTGAACTTGACAATTTGATATGAACCAATTAACTTATCCTGTCTGGTGTACTTATCACGTTTTGTACCCACATTTTTCGAAGGTCGACCTGTTGAGATTGTTTCGAGTCCTGCTCTTCGCAGCATTTCTGTGGGGACTCTCCCCATGTATACTCAAGGCGGAACTGCACCCTTCCTCTGAGACGGACCGCTTTGCATCAGCCGCCGCCGCAGGCGTGATTTCTGAAGACCTGGCAACGATCTATCGTGCCGTCGATATTCTCGAACCTGATTCTCTCCCCGCGCAGTTTCGCGCTGAAGCCGAGTCCATTTCCAAATGCGCCACCGACCATTTGGTCGAGGCATTCAATCTTATTCTCAATAAGCCGGAAGAGTTCAGCGATTACTCCAAAATGTACATGGCTCGTCCAACGACACAGTGGTACATCGAATCAACACTCGGATATTTCCGCCTCCACTTCGACACCGTCGGACCAAATTCGATACCTTTGGCCGACGCCGACTCCAACGGCTTACCTGACTTCATCGAACGCGCTTCTGATTTCGCCGACTCTTGTTGGCTCTACGAGGTCGTCACTCTTGGTCACTACCCGCCGCCATCCGATGGCGACCAGGGGGGATCGAGTCAATACGACATCTACTTCCAGCAGGTTCCTTATTATGGCTTTACCTCGCCGGAACTCGCCGGACCGGAAGTATGGAATGACTTTTCGTCCCATATCGTTGTGCACAATACGTTCTCACCTGGATTCCCGCCGAATGACGATCCCGAAGGACTCGTGCTTGGCGCACTGAAAGTCACCATCGCCCACGAGTTTTATCACGCCGTCCAGTTTGCCTATGATGTTTCCGAGGCCAGCTTCTTTATGGAAATGTCTTCCACTTGGATGGAGGAGATGGCTTATCCACAGGTCAACGACAACTACAACTATCTTCCCGACTACTTCAACGTCACACAGGTCGGCTTGCAGGCTGGTGATGCGCATCGCTACGCTGCGTTTATCTGGCCCAAGTACCTGCAGGAGCGTTTTGGCGCCTCGATAATTCGCTCGATGTGGGAACTCTGTCGCACGACTACCGCGATCACTGCCTGGGGCGCTGCAATCAACTCTGCCGGAAGCAGTATCGAGACGGAGTTCACTCGCTTCGTAAACTGGAATTTCCACACTGGCAGCCGCGATATCGGTCAGCATTATGAAACTGGCGACGAATATCCGCAGGTCAACGTTATGCAGTACCACTATACTCTTCCCGATTCCGGCAACTTCTCCAGTTTGCCCCCGCAGCCGTTCGGCGCCAACTATATTGTTGTCGAGAATCTCGCCGGCTACAACGGTATGATGGTATTTGATTTCACCGGTCTTTCTGCAACCGTCTGGGGCGTTGCATATACCGTCGATTACGGAGCGGGACAATATGCCGACTCGGTCATCGCACCGATTGTCAACGGCGCCGTCAAGATCAGTATTCCCAATTTTGAATCCGTCTTGCGTGTAACTTTCCAGCCCGCCGTGGCGACTCACTTCGGCACAACCTACAATTACAATTATCACTTGTATTTCCGCGTTGCCGGTGATGTTGACAGCGACAACATGGTCAGCATTTCCGATGCCGTCTACTTAATAAATTGGATATTTGCTGGAGGCGTTGCCCCCAAGCCGCTCTTGGCGGCTGATGTCAATTGCGATGGTACGCAGTCGGTCAGCGACGTTGTCCATCTCGTCAATTACATCTTCGGCGGCGGCGCTCCACCCTGTGAACTTTAACCGACGTAGAATAGGAGATCTGAATGCACTTGAGCTCGCACTTTAAACGCATTGCCCCGGCGTTTGCCGCCTTGATGTTGTTTGCCGCAATTGCGCCCGCTGCCGAAAAATCGTCATACCAACTTATTCAGGACGAATTCGCGAAAGGCAATCTCACAGTCGCAGAACGGCTCCTGTTGGAAGTTAAATCGATTAAGGATCAGACAGCGCTTCCGCTCGAACTCCAATCCTCCATCGTCGAGGTCGACAAATGCGCTACCGATATTTTAGTCGAAGTCCGTCAAAGTTGGGATCTCTTCAGCGCACAGGATCAATCATACCTAAGAAACATTATGGCCCGCCCGACAAGATCATTCAGCTACAACTCCCCCGGCGGCCAATTTAAGATTTGGTACAACACGACAAGTACGCATGCCGTACCGACCGCCGACACTGCGCCCGCCAATGGCATTCCCGATTACGTTGAATGGATTGCCAACTATTGCGATAGTTCCTATCGAACCGAAGTCACTAATCTCGGCCACCTCCCGCCGCCGTCCGACGGTGTCGCCGGTGGCGATGCGCGCTACGATATCTATACTGAAGAAATGGGCTATTATGGTTATACCCAACCGGAGACCGCCGGTCCTAATCCGTGGAATGATGCCAGCAGCTACATCTCCGTCCATCGCAACTTCGTCGGCTTTCCCGCCAATGACGATCCCGAAGGTGATGTCAAAGGCGCTGCCAAAGTGACCTGCGCGCACGAATACTATCATGCCGTGCAGTTCGCCTATGATGTGGGGGAGAATGTCTGGTTCATGGAAGCGGCTGCTACCTGGATGGAAGACTACGTATATGATCCGGTCAACGACAACTACAACTATTGCAGCGACTGGTTCTCCAATCCCGATTGGTCACTCCACTCGACTGCGAGTCTGCATCTCTACGCCGCCTTCATCTGGCCGGTATATCTGGTCCAGACTAACGGCGCGGCCATCATGCCGCAGATCTGGAATGAACTGATTACGACCGTCCCGTACACTGCATTCACTACGGTACTCGCTACCTATGGCAAGACGCTCAATCCCGAATTTGCGAAGTTTACTGCTTGGAACTTCATCACCAGCACGCGCGATGATGGTCTGCATTTCGAGGAAGCCAACCGCTACCCCCTGATCAGCCTGGTACGCACGCACAATTCTTACCCCGTTGCAGGACAGCTTCCGATTGCGAGTAAGTATCCCGACGCTATGGGTTCGAACTACGTCTTGTTCAATATTCCCGGCGATGCCAATTCCTTCACGGTCACCTTTAACGGTGACAACACCACGCCATGGGCAGTCACCATGCTGGCTTGGAAGAATTCTCCTTCCGATCTCTACGCCGAGTCAACTATGGTTCTCAATGGAGTCGGCGACGGCACGCTCACGCTTTACAGCGCCAATAGCTGGAATTCGCTGGCAATGGTGATTACCAACGTCAGTCAGACGCTCAACGATAAGGGCTACTCTTACGGCGCTTCATATACAAACGCTCCTAGCATTGCCGTCAGCGTTGCATCAGCCGCCGATGATAGCGTCTACTCCAATACCGCGACAACAACCTACTTCACTGTTCAAAACACCGGAGCCAATGCGGAAACCTTTAATCTTACCGCCGGCAACTCTCTTGGCTGGAGCGTCACTCCGTCAGTGCCCTCCATCCTGTTGAATCCGACGCAAATGTCGCTCGTCAACGTGCAGGTCGTTTGCCCTGCCGGTACGTTGCCCGCTGTTTTCAACAATGTTACACTCACCGCTGAAGCCACTTCACTCGCGGGCATAACAGATACCGATACTTCAGTGGTCGAAGTGATGATCATGCACGGCGATGCCGACAACTCCGGCGCACTCAACGTGAGCGATGCCGTCTTCTGTATCAACTACATCTTCGCCGGTGGTGCGACGCCGATACCGGTGCTTGATGCCGGCGATGCGAATTGCGACACCGTCGTCAGCATCTCGGATGCTGTTTTCTTGATTTCTTATGTCTTTGCCGGTGGACCGCCGCCGCCGTGCAATCCATTCTGATTTGCTTCGTGTAACGGAAATGAACGGCGCCTTCTTTTTCGGAAGGCGCCGTTTGGATTTCTGCGATCCGCATCGGTCATTTTTAGTTGACGCTGCAACCGCTACTTGGTTTCTTAATCACTCTAAATCTTAACGGCTTGATATTGTGGGACTTAAATGGATCTGAAGCGCGTCGGCAAATACGATATCCTCGATAAACTTGGAGAAGGCGGTTTCGGAGCCGTCTATCTGGCGCATCATACCAAACTTCAAAAACAGGTCGCGCTCAAAATTCTCCACCCGCAGGTTGCCTCCGATGAAATGCTTGCCGCTTACTTCGAGCGGGAAGCCCTCGCATTGGCGCGCCTCGAACATCCCAATATTGTTCGCGTTTACGACTACGATCAAGTCGACGGTTTAAGCTTCATTGTTATGGAGTTTGTCGACGGCACTAATCTCGATCGCATTCTGCGCGACAAGAAATACTTGAGCGCCGCCGAAGCCATTCCCATCTTCGAACAACTCCTCGCCGCACTCGGCTACGCCCATGTTAACGGCATTGTTCACCGCGACATCAAACCGTCGAATATCATGATTACCAAGTCGAACATCGTCAAGATCACCGACTTCGGTATCGCCAAAGTTGCCGGCAGCGCCAAACTTACCCGTACGGGTACTGGTGCCGGATCTCTACTGTACATGTCACCCGAGCAAATTCGCGGCAAGGATATCGACAATCGCAGCGATTTGTATTCCGTCGGTGTCACGATGTATCAGGTCCTCACCGGCCGCACGCCGTTCGAAGCCGATTCCGATTATGAAATCATGACCGGACATCTGGAGCATACGCCGCCGCCGCCGACCGAATTCCGCAGCAGTCTGCCCCAATCTGTCTCGCAAGTCATCATGAAGTCATTGGAGAAGAAGCCGGAACGCCGGTATCAAAACGCCGAAGAGATGTCCAGCGCACTCCACGGTCTGCAGTTGCCGGAATCCTCGGACAAGACTGTTGTGCAAATTGCGACTCCATACAGCGAACGCACAATTCGCACGGCGCCTCCCGAGCCGCCGCATTCGCCGCCAACCGCCGAGTCCAGCCGCCCTTCAGCAGGCAAGGGGAAACTCATTGGAATTCTTGCTGCTGTCATCGTCGTCGCGGTAGCCGCAGTCTATTTCTTGATGCAGCCGTCGGAACAAACTCCGGTGAAAACAGCGACTTTTACCGATTCGCTCTCGACCGCCTTCGATCTCTATGAAAAGAAGCTCTTCCCCGAAGCCGCCGACCTCTTTGCCGGTTTGCAAGGTTCCAACTCTGCCTCCGCCGGCCAAAAACTAGAAATCCGTCAGTTCCAGGCAGCCTCGAAGTTGATGGATCAGCAGATTTCCGCCGCCACCGATCTGCTCAAACAGCTCTACGCAGACGATCCCGCCGCACAACTTGCCGATCGGCGCCTTCCACCTGCGCTTGTCAAAATCTGGGAAGGACTCAAGCAGACCCCGCTTCCGACTGGTGGCTTCGAACTGACATTGGCCAATTACCAGCAATTCGCGCCGGTAACCGTCGAATTCGACGGACGCAAAGAACCATACACCGGATCCGCTTTTACAAAGAAAAATCTCGCTCCCGGCGACTACATCGTCCGCGTCGAGGGGACTGGGATGAAGCCGGTAGCGCAGAGCCTGCAAGTCTCCGATGTTGTTGTTAATAAGACACTTACGCTGACTGCCGCCACCGCCGCCGCCACCGGTCGCATCGTGGTTGTCGTCGAAAACTACAAGATATTCGAACCTGTAACTGTTGTATTCGACGGAAAGAGTGTACAATATGACGGACAACCGGTGACATTTTCTGAAGTAGCCAAAGGTAATCATGAAGTCGGCATTATTACGGATGTCGGACGACTCACCGATGTTGTCAACGTTGACGGCAATGAAGCACGTAAAGTGTTTGAGCCGATAAATAAGGAAAGCAAGTTAACTGTCGCGTCGCTGGTCGAAAATAACCCCAACGAAGTCGTTGCGGCGCAGGTCTATATCGATAACGAGAAAATCGTCGATGGCGAAACTCCGTTTCCGGTCCGGTTAATGCAGGGATCGCACAAAATCTGGATCGATCACCCCGACTACCGGACCATCGACAAACCGAAATTCATCAATCTCCGTGGTGACGAACTCGTCGAATTACGGTTGCGAAAGAAATGATTTTCTTTGCGTGAATTTGTAAAACTATTACGTTGGACGAAAGGAATCCTATTATGCGCAAATTGAACATTCTCATGACGCTGATCATGTTGCTGTTGCCGCTTGTGGCAGCCAACGCCGGCGTAAAGGAAGACCTCGAAAAGGTCAGCCAGCTTTACCGCACCGGCCAGTTCGCCGATGCTGTTCTTAAAGCCTCCGACTTGGTCGCCCAACCCGGCTTGTCGACGCAAGACAGCATTGCGGCTCTCACTTGGCTCTCCAAAGCCGCGGCCGTTAACAATCAGGAGCCCGTTGCAGTGAGCTATCTTGGCGCACTGGTGAAGATGGATCCCAACACCTCCTTCAATGAAGATGCTGAACATAAGAAATTCGCCCGCACTTGGATCAAATTCTGCCAGGATACCGGTTTTAAGCCCGGCATGCGCGAGAAGATGATCACCGTCTATGCCGCCGACTTTGCTAACGGCTCGATTGTCGATGCCGAAAAATATGCCTCCGCCGGAATCGGTGTTGCCGCGATGATGAACAGCACGCTGACGCAATCGGGCGTTGTCTACGTCCCTTCGCGCGAAAAGATCAACTTCATCACCGATGAGCTCAAGATGTCGCAAAGCGATCTCGCGGATGAAAATTCCCGCCTTCAAGTCGGCAAAGTTGTCGGCGTCCAGAACTTCGTGTTCGGCACTTTCATGAAGATGGAAGACAACAAAGTGCGCATCATGGCGCGCATTATCGACACCGAAACCAGCTTGCCGAAGAAGAGCTTTAGCCTTGAAGGAAAAGAAGGCAAGATCGGCCAGTTGATCGGCATGGTTAGCGATTCAATTCTGACTTATTTCAATGTCCAGGCTGATGCCATTAAGAAAGCCGGAGCCAAGGTTCCCGACGTTAGTCTCGCCGCCGTCCTCGCGCAATCACGCGGTATTGCATTCGAAGAGAAGGGTGATCTTGAGTCGGCCAATAAGTCCTATGCGGAGGCTCTGCAACTTTCACCAAACTTCGTGCTGGCCTCGGAACGTAAACAGAGAGTAGAACTGGAGATAAAATCCAACAACCAATGAGAAACGGACTTCTCACAACTCTGACGGTAATGGTGCTGGCCGCTTTGATCGGCGGTTGTGCAAGCACTGCCAATACATCAAGCACCGGTACTCGCGTTCTTGGTAAGGGCGACTATGAGCGCGCAGCCGCGCTGTATCAAGAGCGTCTGCAGAAGACACCCGACAAGGCGGAATTGTGGCGCGGACTCGGCGTTGCTTATTATCAGCTCGATAGTCTCGATGCCGCATCCCAGTCCTTCGACAAAGCACTGCAGCTTGAGCCTGGCGATGCGCCCTCCGTTTTCTACCGGGGGATGATCGCCGAACGTCGGAGCAACTTCGATCAGGCCCGCGAAAACTATCGCAAATACCTTGCTTTGAACGGCGAACCGCGTTTGCAGTCCGAAGCCAAGAAACGTCTGCGTTGGCTGGAGGACGACAAACTTCAGAAAGTCGTCACCACGGCAATCACCAACGAGCAGAATGTCAATGTTGCCGAGATTCCCGGCAACACCGCCGCCATTGTGCGCTTCGATGCAACCGCATTGCCGGAACAATACCGCCCGTTGGGCAGAGGTGTTGCCGAACTGATCTATGCCGACCTTGCCAATGTGCCGAATCTGACATTGGTCGAGCGGCTCGAACTTTCGGCGTTGCAAGAAGAACTCAATCTTAGTCAGTCGGAATTTTCGGACAAATTCACATCGCCCCGTATCGGTCGTCTGGTTGGCGCCGCAAAAATCGTCACCGGCCAGCTGAATTCCAAACCCGATAACGGAATCGAACTTGATGCTGGTATCATTGATGTCGGTCCCGGCCTGGCCAGCTATCCAGATCGTCGTGAAGGCAAGGTCAACGAATTCTTCAAAATGCAAAAAGAACTGAGTTTCGATATCATCTCCAAACTTGGATATGAAATCACTCCGCAAATTCGCAATGCCATCAGCAAGCCGGCGACCGAATCGATGCTTGCCCTGGTGGCTTATTCGCGTGGCCTTGAATATGTCGATCAAGGGATGTTCGCCCTTGCCGAGGCTGAATTCAAAGCCGCAATCGATGAGGACGCCAATTTCGGTCTGGCAAAGAGCGCCATCCAGGAATTCGGCGGGCTGTCCGATTACAACGGCCAGCTGAAACCGATTGCCGAGGTCGCCGCTCTGGCTACGACCGACGTAGTCGATCAGGGTAAACCCGAGGTCGACCGCAGTGTCATCATCGAACGGTTGCAGGAATCGAATCACGGCACAGCGCCGGAACAGGAAAACCCCTATGTGGCTCCGCGCGTCAGCCGTGGCACTGTAGTGGTAAGAGGGAGGACTGACTGAAACTTCGCTATCGGATTGCGACGATCGTCTCATTGTTAATCATCTTTGCATCAAGCGCTCATCTCAACGCCCAGATCGTCTATGGACAGACTAAAGCAATGTCGGCGCGCATTGTCTACCAAAGCTGGAAGCTCACCGTCGGCGGCGAGGAACTCAACCTCACACAGTCGGCATTCCCGTTTAATTTCTTTCTTCCTGTCGCGGACAATTGGGAAGTACATCTCAATTCCGCCATCAGCCGCTCGAATCTCGATGCCTACGATTTAACCGCGACGTTAACTTCGATGTCCGGCACCTCGGTCCGTGTTTTTCATTCTTTGGCAGAAGATCGCGTCTTTGTATCCGGCGGAATTGTCTTGCCGCTCGGCCAGACCAATCTCGACACCGTTCAAGTTCTCCTCGCAGAATTAATCTCCGATGACTATCTCTCGACACCAGTCAAGCAGGTCAGCGAAGGGCTCGGCTTCATCGGCCAAATCGGCGTAGCTTCTGAAGCCAACGATTGGCTGCTCTACGGTGCTTCCGTTAGCTATAATCTCAATGGCTCCTTCACCTATTTTGAAGATGGCGACAAATACAACCCCGGCGATGAAATCGCTCTCCAGGGTTCATTAACTGCCCAGCAGGGCGATGGCGCACTCGACTTGGATCTCTCTTATCGCCATTATCTTGCCGATAATGTAGAAGGCACCGAGGTCTTCAAAAGCGGCGGAGTGATTTCCGCCGTTGCCACTGGCCGCCAACGCTTCGGCAAAATGGGCGTGGCGCTCACCCTGGCGCACATTATTCGCAATAAGAACTCTGTGCTGTTTGGTTCCTCGCTTCAGAGCGAAGACAAGAACTCCAATAGCGACAAATCGGTTATCAGCGGCACGCTCGCGTATAGCCTCTCGCCGCAAGTGACCGCTTCACTGCTGGCTGGCTATCGCACGCTTTCGGCAAATGATTACGCAACCAGCTCTTCCAATTTCTTCGGCAAATCAGATGTCATCTCATTCGGCGGCGGTCTCGAATATTCCGCCCCGGATCAGCGTTACTCATTCTATGGCAGACTCGTCATGAATAACGGCGAAGCCAATAAAGACGCACCCGAAGACATGATCATTGATGTTTCCGGAACCGAATTCAGCTTCGGCGGGAGGTTGCGATTCTAATGTACATTGCTCGTAACATCACGCTGTTCCTGTTGCTGGCTCTGCTTGTCGGCTGTTCCGGCAACTCGCCCAACTCCGGCGGCTCCAAGGAAGTTGTGATTTCTTCGCTTCTCAAAGAGGCCGGCCTTGGTGAAAATATTACCAGAATCGCTCTTGTGGTCAGCGGCGAAGGTTTTGAAGCCACATCCCATGAACTCGACATCATCGACGGCGTCGCCACTATCACCATCGATGTCCCGATCGGTGAGGCCCGCACCTTCGAAATGACGGCCTTCAACAACACCGATGTCGCACTCTACCGGGGCAGCACTATTGCCGATGTCTTTGCCGGTTCCACTACCGAGGTCGATATTATTATGGCGCCGCTCGTGCCAATGATTCGCGTCAGCCCGATGTTCAGCCAGACCAGCGGTGAGACTGAACAAACCATCAGTGTCTTCGTCCACAATATTGACTCGCTGTTCGGCGCCAGCTTCCGTCTGGAATATGACACCGCACTTGTCGAAGCCGTGACCGTCACCGCCGGCAACATCTTCACAGGCGAGGAAGCCTTGTTCTTCACGCAGACGCGTCCCGGCTATGTCGCTGTAGCCTATACGATCCAAGGCAATCAATCCGCACAGGGAGTTTCTAATGACGGCACCATCGCCGTGATAAATCTTGCGCCGAAAGCCGTGGGAACATCATTCCTACGTATTCCGGCTGCCACCTTGAGCCTCATCGATTGGCAGGGAAATCTCCTGCCGCGTGAGGGCATTCTCTTTATCGAAGAGGGAGAGATTCGCATTGACGCTCCGTAAACTGACAATACTCGCCGTGCTCGCAACCGTGATGTTTTTTGCGCTGCCGCTGTCTGCCCAACCGCGAACGATTTGGGTCGCCACCAACGGCACCGATGCGGTCGGTGCTAACTTCGGTACCGAGGCCAATCCTTTCCGCACAATTCAATATGCCGTGAACTATAGCTATCAGTTCACCGGTGAAGATACCGTCATGGTCAAACCGGGAACGTATCTGGAACACATCTTCATTACTTCCGGTCCGGTCTTCCTTAAGGGTCAAGGCGGGTCTGCGGTAACCACGATCGATGGTTCGCTCACGGGAAATTGTATTGAGACGTACTACGGTACTTCCGGACTGACTGTCGAAGGCTTTACGATTACCCGAGGAGTACCGCACGGGATTTACCTTCCGGGAGTTGAGGGCTACGGCGCAAGTCCCACAATTCGAAACTGCAACATTTTCAGAAATGGCAGCTCGACTTCAGCTACACCCGGCGCGGGAATTCGGATGGAATACAGCCAAGCTGACATTCACAATAATGTCATTAAGGAAAATTGGACGCAAGCCGGGGGCGCCGGAATTTCTGCGGTTTACTCCAGTCCACATATCTACGCTAACGACATCGACTCCAATTGGTCGATCCTGGACCTCGGCGCCGGTATTCTTCTTCTCGGAGCGTACCAGGATACGATTCCCGCGCAGATTCAGAACAACATCTTTCGCGGAAACCGCAGCAATCTCGACGGCGGGGCAATCTACGTCGATGACGCTGCACTCCCCAATATCCTCAACAATCTGTTTATTGAGGGGACTTGCGACAACGGCAATGGCGGCGGGATTGGTTACTTACCTGGTGCGAATCCGCTGATTCAGAACAATATATTCGTCGGCAACTCCGACTATGCAATCGATTGTAATGGTTCCGGAGTGCCGGTACTGAACAATTGCTTCTACAATAATCTTCCCAGCGACCTGATGTTGGGCAGCTGCCCAACCAATGTCTCGAATCTCGTCGGTGTTGATCCGCTGTTCGTCAATGAGAGCGAACGCAATTACCACCTGCGTAACACCTCGCCGCTCATCGATGCCGGGCAGTATGTCAACGGTATGTTTTTTGGCGATTACGACGGCGCCAGCCGCTGGGTCGGTGCGAATCCCGATATCGGACCCTTTGAAAACTGTCAACTCGTCCCCGACTTCACCTGGGCGCCGCTTTCACCTTGCGCCGGATTAAGCATCGACACCGATTTTCTAATTTCCGGATCATGGTATCGCACTATTTGGGACTGGGGCGATGGCGACGTCGACACTGTTGATATTGTCGAAGAATTCGCTCCGACAAAAATCTATACCCAGCCCGGCGTTTATGACATCAAAATGACCGCCAGTTGCGATTCCGACACCCAAACGGTAACCAAGACAATCACCGTGCTTGGTCGTCCCGAAGTCGGCTTCGTTGCCAACGACACGACCGTCTGCGTCGGTGTGCCGGTAACCTTCACCAACAACACATTGACCGCAAATACTACCTTTTTGTGGCAGTTTGGCGATGGCGACACAGATACTTCCGCCAGCCCGACTCATACCTACACCACCACCGGTGTTCGTCTTGTCCGATTGGTCGGAACTAATCTCTGCGGACCTGATACAACGACTTTGTCAATCACAGTCAGCGATAAACCGAATGCCTCGTTTATCGCCACGCCGCTCTCCGGTTCGGCGCCGCTGTTGGTCAATTTTAATGGCAGCGTCACCAACCCGGCCACCAGTTGGACTTGGAATTTTGGCAATGGCGGATCCGCTCATCGCGAAGACACGCTCTATACCTATGACACTCCCGGCGTTTATTCGGTCGACTTCACCGCTGCCAATGACTGCGGTCCCGGCACAACTGCCTCCCAACCAAACTACATTAGAGTGTCCGGTTTCAATATGACGCTGGCCTCCGCCGATACCGTGTCTAACAACTTCCGCAAGATATACACCGTACAGGTCGATACCATTTTCGGTCTGTATAATCGTCGCGTCAATCTTGCCGCGACAATCATCCCGTCTAATCCGCGTCGCGGACGCGCTACCGTAACGCTTGATAAATCCCAGGTTGCCGTCCCGGAGCAGTTCGTCGCAACCGTAGTTATGGATTCGGTGCTCGCGGCAGGGGACTACCAATTGCGTATCATTGGCACATCGACTGCCAATCTGCCGATCGATACGATTACGTTCAACTTCCGCTCCAACCCGATTCCGATCGCATCAATCGCGCCGCTGACTCTCGATTTCGACTCTGTTCAAGTTGACGAACTCGAAATCGACACCGTCGTCGTCACCAACCAGATTACTAATCCCTTTGCCAGTGTCCTGTCATTGGCAGTTTTCAACGTCACCAGTGACAACCCGGCATTCGTGCCATTGGCAACTGCGACGCCATCCAATCTCCTGCCGGGAGCCTCATTTAATATTCCTGTCCGCTTCGACCCCGAAGTCGTTCAGGACTACAGTGGGACCTTGCAGATTCAAACCAACGACCCGGTAAACGAATTCTTCGAAGTCAACCTCTTCGGTATCGGCATCCCCGAACGCAAACCGCCCAAGATAGTCGCGACCGCTCCGCTCGCCGAAGCTGATCAAATTCTGGTCGGCTCGTCGATCACGGTCGATATTTCCGAACCGCTCGATATAGCGACATTGGTGCCTTCACCGCTGGTCGTTCGCTCCAAACGCCTGAATCTTCTGCTTGGCGGCACGTTGAATAGCATCAATGAAAACACCCGCCTGCAGTTCATACCGACTGGTAAGCTGCCTGCTTATGACACGATCGAGGTCCGCCTCAATGGCACTGTCGAAGACCTTTCCGGAAACTCCCTTGACGGCAACGACAACAACATCGCCGAAGGCACTCCGCTCGACGATTACAACTTCCGTTTCGTCACCGGTCCCGCCGTCTTCCCGGGCGACTGCAACAATGATGGCAGGGTGAACGAGATGGACATCCTCCCGCTCGGCATCTTCTTTGCCGTCGAAGGTCCGCGCCGCGATCTGTTCGGCGAGGGCAACAGCTTCGCCGCCAAACAGGCCTTTGAATGGAGCGACAAACGGGCTACTTATGCCGACGCTAACGGCGACGGCGTGATCGATGTCACCGATCTGCTGGTCATTTCCACTAATTGGGAATTGACCCATCCTTCTGCGGCTCCGCTCAACTATGGCGACTTGAATCTTGCCGAATACGCCGAGGGCTTCCGCCAACTTCGCCCATCGCTGATCAGCTTTGCCGGCACCGACCGCGGCGACCGCATGCTTGAATTAGTCAACTCGCTGGCGTCTGACATCGTTCTGCCCAGAGAGTTTTCACTTCTCCAGAATTACCCGAACCCGTTCAATCCGCAGACCAGTATCAGCTACGGTCTGCCCGAGGGCGTGAATGTCCGCGTTACGATTCACAATATCCTCGGCCAGCGCGTCCGCTTGCTTGTCGATTCCTATCAGGAACCGGGTTTCAAGAATGTCGTCTGGGATGGCACCGACGAAAACGGCCGCCAGGTTTCTTCCGGTCTCTATTTCTACCGCCTCGAAGCCGGCGAATTCGTCGCCGTCCGCAAAATGATGAAACTGCAGTAGGGGCGCAGCATGTCGAAGATCCCGCCTTTGCGGGGCTGCGCCCGGTCGCGCCGAAGGCGCGATGGTGTATGTTCCTGTACCTCGCGTTCCTGTCAATCGGCGCCCTCTGCGGTAATCCGCGTCAAAGACTATGCACCCCCAAACATCGACTAATCTAACTCCACCTTTATTTTCCGTAACCCCTTGCATAAATTTTAGTTGACTTAATAAAGACTATTCCGATATACTCGAACCGGGTATGGCGAAATACCTGTTTGGGTAACTTTTGCGGTGCAAGGATGCACACATCTCGTGAGAGGATGGAGCCAAAGCTACTTCTGTAGTTCTTTTTAACATTCCATAATCCGGATTGGGGGGATTTATGGACAACGGTAAGTTCAAGGACAAAATTCTGATCTGCGTTGATTGCAAGGAAGAATTTGCGTTCACAATCGGAGCTCAAGAGTATTTCGCCGAGCGAGGGTTCACCGAGGATCCGAAACGTTGCCGTACCTGCTATGCTGAATACAAAAAGAAGCAGGCAAGAAACGGCACCAAGAAACAGGAGCGGGGACTGCCGATGGATGTTGAAATGGAGGATGCTCCATTCCGATTTCCCGACAGTGACGTGATGGATTCGGTTCCGGGTGAAAGACCAAACGTCGAATAGGGGTCCTGAAGGAGCATTACAGGACCCCTACTCGGAAACCAGGGGTGTTACTTCAATAGCAGCATTTTGCGGCTGATTGATGCCTCTTCCGTGACAAGTTCGTACAGGTAAACTCCGGATGCCAGCGGCGTACCGTCGTTATTCGGCTTCCAAGTTATCGCGTGCGTGCCTGCAGGCAGATATTCATCCACCAGCACCTCGATCTTCTCGCCGAGAATATTGTAGACCGATAACCGCACGGCGCCCGACTTCGGCAGATCAAAACTAATCCGCGTCGAAGGGTTGAATGGATTCGGGAAATTCTGTTCGAGCGAATAGGTTACCGGAAGCACATTGTCATAGGTGTAGTCGTCTGCGTCGGCGATTAAACTCACCGCTAGGTCGGCAGACATCGTCGCCGCCGAAGCCGAGATATTCGTGATTGATACCAATGTTCCGGTGCTGTTGTAATCATCAGAATTGGGAGTCGAAGCGTTGCTGAATGACGTCTTGACCGTCGATCCCGGGAATGGATCGCCGCTGTCGCCGTTGTCGAGCTTCTTTTCCAATTCATACAGTCCATCGGCCTGCTCAAGCGCCACCCGCATATGGCCCGACGCGGTATGCCCCGGATACCATTCGTCGGCGTTGTCGGAGTTGTCTCCTGAAGCCATCGCTTCATCAACGTGCCAGATTAACAGCCCCGAAGCGCCCGACGGTAGCTGTGCATCGTACCCGATGCGCTGTCTGTTTTCGATCAGGAAGTACTGATCGCCGACAACACCATTCGTCCACAGGCGGAAGATTGCGCCTGACGAATTCTGCTCGACATTCGGAATTGACTGATTCACCAAATTAGAGACAACGTTCGTTGCCGTCGCAAAACCAGCCTCAATGCGCGACCAGGCATCCGGATGCGCTGGGCTGTTGCCCAGACTGCCGTTCCACGATCCACCCGACATCAACGACCAGCGGCCGACACCATTTGAGGTGTAATCGATGTCGTACAAATCCGGATAGCCAAAATACGCATGCCCCATCTCGTGTGCAAATACGCCGATCGTCATGTCGCCGGCCGCGCTCCAGTACTCCGGTTGAATCGCATACCGCGAAATCCACTTGCCGTCGCGCGAGCGCGGCGTGATGCCCCAGGCGTGCGACCAGATGTCGTTCGGACTGCCGGTCAACTCGGCGCCGGAACCGGTATGGACCAGCATCACGGCGTCAACATAACCATCCGCATTGAGATCATAATTCGAGAAGTCCACCACCGGGTCGACGAGATCAACGATGTCCTCGAACAACTTCTGCGAATTCTGCGGATAAGTGCCCATACCGTTATCGCCATTGCAATAATAAGCATAGGTCTGCGGCGCCGTCTGCCAGCCGATATCAGATGGGTAGTTCACCGTAACCACATCGAAGCCGCCGTACGAGACTTCGCTGTAGTAATGCTTCACCGTGCCGGTGGCGCTTCCGAACAACAGCGAGTCAAAATATTCGGCATTCACTTGTGCGGCCTTGTCCGAAAACTCGATCAGGATGCACAAAATGTTTCCAGTTGTCTGTGAATTCCGGGAAGGGTCAATTCTAATTGGATCGCCGAATCCGCGGCCATCCGGTGCACCATCCAAATGCGGCTGCGGGCAGCCCTTGAGAATCTGCGACTTCTGTGGCCCGCCGTCTTGCGCCGCGCGCTCTACTAAACTCGGGTGCGGCGGCATCGCCTGCGCGCTGCTTATCGCCAGAATCGCAATCGCGATCACGGCTACGAATAAAATTGTCATTTTACGGGTTCGCATTGCTAACTCCTTATCCTAAAACTCAAGTATTGTCGATAATGCCAGTTTCGCCCCGTTGCCGTTCCACGGTTGGAGCTTGGCCGAAGACGCATATGCCAGATCAAGCTGCAGGGGACCGAAATTGAACCCGATGCCCGTCGCCAGCGAAAAATCATCAACTCCGCCCAACGCAATTCCACCGCGGACATCAAGCATCTTGATCAGTGGATATTCAACACCGCCGGCCAGGCGCGGGGTCTTGGAGACAAACGCGGTATTGACAAACCCCTGCCGCAGACTTCCTGAAAGCAGAAGTCTGCCCAGATTCCGAGCGGCGCCCAATTCGATCTCCAGCGGCGGTCGCGAAGAATATTCGCCGATCAACACTACTGTCTCATCCGAAGTGACCAGCGAATCGTTGTCCGAGTTTTCTACCGTCATTCCCTCAAGCTCAAACGTGTAGAGCGTTGCTTCCGCCTCTTTATTCCAGTTGATGTTTGCAAATGCATTGCGCACTACCAGACCGTACTGGGCATTCCGGCCTTGCATCGCCAGCCCGAAGTCCAACGCGAATCCCGACCCGCCGGTTGCGCTGATCGTCGTCAAACCGCCGACCCCGTCGATACCGGTCTCAAGCGTCACCGCTTCCGCCGTCAACTCCTCCGCCGAGAAGTATCCCAGCCCGCGCAGGTACTTGATCGTCGCGCCGCCGAGAATATCATAACCGCCGCGCGAGAGTACCTTGCGGCCATAGCTCACGCCGACTGCCGCCGCCGCCCAGCTGTCTCCGCCTGAACCGCCTGCGGTGATCACTTCGCCAACCTTATTACCCATCAGCGCCAATTCGATCGGATCCTTCGAAAGATTACCGCGGCCGCCGCCAATGGCATCGAAATTGACCGCGAAGTATCCAACCGAAAACGACAGCGCACTCGCACCGGCATAGGCGTCAAAATTCAGGCCTTCCGTCGGTATCTTGGCGAGAATGTCCTGCTTGTCGCTCTCCGTCAGAAACTCGCCGTTGTACTTCTTGTAATCTGAAATGCTGAATGAATTATTCGCCACGTGACCGCCCACGGAAGCCAGCTTCAACGAGAAGTTCTTCTTCCCGGCCAGCGCGAGATTTGCCGGATTTGCCGAGGCGGCTTCGCAGTTCGAGGACATCAGCAGATAACTGTCCGCCATTCCCATCGAACGCGCGCTCTGTGCCGACTGCGCCAGTGCCTGATCGACCACCAACAGCGCCAGCAAAGTCGTCATGATCAACAGACCGATAACGATTCGATTGCCGCTCTTCTCCGGCGTCGCCGTCGCGGTCTTGGTTTTGTCTTGCTTCTTCATGGTTATTCCTCCCCGCCGACGCGCGCGGTGATTTCAACTACGCCCGTTATCGCCATATAATCTGCGGCGCGAATTCGCACCGTCTGCCCGTTCGATCCGGTCAGTTCAAGCACCGTCGCGACAAACAGATTGCGATTGCCGAACACGCGCAGATCTTCTGCGGTCAATTCTATTTCACTGTTGGTGATGATCTCTTCCGAAGCGGCGCCGTTGGCGTCTATCGTTGCCTGATTAAATGACAATGGCCCGATGACCGTCAATGGCGCGCTAAACAGCGAGGCCGAATCGGTACCGATATACACGCTCATCTGCGCACCCAGCGGCAGGTGATTGCGCATCGTCGCCTTAAAGTTGCCGTGATTGAGGCGGTCGGAACCGTCGGCAATATCCTTGTCAACAGTGAGGCTGTTCTTGTCGCCTTCAACCGTCGCCTGAGAAATCTTAAACGCCATCGGCGCGCTGATGACTGCCGTGGCCGAGAAGTACTCGCTGTGATTTAATTCAACAACCGTCATGCCATCGCCGACAGTGGCAACGCCCGAAACCGTAATGTGATCCGGTATCGGCGATAACAGTTCTGCCAATTGGTCTGAATAGATATGACTAATCGCGGCGCTGTTTTCACCGCGTCCCTCGACACTGCCTACCACCTGTAGACTCTTGCCGTTCGAGGCCTGCAGACTGACCACCACGTCGCCCGCGAGATCAGTGTAGTTGCTAAGCGTAATGTCAAGCTCCACCAGATCCAGCGTGATGTTATCGAATCCAACAGGCACCTCAACAGCCACTTCGCTGTTTTCGAACGACAATTCCGTCGGTTCGACAACACCCCGTGCATTCGCCAGTTGAATCTCGTTGAGACCAAAGTTGATCTCGAACTCATCATCGGAATCGATGGCCGTGTAATTCTCGCCGGTGCCCGGAACATACGCATGCACCAGCGTCAGCACCGAATCTTGCGCCGGTTGTATCGTCCAACCACCAAGATCAATCTGTTGGTCAAGTACGCTTCCGGCAGCAAGCTGATAGCTTACCTGCAGCGGCGCGTCGTTATTCGTGATTTCCGGAAATTTAAAAATCAACTCTACTGGAATCGACAGGGAATTATGCGCTGAAAGATCAAGCACGCCACCTGCAAACGTCCCGGTCTCGAGATGCACGTCATCTGTAATGCTCGTGCGCTGTGAGTATTCTTTGTTGAAGGTGTCGAGTTTTCCATAGACCGACTTGACATATACTTCATCAGAGTAGTCGATCGTGAAATTGATCGCGCGGTCTGCCAGTGATAGGGCAGGGCCGCCCAGCGTGTGGAAATAGACTTCGAAATCGAGTTGATTCCCGACACTCTTGTCATCCAGCGAATAGAGCTGCGAGTATTCCGCACCATCGGCCAAGCCGCCCGGCACGACGAAGTTCGCCAGCACCGCGCCGTTTTGCGTGTTGATCAGTTGGCCCGACAGCGAGTCCAGCGCGAAGCCGGTATTGTTGACAGCAGTAATTGTGATTCCGCCTTCGTCAATTTCGGCATGCGTAAACGAACTCGCTTGGCCGAAAACCGTTACCGCCGATATGCCGGTGTCCGGCACGCCGCCGAGTACGAGCGAAACGTAATCCGCGAATGCCAGACTCTGTTGCTGGTCTTGCGGTGAGACGATCTTGATTCGCCCGATCTGCTTGCTGTAGTTGGATTCGATCGGCTCGATCGCCAGAATCGACTCGATCGTTACCGTATCGAGTTCTTTCTGAATGTGGAAACTGCTGTTACCGTCCTCATCGATCAAGATGTTGTCACTCGCCAGCTTCTCAATCAACTCCGCTGACGAATAGGAACGGTTAATCAGAGGAATAGTCAGTGTGGTGTCCCAACTGGGCGCCTGCGGGGCTTCCAGTCCACAGCCGCTTAACAACAGCGAAAATACAACCGTTGTAAACAGCCGGACGACGACACGACTGCGTGTCGCAAATTGCTCCTTCATTATGTTACCTCCCCAAAACAGGTGTTCTGGGGTATGATCTGTGCAACCCGCGTGCCGCAGTCGCAAGATGGCTCGCCGCCTTGCCGGACATAGGCTTAAGCCCTGCTGCCTCGACGCAGTTTCACACTGAAATACTGCAAATAGGGGATGCCTCCCATACTGGTGGGAATCCCACAAACAGCTTGACGATTTCGTCCATCACCTTAAATTGAGACCGAACAATCGTTTTTCCCCTTCGCCGAGGTGCACTTTGTCTAAATCCGGGCGGCTATTGGCGATCCTCAACTTGATCCGTACTCATCGCTCCATCACTTCCAAGCGCCTCGCGCAAAAGTGCGGCGTCTCTGAACGGACAATCTTCCGCGATCTCTCCGCGCTCTGCGAAGTCGGTGCGCCAGTCTACTTCGACAACGGCTATAAACTCCTCCCGGGATTTTTCCTCCCGCCCATCAATCTCTCCGTTGACGAATACCTCACGTTCAAGGTCGCCCTGCTGGGCTCGCCGCTAAAATCTCTCAAGTCGCAAAGCGCCAATATCCACAGCCTCATCGCCAAAATCGACACCGCTGTCAACAGCCACGTACCGGAACAACTCAAGCGCCGCCGCCACACCCAGCAGATATCGGTTCGCAACACAACCGACAACCGCGTCGCCGATCTCACCATCCGTCTCCTCCAGAAGGCGGTCGACAATCACAATGTCGTGACTTTCCGCTATGCATCCGTCTCTTCCGGCACCGCCCAGCGCGAGGTCAACCCGTACTTCATCGTCTTTCGCGGTCGCGCCTGGTACCTTCTTGCGTACTGCCGCAAACACCGCGAAATGCGCACCTTCCGCATCGATCGCATCTCGCGCGTCAGCTTCACCGACCGTCAATTTGATGCCGACCCTTCCGTTAGTCCCGATTCCTATTTTGCGTCCTCTTGGGAGGTCTATACCGGCACGCCTGTCTCCGTGAAAATTCTCTTCCGTGGCAAGGCCGCCGCAGTGATCTCTACCGGCAAACGCCATCCTGACGAGATCATCAAGAGCCGGCCTGACAAGACCATTGAGTACACGGTGTCCGTTGCCGGTATCGAAGAAATCTCCCGTTGGGTTGTCGGTTTTGGCGGGGAAGCCACTGTGCTGGAACCGCCGGAACTAGCCGCTCGTGTGCGAAAAATGGCGGCTGGAACGCTCGCCAACCATCCTGTCGGTCGCTCAAAGTAGTTGCCAGAACACGGCATTTTTGCTTATCTTACAAAACTACATTGGAATTTATTGTTTTATAATAGTAGCGTTTCGGAGGATGAATGATTTCTACCAGTGATTTTCGAATCGGCATGAAAATAGCAATCGAGGGCGAGCCATATTACATTATCGACTTTTTGCGCTCGCAAACCGGTCGCGGTCGCGCCAACGTCTGGACCAAACTGAAAAACATCAAGACCGGCGCCGTCATCGAGCGTACCTTCGGTTCGGGCGAAAACTTCAACATTCCCGATTTCGCTCACAAGAAGACGCAATATCTCTATACCAGCGATGACGAGTGGTATTTCATGGACGTCGAAAACTTTGAGCAGTTCTTCCTCAACAAGGAACAGATTGGCGACTACTCGCCGTATCTCAAGGAAAACGCCGAATACGTTATTCTTTATTTCGAAGGCATGCCCATCAGCATCGATATGCCCAGCTCGGTGATTTTGCGCATCGTCGAATGTGAACCGGCCGTCCGCGGCGATACTGTTTCCAATATCACCAAGGGTGCCAAGGTCGAGACCGGACTCGAAGTCAAAGTTCCGCCCTTTATCAAGGAAGGCGACCTCATCAAGATCGACACCCGCACCGGCAAGTATCTCGAGCGCGCCAATTAGGACTGCAGCTTGAGCGATTATATCGCCGGTGTCGATGAGTCCGGCAAAGGGGACTATTTCGGGCCATTGGTCATCGCCGCTGCCGCTGTCAGCGTATTGGAGAAACCGATCCTATCGGACCTCTATGTCCGCGACTCAAAAAAAATGACCGATGCCCGCATCCTGACCGTCGCGCGAACAATCAAAGAACAAGTGCCGCATGACTTGGTGGTCATCATGCCCGACCGCTACAATGACCTCTACCAGAAAATCGGCAACCTCAACAAGTTGCTCGCCTGGGGCCATGCCCGCGCGATCGAAAACCTCCTCGGTAAGGTAGACTGTGCTACTGTTATCAGCGACCAATTCGCCTCTGCCCACGTGCTCGAAAGAGCGCTAATGGAAAAGGGTCGCAAGGTCGAATTAATACAGCAGGTGCGCGGCGAATCGGAATTGGCTGTTGCAACGGCTTCGGTTCTCGCCCGCGCCGAATTCCTGATCGCGATGGATCGTTTGGCCCGCGAATTCGACATGACTCTCCCCAAGGGCGGAGGTTCGCTCGTCGATACTGCGGGTGTGAAATTCATCCGCAAGCACGGCGCCGAAGCGATGCGCCGAGTTGCCAAACTTCATTTTAAGAACACGAAGAAGATCAATGATCAACTGGAACGAACTCCTTAGCCAAATTCGCGACGACCGTCAACACGGCTCGGCTCAACTCTATCATAAGACACTTGCCATCATTGCCAAAGCCGCGCTCGATTCGGGAGTGGCCACGCGGCCAGACCTTGGTGCCGTCATTCAGGCCGTTTTTCAGGCACAACCCGCGATGGCGCCTTTTCACTTTCTCGCTCACAAACTCGAAAGCATCACCGGCGGTCCCGAAGAGGGAATAACTTCGCGCGTGATTACACTCATCGACGAACTCCAGCGCTCGGCACAATTGGCAGGGGAGAGGATCGCTGCTAACTTCGAACGATTCAATTTAACTCCGCGTTCCGTCTTGCTGCACAGCAATTCCGGCACCGTCCGCGAGTTGATTCGACAGTGCTTCAGCCCCAACACCACTATCTTTATTTCCGAGGCGCGCCCCGATCTCGAAGGACTCCTCTTGGCTGGTGATCTCGTCATCGAAGGCTTCGTCGTCAAAACCTTTGTCGATGATGCCCGCGCCGCCGTCATGAAAGACGTCGATCTGATCATCCTCGGCGCCGACTGGGTCACCGAATCCGATTTCACCAATAAGATCGGCACCTATTCTCTGGCGCTGACCGCACGTGAACTTGGCAAACCCGTATACGTAGCCGCCGATCGCACGAAATTTGTCTCGCGCCGCTACCGTCCTGTTTCAATGGCAACATCAGCGTACGCCGAATCATTCTATCAGAATCAACTATTCGAAGAGACTCCCAATCAACTCATCGCCTCATTCGTCACCGATTTCGGCTCCTTCTCTCCACAGCAGACGGCGTTTCAATTCGAAACCATCGGCGCCTGATTCGCATTTTCCCGCACCCAGCCGAATTTCGCCTACGTCAAGTGCTTCAAAGAGTGACACTCCTGTCGATAACATTTATATAAGAAAACTTTTTCACCGGGAGACGATCAAGGTGTCGCAATATCTCTACTTGGTTCTGTTGGTGATGACAAGCTATGGCCTGTCACGTTCGCGTGAACGCCTCTTCGGTGATTCCCGCGAAACCTATAACAAACTCATGGCCGGTTTGATGTCATGGGGAATGTTGCTGTTACTAACTTCGATCGCCGACAGCGAATTCGTCGATAAGATCCCGGTGCTCTCTGATGCCCAGTATCGCTACCCGCTCGAGGCGCTCCTGTTGGTCGCCGGCGGAACCTTCATCGTTTCTGCGATCTTCACCTGGCTCCCGCATCTGATTGCCGCGCGCGAAACCAACGGCGCGCTTCAATCGCGCGTCGACTTCACAATGGAAATGACTCGCATTCTCAAAGCGAATTCCCGCGATGCCCATCAGCTCCAGCACGCCGTCGCCCGCTTGCTCAAGTTCACGTCCGTCGACATGATCTGCATCGCCAGACCAAATGACGAAAACGCGATCTCGCCCGAAAGCAATCTCGAAAACCGTCTGTCGCGATTTTACGAAGTACTCGCCGAAGGCAACTATGTTTTCCTCTCCGAAGGCTTCGGCCATCACAACTCGCCGGTGGCGCTGCTGCCGATCAAAGTCAAAGAAGATGAAATCGAGGCTATCCTCGGGCTGTGGCCCAATGCCGAAACTGTCACCGATGCCTTGCTCGACAACTTACAGATCACCGCTGATGTCTTGATGATTGGCGGCTTTACTTCTGAATCCAGCGAGAACGACGAAGTCGCTGGATATGAATCTCTCTTCAACTCATTGCGAGCCGACCTGCTCGATGCCGACAACATCGCCGATCAAAGTCGACTCATCTACGACCGGCTGCGCGAAAATATCGATTTCAACATCCTGCGCATCGCTATCTTCGATCAACGTGGCTTCAACGTCACCCAGCACTGTGTTGGTGTCGGCAAAAGCCTCCTCACCGACCGCGACCGCTCGATCGGAACGCAGAAAACCCGCCTCGGTTTGCTCTTTGGCGAACCGCAATTGACATTCTGCGACGATCTTGGCAATAGCGCCTACGAAGATGACCGCTGGTTGGCATCCTGCGGCGCATGCTGCGCCTTGACGATTCCGTTGATTTCGAATAACACCGTGATTGCCGCTCTGACTCTTGCATCCGACACCCAGACCTTGTCGCACGAACTTGGCGAGAAAATTGCTCCTGCACTCACGGAGACATTACTGCCGCTCGTTAAACTCGATCTGTTGGCACACCAGCTTGTGACCTACAACCGCCAGATCCTCAACCTTACCGGCGCACTGAAAACCGTCGTATCGGGCGGCGAGCCGACAGCGATGTTACAGGAACTGCTTGAGCTGCTCGTCAAAAAAGTCCCGACGACCTATTGTCGCTTGTGGCGGCACAACGCAGAAACCGATTCACTTGAATTCGTCGCCGACTCCCGCAGCCGCGAAATCGAAGGCCAGACCGCACCGCAAACGACAATTCCGCTTGATCGCGTGCATTGGCACAAGCAGGCTGTACTCACCGGCCGTGTCATGGTGATCAACCAGCGTGAAACTCGCACGCAAATGGACGAAGACGAAGAATCATTGGCGTTGATCGCCGGCACCCGCTCGGCGCTCATCATCCCGCTGACCAGCGGCTCAAAAACCATCGGCGTGATTTCACTCGCCGAACTGCGTTGCTGGGAACGAAACCATTTCTCGCTTTCCGAGACCCTTTTCTCGCGCGCCGTCGCGAATATCATCGCGCAGGTGCTGGCAAGTATCATCAATGGGGAAGAGACCCAGTTACTGCGTCGTCAGGTTACCACTATGCAGCATCGCAATCTCGTCGGCGATCTGTTCGCCGAATTGCCGATGCGCATCTCAACTCCGCTCACATCGATCATGGCGCGCACAGATCAATTGATGAATTCTGTCGCTGTCAAGGATGAAGCTGCTTCTGTGCACTTGTTGGCGATCAAACGCCAGACCGAAAAAATCGTCACCGAAGTCCGCAACATCCAGGACACCCGCCGCAGCCTGCAAACGACCAATTTTTAGCGGTCTACTCTGCCCATTTTGGCTATTCCCCCTTAACAAAGGGGGCAAGGGGATTGTATGATTTGTGCGCGGCAGTCGTCCACGTCTGCCGCATTAAATCACAAAACCCTCCAACCGTCATTCCCGCGAAGGCGGGAATCCAGCAGAGCTTTGTTCCGTTGCGTTAGGTCTGGTCCCGCGCTCCGGATCTCTGGGAGCAGTGCATTACATGTCGTGCGGGACGCATCTGTCTTTCCCATATCAGTCGTTTGGCGGACACTTACCCCTCTCTCACCGGGAGAGGGGAAGGGGTGAGGGCATCCATCGATTTGGCTCGAAGACGGTGTGTGTGTTCTTATCGTGTTTGTAGAATCGCCTGAACGAAGCTTACGCGACCAAACCTTTTTCCGGACTCGGATCTTTCCCCTTTTTCAGCACAATAATCGGCGCTTCCGTCGGACATCCCAGTCGGAACGGGAACCAATGTCCCACTCCGCTCGAAGTGTATACCTGCGAATTGCCTTTCTTATATTGCCCCCAAACATAACGTTCACCGCCCCATTCGTTGAAGATCGGCTCGCCCATAAACCCGATCTGACATCCATGCGTGTGCCCGGAAAGCGTAAGCTGCACGCCTCGTTCAATCGCCGTATCAAATCCGCTCGGACGATGACTCATCACAACCTTGAAACTGTCGCTGTTCGACTGGTCCAACGCTCGGTCAAACGTATTGCGCAGAAAATCGTCATATCGATCACCCATCCGCCGTGGATCATCCGCACCGCCGACATACAATTCTGCCTTGCCAACCTTGATCGCAACACCGCGATCAATCAGCATCGGCACACTGCTCTTGTCGAACGCCGCAATAACTTCCGGCGCGCCGCGATAGTAATCGTGATTACCCATCGAGGCGTACGCGCCGTACTTCGCCTTGAGTTGCTCCACCAACTTGATGCAGTCAGGAAGCATCGTCAAATCATCCGCAATATCGCCGGAGAACAGCAGTAGATCCGGCTTAAACGGCTCGGCCTTCAGCATCAACGCAGCAATATCATCATTGTCCACGTATGGACCGAGATGACTATCCGACACATGGAAAATCTTGAACCCATCGAGATCAGGAGGCAGGTCTTCATAATAAAAGGGAATTTCGCGCACATCCACCCCCGAAAACGCCTTGGTCATTCCGCCCGAACCGAGCGCAACCGCCCCAACCGGAAACATTGCCGCTGCGCCTTGTAGCACCAATCGCCGCTGTCGCGACTTTGGTTCGTCGTTTTGCGGTTTTCCCTTTTTCACGCGGTGCTTCGTAATAAAGTGCATGATCGTGTTGATCACGCCGGAGAAGGGGAGTGACACCAACAGCGCAAAATTCAACACCGCCGCAATAGTCGTCAACGTGGCGAATATATAGATTAATGCTGTGCTGAACTTGAGATAGACCAACAGCGCCCAGCCAAGCGCCGAAGCGAAAGTGAATATCAGTATCCCCAGCGACAACCGTTTAACCGTGCGATTGCGCCACCATATGGTGTTGAGCACGCGCATCAGCAGTACCTGCCCGAGGGCGAGTACCAGCACAAATGCGCCGGCTCCGAGTGCTAAATAGAATTGCCTCACGTTAGTATCATAACCCTCAACCCCGCCATTGGTTCCTGTGCTAATTTTACGTTAATCTGAAGTCAGAAGATGCCGCCGCTTCCGATATTTCGCGCGGTCCGCACCTTTTCCCTCTCCCTCTGGGAGAGGGGTAGGGGTGAGGGCAACCTGCCCCAATCTAGGTCGGCGTTTCGTGCGCGGCAGACGTCCTCGTCTGCCCGGTTCTCCAATCGATCCGGCTTCACCGATCAGTCCGAAGGTCAGGCCCTCTTGGGGCTTGACCTTTTCTGTTGCGTCAGGTCTTGTCCCCGCGAAGTACTTTTCGGAAGAACAAGATTCACAACCGCGCCGGGAAGTGACCTGACGCGCTTGCCATTTCCAAATCAGCCACGCGCAGAGAACTTACCCTTCTCCCTGTCAAGGGAGAGGGGTAGGTCGAAGATCCCGCGTTTCGCGGGAGGTAAGGGCTTCTAATAATGCGCCAAATGCCCCGGCACATAACGGCTCGAATCCGAAAACCGCTCGCTCGCCATCACAACCGTCGCTTCCTCGATATGGAACCCCGCCTGCAATAAGGATTGCACCACCTCGACATTTTCGCCGTTCACGAATACCAGCTGACGCAACTGCCCGATCTCAAGTCCATAATTGACTGACATCGCCAATATCGACGATAAGTACTCCGGCTTAGCTGCCGCAATCGGGCCAATTCGCGACGTCGTCGCCACAACGCTGTATCCCACGAGCGTCTTGTCGTCGTAGAACGCCAACATCCGGTGCTTCTCGTCGCCCGTCCAGAAGAAATGCTCCTCCGGTCGAGCCGTTCCGCGCACCTTGAGATCAAGCTTCGTTAATCGATTAATCAGCTTATGCGTCGTCACAACTTGCATCGTTAGTCGTTTTTTCGGCTTGATTGGCGCGGGTTTCTTTTCACCTTTCCATTCGCGCGTCATCACCAACAACGCGATCTGCGGCGTCATTCCCATCTTGCTGTAAATCGCCAGCGCCTGCGGATTATAGGCAAATGTCGACAGCGCCCAGCGGGTGATCTCGCCATTCTTGCGGCCATAATCCATCGCCAGCTTCAACAGCTTCTTGCCGACTCCGGTCGACTGATACTGCGGATCAATGAACAGGTAAGCAAGATACCATTCATTCCCTCTGATCAAGGCCTGCGTAAATCCAACAATCGCACCTTTGGCATTTAGCGCAACGTAGGACGCCTCCGGATCAACCTTGCGAAAATGCACCATCGTTGGATCGGCAGTGGTCGCTGTGAATTTGAACGGCTTCTTGCCGCTTCTTTTGAACAGATCATTCATCGTGCGGGCAATCATCTGCCAGCACTCGAACAGATCGCTTTCGCGTGTTCGGCGGACGGTAACTTTGAGCTTTTTCATGCCCAAATTTTATCAAGGATGCTTCCCGGCTCCAACTAAAAACACTCAATGTTTTTGCGGGAAAATCGCAGTTTTAATACAGTTTTTAGTTTGACACTTTTGCGTTTTAGCCGTACTTTATGGGCTAATTGGAAACGCTATGCTTACTGACCCTGTACTAGTCGTCAATCAGAATTACGAACCGTTGGTCACCACCAGCGTTAAGAGAGCTATCGTATTGGTTTACCTTGGCAAAGCATCACTTGTCGAAAGCCGCAACGGGCACCGCGTCCGCTCCGTCTCGCGTTCGGTCGAAGAACCCTCTATCGTCCGTCTCGAGCTCTACGCCCGCGTTCCTTACCGCCAGGTCATGCTCAATCGTAAAAACGTCATCAAGCGCGACAATGGTGTCTGCCAATACTGCGGCACAACCCACGGCAACATGACCGTCGACCATGTTATTCCTACCGTACGCGGCGGCGCCGATGCCTGGGACAACCTCGTCTGTGCCTGTGAACGCTGTAATAACAAGAAGGGCAACCGCACACCCGATGAGGCCGGCATGCCGCTCTCGAATCGACCGCGCAAGCCCAGCCACCTCACCTTTATCCGCCAGCTCGTCCGCAAAGGCGACGAAGTCTGGAAAAAATATCTCTTCGTTGGGTAGAACTAATCAACATGGCTAAAAAAGTTATTCTCTCCGGTATGCAACCCTCCGGGAAACTGCATATCGGCAATCTTGAAGGTGCACTCGCCAATTGGGTGCGTTTGCAAAATGACTACGACATGTATTGCTGCATCGTCGACTGGCACGCTCTCACTGCGCACGCCGATGAAACTGCCGACCTCGATGATCGCATCGTCCAGATGGCCATCGACTATCTTGCCGCCGGTCTCGATCCGAAAAAGTGCGCCATCTTCATCCAGTCGCAGGTCAAGGAACACGCCGAACTGCATTTGCTCTTTTCGATGATCATCCCGACCCCGTGGCTAGAGCGCGTTCCATCATACAAAGAGAAGGTCGAGAAGCTCGGCCTCGACAGCTACGGCTTCCTCGGCTATCCGCTTTTGCAGGCCGCCGACATCCTTCTTTATCGCGCCGATTTCGTGCCGGTAGGGAAGGATCAGGTTCCGCATATCGAATTGACCCGCGAAGTCGGCCGCCGCTTCAACGGTATCTTCGGCGAGGTCTTCCCCGATCCGCAAGCATTGCTCACCAAGATCCCCGTCGTTCCCGGCATCGATGGGCAGAAGATGAGCAAATCCTACGGCAACGAAATCACGATAGCGGAGAAGCCTGAAGAGACCGAGGCGAAGGTCAAGAAGATGTTTACCGATCCGTTGAAACTCCGTAAGGGAGATCCCGGCCGTCCGGAGATTTGTCCGGTCTTTGCCTTGCATCAGTTGTATACTCCGCAGGCGGAAATCGAACGCATCGACACCGACTGCCGCTCCGGCGCCCTTGGCTGTGTTGCCTGCAAGAAACATCTTGCGGACGATATTAATAAAGCGTTAGAACCTATTCGTAGCCGGCGCGCCGCGCTGGAAAGCGACATCGACTTTGTCAACGACATGCTCGAGGACGGCGCCAACCGCGCTCGCGTCCGCGCGCAGGAAACAATGGCCATGGTCAGAGAGAAAATGAATCTGCGATGAGCAACGATAATTTCTTCGACGATATTCAACCGGTCTCCGAGGCCGATAGCTTCCCGATCAAGATCGAAGGCTTCGAAGGCCCCCTCGACCTGTTGCTCTACCTGATTCGCAATCAAGAAATCGACATCTACGACATTCCCATCGCCACTATCACCGGCCAGTATCTCGACTACGTCAAGATGATGAAACTGCTCAACCTCGAGGTTGCCGGCGAGTACCTGCTCATGGCCGCCACGCTGATCCGCATTAAGGCTCGCCTGCTGATGCCGCGCCATTCCGAGATCGACGGCGACGATGAAGACCCACGCGAGGAACTGATTATGGCGCTGCTCGAGTACAAGCGCTTCAAGGAAGCTTCCGAGAAGTTCGCCATCCTCGAAGTCAAGGAACGCCAGGTGCTCAAGCGCGGCGACTTCTCGTATCTTAGTCCCGAAGTTCAGGAGACCTTCACCATCGAAGCGACTCTCTACGATCTCGTTCGTTCATTCTCCGAGATTATGAAAACCGCCGCCGAACAGCCCAAGCACGAGGTCGACAATTTCGAACTTTCCATCGAGGACCAGGTCGAGTACATCCTCGGCATTCTCGAAACCACCGAACAAACAACGCTCACCAGCTTAGTTCAGGCCAATCAGCGCCGTATCTACTACGTGGTAACATTCCTCGCACTTCTTGAGTTGGTCAAGCTTCAGCGCATCAGCGCCCGTCAGCACCAGCATTTTGGAGAAATCTATGTCGTCCGACTCTAATCAGATTGGCTATACCGAAGACGAAATGAACCTCATCGAAGCGGTGCTGTTTTCTTCGCCGCGTCCGATGCCGGTTACCGAACTTAAAAAGCTCCTGACCTCGCGCCACAAGGGCGGCGTCAAGAGTATCGTCGATAAGCTCAACGAAAAATACACCGCCAACATCAACACCTTCCGCATCCGCGAGATCGCTGGCGGATTCCAATATTACTTGATCACCGACTACGCCGTGCAGGTCGAGAAGTATTTCTCCGTCCAGCGCGAACGTCGTCTGACTCCAGCCGGTCTCGAAACCCTCGCGATCATCGCTTACAAGCAACCGATCACGAAGGGCGAGATCGAACAGATTCGCGGCGTCGCTGCCGACGGCGTTATCCAGACCTTGCTCGAACGCAAGCTGATCAAACCTGCCGGTAGGGCGGAGAAGATTGGCAAACCGTTACTTTATGCAACCGCCTCTAAGTTCTTGGAATACTTCGGCATCGCCGGCATCGAACAGCTACCAAAATTGGCGGAGCTTGGTCCCAAAGCCGTCGATCCGCACCGCCAGCCGGAACTTGCCTTTGTCGATTCTGATGAAACAATCGAGGAGTCCGAAGCCGAATCTATGGCGTCTGCCTTGAGCCAACTTGACGAACACCCGGATGTCGACGACCTAGACTCCGACATCGAACTTGACGATCTGGCCGAGACCCTCGAGCCCGACGATGATAAGATCCCCGAAGCTTGACTTTGAGACTTAACAAATTCATCTCCCAATGCGGGATGGCGTCCCGGCGCGGGGCAGACACTCTTATTGCCGAAGGCAAAGTCGTCGTCAATGGGGAAGTCATCACCAAATTGGGACACGTCATCGACGAAAACACCGACGAGGTCCTCGTCAACGGTGTCCATTGCCGCCAGCCGCAAAGCAACGTCTACATCGCCATGAACAAACCCAAGGGCTACCTTGTCACGCTCAAAGACGACTTTGGTCGCAAGACCATCCAGCGCCTGATCGCCAATCTTGCCCACCGTGTCTATCCGATTGGCCGCCTCGATCTCGACTCTGAAGGACTGCTGTTGTTAACCGACGATGGCGAACTCGCCTTCCGACTCGCCCACCCAAGTTACGGCATCAAAAAGCTTTACACAGTTCGTGTAAAGGGGAACTTCAGCCAAGAAAACCTCCGCCACTTCTTTGACGGCATTGCCTTGGAGGATGGTCACATCGCCCATGCCAAAGCCAAAATCCTCGACAACGACGAAAACACCACCTTCCTTTCCATCGAATTGCAAGAAGGCCGCAAACGCGAAATCCGCCAGATGTGCAAAGCCATCGGCTACCCGGTGATCTCGCTTGTACGCGTCAAGTTTGACGACATCACCCTGCAAGGCATCGACAAAGGCAAATGGCGCTATCTTCTCCCCGTCGAGGTCGAACGCCTCAAACGCAAAGTCGGCATGATTTAACCGTCGATCCCAAATCGTTACAACCGACACCGTGTCATTCCCGCGAACCTCAATTGGTCCGTAGGGGCGCAGCAAGCTGCGCCCTGTCGCGCCGAAGGCGCGATTCTTCGTGCGCGACAGCCGTCCACGCCTGCCGCGTCGAACGACGAAATCCAATCACCGTCATTCCCGCGAAAGCGGGAATCCAGGCTTGGTCGCCCACAGCTTGCTGTGGGATTGTTGTAGCGTCGAATGACGAAACCCTACCACCGTCATCCCAGCAATACACTTCCCAATTCCCCTCTCGAGAGGGGTGCCTTGAACGCGCGAAGAATGAGCGCGATCAAGGCGGGGTGTGTCATCCCCGCACGCAGCCACCTCGCAAACCACAGTGCCTCGTAGGTCAGGTCTCCTTACCGAAATCTCGTAATCTCAAGAAGTACTCCCCTGGAGACCTGCCAATCTTCTTGACTCCCTAACTTTCTCGGGAATATCCTCGCTGTCCGTCTGTACCAACTCCAGAGGAACCCAATGTCGAGATACACAAATTTACTTTTCCATTTCCTAAGTTCACTCTTGTTCACACTCTGTTCGACCAATTCCCAAGCCCAAGATGTCACCGAAATCCAACCACTCGACTCACTTTCCCTTCACCTTCACTTCGATACTACAAACTTTCTCTATGGCCAGAACATCATAGCCTATGTTTCGCTCGTCAACAATTCTGACCGGACTATTGAAGTAGCCGATATTCGTAGGAACGAGCAGGAGTTGTCGCTACTAAACGGAAAGGGTGAGTCGCTTTTTCAGCAAGATGTCTACCTCAGTGGGGATCTTGGACAAAGGAAATATCTGTTGGCCGCCGGTGACTCACTCGAGGCTATACACTACCTTTGCAAATATCGCCGTCCCGATTATGTGAAGCGAGATGGCACTGATTGCCTGACAATCGGCGAAACACAGGTGCAAGCAGGCTATCGAAATCAAGTATTCTCACCATACGTGACTATCCAAATTGACCAGCCGACAGGAGATGAAAGCTTGGCTCTTGAAATGTTTAAACGGGTATTTATGCACGCCAAAACACGAAATCTTGAGCCGCCACTGGCCGCGATCGACAGCTTGATCGGATCGTATCCGCATAGTTTGTATGTGCCTGAGGCTTGCAAGCATGGATTGTTGTTGACGCTAATCGTCGCCGATTCAAGCAGAATCGCGGACTATTGCACGATCCTGATTCATTCTAATCCAAACCGCGACTACGCAATCAGCGGCTTCGACAATATCTTGACAGTAATACCACCCTCATCCATCTCCTCCTTCTGCGACTCCATCGCAACCACCTACCCCAATACCCGCGTTGGCGCTCGCGCCATCGAAAAACTCGCCGCTCTCAAGGCCGAAAAACCCTAATAAATCCCCAGTTTTCCCCTCACTTTTCCCTTGATAATCCCTTGACCCCGCTTATATTAAATAGCTGTATTGGTTTGCATGACACAGAAACGGAGACTGACCGATATCGTAATCGCCATCGACGGCCCCGCCGGGGCAGGGAAGAGCACGACCGCTCGCGAAGTCGCGCGCCGGCTCGACCTGTTGTTCCTCGACACCGGAGCCATGTATCGGGCGATCACGCTGAAGGCAATCCGTCGCGGCCTTGATCTTAACGATCAGCCGAAGATTGTCGACATGACAAACAGTACGACGTTGTTGTTCAAGATCATCGATCATGAACAACATCTGTTCATGGACGGCGAAGACGTCTCGGCGGAAATCCGTCGCCCCGATGTCACCGCCGGCACCACTCCGATTTCCGGCCATGCCGAGGTCCGCAAAATCCTCGTCAAGTGGCAACAGGAAATCGGCGCTCGCGGCGGCGTTGTCGCCGAAGGACGTGACACTACCTCGGTCGTTTTTCCGAACGCCGAAGTGAAGATATATATGCTGGCCGATCTGCAGGCGCGCGCCGAACGACGAGTGCGCGATCTGGCCAAGATCGGCGTGACGACAACCGTCGCCGAACAGCAGGAACTTTTAGCGAAACGCGATCACGCGGATTCGAGTAGGGCGGCATCGCCACTTACCAAAGTGACTGATGCACGTGAGATTGACACTTCTAACCTTACCTTCGAAGAGCAGGTTCAAAAAATCATTGATCTCGCCCATCAGGTAACCACAGTTTGAGTCTCGTATATCGCCTTGCCCAAATTTCAATCCGTCTCGCGGGATGGCTTCTGGGGTGGAAAGTCATCGGTCGCGAAAATGTTCCCGCAGGTCCGGCGCTGATTGCGTCTAACCATCTCTCGAATTATGACCCGCCCATGTTGGGGTCGGTCTTGTCGATGAGAGTGTTTTATTTCGCCAAGGTCGAGCTGTTTCGCAATAAGGCGATCGGTTGGTTTCTGCGCGGCGTCCATGCCTTTCCGGTAAACCGCGGCAAAGCCGACCGCCACGCCTGGAAACAGTCGCAGGACATTCTCAAGCGCGGTGATCAGTTGATCTTCTTTCCGGAAGGCACGCGCTCGAAAGATGGCGAAGTCCAATCCGGTCAGCCCGGCATGGCGCGTCTCGCATTCGCCACCGGCGCACCGGTCGTCCCTGCAGCCATCTGCGGGTCGAATCGTATAAAAGATGTCTTGTTCCGCCGCGCCAAATTGCGCGTCGGATTCGCGCAGCCGATCTACTTGAGCGATTACGAATCGCCGGAAGATGACAAGGCGCGCTATGATAAATTGACGGATGACGTCATGGCCGCGATTCGCCGCCTCAAAACGGAAATCGAAGCCACGTGATTTGCGCCGTCATTCCGGCGAAAGCCGGAATCCAGTATTTGTAGGTCGAAACCCCTGTGGTTTCGACAGATTCCCCTCTCGAGAGGGGTGGCTCCCCGACGAAGTCAGGGAGACGAAGTGTGTAGATTTCGCATTAACCACTTGTAACCACAGGAGGTGTCGTGCAGAAGATGATCGAGAAAAAAGCCCGGAAGGGTTATCGCTATATTTTAGGAGGAAGACATTAATGTCTGAAGAAACCACAAAAACCACAAAGAAAGCTAAAACGACTGGAGGTGAGACGCCCGAGAAGAAGTCTACCAGTAGATTAGTGAAAGCATCCGGTACCAAGAAGGTCAGCAAAGCTGAACAAAAAGGTACCACGATGATCACGGATTTCGCATCCGAAGTCGGAGCGATGTCCACTGATCGTCAGCGCCGCGTCTCCGAGAAGGCGACTCGTCGTGCCGAATCTACTCCGGTACCGACTTTTGCTCACGTTGATGCTATCAAGCAAACCGATCTCGATGATGACGATTATTCATCCAAGGAGTACGAAGATCTCCTGAATATGTATAATCACACGCTCCAGGATATCAAGGAGGGTGAGATTATCAAGGGCCGCGTGCTCGATATCACGCGCGAGGATGTCATTGTCGACGTTGGCTTCAAGTCTGAAGGCATAATTTCGCTTGATGAGTTCTCTGAACCGATCAATATCAAGGTCGGCGATGAGATCGATGTCTATCTCGAATCCGTCGAGGACCAGAACGGCCAGCTAATTCTCTCCAAGCAAAAAGCCGATTTCATGCGCGTTTGGGACAAGATCCGCGAAGCGCACGATGCCGGCGAGCTTGTTGAAGGCCGCCTCATGCGCCGCATCAAGGGCGGTATCGTTGTCGACTTGTTCGGCGTCGATGCTTTCCTGCCGGGCTCGCAAATCGCCCTGCGCCAGGTGCCGGATTTCGATGAATTGATCGGAAGAACTCTTCATCTTAAGATAATAAAGCTGAATAAGAGCCGCCGCAATATCGTGGTCAGCCGCCGCGTCGTGCTCGAGCAAGAGCGCGAACAAATGCGCGGCAAGCTGCTCGAACAGATCGAAGTCGGCCAGGTCCGCAAGGGCGGCGTCAAGAACATCACCGACTTCGGTGTGTTCATCGACCTTGGTGGTCTCGACGGTCTTCTGCATATCACCGACATGTCGTGGGGCAGAATTGCCCATCCGTCCGAAGTCGTCCAACTCGGCGACGAAATCGAAGTCAAGATTCTCGACTTCGACAAAGAGACCGGACGCATCTCGCTTGGTATGAAGCAGCTCACCGAATATCCGTGGGAAAAGATCGGCGAGAAATTCCCGGTCGGCTCCAAGGTAAACGGCACTGTCGTGTCATTGACCGACTACGGCGCCTTCGTCGAGCTTGAGAAGGGCATTGAAGGCTTGATCCACATCTCCGAAATGAGCTGGACCCAGCACATCAAGCATCCTTCCAAGATCATGAACGTCGGCGACAAGATCGACGCCATCGTTTTGGCCGTCGATAAGGACAACGAAAAGATTTCTCTCGGAATCAAGCAGATGGAACCGGATCCCTGGACGATTCTCGATCAGAAATATCCGATCGGCTCCAAGGTGCGCGGCAAGGTCCGCAACCTGACGACCTTCGGCGCCTTCATCGAACTCGAAGAAGGCATCGACGGACTCGTGCATATCTCCGATATGTCGTGGAATCGCCGCATCCAGCATCCTTCCGAAGTCATGAAGAAGGGTCAGGAAGTGGATGTCATCGTCCTCAAGATCGACCGCCAGAATCGCCGCATCTCGCTTGGCTACAAGCAGCTCTTCGACGATCCGTGGCCGGCTTATGCGATGAAGTATTCCGTCGGTTCCGAATGCGTCGGCACCATTACCCGCGTCCTTGATCGCGGCGTCATTGTTGAACTTGGCAACGAAGTCGAAGGCTTCGTCTCCACACATCAACTCGGCGTCCCGAATCTGCAGAAACCTGCGGATGCGTTCAAGGAAGGCGACGAGATTCCGCTGAAGGTGGTCGAATTCGATCAGACTCAACGTAAGATTGTTCTCTCTGTCGATGACTACTATCGTGGCAAAGACAAGACTGAACACGAATCATTCGTCGCCGGTCATCCGACAACTGTCGGCAACCAGATGGCTTCCGCAATGGAAACCGCCATGGGCACCGAAGACGGCTCCACCGCCGAGGGTGACGCCACCGCGTAATCTTCGTTCGTAACTTCGTGCGCGGCAGTCGTCCACGCCTGCCGCGTTCGTCTCCCGATCTGATTTTATCGAGCCGTCAGGCGAAGTCCCCTCTGGGGGAATCCTTTCCTGACGGCTTTTTCATTGTGCGTTCGACGTCAGTTACGGGAAGTCAGACTTTCGTGTCTGATATGAGTGTGTGTACTGATAGGTCAGACATTTTGTCTGACCCCTCCAGCGTGGACGCGTAGGGGCACGGCTCGCCGTGCCCAACATTGTCTGACCCTTGAATAGAAGGCGACTCTGCTCCCAGAGTCGCCTTTCTTTTTCTGTGGGTTCGACTTCAGTCGAACAATTCTTTGTGCGCGGCAGTCGTCCACGCCTGCCGCGTTCGTCTCCATACAGGTTGCGGAAAACCTCCGCACCCTTTTTGTTTACTGCAACCTGCGTAGCGGCGCGGTCTGCGCGCCCGAGGTTGTAGTAGGGTAGCCCCGCGGAGTGAAGCGCAGGGTGGGGAAAAAATAGCCCGATTGCCTTCTCAGTATGGCGGCTCAGCTGCCGGCTAACTCCGTGCAATCGTGCTTGCGGTCCAAAGTCGATTTGCCTACGTTTCTTAGACGATAACTGCATCCACTTTGGTGACTTGAAGGGAAGCGCAGAAGTATGAATCGCTTGATTTGCGCAGTTGCTTTCGCACTCACTCTTATCCTCCCGCTTTGCACGCCAACAATGGCAGAGAGACTTGAGTCGCGAATTCTCATGTCTCTGAATCCAGAAAAGCTACATTTGAATGACACCATGGAGGAAGGAGGCGGAACTTTCTCGGTAATACGTGGTGACACGGTTATCCTCGCAGAGGGCGATGAACTGCTGCTGATCCACAATCAGAAAGTTTGTCGGAAGATCAAGCTTCCACTACAGATAGTCAATTTCGACTTTAACTGGAACGGCGACGGTGTCGTGGTCTGCGACAGCTTGAATGGAGTGGATGGCAAAGGAGTGGTACACTATGATTATGTTTTCTATGAGGCTCATGCGCTTGAAATCGGCACCGTACCCATGGCAGTTGATCTGTCGGTGCTCGGCCCCGGTGACTTTGTGTACAGGGTTGACATGGTAGACGACTCTCTATTCGAGGTTTCGTTCAACATGGGTAGTTTCCTTGCTATCGGAAATATCAGACGACCTTTGGAGCCGGCCCGGATTGTAACAGTCGGATCGTGCGGAATCAACTATGGTGATGTGGATCTTGTGGCGAGATTCGACGGATACTATGGCTACATAAGTATGCGATGGAAGCAACAAGTATGGGGCGTTGAGGTCGTCAAGGTAGCCGGCAATTGCCTTGAGAGCCGCCGATGGTATGAACTCGGCGAATTGGGTGATTGGGGGAACAACATTTGGCATCCTCTGAGATTTGATGAATCGGTACAAAAGTTCTATACACTGCTCGTCAAGGACAAAAAGCTTGAGCTGAGGGAATTCGACTGTCGCGACTTGACAGAGTAACCTGTCGGCGCTCCCTCGCGATGTAATCCGACAGTTTAGTAGGTCATGAGACCCACCAATCTTTCTTGCGTCTTGTGGGTTCGACTTCAGTCGAACAACTTCAATAAGGGTTCCCCTCTCCCGCTCGCGGGAGAGGGGTTAGGGGTGAGGGCGTATCGGCTTAAAGGAGTAATCCCCTAAAGATCCCGATTCCATCGGGAGGTGAGGGCTACCTCACCACCGTCACACCGCGCGCCCTTAGCGCCGGTATCTGTTCATTTAGTGCTATCTCTGAAAGCGGATTCTCCGGAACCATCACAGTGTCGCCATCGGCGATATTTGCATTGGCAAGAACTGCTCCCAAGCTCGTCAACCCGCATTGGCGCATTGATAGGATATGCAGTCCCTGCATCTCGGATATCGGTGCAATACTTGCCAGCGGATTGACATCAAGAAAGAGCACCGACACCTGATCCATTCCCGCGATCGGCGAAATGTCAGTGACATCGTTTCCAACGACCTGCAGCGCATATAGCTCCGGTAAAGTCGATAGGGGAGATAGGTCCGAAATCAAATTGCCCGACATGAAAGCCACCTGCAATTTCCTGCATTGCCCGATTCCGGTCAAATCGGCGATGTTTCTGGAGTTGGCATCGAGAAACACCAGCCCCGATAAATCCGACTGCAGCAACTGCCCGGTCGGTTTGTGAATGTTATCGCGGATAGTCGCTTCGAGATTGGCGTCCGGAAAACTCACCGGATGATCGACAAGACACATCGCCATCACGCAATTCGACGGACTACAGCAGTTGTCGGCTTCATCGCAGGCCATCACTGCAAAGTAATAGGTCGAATCTTCTTCAAGCCCCTTGACTTCATAGGTCTCAACCGTTCCGGCGGCTTTCGGACTCGGCTCGCCCGTCAACCTCGTCGCGCTCTCCCAGTTGTTGGGCACAATCCAGGTGTGATAATACCGGATGTCGTACGAAGTACACGTCCCCTCGTCGGCATCGTCGCCGGTCGCCGTCCAGGTCAGCGTCACGCTCGTATCGCTCACCGAAACGACCTGCAAATCAAGAATGTTGTAGGGATTATTCCCGTCGTCCACGTCATCGCCGTCGCCGCCTTTTTTCGCGCACGACAATAATCCCCAGACAACGAGCAGGACCAAGGCTACCGCCAGAAATCTCTTCTGCACAAACATATTCTACCTCCCTGATAGTGGATGGAATTGTATATAATATAGCCATCCGCCCCCGCCTCGCAACAACTTATTCAATATTTCGTGAAGTTATCCCAGTGAAGTTATCAAGTAGGTCCGAAACCCTGTGCTTCGGACAAGCTCTCCAACGGTCTTCCCCGCGAAGGCGGGGACCCAGCAGAGCCTCCGCAGGGGTGCGGTTCCCTCGCCCGCTCGTGTCATAGGCGCCACCTTCGTCCGCACCAGTCGTCCACGCCTGCCGCGTTTCTCTTCCCCCTCGCCCGCTTGCGGGAGAGGGGCTAGGGGTGAGGGCGTCACCCTCCCAAGCTGCACGCAACAATCAAAAATGCCGGCCTCCGCATCTCATCCATAAGGTCCGGACGCTTCGCTAACTGATGCTCCTCCGGCCGCGGTTCCACCATTGCCGTTATCTGAAATCCAGTACTCGCCAACAGCCGCACGTACGTGTCAATAGTGCGATGATACTTGATTACACCATCAACAAACCAATGGGAGATACGCACACCTTCCTCGAAGTAACGATCAACCGGCCAATGCCGCTTAATTTCTGCATGATCTTTTGCCCAACCATCCAACAGGGAAGTGCACATCGGATGTTCAATCGAAAAGACAAACTGACCGTGTGGCTTTAGTGAACTCGCTATCCGTGCGAAGAGCGCGCCAACATCGTCGATGTAATGCAGGCAGAGCGAAGAAATAGCCAGGTCGAACTCTTGCCGCGAAGGCACAAAATCCTCAAGCGCCTGACGGACAAACCTGACACGTGTGTCACAAGTCCTTTCGCGCGCCAGCGCCAGCATCTTTTCCGAGATGTCGATAGCCAGGATATTTGCCGCTCCCTGCTCAAGTGCAAACTCCTCAAAGGTCCCGAATCCGCAGCCCAAATCAAGGATCGACTTGTCGCGAAGTGCCGGCAACAATGCGCGAATGGCCGGCTCCTCGATCACCTCGTTTAGGCCTGACTTGTTATCTCGAAGTTTTTTGTATCCTGCAAAAAAATCGGAGTTGTCGTAGATATTCTGTTTCATGGGGTTATTCCTTACCGATACCAAGCGTTTTCATATCGCATGATACCATCTTGACACGACCTTCGCCAGCTCGTAGGGCTGGTCTCCTTACCGAACAAATCTCCGCTTCAAGAACCCACTTTCCCGGAGACCCGCCAATTCCTCCTGCAAATCCCCCTATGGTCTCCCCCCCATACTCTAACGCCTCCAATTAATACTTTTCGCACTCTGCAATACCCGCTCGACAATCAACCGCCCTCGCAACCTCATCATCCGCAACTGTTTCAAAACCACCGTTCATTTGGCAACATCGTTGCATAGCATAGCGTCAGTTAAATCATAGATGGAGAACTAATATGGTACTGAAACATACTTCCGAACGCGGTGTGTCGATGATGGAAATGATGATTGTCGTCGTCATTGTCGGTCTGCTCTCGGCATTGGCCGTCCCCAATTTCGGCGGGGCAATCAAAAAGATGAAATTCGACAACACCGGCCGCGAAATCGTCAGCACTATGCGCTATGCCCGCGCCGCCGCTGTTGGCCAGCAACGCCCCCTTGGTGTATTTTTTGACGCCGATGCCAAAACTATGATCACCTTCGTTGACCTGCTCAACCCCGAACTGGGTACTTATGAAACAGGCGACTCCGTCGTCCGTCGTGATTCACTCACTTCTAATGTGAATTATATTGGTTCGAGTTTCACCAATTCAACGGTGATCTTCAATCCGGACGGTACCGCTTCCCAAAGCGGCGATGTCGTCTGCAGCGGCTACGCTTCCGGCCAAACTCGTTCATTTTCAGTGTCTTTGGTCGCCGGCTCGGGCCGCGCCAAGCTGTTAAGCTACAACTAATCCTTTGCTTCGCATCCGTAACGACTGTCCCGCCAACGCGGGGCAGTCGCCCCCCGGCTGTGAAAGAATTTATCAGCCTGCGCTAATTTTTTCCCTCTGCCCCGACGATAATAAAACAGAGTTAAAGGACTTAACAATCTTCTGTATTGCGGAGACGCCATAGTCTCCGATGACAGGAAATATAGCTCATTTTAACAGATAAGGTACGATATGCTGTTTGGACAAGGTAGCAAGACGACCGTCGGCCTCGATATTGGCGCCTCCTCGATCAAATGCGTCAAGCTCGAACGCCGTAACGGCACCTACGCGCTTCTGGCGCTGGAATCGCGTGATCTCCCGCCTGAGGCAATTGTCTCAGACGAAATCAAGGACCGCGACACCGTAATTTTCAACATCCAATCCGTCATCGACATGGTCGACCCGCGAACGAAAGATGTTGTCGTTTCGGTTTCCGGTCATGGCGTCATCACGGACAAGTTCACCCTCGACAAGAAAACCGGCCCCGAAGCGGAGCAGGCCATTCTCTTCGAAGCTGAACAACGCGCTCCTTATGATCTCGACGACGTCACCATGGACTACCACGTCCTAAGCGTCGACGATGTCAACAACAAGATGGATGTCTTGCTGGTCGCAGCGCGTAACGATTTCCTCAAGCAGTACCTCGATCTGCTCACCGATGCGAATCTGCGTCCCGTCATTGTCGACACCGACGCCTTCGCCGTGCTCAATGCCTATGAAATCAACTACGATATCCATCCCGAACGCGTCACCGCGCTGGTCAACATCGGCTACGATAACACCAACGTCGTGTTCATCAAGGATGGCATCTACCACTCGACCCGTGATGTCGCCGCCGGCGGCAGAAACATCTTCGATACCATTCAGAAGGAATTCCGTCTGAACCAAGAATTGACGATGAAAGCAATCAAGGGCGAGATGGAAGCCTCCATCGATCAGGATATGCTGAAAGCGACCATCGTGACCTCTGCGGAAGAACTGATCTCCGGTCTCGAAGTCGCCTTCTCGTACTTCCGGTCGCTGGCGAAAGTTGACAAGATTGACTGGGTGGTGCTTTCCGGTGGCGGCGCATTGATGCCGCATCTGCCGGAATTCCTTCAATCGAAACTGAACATTCCGATTGAGATCGCCAACCCGCTGCGCAACATCGAATATGATCCGGACCTTTTCACCAACGTCCAGCCGGAGCGAATTGCGCCTCTTCTGGCGGTGCCGATTGGACTGGCAGCAAGGAAGGTATAGCCAATATGTTGGAAATTAATCTACTCCCCAAAGAGTACCGGAGACGAGGGAACGTCCTCAACTTCGACAAGAAGTTCCTCTACGTTGGTGTTGCTGCCGCCGCTTTAGTGATAGCGCTGGGTAGCATCACATTCTACCAGAACCATCAGATCGGGCGGATGCAGAAGCTCATCGCCAAAGCCCGTATCGAAGAGGGCCGCTACAAGAAGGACATCGCCATTATCGATGCCCTGACTGAAGTGAAAGAGAAGATCCTCGCGCGCGTGGAAGCGATCGAAAAGCTCGACCAGCGCCGCGACTTCTATATCAAGCTTATGGAAGACTTGAACACGCGCATGCCGGAATTCCTCTGGATGACCGGTTTCAATGAATCGCCGCCAAGCTTTGCCGCCGCGACCCCAAATCAACCTGGCGCGCCTGTAAAGCCCGCGGGTGGAGCTCCTCCCGGTCAGCCGGGAAACGCCCAGGCGCAGACTCCACCGGTCAATCTGGCTGTCGGCACTGCGACCATCGACGGCTACTCGCATAGCCTTAGCGCGATCGGGTCTTTCATTATCGGTCTGATGAAATCTGATTTCTTTGACAACGTTAAGTTGAGCAAGGCGGTCGCCGAAGAAGTCGGCTCCGTCACCGCTTACAATTTCCGAATAACCTGCAACCTCCTCTATGATGCCGATCTCGCCAAGGATGAGTTCGAAGAAATGTCCGATGAGGACTTCGACCTCTCCAGCACTGTCGAAGATCAGGACGAGTACGGTTTCGACTACTTCAATGACAACTACGAGGAACAGTAGGTTTAACAACGAAAAGAGAGAGAGCCGGAGGCATAAATGGATTTCAAAGACCCGAAAACGCAGAAGCTGCTATTAGTAGCGCTGGTATTTGTTCTGGCGCTCTATTTCTGGCACTCGAAGGTGTATGAACCTTCCAGTGAACAATTAAGCGTCCAGCGCGCCAACTATGAACAAGTTATGACCAATCTCAAGACGATTGAGCTCAAAGCCAAATCGTTGGCCGGATTGCGCAAGGAATATGACAAACTCCTCGACCGCTACCAGAGCATCGAACAACTGCTTCCCGAAGAAGAGCAAGTGCCCGACTTCCTGATGCAGCTCCATTCAGCATCGATGATCTCACAGGCCAAGATCGGCGAAGTCATGCCGCAGATGGCCGGCAGCGAGTCATTCTACAATACGTCCGAATTCGGCGTCAAGTTCGTCGGTACCTACCACGAACTCGGCCGCTTCCTCGCGTCGGTGGCGAACTTCCCGTTCATCACCAACGTGTCGCGGCTCAACCTGAAGGGTCTGCCTCCGGATGTCGCCCTTCAGAAGACGACCGACCGCAAGAAAGGCAACTACGACTCGCGCACACTTGAAGCCAGTTTCTTCCTCTCAACATACTTTGTCAAGCCGGAAGAGAAACTCAAAGGCGTCCAGTTCGAAGGAGAGGAGATGGAAAATGCCAACTAAGCGTATCCTCGCAGCTCTGATTCTGCTGCTCGCGGTCGCCTCAATCTCCGCGAACGCAACTGTCAGAGTGACGAATCTGCATATGGTCAAAAACGGCCAATTCACCGAATTGACCGTCGCGACCGACGGCAAGTGCGACTTCACTCATCAAATTGTTGAAGAGGCCGCCAACAAGCCGTATCGCATCGTGGTCGATATCAAAGATGCAATCCACGGCCTGCCGCAGCACGCCTTTGCGAACCTGCCAATCGGTATGGTCCGCCAAATTCGCACCAGTCAATTCTCGACCGATCCCGAAAAGGTCGTGCGCGTGGTGATCGATGCCGTCGGCAGCCTCACTTATAAAGTCAAGTCCGGTGACAACGGCGTCACCCTCTTCATTAATACACCGTCGGACCAGGCCTTCCCGTTGTGGTCGGCAGTACCGGGCGGACCCGCGCCGGTGCTGGTCAATAACGACCCGCCGTCAACCATGCCGGCATTCCCGGGCAATGAGCAGAACGCGCCGAAAATCGACAAAACCGATCCCGCCAAGGCGGATCTGAAATTGGGCGCCAAGCCGATCGACGAAGGCAAACTGCTCAACAAGTCGAAATCAGACAGCACCCAGCCGCAAACAACCGTGGCTGTGACCGCTCCTTCAACTCCGCAAACCCAACCTGTAAATACACCGGTTGAGAAAAAAGAAGTTGAAAAGAAGGAAGTGGTGGAGACTCCGGCACAGGCCGACGCCTCCAAACCGGCTGCTAAAATTGATCCTAAACTGTTAACGGCGATCTACGGTGAAGACAAACCGGCTCCGGTCGTCGCTGACAATTCTGTTCCGGCAACGCAGTCAAAAACTGCCACTCCGGCAAAGCTCGACGACAAGGCACAGCCGGCACAGACCACGTCTGCAAAGACCGAACCGGCGAAAGTCGCTGACTCGGCCGTGATTCCGCAATTGCAGAATCCCGCCAGCTCGCCGACCTCACAGCCGATCGAATCGATCAAGCCGCCCAAGGCGCAGAAGACCGGTCTGCCTGATCTGAAAGTAAATCCGAAACCGAAGTACGCTGGCGAAGGGGAAGCCAATCCGCTCGATCCGAAACTTGCGACCGCGCTGAAAAATGACAATCAGCCGGCAGAAGGTGAAGCAACCGACGACGCGCAAGCGCTTGCCGAAGAAAGCACCGATCCGGCCACGATGTCGAAGAGCGACGCCGTTCGGCAAAAATATCAGTCCAGCCGCGACACCAAGCCGGTCGATGCGTCACAGCCGTCTGACGAAGCAGCGTTGGCGCAGGAAGACACGCCGGCCGTGCCGCTCTCCAAGATTGACAAGATCCGCTTGAAATATAAACGCGGTATCAAGTTCGTCGAGAACGACGCTGATGAACAGCAGTTGGCGCTCGATGAGTCCAGCTTCAGCGAGGAAGATTTCGTCGCCAGTCCGCAGGTCGGACCGTACAACGAATTCCTCCCCGAACGTGAAATCGTCATGTACAACACCGGCGGTCGCATGGATCCCTTCGAGCCGCTGGTCGAAGATGCCCAGCAGAGTGCTGGCTATGATCGCATTCCCGACGTCGAGTCATTGCGCCTCGTCGGAATCCTACTGGATAAGAAAAGCAGCCGCGCCCTTTTCGAAGACGCCAACGGCTACTCCTATATCCTGCAAACCGGTGACCGGGTAAAGAACGGCTTCCTGCTCTCGATCTCCGAAGACCGCGTGGTCTTCCAGATCCGTCAGTACGGCTGGAACCGTCAGGTCGCCCTTGACCTTGAAGAAACGCACTAATCAATAGAGAGGGAATGATGATACTCAAGAAACTCTATAGCACACTGCTGGTGCTGGCGATCGCCCTCGCGGTGTCATTCGCCTTCAACCAGAGCGCAATGGCACAGGACGATCCGTCGGCTCCGATTAAGAACCTAAGCTTCCAGAACGCCGACATCCGCACCGTCATCGGCTTCCTTGCCGACTACGGCCAGAAAAACATCGTCACCAGTCCCGAAGTCCAGGGCAACGTTACCTTCTCACTTAAGAAAGTGACCTGGGGCGAAGCTCTTGACATCGTCTGCAAGACCTACGGACTGACAGCCGTCACCGAAAAGGACTACATCCGCGTAGTTCCGACCAAGACCTACCTTGATGAAGTCTCCACCATGGAGAAACATCTTAGTGACAAAGAGAAACTGACCGAGCTCAATACGTCGGTCATGAAAATCGATAACGCAGCGGCGGAAGACCTCCAAAAGACCGTCACTCCGCTTCTGTCCGAGCGCGGCAAAGCGCAAATCGACAAGCGCACCAACAATCTTGTCGTCCGCGACGTCCCGTCCAATCTCGCCAAGATCGAAGCCTTGGTCGGCAAGCTCGACTATGCTACCAAGCAGATCAAGATCTCAACGCAGATGATCGAGGTTTCGACGTCTGCGCTTCAAGAGTACGGAATTGACTGGACCGCCACCGGCTTCAAGAGAACCAACTCCGGTAAAGAGTACAGCCAGGAATCAAACCAGAACCTTGACAAGGTCGGCGATCCGGCCGGTTCATTCAGCTTCACGACCCTTCAAGATGGCTGGGACCTGACCGCGACCATTTCCGCGCTGATCACCAACGGCAACGGTAAGGTCGTCGCTCACCCGGAAATCACCACAGTCGACAATAAAGAAGCCCGCATCCAGATGGGCCAGAAAATTCCGATCAAGACGTTTGACCAGTCCGGCAATGTCGTCATCACGTTTGAAGAAGTTGGTACGTTGCTGCGCGTGACGCCGCACGTCACGGAAGAAAACAAGATCCTTATGCAGCTTCGCCCCGAGCGTTCATCCTATACGTTCGATCCGAACGGCGTGATTATCAACACCAGCAATGCCGAAACCAACGTGGTCGTCGAAAACGGCCAGACCGCCGTCATCGGCGGCCTGACGACGCAGGACGTTATCACCGATCAGTCCGGCATTCCGATTCTCAAGGACATTCCGTTGCTCGGCTACCTCTTCCGCTATGAGCGCAAGAAGGTCGAAAATCGTGATCTCTTGATATTTGTCACTCCGACCATCGTCGATGGAAGTTTGGCTGGTGCCGTTCCTCCGTCCGACGCCGGAAACTAAGTGAGGCCAGAGATGCAAACATTTGGATTTCACGAGAAGGAGTCAGCCAATATGAATTCATTTTCACTGCCGAATAAATTCGCCTCGGTTTTTGCAGTCGCCTTGATTGTCGCCTTTGCCTTCTTCATCGCTGGTTGCGGTGACGATTCGGTATCCGGCGGCGGCGACTATTTCGTCGAGCAGATTGTCTCGACCCCGACTTCCGAGGTGGACAAGGGTGCTACCGTTGTTGTGGAAGCCCTTGTTACTGATGTCGACGGCAACCCGGTCTCGGGTCGCACCGTCGTCTTCTCCGTCACACCGACATCGCTCGGTTACTTTACGCCGACGACCGATACTTCTGATGAGGATGGCATTGTTGCTTCGCTGTTCACCGCGGCTTCAGCCGGAAGCGCCACGCTGACGGCTACGGTCGGTGGCAACAGCTTGAGCAAAGCCCTTCGCATCAATGAATCGGCGGTCTCGACCGGCCGCGTTTCCATCGTCGTCACTCCGGCATTGATGACCGCCAATGGCGCCGACTCGGCCCAGGTCATCGTCACCGCCGTCAATAACGATGAAACTCCGGTCGCCGATGGTACGGTGATTTATCTCACCGCCGGCGAACGCTTCCTTGATAAAGACAAGGATGGCTACTTCTCGCAGGGTCTTGACAGCTTGATGTTCGATGCCAACGCCAACGGGCGCTGGGATCCGATCGGCTCGATACCCTCGACCGCAACCACGGTCGGTGGACAGGTCAATGTCACCTACTATGCTGGCAGCCAGGCCACCACGGTCTATCTGCGCGCTACCATGATCAATGGATCCGAATATGATTACACTGAAATATCTGCCAAGCTCAATCCCAACACGACTGTCGCGTCGATCTCGCTCACGCACAATGGCGAAGATCTCCGCGTCAGAGGCGTCGGCGGTATCGAGTTCAGCGTCGTCACTGCGACCGGTTACGATGAATTCGGCAATACCATTCCCGAAGGCATTCCGATTGACTTCACAATTGCCAACGGTCCAAATGGAGGCGAGAATATCCAGGGGCAGGGCTATGGTCCGGTTAGTGTAAATTCCAACTCGCAGGGCCAGGCCTCGGTCACCGTTTATTCCGGCACCGTCTCCGGTACCATCCGCCTGCGTGCATCCTCCGGTTCCGTGCTCTCGGCAGTGACTCATCTCACTGTTAATGCCGGCCCGCCGGCACACATCAGCATCGGCGCCGCCGATTGCAACGTGCGCTCGTGGGATGTCGTCAACGCCCTCAATCGTATCGCCATCAACGTCGTCGACATCTGGGGCAACCCGGTTCCTGACTCGACCGCTGTATACTTCAGCACCGAGGAAGGCTTTGTCGTCGCCCAGGCTTTGACCGGCGTGAATTTCCCCAAGGGAATTTGCGAAGTCGATTGGCATTCCGGTAATCCGCGCAATGACGGTATCGTCCACATCTATGCCTCCACATCCGGTGGCACAGTCGGCGACACCGTTGCGTTTATCAGCTCCGGACCATCGGCTGATGTCGATGTCCTTCAGTATCCCAGCTCGCTGATCGCTGATGGCGAATCAAAGGGCAAGGTGGTCGTGCGCGTACTCGACGTCAACTCCAACTACGTTGTCGCCGGTACCGCCGTCAAGTTCGAGACCGACTTCGGCCAGATCAATGGCGGAAGCACTCAAGACGGCTGCTACGGCTCACTCTATGAAGTCAACTATGTTTCCGAAGTGCTCAAGCTTGATTACTCACCGGTATCTCCCGATGACGGCATCGGCGCCGTCGCCATCGTCTCGGTCAATGCCGGCGGCGTCGTCGGACCGAACACATCCTTCCAGACGCTGTTCCTTACCGGAAACACCTACGTCGGCAACAGCGACATCATCATTGATCCGGAAATCGAACCCGGTTCAACTGTTCCGTTCTCAATCGTAGTGAAGGATCGCGCGGGTAATCCGCTCGGCGGACATCACCTGACGATCACTACCAGTTTCGGTTCGCTGTCTAACAGCAGCCTGACAACCGACGCTTACGGCGAAGTCAATCTGTTCTTCACTGCGCCGGCAGCCGTCGGAGCAGCTATCGTTACGGTCACTGACACCGACCCACGCGGCGGCGTCAGCTTCGCTAAGAAGATCAAGATCAAGAACGCAGAGTAAGGCTCATCCTACTCCTGTCCTGTCTGAAGAGGCCTTTCGTGAGAAGGGCCTCTTTCGTTTTGCGCAAATTTCTTGCGCTTGAAGCCTCGCTCAACGTTATTAATCTGAAATAGTTATGCTCATTCAAGATCTGCTCTTTAAGTCAGCCGGTCTCAATGCTGATCGACCGGCATTCTGGCTCCGCGCCGTCGGGGGATTCACCCCTCTAAGCTACGCCGGTGTCGTCAAAAAGGTCACCGCCATTGCCGCCGGCTTGCCTCAACTCGGCCATCGCCCCGGCGGACGTGTCGGTATTTACGCCGGCAACTCACCGGAGTGGTGCATGATCTACATGGGCATTCTCGCCGCCGGCGGAGTGGTCGTTCCTCTTGATCCACAGCTCAAGTACCTTGAACTGCGCACCATCATCAACAAGTCGGACATGCGCTACATTTTTTGCTCGCAGTCGTCGTATGCGGACTTGATGGAATTGAAGTCGATGTCCGCGCCATATCCCGAAGTCATCGCGATCGACTCGCCGACTGGCTCGACTGTTCCGGATAAGATGACTCTCGCCCAGCTCGAAGAACTCGGCCGCGATCTGCCTTTACCGAAGCACGACACCAAGCCGACCGATCTTGCCGTCCTAATCTTTACTTCCGGCACCTCCGGTGATTCAAAGGGCGTCATGCTATCGCACGACAATATTGTCTCTGACATCGCACCGGTGATTTCGCGGCTGCCCATCAACAATGATGACCGCTTTCTCTCGGTACTTCCGTTGCACCACACATTCGAGTCAACCTGCGGATTCATCTTTCCACTCTCGATTGGTGCCTCCATCGGCTATGTCCAGTCGCTCAAGTCCGCTGACCTGATGGCCGACATCAAAAACCTCCGCGCTACCGTTATGTGCGGCGTACCTTTGTTGTATGAAAAAATGTATTGGGGAATCCAGCGCGCCCTGCAGAAAAAAGCGCTCGTCGCGCGCCTCTACGTTGACCTCGGCACCAAAGTCTCCGACATCTCAAAATCAATTCTCAATATCTCTGCCGGTAAACTGATCTTCAAATCACTGCGCGTCAAGGCCGGGCTCGACTCGATTCGCTTCTTCGTCTCCGGTGGCGCTGCACTTGACCCGGGCGTTTCGCGCTTTTTCAACAATCTTGGGATTGTTCTCCTGCAAGGTTATGGCCTCACCGAAACCTCCCCGATCCTCTCGGTCAACCGCGAATCCGACAACAACTATGCCTCCGCCGGCATGCCGCTTGACGGCGTCGACATCAAGATTCTCGATAAAAACGAACACGGCATCGGTGAAATCGCCGCACGCGGCCGAATGATCATGATGGGCTACTATCAAGACAGCGAGGCCACCGCCGCCGTAATGCGCGACGGCTACTTCGCCACCGGCGATCTCGGCTATCTCGACGACAAAGGACACATCCACATCACCGGCCGGAAGAAAAACGTCATCATCACTCCGGCAGGGAAGAACATCTACCCCGAAGAGATCGAGGCCGTCATCGAGAATTCGCCGTTCGTGAATGAGTGCTCGGTTCTGCCGCGTCCAAAAGGTACCGGCCAGGAGCCGATTGTCGTCGTCGTCCCTGACTTCGACTTCATCGCCTCCGTCAATGACAACGTTGTGCCTTCCGATGAAGAAGTCCGCAAGATCATCAAGAGTGAAGTCCTCAAGCTCTGCGAACAACTCGCCGAATACAAACGCGTCAAAGACGTCATCATCATGACCGAAGAACTTCCCAAAACTTCCACCCGCAAAGTCAAACGCTACATCCTTCTCGACACCCTCCAAAAACTCGGCGAACTATAGACTCAATCGTTCTTGTCCTGGTGCCCCACCCGAAGGGTTGGAGTTTGTAGGTCGAAACCCCTGTGGTTTCGACATTTCTTAGAAAGTAGGCCAGGAGCCCTGCGCTCCTGACATTTTCCTGTTTCGCCGTTGTAAGCCGGTAGTCCCGTAGGTCCGAACCCCTGTGGTCCGGACGATCAAAATGTGTTTCCCCCGCGGAAGCGGCTGCCGAAGGCGTCCAGGTCAAGCGATTGTGCGCGGCCGCGCTCCACCGTCGACAGAAAAAAGGTTCTCCCCTCTCCCTTGGGAGAGGGGCAGGGGTGAGGGCGACAAGAATTTGATTTTGACGAATTATAGATGATGTCTACCCCTTGCCTCCGCCCCTGCATTTCACTACCGTCATACCATGCCCGTCAAATCCTTCGGCATCTCCGTCGCTACCACCGGAAACGGCGACATCATCGACCTTACCCAGAAGGTCGCTCAAGCCGTCCGCGACTGCGATATCAACGACGGCACCGTCCTCACGTTCGTACCCGGTTCAACAGCCGGCATCACGACAATTGAATACGAACCCGGCCTGATTCGCGATATTCCGGAACTGCTCGAAAAATTGATCCCTTCAAACAAGAAGTATCACCACGACGACACTTGGGGCGACGGCAACGGTTTCTCCCATCTGCGTGCCGCGCTTGTCGGCGCATCCTTCACCTGTCCGCTTGTGGGTGGCCGCCTCATGCTCGGCACCTGGCAGCAGATCGTCCTGCTCGAATTCGACAATCGCCCTCGCCAACGCGAAATCATCGTCCAAATTTCCGGCGAATAAGCCGGTAGCCCACCCGGAGTGCAGCGCAAGGTGGTGTCTCGCTCGTCACTTTTATGCCTCTTAAGAAATTTGCCTTGACACAATAGTAGTATATTATTATACTGATAACATGCCACGACCCAAAGCGCAGGATCTACTTCGCGAACTTGGTCTCAATCAACTCGAGGTCGAGATTTACATCTTCCTGCTTCCTCAACCGCCGATGACCGCGTACCGAATTGCCAAGAGCATCGCCAGGCCTGCCGCTAACGTTTACAAAGCAGTCGAGAGCCTCTCGCGGCGAGGAGCTCTGATCGTTGAGGATGGACCCAACAGGCTCTGTCGCCCCGTTCCAGCCCGCGTCTTTCTCAAGCGGGCGGTTAAGAATTTTGGCGAAATCTCTCTGGCCGCAGAGGAGGCGCTCGCGAAGACCGAAGCCTCGCCGATTGATGAGCACGTCTATCGGGTCGAAACTGTGGAGCAGGTTTATTCCTATTGCCGCGAAATGCTCGAGAAGGCCAAGGTGGTCGCCGTAATTGATGCCTTTCCGCTTCCCATGGAAAAAATGAAGCCGTGGGTGGCCAAAGCCGTCGGGCGCGGAGTCGAAGTCTTCATCGAAGCATATGAACCCATCGCGCTGGACAATGTACGAGTCACACTTATTCCCGTGGCTGAAAGCATTGTGAAGCAGTGGAACGCCCAACAGCTGAATCTCGTGATCGATGGGGAAGAGAGCCTGATGGCTCTCCTTTCGAGAGACGGTACCGGAGTACTCCAGGCATATTGGAGCAATAGCCTCTATCTTTCCTGTTTACATCATGGTGGGCGTCTCTGCGAGCAGACTCTCGTCCGTGCCATCGAGGCGCGCCGAAACGGTGCTTCTGCGGATGAAGTCATGTCGATTCTGGAAAGCCATCCGTTCTTCATTACCAAGCCGGTGCCGGGACAGCAGAAGCTCATTCGTCGTTATTCGACTGCTAAGGAGAAAAAGTGAAACAGATTATATGCTTCCTAATGTTAGCCTTTGGTTCTTTCCAAATTGCAGACTGTGAACCGAAAGTCGCAACGCCCATTGGTCTTAATGCAGCCAGACAATACTTCGAAGAAATCAAGACGATTTCCGATCGTGACGCGGGACAACTCTGGGGCTTGCGGCTTTATGGGCCGACTATGCTTGTTGATCCTAATACCCGCTTCATTGTTGCGAATCAAATGGATCGCGACGGACGACTTACCGCCGATCGCGACGTCTATACCGGGACACTCGAATCGGAAATCAACATCGCCAATACGTCGATCTCATGGTCGGGGACAATGTGGACTATGATCAATTGGAACGCCGTCTCTGCAAACAATCCATATGATCGCGCCAATCTTTTGATCCATGAAAGCTGGCATCGCGTTCAGGAGAAATTGGGAATACCCTCGGCTACGACTTCCAATTTTCATCTCGACGAACTCGACGGCAGGATTGGACTTCTTCTAGAGTTTCGCGCCCTCAATCGAGCACTGCTCGCCGAGGAACAATCAGCACAAAAACTTGCCATTGGAGATGCGCTGACCCTTCGATATCATCGCCAGTCTCTATACCCGGACAACAACGAGAACGCTTTTGAAAAACACGAAGGGATGGCAGAATACACCGGTCTAAGACTTTGCGGCTTGCCCGACTCATTGATTACGAAAGTCGTCGCCAAAAAACTGCAGCTCGGAGAAAGCAATGACGGGCTCGCCAATTCGTTCGCTTACCTCACCGGCCCGGCGCTTGGACTTCTGTTAGATCTCCATAATCCGCATTGGCGCGATTCGGTGCGCAACGGAAAGGACCTACCGACTTTGCTCGCTTCGGCAATTGGGTGGCAGGCACCTGCAGACAAAGAACAACTTCAGACTGCCGCTGAACTCGTCGGTCAGACATACGGGTCAGCGGAACTTATTGCCAAGGAGACAGCGCGTTCACACGAGCAGGAAGACATAGTCGAGTCGTTTCGGATTCGCCTTTCAACCCACGGGCGGCTCATGATCCAGAACAACAATTTGAATTTCAGCTTCGATCCCTCGGAGAAGCTGATCGTCTTCGACACCACGGGCGTGATCTATAAAACTATGCGACTTACCGGCGACTTCGGAATTCTGGAAGTTTCTGATGGAATTCTCCGAACAAATGATTGGCAGTATTTCGTCGCAGTCGCCCCCGATCAAGTCGCCGGCAACTCGCTGACTTGGCAGGGTTACTCACTGCAACTTCATCCCGGATGGCTGATCGAATCCGTTGGCCGAAACATGTTCGTGATTTCAAAGAAGAATTAGTCTGTAGCCCACCCGAAGCGCAGCGCGGGGTGGGACTTTTCCCCGTTTTTCACCCCACAGGAACATCCGTCGCTCCCCTGCGTTACATCAATAGCCGACTTAGCGGCACTTGTTTTGTGACCAGATTTCACCTTTAGGGAAGACATTTTTTGAGTAATTGGTTAAGTATTATCGTCTTTGCAGTCGCCGTCGTTTTCTACATTTATTGGCTGAAACGGGGCGGTGGCTGACGATAACGAATTTACGACTGCGTGTCAGTCGCACGAACCTCGGTGGAAGCGCCTGATTGCCGAATATTATTCGAAAAATCAAGTGAACCACAATTCCTCATAAGTCATTAATCAACTTCATAGTACAGTAATTTTTCTGACAATATTCTATTGACTAATAGTCTCTATTTCGTATAATAAGAGGCTACAATATTCGGGCACCGGATGCCCCCAAACGTATTTTCGCGAGGTGAATTATGTCGAACGGATCAATCACTGAAAAGACACTGGAAAAAATGGGCTTCTCAACCATGCCAGACGACGACGTGTTCCATCTCGAAAACCAGTTCGGAGCGCATCATTACACCCGTCTCAACACCGTCATTCGCCGCACTGAAGGCGCGTGGCTGTACACCGCTGATGGCCGCAAGATTCTTGATTGCCTGTCCGCCTACAGTGCCGCAAATCCGGGCCATCATCATCCGCAAATCGTCAATGCAATAGTCCACGCCGTTACCGAAGGCTATGGCTCTGTCATTTCCAACGTAGTCTATACCGACGTCCGCGCCAAGTTCCTGAAAGACCTCTGCGAGCTAGTCCCGCAGCTTGGCCCGCGCTTCGGCAAGGAAGGCAACAAAGCCCTCTGCAAAAACGGCGGTGTTGAGTCCGTCGAAACCGCAATCAAGCTCGCTCGCTATTACGGCTACAAAGCCAAGGGCATCGCCGACGGCAAGCAGGAGATTATCGTCTTTAGCTCGAATTTCCACGGCCGCATGATCACTGTCGTCTCCTTCTCCGAAACACCGAAATACAAAGAAGGCTTCGGCCCCTTAACACCCGGCTTCAAGATCGCCCACTACGGCGATCTCAAGAGCGTCGAGTCGCTGATCACTCCCAACACCTGCGGTATCCTCGTCGAACCAATGCAAGGCGAAGGCGGCATGTACATCCCGCCGGCAGGATTCCTTACCGGATTGCGCGAACTCGCCGACCAGCATAATCTCATGTTGATCTTCGACGAAATCCAGGTCGGCCTTGGCCGTACCGGTCGCGACTTCTGTTTCCAGCACGAAGATGTCACTCCCGATGCCATCATCATCGGCAAAGCCATCTCTGGCGGCCTTGTTCCGCTCTCCGCGATGATCACCAACTCCAAGCTGATGGATATGGCCTTCAAGCCCGGCTCTGACGGCTCCACCTATGGCGGCTACTCGCTCGCCATGGCTGCCGGTGTCGCTGCCATCGATGTCTTCAAGCGCGAGAAGCTCTCCGAAAGATCGGCCAAGATGGGCGCGTACCTCAAAGCCAAAATCGAGAAGATCGCCGCACGTTCGACTCACGTTAAAGAAGTCCGCGGTCGCGGGCTGTTCATCGGCATCGAAGTCAAGAACGGCGACGCGATGGTCTATTGCCGCAAACTGCTCGATCTCGATTTGCTGGCAAATGACAGCCACAATCACACGATTCGCATCAGCCCGCCTTTGGTCATCACCGAAGCCGAAGCCGATTACATCGCCGAACGCCTTGAAAAGGTCCTCGTCGACTAAATCATTTTCATAATCACTTTATGAGCGACCAGTGCGCGCGGATGTCCACATCCGCGCGTTTCTATGTAAAGCACCTCGATCGTATAAACCCGTCGTCCCCGCGAAGGCGGGGATCCAGGCCTAGTTCGTAGTTCAGCACAGTAGGTCGAAACCCCTAATTGCGGCAATTCAACTCATGAACCGAATTTTGAGGGGTTTCGACAATTGCGGCTGCGACATAAGTGGTTTTGACTTACGAACTTGTCATATCCATGTGGAAATCAAACAGGGGAATGCCCCCTAATTTTCTCGTCCTATTCCGCCGATTCTTGTATAATCAGGAAATGACTCAAGTTCGTAGGTCGAAACTCTTGTGGTTTCGACATCCTTAACTCGAAAGGTAAGCTCACGTAATGAATCGCACTTTCTCAATTTTCGTCGGCCTGTTTGTCGCCGTCGCCATCACCGCCTTTGCCGCTCAAACCAGCAAACGCTTCTATCTTTCCAAAGACGCCACCAGCATCGAGGAAGTCCTCAACGAAAAATTGAGTTCGCCGATTCTCACCCTCAAAGAACTAACCGATACCGTCCCGACTCACTATCCGCACGAATTCACCCAGCGTTTCGTCAATAAGAAATTCCACCTGATCTCCGTCTCACCCAACGATAAGTCAATCGCCTTTGTCTCTGGCGAACCGGATCAGTGGCTTGGCACCATTAACACCGACCACCGCTACTACAAGTTCATCCTCTTCGGCAAGAACACGAAATTCATCGATGCCGTCTGGAGCCCCGACAGCCGCTATCTCGCCTACGCCTTCAAGGGTCCCGATCGCCGCATCGTCGTCCACATGATCGAACCGCCCGCCGTAAATGAAAACAAACCGCATCCCATGAACGGCTGGCAATATCAGGCTAACGCCGATGAGTACCTGCGCGCCGTCGGCTGGAAAACAGCCGGCAAAGACACTACTTTCGCCTTCGAACTTCTTGATGCCAAAGGCAAAGCAGTGGAAACCATAAACTTGCCGCTGCATCGCCAGGCGCCTGTCGGTCCGCTGAAATCAGAAGGCAAATAGCCCGCGCTCGATTTTTTGCTGTTCTTTTATCCGCTTGATCTGCGTATCGTAAGCGCGTGAAAATTCTCGTCGCCTATCCAACGCGGCCCTCCTTTGTGGCGCGCGATATCGAAATTCTCCAGCGCGACCACTTCGTCACCGAACACAGTTATTTCTCGCCGGCAAGTCTCGCTCGCGGACTCCGCGCAGTCGCTAATTGCGAACTGCTCTTTCTCTGGTTCGCTTCCCAGCGCGCACTGCCGCTTGTCTCGGCTGCACGGATGATGGGCAAGCCGGTCATCACCGTCGTCGGCGGTTACGAGGCCGCCAACTGTCCCGAAATCGACTATGGCAATGCGCGCTTCTGGACCCAACGCCAGATAACCGGGTGGATGCTCCGTCGCTCGCAAGCGGTAATTGCCGTGTCAAACGCCTCTCGTGAGTCCATCTTGAAGAATCTCAATGTGTCGGCTGGCTGCGTTCAAATGATCTATCATGGTTTTGAAGACCTGTCCGGCATCGCTAAGTCGGCCAAGGCTCCGATCGTTCTTACTGTCGGACGTATAGACAACTCCGGCTGGGTGCGAAAGGGAATGCGAGAGTTTTTCCTGGCGGCAAACGAACTGCCGGAGTTTCAGTTCGTTCATATCGGAAGCGTCGAAATTGACGTTGCGGCAAAGATCGGGCGACAACTCGCGCCGAATGTGACATTCCTCGGCGCCATGCCCTTCAATCAAGTAGGCGAACACTATAAGACTGCCAAGGTCTATGTTCAACCGTCATATCACGAAAGTTTCGGTTGCGCAGTTGCTGAAGCGATGCTTTTCGCTTGCATCCCCGTTGTCCGAAATGCCTATTCGCTCCCGGAAGTTGTCGGCAACACCGGTGTCACCTTTTCCGGCGATACGGTCGAAGCGATCGTCGCCGCGGTTCGCATGGCAATGTCGATGGATTCGTCAGAAGGGGAGAGAGCGCGCCAGCGCGTACTTCATGAATTTTCGTATCAACGTCGTCAAACGGCTCTTCTCGATCTAATCGATTCGGTAGCACAGTCGCCGTTGCCCCCCAAGTAAGACTCGTCTAAGCGAACAAATCGATCAGATGTTCCGACATCCGCAGCGATGTCTTTAGCGCCGCTACATTCGCCTCAACTGCTCGTTCGGCGATCATCATATCGACGAAATCCTTCGGGTCTGCCGACTCAAATCGCGCGATATTATTCGCTGCGCGTTCCGCCATCGCCAAACCGCTTCTGATTCCGCTTATGGAACTGTCAAACATATAGTAGTATCTCCTTGCTTCTTTATCGACGACGTTTCATTTTGAATTCATCGCAATCCTTCTCTGTGCAAAACCTGCACAGCAGCAAGCACCCCAAACAGGAGGAATTTATGGTCTCCAATTCCAAACCGTGGATCGCAACAATCTACTACTACCTGATCAGCTCAATCTGCGTTATCACAATGATCTTTGGCGGCATTCAGGGACTGCAGGGCCTTTATTCGATGCTCGATCCCGAGTCAAATTTGAACGAATATGAATGGCAGAATTACGCCGACATCGACCAGTTCAAGCGGATGGACAGCGAAGCCCCGAAACGGATCTCTCGGACAGGCGAATCCGGTCCTGAAATCAAGGATTCCCAGACCGCCCAGCCGGAACTCACCGATCAGCAGTGGCAGCAACGCTGGGACAAATACCGCGCCAACCTGCTTCGCGCCAAGGAACTTACCGGCCGCCGCCAGCTTGTCTACATGCTCATTGCAGCGATCATCTGTCTTCCCTTATTTGTGCTCCATTGGCGCTTCGCCCGTCGTTCAACCATGGTCCAAAGCAGCGACAATTCGGTTGACAAATAGCCCTCTGACTGCTAAAATAGCCGATTATGATGTTTACTAAAGGACAGAGGAGTTGACATTGAAAGAGTATCTCGCTGACCAAATTCGCAACATTGGACTGGTAGGACACGGTAGCTGCGGCAAAACGTCTCTCGCCGAATCGATTCTTTTCTCCACCAAAGCTATCCAGCGTCTTGGAAAGGTTGACGACGGTACAACTGTCTCCGACCACACGGAGGAGGAGACACGCCGCAAAATCTCCATTTCTGCGACTCTGTTGCACGCCGAACACAAGGGCCATAAAATCAACATCATCGATATGCCCGGCTTTGCCGATTTCATCGGCGAGGTTGTTGCCGGCCTGCGCGTCGTCGACACCGCGCTCATCGTCGTCGATGCCTTAAGCGGTCCCGAATCCGGCACCGAATATGCCTTTGATCTGGCCGAAACCTATCGCTGCCCGGCCGCTTTCGTCGTCAATAAGATCGAAAAAGAACACGTCAATTTCGAGGCGACACTCGCTAAACTTCATGACAACATCAGCCCCCGCTGTCTGCCGGTGCAGATTCCGATCGGCGAAGCCCTTAACTTCAAGGGCTTCGTTGATATTCTCAAAATGAAAGGCTTCGAGTACAACGCCGACGGCTCGACCAAGGAAGTTCCGATACCCGCCGATATTACCGCCAAGGCAAACGAGGCCCGCGAAAGACTCACGGAGGCCGCTGCTGAAGCCGACGACGCTCTGCTCGAAAAATTCTTCGAAGCCGGCGAATTGTCGCAGGAAGAACTCGACAAGGGACTCAAAGCCGCTATCGCCAAGCGCGTGCTGTTCCCGGTATTCATTAGTGCGGCGACTTCCAACAAGGGCGCTCTGCCTCTGCTCGATTTTGTCGTCACTTATTTCCCCGATCCGACTTACATCGCCGAAACCAACGCCCTCAAGGACGACAAGGTCGTTTCCATCAAACTCGGCGAGAACGAACCTCTCTGCGTCTTCTTGTTCAAGACCGTCGCCGAACGTCACGTCGGCGAACTCTCCTTGTTCCGTATCTATTCGGGACACTTAAAGAGTGGCGAGGAAGTTTTCAACTCGAACAAGCGGAACACCGAAAAAATCGCCCAGATGTTTTCGCTCAACGGCAAAGAACGCACCGACATGCCGGTCGTCCATGCCGGCGACTTGGGTGCCTTCGTCAAATTGAAAGACGCCCGCACCGGCTACACGCTTTGCTCGCGCAACTCTGGTGTCGTCATGCCGCCAATCGAATTCCCGGTCTCGACCATCGAATTTGCCGCGCAGACCGCGACCAAAGGTGAAGAGGACAAACTCGGCGCCGGACTCACCGCCTTGAGCCACGAAGACCCGACTTTCCACTATGAGATCAGTCCCGAACTGCACCAGACTATCCTGCATGGTCAGGGCGAGTTGCATCTCGATGTTATCTGCAAGAAACTCAAAGCTAACTATGGCATCGAAGTCGAATTGACCCAACCGAAGATCGCTTTCCGCGAAACCATCACCCGCAAGGGCGAGAAGGCCTATCGCTACAAGAAGCAATCCGGTGGTCGCGGACAATTCGGCGATGTTTCCATCAAAATCGAACCGCTTCCACGCGGCGGCGGATTTGAATTCGTCGATGCCATCACTGGTGGCGTCATTCCTGCAAAATTCATTCCATCAGTTGAGAAGGGCGTCATCGAGGCCATGGATCGCGGCGTCATCTCCGGCAATAAGGTTGTCGATGTTCGCGTCACCTTGTTCTTCGGTTCTTATCATACCGTCGACTCGTCCGATATGGCTTTCAAAATCGCCGGCTCGATCGCTTTCAAAGAAGGCGCTGTCGAATGTAACCCGATTCTCCTTGAACCGATCTACGATCTCGAGATTGTTGTTCCTGACAGCCACACCGGTGACGTCATGGGCGATATGTCCTCGCGTCGCGGTAAGATTCTTGGAATGGAACCGGCAGGGAAGTACCAACGCGTCAAGGCCCAGGCGCCTCTGTCGGAATTGTTCAAGTATGCCACCTCACTGCGCTCAATGACGGGCGGCAGGGGACGGCATACGCAAAAATTCGGTCACTATGATCCGGTGCCAAGAGAAATCACCGACAAGATCGTCGCCGAGTACGAAAAACAGCGTACCGAAGAGAAGCACTAACACCACGCTCTTCGAAAAATTCCCGCGAATATAAACAAGAATGTCCGGAGCCCGCGCTCCGGACATTTTCTCTACCAGTCTTCCCCGCGAACGGGCCGTTGAAAAAGAGTCAGCATCGTTAAGTGAGCCGTCAGGAATCCTTTCCTGACGGCGTTTTTGGGCGGATGGAAAGGGTACCTTCCGCATCGCTCTGGCCTTCTTCAACAGTCCCTCGAGAGGGATGGCTCGAAAGCCCGAAGAATGAGAGCGGTCGAGACGGGGTGTGTCCTTCCGCGGCGAAAAGACCACAGTCTGCGTTATCGTCAGCTGCTACTTTTCTTTGTTCCCGAGAACGATGGAATCCGGAAATCGCCTTTCTACTTCGCTCCGCCAATGAACGCGTTGATCCCGCCATGGAATTCGACGTAAGTCCGCACATCCATTCCAAGAATCAAATGTAGTCGCGCCCCGACATCCAGACTTAACGAAGGATTTATGGTAAACATCCCGCCGATACCGCCATTTGCTACGCCAGCCAGATCGTCCGGATCGAAATATAGACCAGGTCCAGCCTCTATGTATGGACATAACTTGCTTGATGGCGCCGTCAAATAGACTGCATTCGCATTTACCGCTATCCAAGTGTCCGTGGTCGAATTGTCCGTCGCGATCGGAGGGTCGTAAGTCTCGACAATCTCTTTACTCTTCATCCTCTGAAAGCCCACTATTCCGGCAATCAGGAATTTGTTGCTTAGTCCGTATCCTATCCGTCCTCCAAACGCGAAACCCGGCTCAAATTGCCTGATGAAGGTGGCAAATGGAAATACCGACTTGTGTTCCTTGAAGTCGTCGCCCAACCCCAGTCCATATCCTGCGTAACCGCCAATCAGGAGTTTCCCCTTCACCTCGGTGGCTGCCTCACTGATGGCAAATGCTACGATCACGATGGCCGCCGATATCATGATGAATCGCTTCATACTTTGCTTCCTCCTAATTTTCAGTTGTGATTGTTACTTTGAAGAGTGAGCGCTGGAACAAGTCTCGCAACTGCTCCGAATATTGCTGAAAAAGTCCAACTTGGCAATGCAAATCCTAACACTCATTATGCGCGCCCCAACGATCCTTCTGAATGTCCTGTGCAACTTCGACCGTCTGAAACCTCTCCAAATGCGCATACGTCTTCGGTCGTCCCCGCGAAAGCGACTGTTGAAAAAGCTGCTTTGCATAAAAAATGATCTCATATTTATCGCGGTCCTCCCTGTAAGTCATCCCCGCGAAAGCGGGGATCCAGCTAAGCGCGCCGGAGACCCGTACTCCGTACCATTTGCCACCCACAGTGGCAGTCCATTTTAATTCCCCTCTTGAGAGGGGTGGCTCGTCCCGACTTGTCGGGACGAGACGGGGTGTGTTCTTTCGCGGTCACGAAACGATCAGGCAAGAATATCTGTCCCACCGAGCGACTTCGAGGGGATTGTCGGCGGTAGGTCAGACATTTCTGTCTGACCTTAGTGCGGCGACGGGCGGGGAAGGTAAGGCATCTCGTATATCCGGTGCCCCGCACTCCAGCCGAAGGTCGCCACCCTTGGCGGCGATCCATCTTTCTTCCCCTCTCCCGACGGGAGAGGGGAAGGTCGAAGATCCCGCGTTTAGCGGGAGGCGAGAGCATCGAATTCCCCGCTTTATTCCCCCAGAAAAATTTTTTGTTGACGAGTACTCACTAACAAAGTATCGAGTACCAGTTCAATCGACATTTGTCTTTGAGACTGGGTACAATCCGAACTGAAGTAAAGAAACCTATAGATCAACCAAGGAGTCACGAATGAAGAGATTCGTAATTTCCGCCACGCTCATTCTCTTGCTGGCCGCCTCCGCCGGATCGGCTGCCTCGCTCAAGTCGATGATGATGGTCGGTCCCTATGCCGGCTGGTCCCTCGGCTTCGGCGATGCCTTCAAAGATGTTGAAGAAGAAGGCTTCAAAGCCTCCAACAGCGCCGGACTCAACTTCGGCGGCAACTTCCACTACGGCTTGTCCGACAAGATGATGATCGGCGGCGAAGTCTATTTCCAGCAGACGAAGTACGAAGTCGATATCGAGGGATTCGGCAGCACCTCTGACACTGAAAGCGGCACCAACTTCCTATTTAGTGGTTTGTACGCCATGAGTCAGATGCAGAAAGCCATGTTCCTGCTCAATGCCGGCGCTGGCCTCTATGACACCGGCGATAACGACATCGGATTCTTCGGCGGCATCATGTATCAGCGCCTGCTCGCCAGAACCATGTCGCTCTATTTCATGGCGAGAATGCACTTCATTATGGCTGAAGACACCGTCACCATGCTTCAGCTCGCTGTCGGCCTCCATTTCTGGCTCGGTAATACCGGCGCCCCAATGGAAATGTAGCTGACGCTCATTACCGAAAATGTCGGGGCGAAGGTCAACTTCGTCCCGATTTTCTTTTGTAACGCGTTACACACCAAATACTTCCGGTTACTAATACGACCATTTTACTCCCTTTTAACTAAAATTTTTGTTGCGTAGCTTATCTCAAGAATGTGATAATTGCCCCTGATGGAGATCAGTCCCCGTGGTGAGTGGGACTCAAAGATGAATGCGAACCCGAATTTCCGAAGGATGGTGATTGCTGCCGCTAACTTTCAGGGATGAACTATGTCGGTTCTCTTTACTAACTCCATTGGAGTTAGCCTTTTAACTTGAGATTCAGTGAAAAATTTCACAACGCAGCTCAAACGAACTGCTGAAATTACAACGTACGATGATATTGTAAGAGTGAAGAGACTCAACTTAATCGAAAGGATTCACAAATGAAGAAGACTCTTATCGCGATGCTGGTGCTCCTGATGGCCGCTTCAGCTTTCGCAGCTAACCCGGTTGCCAAGGGCATGCTCTATATGGACGGTGCCTGGACCGGTAACTTCGCAATTCGGGGCGGCGACCTCAATAAGGTCGGCGACGACAATGAGAGCTATCTGCAACTCAATCCGTCACTCGGATACTTCCTCGCTGACGGTATTGCGATCGGTGCTACCGTTATGTTCGAGAGCACGACGCAAGGAGACTACAAGAGTTCCGGCTTCGGCGCTGGCCCGAAGATCATGTGGTTCCCGACCGCCAAGAATGCCGATGAACCGAAAGGCAAACTCCTTCCGTTCCTTGCCGGCTCGTTCGTCTTCGAGTCCATGAAGTTCGAGCAACCGGCAGTACCGTCTGGTACCGATGAAAACAAAGTAAGCGGATATGCCGCCCGCTTCTCTGGCGGCGGCGTGTGGATGCTCTCCAATGCTTGGGGCGTCCATGGTGAAGCCTACTTCGAACTGCAGAACGCTAAGTTCACCGATACCCCTGCCGTGGGTCCGGAAGTTGAAAGCGACAGCTTCAGTGGCAACGAATTCGGTATCATGCTCGGCGTGATCGCCTTCTTTGGCACCGCGAAGTAATCTACTTCGATTATATTTGACGTACCTTCAAACGGCGGACACCCGGTCCGCCGTTTTTCTTTATCCGATCTTCGGTTGAAGCTACGATTCTCCTATCGCCACAATCTATACTCAGCCTTGGTCGAAATGACAACCCAAGCCGTCGCTCCCGAAAATTAACATTGACAAAACAATCGCCATTGACAGTATTGTGGAATCTAAGAAGAACGGTCAATGACGACACTTTACTGTGTCCGTGGGTTAACACAATTCGAAAGGCGAACTCATGAAAAGGCGCGTTGTTTTTTTCGTGTTGGCAGCTTCACTCGTAGCTAGTTGTAACCTTACTTATGCGCAGGAGCAAGTAGGGGACTTTGGTCAAAAATCGCCGGGTCACCGCAGCGGTTTCATCATCGGCTTCGGGCTGGGGCCCGGCTACACCCACGTTTCGCAGAGCTTTGACCTCGGCTATGACGATGTCAGCGGCAGTATTGACAAATTCGCCATAAACACCGACTTCAAGATTGGATTCGCGGCAAATCAGCAGACATTGATCTATTGGAATTCAAAGGTTGCTTGGTTTGCTGACGAGATCGGAATTCTCTATTATGACTTTTTCTCGGGTGACTACTATGTCCAATATGAAGATGCAACATTTGCAAGCGGTATCGGCGGTCTCGGAGTCAGTTACTATTTCAAGACGTCCTTGCCGTCTCCCTATATGACGGCTACAATAGGCTATTCCTCTTTCGGCACCCCCTTCAATGATAACTATGACGGAGAAACTGGATTCGGAATGGCGGCTGGCTTCGGCTACGAGTTCGCACCCCACTGGTCCATCGAGGGTGACTTGTCATATGGTAAGTCCTCGAATGATCCGTTAAGCACAAGCGTAGTTTCTTTCAAAGCGGTTGTTAGTGTGCTAAGCTTCTAGCAAATCAAAGTGATACTAGCGGGCGGCCGGACTCTTTCTGGCCGCCGTGTTTTCATAGATTTATTCATGGCGGTTTCAACGAGGTTTTGACAACTGTGTCTGCGTCACTCGCCCACGCCTGATCAAATTCCCCTCTCGCAAGGGGTGCCTTCGGGCCGAAGAATGAGGCTCGAAGACGAGGTGTGTCCTTCCGCGCGCTTCACCTGGCCACGCTTGCCGCGATCGTGTGTCGCGGATGTGGCTATCCGCGACGTTCCGACATGAGCCGTCAGGCGAAGTCCCCCTCGGGGGAACCCCTTCCTGACGGCACTTTTGTTAGTTCGACTTCAGTCGAACATCTTCGCGCGAATCGCCCCGACGCCTTGTCGCCTAATTTCCCCTTGCCAATCAACGACCTGTTTGACTATATTTCAATCGCATACTAAGCGCTGACTGCAAAAGAAAGGTGGACCAATGTTCAATCGAATCGCAATAATCGCGGCTCTGCTCTCGCTGCTATTCGTAGGCTCCTCACTCGCCGGCCAATCACCATTCAGCCGCGGCAACCTCGTAATCGGCGGCGGCGGCACATACCAAAGCTTTTCGCCTGATGAGGGGCTTGGAGATGAGAACCTTGGCGATGAGAACCTCAACATTGTACTGATATCTCCTACACTTGGCTATTTCGTTTCCAGCCGTATGTGCGCCGGCGTAACGCTGATGCTCGGCCGACTCTCCTATGGCGACATGGATGTCAGCGCTTCGGCAATCGGACCAAAACTCACCTACTACCTTGCCAAGCAATCCCAATTAGAAAACTACTCCGGCCGCGCCGTTCCATATCTCACCGCTTCGGCTCTCATTGGCACCATAAGTGAGGGCGGTGCCGATCTCGATTTCCGTTCATTCTCACTCGGTGCCGGAGCAATTGCGATGTTCGCCAAGAACATTGGCGGCTACTGCGAAGTGAATTACAATTTCGACCACTTCAAGACTATCGAACCTGCCGCCAGTGTTTGGGACACTGAAGATGAAATCGTTTACGACGGCAAGCGTCTTGGCGTCGAACTGGGATTAAGGCTGTTTATTTGGTAGTGAAGGTCTGGTGATCCCAATGCTCATTGGGAATCTGTACGTGTCACGTTTCGCGGGGAGGCTATCGAATCTGATGTTGATTGCGTCTCTGTCGCTGTTGTTGCCAATGTCGGCTTCGAAAGGCGACAACAACGACGACAGTGCCCGTACCGACAGGAGCCGTCAAGGCTTCAGCGCGTCAGCGGCTATTGGCACAGGTGTGGTTTCATTTCATCAGGTACATTATCTCATTTGTGGTAAGACATGGAAATCGCCGACACATACTAAACTGGCGCTGCATACAAAAGGCAAAATTGGCTATGCCCCGACTGACTACTTTGTCTCATACCTTGTCACTGAAAGCTATTGGTTCCCTCTGCGTTTTGCTGCTATCGAAAGCCAGGAAATTGCCAGATCAGGACTCTTCGGTATCGGAATGACATTTTACTCTTCCTCGGCGGCGCCTTCCGCCTATCTATTCTTTGAAATCGGGCGCTCTTTCTTTGGAGCGCCCTTTGAAAGAAAAATCGGTACACAGCTCGGTACCGGTTCGTCAGCTGGCCTGGGATACCAATTTAGCAGGCGGTATTCCATTGAGGTGTCGGCATCACGCGTCACCGCAACCAGCCCGGGGCTCGTCACGAATGTCTGGAGCTATTCGATCTCACTCAATCTGAATTAAGTCGGAGTAAGTCAAACCCTCGTCTCGAAACTTGTAGGATTTGTGTGTCGCGGATGTCCACGTCCGTGATCTTCAACGCGTGCCGTCACGGACCCACACCTGACAGCCCTTCTTGAAGGCTCGACTTCAGTCGGACATTTTGATTGCCCCTCTCACGCCTGTGGGAGAGAGGTAGAGGTGAGGGCCTCCCGATCATCACCCCACAAACTCCACTTATCCCTTGTGAAATTCGGAACTAATCAGTCGATAATACGTTTATGGGATAGACCGTACCACGCAGCGGTCCTTACAGGAGTCCGGCACTATGACAGTAAACGTACCCGTCTCAAATCTTCCCCGCCTCGTCATCATCGGCGGCGGCTTTGCTGGCCTCACCCTGGCGCGCAAACTCAAACGTGCCGACCTGCAAATCGTCCTTCTCGACAAGAACAACTATCACACCTTCCAGCCGCTCTTATATCAGGTCGCCACCGCCGGCCTCGAACCCGATTCCATCGCCTATCCGTTGCGCAAGATCCTTCGCCGTCAGAAGAACCTCATCTTCCGCATGGCCGAGGTCACAACCGTACATCCCGACTCGCAGGAGATCGAAACCAGCATCGGCCGCCTGCGTTATGACTACCTCGTCATCGCCACCGGCTCGCGTACCAACTACTTTGGTAATGCCCAGCTCGGCGAGAAGGTCATGCCGCTGAAATCGATTCAGGATGCCTTCAACCTGCGCAACTTCGTCCTCGACCGGTTTGAAAAAGCGCTGCTCACGAACGACATCGACGAACGCGAAGCCCTGATCAGCTTCGTTATCGTCGGCGGCGGCCCCACCGGCGTCGAAACCGCCGGCGCATTAGCGGAACTAAAACGGCATATACTTCCAATCGACTATCCCGAACTCGACGTGCGTCGCATGCAGATTCACGTCATCGAGGCCGCTCCTCGTCTGCTCTCCGCCATGTCGGAACCGGCAGGGGAGCACGCAGACAAATTCCTCAAGGAACTCGGCGTCACCGTTTGGCTCAACGCACCGGTCAAAGGCTACGACGGCGTTAATGTCGAACTCGGCAACCTCAAAACGATCCGCAGCGACACTGTCATCTGGACGGCCGGCGTTCTCGGGGCGCCAATCGCCGGTCTCTCATCCGACTCCCTCACGCGCAACCAGCGCGTCAAGGTCGACAACTTCAATCGCGTACGCGGATATGAAAACATCTTCGTTATCGGCGACCTTGCTTGTCTACCGACCCAATCGTATGAAAATGGCCACCCGATGGTCGCGCAGGTCGCGATGCAGCAGGGAAGACGTCTTGCCGAAAACCTCATTCGACTTCAGCGCGGCAAGGAACTCCAACCCTTCATCTACAACAATCTCGGCGACCTCGCCACCGTCGGTCGCAATCGCGCCGTCGCCGACTTCGCACATTTCAAAGCGCAAGGCTTCCTCGCCTGGGTGCTATGGATCTTTATCCACCTGATGAATCTCGTCGGCTTCCGCAATAAACTCGTCGTGCTGATCAATTGGATCTGGAACTATATCACGTATGACCGCAGCATCCGCTTGATCTTCGGTGGTTCGCGAATCACACCAACACCTTCTTCAAAATCATCATCCCCAACCTCCGATAGCAAACCAACAACTTTGGTTTTGTAGCTCCGTAGGTTAGAGCCCAAAGGGCCGAGCACCGCTGACAACTTTTCACTACCGTCATCCCCGCGAAAGCGGGGATCCAGCAAAATTTCGTCGCGCCTACCTTTTATCCATGCCTGTCGCGTTCCGTAGTGGCGCAGCATGTCGAAGATCCCGCTTGCGGGGCGGTGGGTTCACTTGTGAATCAGACTTATCCTGAATGCAGCCCACTTGCCCCCCAAAACCCGCCTTGACAATCCGTTGCATTGCACTAAATTAATCACTTACCCACGCGGCGTGGACTACCCTGGTCCCCGCCTCAACATTTTAAACTCTGCCACCGATTGCGTCGTAACTGCATCGTGCAGTTCGGCCGATAGATACAATATGAAACTAATACCAAGCTCTCGTCTTCATGGTCTCTTTACCACGATCTTCAATTTCGCAACGCTCATTACGCTCATCACCGTGTTCTGCACGCCATCAACGCCTCTGCTAGCCGACACCGAAGGCGACTGGTGCGGAACCAACACCCGATATATGCAGACCTACGGTAGTCGATGTGCAAAACTCCTCGCCGATTGCCCGATCGAAGGTCCCTGCGACAATCCCGCCATGCGCGATACCTTTCTCCCGCAAGCCGGCGACTCCATCACTTGGCTCAAGATCATGATCCACGTCTTCCGCAACAACGACGGTTCTTCAGCGGCAGCCTCGCCGGCTACGGTCGTCTCGCAAATGAAAGAACTCAACAAGGATTACCTGCCCGCCAAGATTCAGTTCTCCTATGACTGGCGCTTTGTCGATGACACCCGCTACCGTTCGATGTCCGAGGACGAATTCTTCCCGATGAAGAATCTCTATGCCATCGACCCACAACGTCAAATCAACGTCTTCGTCGGCTATGTCGAAGCATCCTATTCCTACGGCACTTTCCCCTGGGATCCCGATTGCCTCACCAATCAAGGCGGCATTGTTATGACCACCCCGCATTTTGTTGCAGATGAAAGCACGCTCGCGCATGAGGTCGGTCACTGCCTCGGACTCTGGCACACCTTCCACGGTGTCAGCGAGGTCGGCCCCGGCTGTCCCGGTTGCCGCGAGCGCGCCGACGGCTTTGAAACCGATCTCACCGGCGATTTCTGCGCCGATACCCGGCCGACACCGTTAAACAACTTCTGCTCGGAGCTTAACGGCAACGATCCCTGTTCCGACGCTCCCTGGGCGCCGACGCCGCGCAATAACTTCATGGGTTATTCCGGCAGTCTTTGCTGGGACCGCTTCTCCGAGCAACAAAAGGGAAGAATGCACTGCTGGCTGAACACCGAACTGGCAACGTGGCGCTGTTCCGCCGGTGCCGACTCCGATGGCGATGTCATCAGCGATCTGTGTGACAACTGCCTCGACACGCCCAACAATGACCAAGCCGATATTGATTTTGATGTCATCGGCGATGCCTGTGATCCCTGCGTCGATTCCGATTTCGACGGCGTCGGTGATGCCGGATTCGTTAGCTTCGGCTGTCCCACCAACGACAACTGCCGCTTCGTCGCCAATGCCGATCAGTTAGATACCGATGACGACACATTCGGAGATGCTTGTGATAATTGCCCCCTTGACTCAAATCCCAATCAGCGCGACAAAAATGGCGATGGCATCGGCGATATGTGCGACGGCAACCTCCACATCATCAGCTATTCCTTGCCGGATGGTTTTCTCAACCAACCATACAATTACAGCCTGCAGGGGATCAATGGCGTCCAGCCATACAATTGGGTTCTGCTCGGCGGCGATCTGCCATTCGGCTGCAATTTTGCCGGCGGTGCTGTCGGCACCATCAGCGGTACCCCTTCCTGGGCAGCCGACTATTACATGACCTTCACACTTCAAGACTCCGGCAACCCGATGCAGTATGACACTATTTCCTTGTCCATTGCCGTCGTCGAACCGCTTTACATTTGCGGCGATGCCAACAAAAGCGGCGAGGTCGACATTGCCGATGCGCTTTCGATCATCAACTACATCTTTGCATCCGGCGTCGCGCCCAATCCAATCGAATCCGGCGACACCGACTGCTCTGGTACCGTCGACATCAGTGATGTTGTCGTGTTGATCAATTACACCTTCGCCGGTGGCGCACAGCCATGCGCTGCCTGCCCGTAACTGAAGTTCCATCATCCGCAAATAAAGTAGGACAGACATTCCTGTCTGACCCTTTACCCTACAGTTTGAAAATCTATGGGTTCATCGTCTTTCCAACTCTGCGCCCATTCTCCCCTCTCCCGTAAGCGGGAGAGGGGACGGGTCAACGATCCCGATTCTATCGGGGGGTGAGGGCGTGATAGGGAAGTTGGTCCAAGACCCCGCTCCCACTACCCCCACCCACCCAACAACTTATCCAAAATCATCAACATCCAGCATCTATCGACAATCTGCCCATTATTCCCCCCAAGTCCTTGATTGACATATAAAATAAAGCCACTATATTGTATCCGAGCTAAACTCGCTGGACAAATACTGACCCATGCCCGATCTTCAGTTCGGGCGCGTTTTCGCTTTTGTAGCCTATTTTATGAGCTTATCTACCTATGGTGATCAGGGTGAATAGAATTAACTTACCTCTACTTTTTGAGCAACTCAAGGAGCAACACAATGACAATTGCTAAGAGCAAGGTCCTCCGCTCTTTCCGACTTTTGGTCGCAGCGGCATTGCTGTCTTCTGTACTTGCCATCTTGGCACAGGCACAGACGGCGGCGACTTACAAAGAACCAACCTACACTGAAGGCGAACTCCTGATTCAGGTCAATCGCTACATCGACGCCAAATCGGTCGGAGATGCCTTCTCGATTCAAGGTTTAAGACCGGTCGAACTGCTTTCGCCCGACATGAACATCTGGCTCTATTCTTATAATGACGCCGGCTGGACCAAGGAAATGCGCGAAGGCTTCCTTGAGGACGTCAGAGATCACCACGGCGTGCTCCTGGCGCAGTTCAATCACCATGTCACCATGCGCTCGACGACTCCTAACGACCCGAGTTTCAATCAACAATATTGCCACAATAACACCGGCCAATCCGGTGGAACCGTCGATGCCGACATGGACAGCCCCGAAGCCTGGGACATCACTACCGGCGGCACCACCAGCACTGGTGACGAAATCGTTGTCGCTATAGTTGACGGCGGCTGTGACCTCGCACACCCTGATATCAATTACTGGAAGAACATCGACGAAATCCCGAGCAACTCTATCGACGACGATGGCAACGGCTATATCGACGATTATGACGGCTGGGACGCTTATGCAATGGACGGCTCGGTTCCCAGCAACTCGCATGGCACGCACGTAGCCGGTATTGCTGCCGCTCGCGGCAACAACTCGCTCGGCGTTGTCGGCGTAAATTGGAACTGTAAGGTTATGCCTGTCGCCGGATCGTCCGGAACAGAGTCAATCGTCGTCCGCGCGTATGCGTATGTGCTGAAAGAAAGAAAACTCTACAATCAGACAAATGGCGCACAGGGCACCTTCGTCGTCGCAACCAATTCCTCCTTTGGCGTTGACTTCGGACAGCCGTCCAGTTTCCCGCTTTGGTGCGCTTACTACGATTCACTCGGCGCCGCTGGTATCTTGAATGCCTGTGCCACCGCCAATCAGAATATCAACGTTGATACCAACGGCGACATCCCGACCGCCTGCCCGAGTCCTTACATGATCTCGGTGACCAACACCACCCGTACCGATGCGCGCAACTCCGGAGCTGCCTATGGTCTCACGACTATCGACCTCGGCGCTGCCGGTACTGACGTCCTGTCAACCTTGCCGGGTAGCAGTTACGGTACAAATACCGGTACATCCATGGCGACTCCGCAAGTTTGCGGCGCCATTGGTTTGCTTTGGTCGGAAGCCTGTGTCACCATGATGTCTGCTTACAAACAGGATCCCGGCGCGTTGGCGCTGATTATGCGCGGCTATTTGCTCGACGGCGTGGACCCCAAACCGTCACTGGCTGGAATAACTGTCACCGGCGGTCGCCTCAACCTCTACAATAGCTTATTGCTCGTACAAAGCTATCCGTGCGGTGTAGCTATTAGTCATACTTCGCTCACCGATACCAAGGAAATCGTCAATCCGTATCCGGTCGTCTGCAATATTGCCGCCGACGCCGCTTTGGTACCCGATTCGCTTTTCCTCAAGTACACGATTAATTTCACACCTTATCTCGACACCCTGGTCACCACCGGCAATCCGAACGAGTACATCG
>CAYJKI010000003.1:128527-409541 GCA_964370935.1 uncultured Ignavibacteria bacterium | reverse complement strand
GCGGGGGCAGGATTTGAACCTGCGACCTTCGGGTTATGAGCCCGACGAGCTACCGGACTGCTCCACCCCGCGATCAGGTACTTCTATATAATAATGAAGGACTGATGTCAAGGCTTTTCTCTCGCCACGACATTGCGAGAACTTTGGCCAGAAGGAACGCAATTTCACTTGCTTCAGGATGCATTTAGTCCGTACCATCCTGCCACTATGGAAGTTGCGTTACAGAAGCCGGAACTGGTTCGCCGTCCGAGTTTTGCCGGAGAAACTTATCCGGCTGATCCTGCAGAACTTGGCGCTATGATTGACAAGAGAATTGCAGACACGACCAGACCGATGTCGGTCAAGGGCGAGATTGGGGCAGTCGTCACATCATGCACATTCAACAGCCTTTTCAACGTTGGCGAACTGGGTGCTATCCGAGCTCTGAATCATAAGAAATATTCGAGCGTAATCTTGATCGCATCGGCCCAACAGAGCTTCTTTGACTATACATCAGTCTATCTTGGTGGTGCTTATGACACGCCGCTGGGAAGAGTGTTTGTCGACCTGCCGATGGCAGAGAAGATGGCGAACAGCCATCCCCGTGTCGTCTTTTCCGGATCGGGTCACACCGGCGGCAAGGACGCGGAATATGCCATTGAAATGGTGCTGCCGTTCCTGCAAAGGCTGTTGGGTGATTTTCGCATCGTCCCGATCGTTATGGGGAGCGAGGACGAGTCAAATGTAGTGGCTGTTGGTGAAGTCGTGTCTGCCGCGGCTGATCCGCAGAGGACTCTGGTGGTTGGCTGCTCGGAACTACTTTTTGAATCCAGTGTTGGTACTGACAAGACGGACGCAATTATAGACGCCACAGCAAAGTTGGAGTGGCGCACACTTTATGACAGGTTGCGCAATGTTCGCCTTCCCAGCACGGCGCCGCTGGCGGCAATTACCTATGCGGCGAAAAGACTGAAGATCAAACGAGTCGAAACGCTGGCCGCAATTAACGGCGAAGAGACGTCACTTTCTGTCGTGATGCTGCATTAGCCCTCTTTTTGAATCCGTTTCCGAACCAATTCAAGTTAGTGCAAATCGGCTGCGGTCAGGCGCGCTCCGACTTTTTCGACGATGGCAGCGGCAACGCGCGCGCCAATCATCGAAGAAGTCGACAGGTCGAATCCGAGACTTAGGCCACGCAGAACGCCGGCAGCATACAAGTCTCCAGCTCCAGTGGTGTCGACAACTTTCGGAATCGTCAGTCGCGGTGTTGAGCGGAGTCGACCGTTGCTGGCGATGATGGCGCCCTCTTCGCCGCGAGTGAGGCAGAGCTGCTTCACTTTCTTGGCGAGTTGCTTGGAAGCCATGAGGGGGTCTTCGTAACCGGTAATCTCACCGGCCTCACGTTCGTTCAGAAACAACACATCAATATAGGTGTCGAGAAGTCGAGTAAAGTCGTCACGGAATCGCTCGACCAACCATGGGTCGCTGAACGTAAAGGCGATTCGCACATCATTGCGCTTGGCCCACTCCATCGCATGAATTGCTGCAGCGCGAGCAGGCGGCGAATCCCAGAGGTATCCTTCGACATAGAGGTACTGTGACTCGCGAAGCGCATCCTGATGGACGTCGATGTCGCTTAATTGTGTTGAGGCGCCAAGATAGGTCAACATCGAGCGTTCGGCGTCGGGTGAAACCAACGAGACACAGGAGCCGGTCGGTTTGGAGTCTGGATTGACAAAGAACTCGACACCGGCATCCTGAAGATTGGCGCCGTAGAATTTGCCGAGATCATCATCGCCAACCTTGCCTGTAAAACAGCCTTTGCCGCCGAGAAGAGCGAGACCAACAATAGTATTGGCGGCCGATCCGCCGCTGCATCGTACGATGTCACGATGGTCAAGACCCTCAAGCGTTTTTTCCGCCGACTGATCGACCAATGTCATCAGTCCTTTGCGAATTCCCTTGTCGATCAGGAACTGGTCATCGACAAAGGTGAGGAAATCCACGAGGGCATTTCCGATGGCATAAACGTCGTATCTTTTCATTAGATATTGCTCCGCAAAGTGGACAAATAACGTACACCGCCCGGCCAAAATCAAGGTTAATTATCGGCCAGGGACAGCCTGTCGGCTTGACATAACCGACTATCTGGACTAAGTTCGATGGATGACTTTCGCGATTGAACGATGTGGTCAGGGCATTATCACGGAGGATGAAAATCAGTTATTCCGAACTTGATGTCGCAGTCGTGGCATTGCGCGAGTATGGCGGCGTAGGCGCACGGACTTTCCAGCAGTTGATTCAACACTTCGCAACGCCTCAAGGCATATTTGACTCGGAACCTGGGGAGATCGCCGCCCTGCCGCGAATGAGCCCAGAGAAAGAAGAGCAGATACGCACCAGTATTCAAAATGCCGAATTGATCCGTGACCGACTTGAGGATTACGAATTACGCGGGATCCGGGTAACAACGATTTGCGATCCTTTTTTCCCGGAATCGTTGTTGGAACAGCCTGATCCGCCGCCGGTCCTGTATTATCGCGGTAATCTTGAAATCTGCCGCGACAACTGCGTGGCGATTGTCGGTTCACATGAAGCATCTGCCGAAGGAATTGCCGAGAGCGTCCGATTGGGAGCAGCGATTGGCGCCACCGGAACGGTAGTGGTGTCAGGGCTTGCTCGCGGCATCGATAGCGGAGCTCATATCGGAGTACTGAAGTCGGAGGGGAAAACGATTGCGGTATTGGGTTGCGGATTCGATGAAATCTACCCATCCGAGAATGAACCGTTGGCGCAGTCGATTGTTGAGCACGGGCTATTGATTTCAGAATATCCTCCGGAAACGACGGTTGAACCGGGACGCCTGCTGGCTCGCAATCGAATCATAGTCGGGATGTCGAAATCGGTGATTGTGGTGGAGATTTCTTCCGGAACCGGGGGGACTGTGAGTGCAATGATTGAAACTGAAAGTCAGGGCAAGTCACTATTTACTTGCTTCAATCCAAATCTGGAAGGCGCCGCCTCCAACAAACTCGGTGCTGTCGAATTGAAGAATCCTGATGACTGGAAAATGGTCTTACGTTACATGGTGTAACGGTCGACCCTTCGACAAAGAGCGTACAGATTGATAGATTCCTTTTGGACGATTGAGTCAAAGCATTCCACAGAGATCAAGATTGAGCGTTCGCGTTTTATTGGTACCGTTGTGCCTGTTACTTCCCGACAACTCGCCGAAGACGAGTATGAGGCAATTCGCCGCCAATTTTACGATGCCACACACAATTGCTTTGCATTTCAAGTCGGATTAGAGGCGAAGCAGGAATCTCGCTATTCGGACGATGGTGAGCCAAGCGGCACCGCCGGTCGGCCGATTCATGATGCCATACTCTCTCGCAATGTGACCGATGTGCTGGTAGTTATAACCCGTTACTTCGGCGGGATAAAATTAGGGACAGGCGGATTGGCGCGTGCTTATCGGCAGTCGGCGGATGAGGCGCTCGGACAGTCAAGAGTGATTGAGAAATTGATCTTGCAGCCGTTTAAGGTCAGATTTGCTCACGATCTGACTTCGATTGTGATGAAGACATTATCAGATTTTGAACTGCGAACTCTTGAGACAACATACGCTGAAGAGGTTGAACTCAAGAGCGCGATTCGACTCTCACGGTACAGTGAATTTGCAGCGACACTACTCGATCGTTCACATGGCAGGATTACTGCTGTGATTACCGAGGCTCCCCATGCTTGATTGGCTCATCAGCATTGATACTGCGCTCTTTGTGTTTCTGAACAGCGATCTGGCAAACCCGGCATTTGACGTTGTGATGCCGATTGCCACCAACCAGTGGTTTCTACGCGGCGTTTTCGCTTTGATCCTGCTGTGGCTGTTGATATTCGGGAAGAAGCAAGGACGGATAACGGCACTCGGCTGTATCCTTGTAGTTGCGCTGGCTGATCAGTTGTCATCAGGGTTGATCAAGCCGCTTGTAGAGCGCATCCGACCATGTCACGTTATAGAACCGGTGCATTTGCTGGTTGATTGCTCACAAGGATTGTCATTCCCCTCATCGCACGCTGCCAATTCGGTGTCACTGGCTGTCTATCTTTCATTCAAGTATCCGCGGGCCTTGTGGTTTCTCGTGGCGTTTGCTGCAATTGTGAGTTACTCGCGGATTGCTGTTGGTGTTCACTATCCACTAGACGTTATCACCGGAGCCTTGGTTGGTGCGTTGTGCGGTACAGTCGTATTGACAGCACATCGCTGGGTCAGTTACAAGTATCCACCGCTGCGGGAAACGCAGACTCCTCGTTAGTATTCTCTTCCATCGAACTCGGAACAGTTTTCCGATCAGAGTTGCAGAGTTTGCAGACTTGAATAATCACTCTCCGCTAAGTCGTTGGGCTGCAATATCGATTCAATTTTGAAACAAAACGGCACCTGATTTGCACTTGTATGGCGTGACATGGAGGTCAATGGAGCGTTTACTCGGTAATTCACCATCGGCGCAAACGGAAGTAACCAAGATCCCGCGCCTGTTGTATGCCCAGCGTTGGCGGATATTCTGGTTCACTACGGCCGTTTTCGTAGCCGCCGTGATCGTCAACTTTAGTGAACCGAATTACTACACATCAACCGGTACTCTATTGCCCACGGGGAATCAGAGCGCCGGTAGCGCGCTTGGCTCATTAGCAGGCGCCATACCCGCACTTGACCTGATGAGAGCCGATGCCGACCCAACAGCATCGTCGCAACTTTTTCCCGACATACTGAAGTCAGACGTGGTCAGAAGCCGAGTTCTCGCAGCAAGTCTACCTGCCACAATTGCAGCTACAGTTGAAGGATCAACGGTTGGCGAGGTCGTTTCTGCGAATCCGGTGAAAGCGATGAAGGTCCTCGCAGCGAAATCGAAAATCGGTAAAGACAAGAACACCGGAATCGTGTCGGTGGAATTTGAGTGGACGAACGCGGAGTTCGCCCAGTTTGTTGCCGCGGAATATATCCGGCAGCTTGATCAATTCTGTTCAAGCGAGCGCTTTGCCCGTCTCGACGAGAATCGCTCATTCGTCCAGGGGCGGCTACTGGAGGCCGAAGCACGTCTGCGGAGTGCTGAAGATTCGCTTCTGCAGTACCGCGAACAAAATCGCAACTACGACATGGGATCTTCGCCCGAATTACAGCTTGAACACGAACGATTGGTCAGAAAGGTAGCGGAGGTCGGAGAGGTTTACGCCCTGTTATCGCAACAACTGGAAATGGCAACAATCGAAGCGAAGCGCAAGAAGCCGGTTGTGGCCGTTCTCGATAGTCCCGTTGTGCCAATGGAGAAGTCTGGCCCGAGGCGATTGTCCAACATAATACAGATTACACTTGCGGCACTCCTCGTTTCGTGCGGCGCAGTCGTATTCGGAAACTATGTCCGCGGATACATGTCGCATGAAGATTTGCAGCAAATGGAGAAGATACGCGGCGATATCGGAACGAGAGTCGCAACGGTGCGCAATCGGATAACGCTGCGAAAGAAGGCGCAGGTATGAGAGCTGTGATCTTGGCCGGCGGTGTGGGAACGCGACTGCGTCCCTATACGACCGTCCTGCCAAAGCCATTGATGCCGGTCGGGAACTATCCGATCGCTGAAACTCTGGTACGGCAACTCCGACACCACGGCGTGCGCGAGATTACGTTTGCAGTTGGTTATTTGCATCAGTTAATGGAGGCTTACTTTGGTGACGGATCGAACTGGGGAGTGACTATCAGCTACCTTCGGGAAGAACAGCCGCTCGGCACGGCAGGTCCATTGGCAAAATTGATGCAGTTTACCGAGCCGTTGATTGTCCTTAACGGCGACATTCTCACAGATCTCAATTTTTCAGATCTGTATCGAAGACATCTCGACTCCAATGCAGAAATCACAATCGCGGCCTACAATAAGCAGGTCAAGATCGACCTTGGGGTGCTTGAGACGGACGGTAATCAACGATTGAGCAACTACATCGAGAAGCCGGAATATTCGTTCAAGGTGAGCATGGGTATCTATGTCATCTCGCCGACGGTGCTGCCATACATACCGGTAGAAGAGCGATTTGACTTCCCGGACCTGGTACACAAACTGCTCGAGGCCGGCGGAAGGATTCAGACATTTCCATTTGACGGAATTTGGCTCGACATCGGCAGAAGTGAAGACTATGCCGGCGCCACTGAAATGTATGAGCAAAATCTTGCCAGGCTCTTGCCTGCGGACGCGGCGCATGCTCGCGTCAAAATGCTACCAACGGCGGAATCGCCTTAAACGCAACCATACGGAAGACGAGGATCGACGATGATGGAAACGGCTTTGGTCAAACGAATCGGCTTCAAGGTCATTCGCAAGCTCAAGATCGTTCGCGCTTTCGTTCCTCAACGGCGGGTCGATGACGAAGAATTAATTCGTGAGATCGGCCTCGAGAATCTCTCTACTGCCCTCAACCGGATGCCGCACATCCTGTCCGATTTATCTGATCCCAAACTGATCAACCGTGTCGAAAAGAACTACCCCGATGACTGGAAGCGGATAAGCGAAGTTGCGCAGAACGCACTGCGGCATCGATTTGACCTGCTCGGGTCGGGATTGGTCGACCTTGGACCGCGAATTGACTGGTCGACCGATTTCAAAAGCGGCAAGAGTTGGGACAAACGCGACTATCGACTTCAGAAGCTGGTCAATCTCAATGACAATTCTGACGTCAAGATTCCGTGGGAATTGTCGCGCTGCAATCATTTTCTGCCAATGGCACTTGTCTATCTCAAAGGCGACGATGAGTCGTATCCGCATGAATTCATAAATCAGGTTGTGTCATGGACCGAAGACAATGAATACCTGCAGACGGTTAACTGGTCATGTCCGATGGACACGGCGATTCGCTGTGTCAACTGGCTGATGGCGTACCAAATCTTCACGCTTCGGCATAAGTTCAGCGACGACTTCACCAAGTTCCTGACGATTGAGTTGTACAAAGGCGGCAAGTCGATCTTCGAGAATCTTGAAGTAACCGGCGATGGCCACAACACCAATCACTATCTCACCAACCTATTGGGATTGTTGTTCCTTGGTGAACTCTTTAACGGAGCAAGTCGGCCCAACAACTGGCGACAGTTTGCAATCGGTGAGTTGGAGAAGGAGATTGACTCTCAAGTTGGCCGCGACGGGATGGACTATGAGTCTTCGCTACCGTATCACGGCTTGGTGACAGAGATTTTCTCGATGGCGCATTTGTTGTCCATGAGGAGTGATTTCCATTTTTCCGAGCAGTTCCGCAACAAGCTGGCAATGATGACAACAAATCTAGCGCGATTCACTGGCGCGGACGGACTAGTGGACAATTTCGGTGACAATGACGACGGCCGAATACTCAAATTGTTCTGGCGCAGTGGCAGAGATTATCGCGACATCATCGATCTCGGCGCGGCAATGCTGCCAGAGTCCGGACTTGCCATCTCGGCAACGACGCCGGAGCGTCATTGTTTCGGAATAGCAGGACCAGATCCGGCAACGGCTACAGTGCGAGCCCTGGCCTCGGTGCATTTGGAAGAGTCGGGCATTTGTCAGCTGCGGTCGCGCGATTTCACAATGAACTTCTTCGCCAATCCGGTCGGCACGGCGGGACTTGGCAACCATAAGCACAATGACCTGCTTGCGTTTACCCTTGCCTATAAGGGTCGGCAGGTACTTGTGGACCCGGGATCTTTTGAGTACACGGTGGATGAGGAAGTACGCAATCAGTATCGTTCGACACGAAATCACAATACCGTCGTCGTCGATAACAGCGAACACAATCGTATGGTGCGGGGATTGCTATTCCTGCTACGCAGCGACGGAATGCCGAAGATTCTCGACTGGCAAAGCAATGGCGATTACGACCTGGTCGCTGCTGAACACGACTGCTATGGGCGATTGGATGATCCGGTCGTGCATCAACGATCAATCTATCTCTGCAAAACCCGGCAGATCATATTGATACGCGACGAATTGCGCGGAAGAGCGACTCATCGATTACAATTCAATTTCCACGTCGACAATATGAGAATTGAAGCGCGTGAGAACCACTCAATCCACCTCAAGCCGGTAGATTCGAGTGCCAGCCTTATCTTCGCCAACTGCGACGAGACCAGGCCATTCCAGATCGGTACAAATTGGGTCTCGCCGTCTTATGGCGTCCGTTATCCTTCAATCAGCTTATCCACAGAATTTGAGTGTCAACTTCCCTACTCGACCACATTTGTAATCGCTGCTCGTTCTGACGACGGTTCAGCGGTGGCATTGGAACAGGCGCGGGAGCTGCGGCAACAACTGCAATGGTGATTTCAGAGACATTCCGAAGCCGCGCCTGGTTGCTGTTTGGTTTAGTGTTGACTGCACTTTGCTCCGTCTTTGTGCTCTACCAGTTCCTTGCTTTCAAAGTTCTGCTCCTTGCAGCCGGGATAACCGTTGCCGCCGCGGGAATCTGGTTGGCGATAGCAAGACAGCAGATGGTGTATGTGATCTTGGTGGCAGTGCTCCCGCTCGAAGCGACATTTGTGATTGAAGCAGGATTCTCGATTACGCCGTACTATCTGATGTTCGGTCTTCTGCTATTGTCTTACGTGATCCACAACCAGCGTATCTCTCTTGCGGAAGTGCCGTCGCAGTTGTTTACGGCCTATTTCGTTGTATGTGCTGTTTCAATGGCGGCTGGGTACTTTGCGGCACCCCCGCAGGTCGATGCAAGCTCGGCCATGGAGTGGCGCGCTTCGGCACTGCGACCGTTGATACAGTTGTTTCTCACGGCAGCGTATATTTTCTTCTTCGTCATTGTCCTAAATCGGCTTCGGTCACGCGAAGATATTATCTCGTCGACTAGAATGTACCTGTGGATTGGGCTGGGTCTTGGAGTGCTCGGTTGTTGGCAGACGCTGGCTGTGGCGCTTGACTTGCCGGGGAAGGACTTCACTTACGCATTCGGCGCTGCGGCGGATCAAGGATATCAATATGGCAAGACGCGATTTTACACAGCGTTTATTGCCGACTTTGCGCCGCGTGCGACGTTTCGCGAGTCGTTACATTTATCACACTATCTGGTTTCCTTCCTGCCGTTGGCGTTGGGGCTGGTACTTTATCGCAAGCAGCTCCCCGAATCGTGGCGGATCAAGACACCAGTGGTGTTGGTAGTAATCAGCATGACAACGTTGTTTCTGACTATGTCGCGGTCGGGCTGGCTGGCATTTGCCGGAGCGATTGCGTTTATGTTCTGTTTTTATCCCAAAGGACGGATGATAAAAGCGACGGCAGCGACAGCTGTCGTGGTCGTCGCGGCTGGTTTGGCACTGAAGTCTCTCGGTTATTTCCGTTTCGACCTCGATATCTTGGAACTGCTTCAGTTGCGCATGGATATGGAACGGCTTGGCAGCGATCCGCGTGTACTGTATCTGCATACATTGTGGACGACTTTTGTGCAGTACCCACTGATCGGAGTTGGCATCGGCAATTACGGCCTGTTCGGCGCCGCACGATTGGGAATGGACGTCGTGCTTTCGGCGCACTCGGTTTTTCTCAATGCGTTGGTCGAAACGGGCATAATCGGATTCATAGCATTGTGCAGCATTGTGGTGCACTTTTTCTGGACGGCTATCGGCGCAATCCGCCGGAGCAAGGGTTGGTCGCCACACCCGCTTTTGGTGGGTATTAGCGCCGGCGTTTTCGGAATGACGCTGCAATACTGCAGCTTTGGCGACCGTCCCGGATTCCATTACCTGTTCATGTTGGCATTAGGTTATGCGCTGATCCGGTACATCAACGAAAATCAATTGCCCACACCGGCTGATTCAGCTAACTTCAGTATCAATTAGATTCAAACAGCAGCGAAAGTAACGAATGCGCGAGCAATCGACTGACCCGTTTTATTTTCAGCGTCAGATGATGGTGGAGAAACAACTGGCGGGGCGTGACATTGTCAGTAAGACTGTATTGGAAACAATGGGAGCACTGCCACGTCACGAGTTTGTCCCCGATAAATTTCGTTCCGAAAGTTATACCGACAATCCATTGCCGATCGGGTTCGAACAGACGATTTCGCAACCGTACATCGTCGCGCTAATGACGCAACTGGCGCGAGTGGATGCGTCTTCGCACGTCCTAGAGATTGGGACTGGATCGGGATACCAGACGGCAGTGCTTGCAAGCCTTGCCGCCGAGGTTTCGACGATCGAGATTGTTGAGCCGCTATTTGAACAGGCACGATCGACGCTGCTCCGACTTGGATTCGGAAACATACACTTTCAATGCGGCGATGGTCACGGCGGCTGGCCGGAGCGCGCTCCATTTGATGCTATTGTAGTTACGGCAGCTCCGCCACGAGTCCCGCAATCACTCATAGACCAATTGAAGGACGACGGCAGATTGATCATTCCGGTTGGGGCAGAACGCCAGGAACTACTGCTTGTTATTAAATGCGCTTCCGGGGAGAGCGTGCGCTCGATTGTGCCGGTGAAGTTTGTGCCGATGACCGGCGCGGACTCCAATATCTAAGAGAGCACTTCTTGTTGACTCTTTGAATCAATCACGATAATTTTACGATTCTGATGTATTTTCGGAAAACTTAGTCAGAGGAGTTCCTATTGGAATCGCTATTACAGTTCAAGAACTCCGAGTTGATCTACATCGTTCTGCTGTTTGCGCTCTTTGTGCTTCCGCGATTCTTGCAGCGCTTCCGCCTTCCCTCGGCGATTACTTGCGTCTTCTTGGGATTAGGGGCAGGAGTCGGTCTGTCGCTGTTCGCACACGACAGCACAATCGGCCTGCTGGCGACTTTTGGCATTGTGTCGCTTTTTTTGTTCGCCGGACTGGAAATCAACTTTGCCGAGTTGAGATCGCATGCCTGGATCTTGCTGCAGTACATTGGATTCCACCTGATTGGTTTGGCGGCAATCAGTTATGCCGCCATGCTGGTTTTCGAACTGCCGGTACGCCCGGCAGTGTTAGTGGCGCTGGCACTGTTAACGCCGTCGGCCGGGTTTATTCTTGATTCTCTCAAAGCCCTGCACCTCGACGAACGCGAACGATTCTGGGTACGAACTAAGGTCATCGCGATAGAACTTGTGGCGTTGGCGGCCCTGTTCGCGGTCGTGCAGTCTTCGACGGCGACGCGTTTTTCCGTGTCGTTGCTGGTGTTGATCGTCTTGATTGCGATACTTCCCTTGTTGTTGAAGTTTTTTGCCAAGGTCCTCCTCCCTTACGCGCCTCGTTCTGAATTTGCATTCCTGCTGATGCTGGCAGTGGTCTGCGCCTTTGTTACCCGCGAATTGGGTGTCTACTATCTCGTCGGCGCGTTCGTTGCCGGCGTGGCAGCGCAGAGATTCCGCGAAGAGCTTCCAGCCATGGCCTCCGAACAGATGCTGCACGCGGTCGAGCTGTTCGCGTCGGTGTTCGTGCCATTCTATTTCTTCAACGCCGGACTCCATCTCAACCGCGAGGATTTTTCGATTGCGGCACTGCTCACGGGTGGCGCGTTTTTGGCAGTCATGATCCCTGTGCGGTTGTTTTGGATTTGTGTTCATCGCAAAATCGCGCTGAAGGAAACATTCATCGGTGGACTGCGCATCGGTGTTGCCATGATGCCGACGCTAGTGTTTACGTTGGTCATTGCGGGGATCCTACGCGATACCTTTGAAGTCAGCAGTAGTGTTTTCGGTGGGTTGATCGTTTACACGCTGGCGAACACGCTGATTCCCGGATTTGTCTTGCGTATTCCACCTCCGAACTTCGATACGCCGCACATCAGCGCGGTTCAGCCGCCACAGTCGACTACCGGCGACTGACCACGGAAATAATAGATTGGCAACCGCTGCAAATCATGCGTATTAAAAGTAGACATGTGAATCGTGTACCCCTAACACAATGGTGAAAATATGGATGTTTTGAAAGCGAAAGTCCGTGGCAGGAATTTGCGTTATTTCCAGAGATTCGGATTAGTGGCGCTGTTACTTGCGTCAATTGCAGGCGCCGCAGTGGTGATTAATGGTTGCGCGACCAACGCGGCAACCGGTAAGCGGCAGTTTAACATGATCAGCGAGTCGCGCGAGATCGCTATCGGGCAGGATGCTGATAAACAGATTACGGCACAAATGGGGCTCTATCCTAATGATGCATTGCAGAAGTATGTCAGCGACCTGGGATTGAAAATGGCGGCGCAGGGCGAGCGGCCGAATTTGCCCTGGAGCTTTAAGGTTGTCGATGATCCGGCGGTCAATGCTTTTGCCTTACCCGGTGGGTTTATCTATGTCACGCGCGGCATTTTGGCCTATCTCAATAGCGAGGCCGAGCTGGCCGGAGTTGTCGGCCACGAGATCGGGCATGTAACCGGGAAGCACTCGGTTGTGCAGATGAGTACGGCGCAGATTACGCAAATCGGATTGGGCGTATCGACACTAATTGAGCCGCGTTTACAAAGATATGCAGAAGCGGCCGGACAAGGTCTTGGCCTGTTGTTCCTGAAGTTCGGGCGTGATGACGAAACAGAAGCCGATGCGCTTGGACTGCGCTATATGCGCCGGATCAATAGGGATCCGCGGGAATTGGTCGGCGTGATGGAGATGCTTGATGGTGTGACGCAAGCCGCGGGCGGCAGCGATGTTCCGGAGTGGTTGTCGACACATCCGAATCCGGGCAACCGGGCACAGAACATTCTGGGGCAACTTGACACCATGACTGTTACAGCGGGGAGCGAGATCAACCGCGAGAAATATCTGCAGGTGATCGACGGCATTGTCTTTGGTGAGAATCCACGCCATGGCTATTTCAAAGAGAATCTCTTTCTGCATCCCGATTTCAAGTTTCGCTGTGAATTCCCGCAGGGATGGCGAACTGCCAACCAAATGCAGGGCGTCGTCGGTATTAACGAAAAGCAGGACGCAATGATTCAGTTGACGCTTGCGGATGGGAATTCGCACGCCGAAGCGGCCAACGCATTCTTCGGACAACAAGGCATCGTCGCCACCGGCAGGCAATCGGCCAACGTTAACGGGATTCCCGCATCGTGGGGCAAGTTCAGCGTGGCGACCGAGAGCGGCGAGTTGCGGGGAGTAGCCTACTTTTATGCCTATGACGCCAAGGTATTCCAGATTCTGGCGTACGGCACAGAAGCCGGCTGGAACGCCGCCGAGCAAGCGGCCACAAATTCTGCCAAGAGCTTTGCCAAATTGACTGACGCCAAGGTGTTGGCAGTTCAGCCGTGGAAACTGAAGATCGTCACTTTGAATGAACCGATGACGTTAGAGCAGTTTGCGCAGAAGTATCCAACGCCGGTATCGATTGATGTATTGGGAATCATCAATCGTACTGATTCGAATACTCGGTTTATTAGGGGAAATAAACTTAAGACGGTGGTTGGAGAAAAGCTGCCGTAACGAATTCGAGGCTGTGCAGCAACAAGAACGCCCTCACCCCTCCCCCTCTCCCGCGAGCGGGAGAGGGGTAAGCGGCTTAGAAGAGATTCTTCCGAATAACATAGAATTATTTGCGGCGCTTGGGTCGCGACTTTGAAGCCGTCTTTGATTTTGGTTTGGAGACGGGTTTAGATTTGGGTTTTGCCTTCACTTTCGCTTTTGGCATTGCCTTAGCTTTGGGCTTTGACTTACCGACGGCTTTCTTCGCAGGGGTCGCTTTTTTCGCCTTCGCGTTTGGCGCAGGCTTGACCTTGGCCGCGACCTTAGTAGATTTGCCGGTTCCCGGCATCACCATACTCGCGACGAACTGATCGATCTTCTTGATGTTTTCCAGATTACGAATATTCGCGGCGATCTTGGCTCGTTGCGCATCACTCATGTAAGGCTTGGTAAGACCGTAGAATTTGTCCATCAAATCCTGATCGGTCATCGGCTCGCGCGGGTCGCCCTGCGCGAAGTCAACTGACTGCGAAAGCGTTTCCCCGGACTTGAGTTTTAGATCAACTCGCGACGGCTGAACCTTCGGGAAGCGTGCTTCAAGTTCGTCATCAGCCAGGACTTTGATCTTCTGAATGAAATCGATCAAGGTTGGGTCGGCGATGCGCTCCGGCAGGAACTGAAGCGGCGTGACCATGCGATCCATAATTGCCGCGCCGACGCAGTACGGCATCGAGTGGTCGGCGGTTTCCTTTTCCTTCGGATGGTACTTGCTTGGGTCGGCAAGAATGTCGACGGCGCGGTGTATCGTATACACGGTTACTTCTTCGATCTGGTCCCAGGTGACATTCTTTTCCTTGATGAGCTTGAGCGCGGCGGTTACCGGCGACTGCGTGAGATATTCGGTCGGGAATGCCTTATAGGCGATATCCGGCACGCGCCACTCGGTGCCGAGACCATTGAAGAGGACTTCCGTTTCGAAGTTGCCGCCAAGAACTTTGTACATGCCTTCTTTACCTTCGAAGATCTCGATCGTACCGGTGTAGCCTTCCTTGGCAAGCAATGCCGAAATCACGCCGGCATGTGTCGCCAGCGGATCGGCGGTGTTCTTCATCATCGACAATTTCCCTGCCGCAATGGCTCCGGGAGTGAATGAACGGCAGCCGGAGATCGCGACGGCATGCATCAATTGTTCGGCAGTGAGGCCGAGCATCTTGCCAGCCGAGAGCGGCGAGACAAAGGCGGTCAGAGTCGCATGGTGCCAGCCTCTTTCGCGAATACCCGGATGCGCAAACTCGCACATACGCATTTCAATTTCGTGGCCGATAACGATTGCCATCAGCAGATCTTTGCCGCTACGACCTTCGCGTTCACCGAGCGCGATTGCGGCGGGGATGATATCGGATGGGTGCGATGGGTCTTCCTTCCAGTAGATATCGTTGTAATCCATCGAACGCGTCTGGATGGCGTTCATCAGTGCGGCGTTGTAGCTGTTCGTTTTCTTGTTCGAACCGAGAATCGTTGACTCGGGTGTTCCACCGAGTGCGTCGATGACTTTGCGCACGACTTTGGCGTCATGCGAATGATAGCCACCGAGACAACAAGCCATCGCATCAAGCAAAATGCGTTTGGCGGATTCAATGACGTGCGGCGGGATGTCTTCATATTTCAGATTGTAGACCCAGTCGGCGAGTCTTTGGGAGATGCTTTTGTCCATGGAAACCTCGTTAAGGATTACATTACGATCATTTGCATGGCGCGAAGTTAGCAGAAATGACGAATTCCGTCAACAGGATTGTGGTCGGGCCATTGTGAGCCAGAATTGGGGAATCTATTTCAGGAGTAGCATCTTTCGCGTCTCGGCGAAGTTATCTGACTTGATCTTGTAAAGGTAAACGCCGCTGGCAACGGGATTGCCGTTCGCGTCGTTGCCGTCCCATTCAGCCTGATACTTTCCAGGCATCATGTTCTCGTTGACCAGAGTTCTGACCTTTTGCCCGAGGATATTGTAAACCTCAACCTGTATTTGTGCGTGCCTTTCAACAGTATAGTCGATGACTGTGCTGGTGTTGAAGGGATTGGGGTAGTTTTGGGATAATGCGGAGGTATGAGGAAGGGGCAAATCGGGCGATGACACGTCTGTGGTCTGGTCTTGGCGAAAGACTAATACTCCTGCAGAAGTTGATACTAGTAGGTATTCGTCGGCAAAGATGAAGTCAGCTACAGCCGAGCGGCAGTCGATTGAATTCACTAACAGAGGATTGGCAGGCGAACTCAAGTCGTATACATCGATAACAGACGAACGCACCACATATGCAGAGGAATTTCGCAGTGTGACACGATTGAAGTACGAATCGATCTTGCATTGTAAGGTCGGATGAACCGGGTCAGAAATGTCAAGAATAGTAAGACCATCCGTCAATGTGATCGCAGCGACAATGTTCCCCTCGATAGATGCCGAGTATGGACCGACGTCATTGCAGACATATGTCATACCTCCGGGACCGGGAGGATTTTCCCAAAAGCACCATGGCGTGAAATCAGAATAGGTTGATAGAAGATTCGGCGCCGCCCAGTTGGAGAAATTCCACAGCTGTGCCTTCGAATCCCAGCCCATCTTGACAATGGTAATTCCATTAGTGTCTAGATCAAGAACTTTACCGGATGAACTTAGAGTATGCAATATTTCAGGAGACGATGGAGTCGAAAAGTCCGCAACTATGATTCCAGAACCCAAGGTTGACATAAGAAGAGTATCCCCAGTTAGCACACTCATTTGACTATTGAACCAAGGTGACTGGAATTCCGCAATGAGTAGTCCTGTTTTGGGATCCATTACATTAAGGTATGCCTGATTTGAACCACCAAACATCGTTAGAACCATATTCTCGGTCGCGCATACGGATGACGCGCCACAGGTGCCGGAAACACATGAAGGAGTGATCCAAAAGTCTATCTCTACGGCATCGCTGGATTGCCAACCAGTGAACGCCTTCACACCAGCGAGTCCACAAGCAACGTAAAGTTCGTCGCCAGCCGTTGCCAAACCGCTAATAGCCCCGTAGTGAGGAGAGAATGGAGTTACCGAATCAAAGATCCATTGTGGTGAGGCTGGAGACGAGAAGTCGAGCGTCCGGAATCGTCGATCGTCAACAACGTATGCCATCGATCCAGATGTCGCGAGACACCGCCGAAATCCCGTGAGGCCGACGATTGCCCTGGAAATTGGAGCGGTCGGATTACTGATATCAATGATCCGAAGATTGTGGTACTCATATCCTAACACGACATAGTTGCCGCTCAAGGCCAACTCAATTGTGTTGGAAGGGAAGTTGATCGAAGCGACCTGCCGAGCATTTTGAGCATCGCTCATATCCCAGATTTTCAAGTCCACCTGTGTTCCGCTCGCGAGTACTGTATCGTTTCTGACCTCAATGTCCTTGATGGATGTCAGGTTCATTAACTTGCCTATCAAGATCGGAGTACTTGTGTTGGAAATGTCGAGAACGTGAATTGAGCCAGAGTCGAAGTTTGTAGCGACATAAACGCGGTCATTCTCCGCTGCGATAGCCTTTCCCTCTGGAACGTAATATAGACCAGCAAAGGTTGGAGTCAGTGAACTACTGACCTCGAAAATTTGAAGCGATTCGCTGGAAAGCAGCAGCACTCGATTTCCTTCGGTCACCAGATCGATAAGCTCGCCCTCAAAGCTCACCTCACCAGCTACCTCCAGTTGATGCTGATTGTCTATTTTAACAATTTGTAAGTTACCAGAATTGCCCGCAACGGCTAGAAACTCATCATTGACGGCCAACCGAGAAGCGCGATTCTCAAGGTAGAGGCGCCCAACAATCTCGGGATAGAGCGAAAGCGCGAAGTTCCATACTTCCAACCCGAAAGGAGTTACACAATAAACGTAGTCCTCTCTTGCTTCAAGAAAGTCCGTGCCGCGCCATTGTAGACTACCGACCATCTAGTACGATGGCGAACTCGCAAAGGTCGACTGGAATCCAATCGAACCAGAGATTAAGATGATGATTACGACCAAATAGGCCGATCGTATGAATGGAAATCTCGACATTGTCACCCCCATGTGACTATAGTAGCATTCTTAACAAATATAGCCGCAAACAGCGATTTTAGCAACCCGCTTTTTTCGGCCAATCTACTGATATAGGTCAGATCTTTCCTTGCCTCGGTCCCGATAGCACTCGCGCCGGCAACATAATGATAGCCTTTAGCAGCGCAAAGACGCCTTCAACTGCGATTCCGAGGAGACGAAATGGCAGCATAATGAGCCAGACAAAGGGAAAGAGAATTAGCGCAAGTAAGGCCAGGGGCCAACAGAGGATCAAGAGAATGAGCCAGAGGAGGAAGGTGAACATGAGTTTTCTACCTAACGAAAAGGCAGGTCTCCAAGGAGACCTGCCCTACAGAACGAATTCTCTTAAGCCGACGCGGACTGCTTGGAGGCTTCTTTGCCCTGCTTCTCAAGGATCACCGCTTGCGCCGCGGCAAGGCGTGCAATCGGAACCCGGAACGGCGAGCAGGACACGTAATTCAATCCGACTTTATGGCAGAAACTGATAGAATCGGGATCGCCGCCATGCTCGCCGCAAATGCCGACTTTGAGATGCGGTTTGACGGAGCGGCCTTTTTCGAAAGCGATCTTCACAAGCGAGCCGACACCGACCTGATCAATCGAGACGAAAGGATCCTTTTCGAGAATGCCTTTGTCGAGATAATAGCGCAGGAACTTGCCGGCATCATCGCGGGAAAAGCCCATCGTCATCTGGGTGAGATCGTTGGTACCGAAGCTGAAGAAATCAGCATCCTGTGCGATTTCATCGGCGGTTACCGCGGCACGCGGGATTTCGATCATCGTGCCGACGAGGAACGGTATCTCAACCTTGTGTTTGCGGATCACCAACTCGGCGACGCGCATTACGACTTCCTTTTGATTCTGGAGCTCGTTGCGGTTGCCGACGAGCGGGATCATGATCTCGGGGAAAATCTTCTTTCCGTCTTTGATCAATTCGGCCGCGGCAGTAAGGATTGCCTTAACCTGCATTTCGGTGATTTCTGGATAGGTAATTCCAAGGCGGCAGCCGCGATGACCCATCATCGGGTTTTGTTCGTGCAATTGTGAAAGGCGTTCGAGAATCTTCTTGAGACGTTCGATTTCTTCAGCCTTGTCCGGTACACCGGTCAGTTCAGCAATCTGCTTGTGGACCTCTTCTTCCTTGGGCAGGAACTCGTGCAACGGGGGATCCAGTGTGCGGATCGTAACTGGCAGACCCTCCATCGCCTCGAAGATGCCTTTGAAGTCCGCCTTCTGGAACGGGAAGAGACGGTCGAGCGCTGTTTGGCGATCGGCCTGGGTCGTTGCCAAAATCATGGCCTGGATATGAGGCAGACGGTTCTTGCCGAAGAACATATGCTCCGTGCGGCATAGACCGATACCCTGGGCGCCGAATTTGCGTGCCAGAGCGGCATCGTGCGGTGTGTCAGCATTGGTACGAATACCCAATTTGCGGACCTCGTCTGCCCACTGCATGAAGGTACCGAACTCGCCGGAAAGTTCCGGGTCGATGGTCGGAACTTCGCCCAGCATCACCTCGCCGGTTGTGCCGTTGATAGTGATGACTTCCTTATCTTTAATCACCAGTGTACCGATGGCAAACTGGCGGCGTGATTCGTAGACGCGAATGTCGTCCGAGCCGACGACGCACGGCTTGCCCATTCCGCGAGCAACCACTGCAGCGTGGGAGGTCATCCCGCCGCGAGATGTGAGGATGCCTTCGGAGGCAATCATACCGGCAATATCATCGGGATTGGTTTCCATCCGGACGAGGATGGTCTTCTCACCCTTTTCAGCCAATCGGACGGCTTCATCGGCGTGGAAAACGACCTTGCCGGATGCGGCACCCGGCGATGCTGCCAATCCACGGGCGATGATCTCGGTGTCGGCATTGGGATCGATGCGCGGATGCAGGAGCTGGTCGAGGTCGGTGGGCGTAATACGCATCAACGCCTCGTCGCGTGTGATCAGCTTCTCTTTGACCATATCGACGGCGATCTTGACAGCGGCCTGTGCCGTGCGCTTGCCGTTGCGGGTCTGAAGCATATACAGCTTCTTCTCTTGAATCGTAAACTCGAAGTCCTGCACGTCGCGGTAATGCGATTCAAGCTGGGAGGTGATCTTCTTAAGCTGTTTGTAAGCTTCCGGCATCACCTTTTCGAGCTGTGTAATCGGTTGGGGGGTGCGAATACCGGCTACTACGTCCTCGCCTTGGGCATTAACCAAGAATTCGCCATAGAATTCCTTGTCGCCATTGGAGGGATTTCGCGTGAAGCCGACACCAGTTGCGGAGCTGTCACCCATATTGCCGAAGACCATTGCCTGGATATTGACAGCAGTGCCGAGATCGGACGGAATATTGTATTTGGCGCGATAGGTGATGGCGCGGGGCGAATTCCAACTGCGGAAAACGGCGTCGCGAGCCATTTGAAGTTGCTGCCAGGGGTCTGTCGGGAACGGTTCGCCTGATTTTTCGACGACCAGCTTCTTGAAGGCTTTGACGATTTCTTTCAAGTCATCGATCGAAAGCGAAGCATCGTGTTTGATCGAGCGCTGTTTCTTCTTCTTCCCGATCAGTTCTTCGAATTCGTCCTTGTCAATTCCGAGCACAACGTTTCCGAACATCGAAATGAAGCGGCGGTAGTTGTCATAGGCGAAGCGCGGATTATCGGTCTTATTGATGATGCCTTTGAGTGTCTCATCGTTGAGTCCGAGATTCAGGATGGTATCCATCATGCCCGGCATGGAGAACTTGGCGCCGGAGCGGACAGAGACGAGAAGCGGATTTGCCGGATCGCCGAACTTGGCTCCCATCTCTTTTTCAACTTTATCCATCATTTCCTTCATGTGTTTCTCAAACCAACGAGGAAGTGAAAGATTGGATTCATAGAACAGACGGCATGCATCGGTGGATATGGTAAAACCTGCAGGAACTGGGATGCCAAGATTGGTCATTTCTGCCAGATTGGCACCTTTGCCGCCAAGCAGGTCGCGCATAACTGCAGTGCCTTCGGCTTTGCCGCCACCGAAGTAGTAACAATACTTGAGGTCGGCAGACGGTGGCAGTGGCTTCCGAGATTCTTTGAGGTCGTCCTTTGCCTTGGTCCTGACGCCGATTCCGCGGACCTTGGTCGTTGTAACTTCTGTCGCCTTGCGGTCTTTGACCATTTTTCCTGCCGGGATTTGCTTGCCAACTTTAGCGGTCTTGCCGACAGTTTTTGATTTGGCAGGCGCCACTGCCTTTTTAGGCTTTGCAGTCTTGGCGGGTGCCTTGGATTTATTCTTCGATTTCACTGGAGACTTCTTGGGTGACATCGCACAATCCCATTTCTTCGGTTAAATTCAAACTGGCGCAATATAGTGTTTTTAGACCAAAAACAAAAGTGCTGCAGTAAATTTCTAAAAAAGAGACTTACTGCAGCACCTCATTGTTGCCGGAACCAATGGCGAGACTACATTGTGAACATTTTCTCGCCGGAGATGATCTTCTGGAGCATTTTCAGCGTTTTTTCCGCCGGTGAATGCATGATATCGTGCGTGTTGTAGGTCACTTTGACCGAGTCACGCCGAAATTCCATGGCATTGCGCCCTTTGGCACCCGGAACACGCTGTTTTTTCTTGTGAAGCAGGTTGTACTGACGTTGATATTCCTTGGCTTTTTCGCGGTGAGCCAAGTAATACTGGCGTTGGTACTCCTGCCGTCTGCGCTTCGCCTCTTCTGGGGAGACCGGATCCTTGCGCCGACGCCTGGTTTTCGTTAGTGTAATTTTTGCCATCCCCGCCTTCCATGGCCTGAAGGTTACAATGACACACCCAAAAATTAAAAAACCCTTGATTTTCGCGGGCTCTCAAACGGTACTGATGCAACTAATTTAGTACGTTGCACTTATGCTGTCAAGAACTTTTTTTACATTTTGATAAGTTTTTTGATGATTTTTGAACGTAGACCGTAACCCTATAGCCTATAGAGATCTCCGAAACTTTAACTTTTAATCATTCCTAATGGACACCCAGCAAAGGCAGAAATCGCCTGGATTTTCCGGAATTCAGCTACAAAACTGCAGTCGAATCTACTTTCTAATCTTACGCAAAGGGCAAGAAGAGGTTCCGAACTCGCGATCAAATTGCTGAACAATGTGTACGAATGCGCCTACAGAAAAGTCTGGGAAAGATGCGGGAGATAAGTTGGGTCTATGAATACGATGAACCGAACAACGCTACGATGTAATGGCGGTGATCCAGTCGCGCAGATATTGGATACGCTGGATGAACAGCGAAATACGCGCCATCACTGTGTAACCGAAGGATGCACCGAAGGCGATCATCAGTGTGTAGATGCCGATCTTGGCACTGCCGCCAAACCAGCCCTTGTGCTCCTTGGAGAAGAAGAAGTAGATCAGGCAGCACATGACGCCGATGATCACGAACGTGTCCCATGCACCCTGCGGCACCATCAGGAAACCAGTGGCACCGAAATCGAACTTGAATTTTAAGATACTTGCACTGATCTGTTCGACGACGCGATTTTTGAGTTCCAGCGGAATGGTCAAGCCGGAAGCGATGCCGATATAGAACGCCAGCGGATAGCGACTGACCCAAGACCACTTTCTCGAGAAGCGGGTCCACATCAGCATACCGAGAATGAGCGGGATAAAGTACCACCACTGCTCAAGCGCCCAACCCGCTTCACCCTTTACGAATAGCCGCTGGCTCATTATGGGCCAGAGGTTGGTCTTAATCAACAGGACGACAAAGTAGCCGGCGGAGATACCTACGACCAGATGTTCCGCGATCTTATAGAGCACGTTATCTTTGTAGAGGAACGAGAACGTAAAAATCGTGAGCAATGCACCCAGAGTAAGCCAGGCAGTTTCCATTATTCCTGTCCTCCGGAGCGTCTTCTGGCCCTGCGGTCCATGAAGAAACCGATATTTCCGATTACGATGAATGCGATAATGACGATATGGGCGAACACCTGAATCTTCATAGCTTCAATTGCCGGCCCGGGATTTTTCGCCAGGTGCTCGTATTCCGCCGCACCCTTCATTCCGCCGATAATTCCAAAGATCTGTTCTGATTGATAGAACGGATAGTAGTCGGCGGCCATAACTCCCGTGGTTCCGAGGGCAACCTTGACATTGTAGCGGCCATTGGCATTCGCGACCCAGGCATCGGCCACGTTACCGCCGGAAATGCTGATGACGCACTTGACATCGTCGTAATTCTGAATACCCTTCATGATCGGAATCGAATCAAGGGGCGTGTTGTAGTAATCGGCCGGGAAATTCACGCGGAAATTCTGTCCCATACTCAAGATGACGAGCGCATAGTAGGGTCGATAGCCGAGGAACACGAAATCCGTGCCGTATTTCGGCGTAATTCCAGCATACATGGTAGTGGAATCCGCAACACCTTTGAGTGCCTCGTCAACCATACCGGCGCCATTTTGCGAAAGCGTCAGAGTGATCACCTTGAGTTTTTTGCGGAAGCACTGCTCCAGAATAGTATATGACATCGGATGGAGTTCGGCCATCGCATTGGGATCATAATCCATGGCGACAAGGATGTAATCGCCTTCTTTGAGTTCCTCAATCGTATTGTAGATTACTTCGACTTCCTTGGCCGCAGTCGCAGGAATCGTAATCGGTACGAAAATAGCGCCGACGATCACCAAGGCAAGGATCAGGAAAATCCAGCGGCGATCAAGAACTAACAAGCGTTCATAAAGAGTCATCGCTTCCTACCTCAATCCTTCCCCAGATAAGCCCGCTCGATGCCGAGAACGACCTTGAGGGCGGTGGCGACCATACCCAAGCCGACGCCGATGATGATGGCGCGCTTGGCAGCAAGATTTGGAACCAGCAACAACCAGTTCGAAGTATCGTTAATATAGACCGAGAGCGGTCCCAGCGGAATTACGCGCAACATCATGATCAATGCCGCTACCAGCAATACTGCAGACACGACCGTACGAGCGCGGAAGGCACGGTAGGCCGCCGACGCGATGAAGAACGCCAACAGGCTGAACATCGTCGATTGAATCGGAATCATCACGAAGCGGAACAGGTGACTGAAGGTGTAGTCATCGAGACCGGCGCTCCAGGGATTCAACCCGAGGATGATCATGGCAAAGAGGCCAGCCAGCGAAATATACGTGTAGTTGTGATCATGAGTTTTGCGTTGGATTTTTTCGATGCTTACCCTGATCAGCGACCAAATGCCGAGCGCGAGCGCGAAAATGCCGATGATGACGGTCCAGTCGAGCATGAATTCATAAGCGCGATCGGAAATTTCGGCAGGCACGAAGTATTGAACGACCATGAAAATGCCGGAGACAAAGACGAGTAAAAGTGGCAATTGGCGTTTCATTGACAGTCGTCCTCTTTAGGTCATCTCAAAGAATTTTTGTACCCACTCGGGGCTGGTCAACAAGCGCAGGGCAATGCCGCCCAAGATACTAATAATTACAAGACCCTTGAACCAGTCCTGTGCTTTTAGCGTACCGAGCAACAAGGGCTCGCGGCCAAGATAGGCGCTGGCGGCGTAAAGCTCTTCGCCAATCAAGGTGTAATCGCAGGCCACGACGAAGAACGGCAATTGCGCGATTTCGTCTGTGCCGGAGATCTGTATCGAGCCGGACATAACACCGGTCTCGGCCAGAAGCAGTGACTCGGCGTAGAATTTTCCCAGATAGAGATTGGTTGCGGGCTTTTCGCGCAACATGGTGCCGTTAACGGCGGCGACATAAGCGAATTGCGCCTGCGTTACGAAGTAAACTGAATCTTCAATGAATGAGTCGGGGCGAGCGGCATCTGCGTAGCCGGTCTTAACGGTTTCCTGCGCAACGGTCATGACGATTGGATCGTAGCAGGGAACCAGGATGGAAGTCTGATATTCAGCAACGCGGCGCGCTACACGACCAAGAATGGTAAACGAAGCGATTGTTGCGATATCCGATGCTGTGCCAAGTCCCAACACATAGAGGATTGGGCGGCCCATTTCAGTGGCACGGCCGATGGCTTCATCAATTGCTTCAATACCCGCTAACGGGCGAACATACAGATTCATACCCTTTTTGGCGGCATTGATAAAGAAGAGAGTCAACCCGAAGAATATGATCGTATAGAGCAAGACCGGAATTCGGGTGCCGTTGAACCAGTTGTCGCGCGCTTGCATTGGTCCGGCGACCGATGAGAATGCTCTGCTGTCCAGCGTGATCGCTGCTACTTTGTAATAGAAGTCTTTACCTTTGGGGAAGTAGCTGGCGCTGGATTCTTCACGCTCGCCGCGATCGTTATATACGCCTGCACCCTTGATTGCCGACCCGCGCTTCAACCACAAGCTGTCAGGCGCATCAGCAGATTCAGCGCGATAGATTTCATAGAGAACAACATTATCGGCTCCGCCGCCATCATCAGCTGAAAGCGTCCAGCGAACTTCGATGGCGTGGCCATTATCATTGGGTGAATCGCGAAGAACGACATTGTTTGGTGGAGACGGTGGAACCGGCGCAGGTGTGTAAGTGGCATCCTGTCGCGGTTGCGTCTGAACTGAATCTGATTGAGCAAATGACGATTGGAATGTAACCAGAAATATGGCGACAATGAGTGGTATGAAGAGTCTTAAGCTGAACAAGTATCGTCTCAAGTCGTTCATAAGGTGCTACAATATATTCAACCAGTCGTGAAACAAAAAGGTAATTCTTCCAACTAACAAAGAAATTCTTCCCATCACGGTATAGCCGAAGGAAGCGCCGAAGGTCACCATAAGGATCCAGATTCCGAGACGTGAGGCCACTCCAAAAGCGCCTTTGTGCTCCTTGGAGAAGAAGAAATATATCAATCCGCAAAGAACGCCGACGAAGATGACTACATTTGTCAGAATTTGAGCAAATTGCCCTTCCATAGAAAATGAGAAGGTACTGAAGAAGTGACCTATTCCCTGCCAGTCGGGCAAGAGCGGAATGAAGGTGTTGTTCATTTGCTGAATAAAATCTGACTGCAAGTATCGCGGCAGGTTCAAGCCAGCCGTGGTTCCTATGATGAAAGCCAGAGGCCAACGGGAGATCCAACTCAATTTCGGGAAAAGTCTCATTAAGAGTATTATTCCCAAAATCACCGGGATGAAGTAATGCCAGGCAAATCCCTTAAAGGGGACTTGGAAGTACGTGGCCAGAGACTCGCTGGTGCGCGGAATGACATTTCCAACGATCGTACTCCAGAAACCCTGGCACATCCAATAGGCAGCGGAAATACCAACGAACAAGTGCTCGGCGAAACGGTAAAGCGGATTGTCGCCATATAGGAAAGAATAGATCGAGAGCGTGAGAAAGGCAGCCAAGGTAACCAGGAATCCCTGGCGAATATCCATCCAGCTGCTGCCGGAATCGCCAGATTGAGCCTTCAGTATCCAGCTCACGATAAACAGCAGACCCACGACGGCCATGATCAAACGCATTGCTTTCGTCGAGTTAGCCATTGTTCGCCTGCTTCCTGCGCGAGCGGAAATAGGATACGTTGCCGATGATGATAAACGAGATTATGACCACGTGCGCCATTGTCTGCGGGCCCATCATATCGAGCGCCGGAGTCTTGATTTTTGCGAAACGCGGGTGGCGTTTGATCAATTCGGACTCATACTCGGCAGCACCTTTGGTTCCGCCCAGTAGTCCGACGAGTTGTTTCGGATAGTATGGATAAAGCAATGGTGTCGAGACTGCCGCTGCACCGCCGCCGGTTGGGATATTGCCACGGTCTCCTGCAAACAACACCCATTCCTTGACACCGGGTTTTCCTCCGCCGATCGACAGGAGCAGATCCATGTCTTTCAGTGAATGGACGTCCTTCATCATTGGAATCGAGTCAAGCGAAGTACCGTTGACATCGCCAGGATACATTTTGCGGATATCAGTAATGATAACATTGAGTACGCCTTCGTTACCGGCTTTGTAGCCCATGTTGACGTAGTCGATGCCATAGACGGCATCAGGAAATTCCTTTTCGATAATATCGTGCAGAGTAACCTGCAAGAGGGATTGGCCTGTCGCCCAGATCGAGAAGAAATAGACGCGATGGCCCTTGGCGAATGCGTGGCGGGCGAAGGAGTTTGCCATTGGAAGAACTTCGGGCGCCATTGCCGGGTCAAAGTCATAGGAAATGACGATCTTGGAACCGGGCGGCAAAGTTTCGATTTTTTCGAAAAGTGTCTTTACGATCGGGGTTGCGACTTCGCCGAATTTCAATTGAAAAAGTACCGCTAAAGCGACGGTAATTCCGACGAAACCAAACACGATGCGGCGGTCAACATCCTTACCGCGCAACGAGCGGATGAAAATCCAAAGCAGGCCACCACCGACAACTATGGCAGATACAATAAATCCCATGTTCATTTCTCCTGCCCCAGGTATCCGCGCTCGATACCGAGCAGCAACCGGAGTGACATAGAGATAACACCAAGCGCAATTCCAATCATGATGGCACGTTGTCCGGCGAGGTTGGGCGAGTTCATAATCCAGATCGCCATATTGGGAATCTGGAAGATCGAGAATGATTCAGGAATCCAGGCTGTCATGACCATACCCAATGGAGTGCGGCCAAGAAGAATTACGAATGCCGCCAGAAGCAAGATTGTGGCTTCGGTGTTCTTGGCGCGGAAGGCACGGTAAGACGCCGATGCCACGAAGAATGCGAGCAGTGAGTACATTGTCGATTGCAGGGGCGACATCACAAAAGTGAACATCAATTCAAACCAGGAACCCTTGGCGTCGATCGAGCCCCCTATTCCAGCGGGATTACCGATCTTAAAGAGGCCAACATAGAGCATCATCAGAAATCCGACCAGTGTGACTACGGAGTAGCCCCAACTGGCGGATTTGCGGGACACTTTCATGGTGTGGACGCGGATCAAGTTGCCGCCGCCGAGGAAAAAGGCGAACACGGCGATGATATCGAAGAATAGCGATGCTTCTTCGCCCCAGCTTTCCATCGGCGGGATGAACACCGAGAAGAGCAGGACCCAACCGACACAGATAATTATGAAAAGTGGTACTTGTCTGCGCATCGAATTCCTAACTAATCGCGAACATACGGTGCAAGAGGTCTGCCAGCCACGTCATTGAATCTATCTGCCAAGCTTCACTCGCCGTGACAGCAACTACGCCAATTACGATGGCTGCCATGGCGACGACTTTGCCAAGGTCCTGTCCTTTCAGCGAGCCCAATTGCTTCGGTTCATTGGATAAGTATGCCGACGCTGCAAAGAGTTCCTCGCCAATTAATGTATAATCGCAAGCGGCAACGAAGAAAGGCAACTGCGCCGGCATGGCGGTACCGGCGATCTGTATTGCATCAATCGAATTTCCGGTTTCGGCAAGAATCAGCGACTCGGCGAAGAAAGCGCCGAGATAAAAGCAAGTTGCGGGTTTCTCGCGCACCATAATGCCGTTGACAGCGGCAACAAAGCCGAATTGCTCGTCGGTCGTGTAGTGCACCATGTCATCGGAATAGGCATCCGGGCGTCCGGCCATGGCGTAGGCTTCCTTGATCATCTCGCGCCCAGCCGTCATTACGAGCGACGAGCGGCATGGCATATTGATCTGTGAATCATACTGGGCGATCGTGCGCGACACGCGGCCGAGGATTGTCAAACCAGCCAATGTTTGCACATCATCCATGTCCTGCGTACCGGCGACGAACAAGACTGGGCGCCCCATTTCAGTGGCGCGACCAACGGCTTCGTCGATGGCTTCAAGGCCCGCGATCCGACGCAGGAACAATTTCTTTCCGCGCTTAGCGGTTTCGATGAAGTAGATAACGGCGCTGCAGACGAGCAGTCCGATGATGACGACGGAGATCTTGCCCCAGTTGAACCACTGGACGACGGAACGGACCGGTGAGGAGGCTTCGGAATCCTGACGTTGGGAGCCGATTACAGCAGAAATCTTGTACGAAAACACTTCACCGGTTGGCGCCCTCTCGTCGAGAAAGCTAGTATCGACGAGGGCCGCATTGCCGATCAACACAAATTCGCCATCGGTCGTCGACTGTCGGAGTATTTCGTAGCCGGTAAATCCGTTGAGGTCACGGTAGCCGGGGTCGACCCAGCGGACTGTAATGCGATCGCCATTGTCATTAGGTGAGTCGGCAGCAGTGACGGTGATCTGCCCGAGATTCGCGATTGGTGCCGGTGTCTGCTCTGCAGCAACTGCAGAGGTATCAGACTCCTGCGCGCAAAGTTGTGAGACGCCAATGAAGAAGGACAGAGTGAGAATTATTGTTAAAAACGAAATGCGGGACAGGCTGGGAGTAGTCTGCGTAATTGTCATGCGCATCACTTGATGAGTTTTAACCAGTCAGCCAACAAGAAATCGACACGGCCGATCAGCAATGACATACGGCTCATGACTGTATATCCAAACGACGCGCCGAAGGTGATCATCAAGAACCAGGTGCCCACCTTGGCAGCGCCGCCAAACCAGCCGCGATGTTCTTTTGAGAAGTAGAAATAAATCAGGCCGGTGACTGTGCCGGAAGTTAGGACTATCGCACCCCAGATGGCCCAAATGTCGTTGCCGTAGAGAGCGCCGGTAAATTCGATCACACTCGAGTAAATCTGTGCCATGGCATCGGTCGTGAAATACACCATCAGCTTCAGACCCGCTGTCGCACCAACAATGAACGCGAGCGGCCAGCGAGCTATCCAACTTGTCTTGTTGCCCAGAAGTCTGGTCAACATCATCATACCAAGTATGAACCCGCCCCAGAGCCAATAGTGAGGATCCTGTGTCGGGTCCGATGGATTCACACCCAGATAGAACTTACGATAGAGGTTGTCCCAGAAATACGTGATGAACCAGTAGCCCGCTGAAATGCCGACGAAGATCGACTCGCAGATCTTGTACAAGATATTGTCCTTGTACAGGAACGAGATGATTCCGAGCGTCAAAAACGCTGCAATCCAGATGCCTATGATTTCAGTAAATGTCTGTTCCATAGTCGATCCGAGTTTTTACTCTCTCCTCCGCTTGCTTAGGAAGAAAGCGACATTACCAATAATGATGAAGGCGATAACAACGGCATGCGAGAATACTTGCGCCAACAGCGCGGAGGCGGCTTTGCCGATTTCATTGGATGCCAGTTCAAACTCCGCGGCTCCGACCATGCCACCGGCCAGGCCGGTGAGCTGTTTCGCAGCGAGATATGGATACATTTCCGGCGCCTGTACAGCCGTGTTGCCGGCGCCGACCTGGACGCCAAAGCGATCAACGGCGATCTGCACCCATTCCTTCGTACCCGGGTAACCGGCCGAAAAGTTCATGACGAAATCGATATTGGAAAAGTTCTCGACACCTTTGAGCAACGGCACGTCGCTGTACGGTGTGTTGTAGATGTCGCGCGGGAACATGGTACGGAAGGCGCCGCCCATACTCTGAATTACGAACTCATTGCCCGACTGGAATCCCAAGTTTACGTAATCGGTGCCATAGACAGGGTTCTTGGCAATGACATCCGGTTCCTCAAGGGCGCGGCGTACCGACATATTGGCCTGTTGTGGCCCCTGTGGCCAGAGACCCATTATGATAACCTTGAGGTCGTGCTTGAATGCATACGCCATAAAGGCATCGGCCATCGGCTGGAGTTCCGGCGCTGAAGGGGGATCATAGTCAAAAGAAGCGAGGACCTTGGATCCCGGCGGAAGTTTTTCCAGCGCATCATAAATCTTCTGGACTTCGGGCGAGACTTTGATCTTGAGAGCCAGAGTCATAAAGAATGGCAGCATCAACGCAACGCCGATGAAGACGAAGACGGTACGACGCTCAATCATATGACCGCGGACAGTCAGGACAAGAACACCGATCAGGGCTAAAACGAGAATAATTGATACGATAATTGAGACTGTGCTCGAAAATGCTAACTTGAAGGGTTCAGCGACAATCGTCTGGATCAGTGCCACCAGAACGACGATGCCGAATATACCGGGTAAGATCATCTTCTTCATAGCGAGTTACCCTTCAAGGTGCGACCTCTCGATACCCAGAATGATGCGAAGCGACGTCGACACAATACCAAGCGCGACGCCGATTTTGATTGCTCGTTGGCCGGCATTGTGCGGGTAATTCATCAGCCAACTGGCAAGGTCCGAAGCCTGGAATCCATCGGGCATGAATCCGGTCAGGATATCTCCGAGCGGGACACGCCCAAGCATCACAAAGAAACCGGCCAGCAACAACAGCGTCGCCTGTGTATTGCGGGCACGGAATGCACGGTATGAGGCCGAGGCAACAAAGAACGCCAGGATCGCGAACATCGTCGACGATAGCGGCGTGTAGATATACATGTAGAGCCAATCAAAATTGGTGCCAGGATCACGGAATGAGGTCGGCGGTGAATTGTTCAGTCCAGAATAGCCATCGATGAACCCAACAATTACCATCGTCAAGAAGCAGACAATGATTACCAGCGACAGTGGCCAGTCATGCTGTTTCCGCGCCACTCTTATCGTCGCCATTTTGAACAAGCTTAGTGCGCCGAGCCAAATCGCGAAAGAGCCGACGATTGCAAACCAATTATTGAATGTGTCTTCGAAACTGTCGAATGGAGGGTGCGGGACAAAGTACTGGACTATGAACGCGATACCGACGACGAGCGTGATGATGAATGGGACTTCGCGTTTCATTGTGCCGATGCTTTCCCTTAGCTAACCTGAAGAATCTCGATAAAAGGAACTTTGAGCAATTCGAGAATGATGCCGATGACGATCGCCAATAAGAAAAGTCCCTTGGCGAAGTCCTGCCCCTTGAGTGAACCAAGTAACTTTGGCTCACGGGCAAGGTAAGCGCTGGCGGCAAAGAGCTCTTCGCCGATCAGCGTGTAGTCGCATGAAGCCACAAAGAACGGCAGCTGCGAAGGCTGACCGGTGCCGGCGATTTGAATCGCTCCGGCGGCGTTGCCGGTTTCGGCCAAGATCAGTGATTCTGCAAAGAACGCGCCCATGTAGAACATCGTCGCCGGTTTATCGCGGACAACCATGCCGTCGATGGCTGCGGCATATCCGAATTGGTCGTCGGTAACATAGTGAACCATGTCTTCATGGAAAGCATCTGGTCGGCCGACTTGGCTGTATGCTTCGCGAACTGCCTCACGGGCAGTAACCATCACGAGCGACTTGCAGACTGGAACCTCGAGCATCGTATCGTTTTCGGCGGCAATGCGCGCAACACGGCCGAGGATAATGACTGCGGCAATGGTTTGGACATCGTCCATATCCTGAATGCCGGGAACGTAGAACACCTTGCGGCCCATTTCAGTGGCGCGGCCGATGGCTTCGTCGACAGCATCAATACCTGCGATTTTGCGGACATAGAGCGCTTTGCCAGATTTGGCCTGTGAAATGTAAAACAGAATGGCTGCACAGACGACCAAGGTCCAAATCAATATCCAGATGCGGCGCATATTGAACCATTGCGCTACCGGCTTCACCGGTCCAACGACTGAGGACTCACTCGTCGCCGGCTGCAGGCCACTTTCGAGCCCGGGCTCGTTGAGTGATACGATCTTATAGAAATAATCAGTGCCGCGCTCAAGTTCGTTGTTCGTGAACACGTGTTGGCCCTTGGTTGTCGAGCCAATGACTTCAAATTTGCCGGTCGCCGATGTCGATCGCAGAATCTGGTATTTGGTTACCAGCGCCTGATCATCGGGCGACATATCCCAGCGGATTTCCAGACTTCTGCCGTTGTCATCCGGTGTATCGATGACAGCGATGTTGGTTGCGGGTGCGGGGGTCTGGACGGTCACCGGGACGGCTTGAGAATCGACGGCTGTGGTGGATACGTCGAGTTGGGCGAAAACAGGGATATAGATAGCGAGAAGCACGAATGCGATAGCGCAAATGATCTTGTTCAAGACGTGCATTCTCCTCCCGAAATTCGCCGCGATTAGTGAGTTGGTAAAGTGGACACGCCTTAATAGAGACGTTTACACCGTGGTTTTGTTCAACTCAACTGGCGCCTTTAGCAGGCTGATGAAATTTGTGCCAAGTTAGGGGAGTGTGGGGGTAGTGTCAAGGAATAAATTGTCGATGCCCTCACCTCCCGATGAATCGGGATCGTTGACCTTCCCCTCTCCCGCCTGCTGCGGGAGAGGGGAAACTTTGGGGTTCAATGATTGGAATGACGACTTAGTAGCCGAGAACCTTGAGGTGGTCCTTATAGGTGGCGGCAGATTTCTGCAGAGCCGCCAATTCGGCTGCTTCGAGCTTAAGCTCGTAGATCTTCTCGACACCACCGGCGCCAAGAACGACCGGAACGCCGATATAGATATCCTTGATACCGTACTGGCCGGTGAGGAAGGCCGAACACGGAAAGACCTTCTTTGAATCATACAGTACAGCCTTGACCATTTCGACCGATGCCGCCGCCGGGGCGTAGTAGGCCGATCCGGTCTTGAGGAGAGCGACAATTTCGGCGCCGCCGTCGATGGTGCGCTTGGCAAGAGCATCGATACGCTCTTTCGCCATCAATTCCGTAATCGGGACGCCCGCGACCGTGGTGTAGCGCGGGAGTGGTACCATCGTATCGCCGTGACCGCCAAGCACCATAGCTTCAGTTTCGGTCTGGGCAATACCAAGTTCCAATCCGACGAACGTGCGGAAGCGGATTGAATCGAGAATTCCGGCCTGGCCGAAAACGCGATTGGACGGGAAACCGGTGGTCTTGTAGGCATGGTAGGTCATTAGGTCAAGCGGATTGGCGACCATAATGATCATTGCATGTTCGGCGTGTTCCTTGACGCTCTTGGCGACGGTGCCGATGATCTCGGCATTCTTCGTCAGGAGGTCTTCGCGGGACATTCCGGGCTTGCGTGCCAAACCGGCGGTGTGAACAACAATGTCCGAGCCTTTGAGTTCGGTAAAGTCATTTGTTCCGCGAATGCTGACATCGTAGCCGCGCACCGGACCGGCCTGAAGCAGATCCAGCGCCTTTCCCTGTGGCAGACCTTCGACGACGTCGAAGATGGTGATGTCGCAAACGTTGTCTTCGGCAAGATATTGCGCGACTGCCGCGCCGACGTTACCTGCTCCGATGACCGATACTTTTTTTCTCATAACATCCTCCCTAAGGATTCTCCGTGCCCGTTACGCCGCGTGATGATAGAGCACCTGCGAAGCGGCATCGAGCACGACTGCAATTCTGCAATTATCTCCATATTTACTGACTAACTCATTAATTGCTGCCTGCACATCCGAGCGGGGTGCGATCGGCAAGTGATCAAGCAGTAAACTGTCCAGATTAGAGCATAGCACAAGGTCGACCCGCTTGGCAAGAGCGATTGTGCGCCTGACTTTGTGGATGCCCATAATCAATGCTTCGTTGCCGGCACCGGACATTTCGCCGGTTTGGGACAACGACTTGGCGATTTTCAGGAAGCGGTCATCGCCGACGCCGTCTACGCAGGCTGAAATCAGGAGAATTGTCCCGCCATCGTGAACGGCGGCAGCGACGTTTTCGTAAGATTTCTGCAACTGATACAAGTTGCGATCCAGCGGCGGGTAAACCACGCTGATGACGATGTCATATTTTTCGGTCACGTCGAACGCATAGCTTGCAATGACAAAGTCGCAGGCCTGATCATAGGACTGGTCCCAATCGCCGTGACTTGCGAAGAAGAGATTGCCTTCGTGGTCGCAAACGACCTGGATGGCATAGCGATTCTTACTGTCGAGAACTCTCGTTCGATTCTGGATGTCTTCCCACACTTGATTTCCCTGTCGAGCCAGCGGCTGGCTGCCGGTTTGCACAGCGAGTGCGTGGTTGCGTTCGACATCGGCAAATGATGCGCAGCCGGGCAAGATGATCTTGCGGCCACCGGTGAATCCGGCAAAGTAATGCGGTTCGACCGAACCGATAATGAGAATCGAGTCGCACCACTCGAGAACTTTGTTGAGATGGACGGCGTCTTTGCCATCTCCGAATGAGCAGAGTTCACTTGGGTCGTAGGCATCGTGCACGATTACGTTCTGGGCAATTGGAAGGTCACCAAAGAGCTTCTCGCGGGGAGCGGAGGATTTCGGCGAATGCAAGCCGGTTGCGACCAGAAACCTGGTGGCGTCAAACTCCAGATCGTGCTTGAGTCTATCGAGAATTTTTGCGGTCGGTGTGGGTCGATGGGAATCATTGACGACAACGACCAAGCGTTGGGATGAAGCAAGGAACTCTCTCAGTCCAATCGGCACTACGCCCGTATTCAGCCAATGAGATGCCGGAAGGCGATGTAAACGGCGGGACGGCAGATCATATACAACTACATTTCCCCTTTCGGGGAGTGTAATATCGACGTTGTTATCGCAGTACCAAACCGGGACTTTCAAGCGACCCTCTGCTGACGATTCAGGGACACGGCATTCCGCATCCCTGACACTCGTTGATTATCTTACGAGCCGAAGTGGAATTTGATTTCGACTGCGGCGTTTTCGACGCTGTCGGAAGCGTGCACGGAATTCTTGCCGACATCGATTGCGAAGTTCTGCCGGATCGTACCGACAGCGGCCTTCTTCGGATCAGTTGCGCCGATTAGTTCACGCAGAGCGGCGACGGCGTTTTCGCGTTCGAGTGCCATGGCAACGATCGGTGAGGACGACATGAATTCGACCAATTCGTCGAGAAACGGGCGACCTTCGTGGACCTTGTAGAACTCGCGTGCGGTAGCGGGCTTCAGGTGGACCATTTTGAGTTCGACGACTTTGAAGCCTGCGGTCTCAAGCCGATCGGTGATCTTGCCGATCAAGTTCCGCTGGACGGCGTCGGGTTTTATCATCAAGAGGGTGCGTTCAATCACAGTTTCGATCCTTCCAATGCTTCCTTGCCGACTTTCAGTCCGAGCTGTAAAGCCTGCATATTTTTCTCTTCAGTTCCGCGCGGCGAGCGTTTGGTGACGATTTTCGTCAATGCGTCTTCGGATACGATCTTGGTAATCGCACAGATTGCGCCGAGCGAGATGACATTTGCGACCATCGGCAGTCCGATTTCATGTCGTGCCAACTGGCTAAACGGAATTCCAATGGAGCGTGCAAACGGTACTTGTGTGACCAAGTGACTGTCGTAGATCAAAACACCGGTGTCCTTCAGGCCGCCGTGGTAGAGATCGCAAGATTCCTGGGTCATTGCGAGCAACAAATCAATCGCCACCGGTTTCGGGTAATAAATCTCGCCTTCTGAAATCACCAGGTCAGTACGAGAAGCACCGCCGCGGGCCTCGGGTCCGTACGACTGGGTCTGGACGACGTTTTTGCCGTCGAGTGTCGATACTGCTTCGGCAATGATTACGCCGGCAAGCACCAGTCCTTGTCCACCCGATCCGGAGAGACGGATTTCGAAACGATCGAAGATCTGCGCGGGCTTAGCCGATTCATGTGCCTCGTTGGCTTTCGTCTTTGGTGTCATGGCTATTTCCCTTTCAAACTTTCGATCAGTTGATCGTATCGGTCACAATATTCATCCTTCTCAACATCGGCGAAAACTCCGGTCAGCATCTTGCCCTCGAGTTTCTCCGGCGGCATCTTGGCTGCGGCCTTGAGCGGGATGACGTTCTTCTTCATATCATCAATCATCTTCACGGCGTCGCCGGCACGGTTGAGGCGGCCATAATAGGTATGGCAATTGGAGAACGCCTCGACGACGGAGAAACCACGTTTGGTGATAGCCTCGGTAATCAACTCATCGAGCTGATTAACGTGATAGACCGTACCGCGGGCGACATAGCTGGCGCCGGCGGCAATGGCAAGCTTGGGAATATCAAACTGATTTTCCTTGTTGCCATAGGGAGAGGTCGTGGCGAAGGACTCGGATGGTGTCGTCGGAGAGAATTGTCCGCCGGTCATACCGTAGATCATGTTATTGATCAGGATCGTCGTGATATCGATATTGCGCCGGGCTGCGTGAATGAAGTGATTGCCGCCGATGGCGAGGCAGTCGCCGTCGCCGGTAATGACGATGACTTTCATCTTCGGTTTGGCGAGCTTGACGCCGGTGGCAAAGGCCAGAGCGCGGCCGTGAGTTGTGTGCAACGTATTGAAGTCGAGGTATACCGGCAGGCGCGATGAGCAGCCGATACCCGACACGAGCGTGATGTCGTCGCGGGCAATCTGGAGTTTATCGATTGCGCGTACGAGTGATCCCATAACGATGCCGATCCCGCAACCGGGACACCAGACGTTCGGGAATGCCTTCTTGGGGCGCAAGTATTGATGAATGACATCAGATTTCTGCAACATCTTACCTCACCTCCTTAATCTTGTTGAGAATTTGGTCGGGCGTAATCAATTCGGAATCGAAGCGTGCCAGACTAACAACCTTGACGTGCTTCGGCGCAACGCGCTCGATTTCCGTTACATACTGGCCCTGGTTCAGTTCTGCAACGATGATGACCTCGAGGCTCTTCGAGCTGAAGATCTCGTGATATTTCTTGTCGTGCGTCGGCCAAATCGTGATCGGGCGAACCTGTCCGACTTTCATGCGGCGATGGCGCGCCATCTGAATAGCCTGCTTGGCTGCGCGAGCGACGTTCCCATAGGCGACGACAGCAACGTGGGCATCTTCCATGCCATCCGTTTCGATTTCGCAGATGTCGTCGACGTAGCGCATGATCTTATTCTGCAATTTAAATAGTTTGTCGTGAATCTTCTTCGACTCGCTGGTCGGGAATCCCTCTTCGTTGTGGGTCAGGCCGGTAACGTGGAAGCGATAGCCGTCGCCAAAGGACGCCATCGGCGATTTGAAGCTCGGAGTGATCTCGAAATGCTTGTACCAATTCGCCGGTACGGTCGGTTTGGTGCGATTAACGACCTTGAATGTTCCCGGTTCCGGCATGACGACTTTCTCGCGCATATGGCCGAGGACTTCGTCCATTAAGAGAATGACCGGTGTCCGATATTCTTCAGAAAGATTCATGGCGCGAATGGTAAGTGTGATGGTTTCTTCGACAGATTGCGGAGCCAACGCAATCGCGACATAGTCGCCATGTGTTCCCCAACGGGCCTGCATGGTATCAGCCTGGGCAACCTTGGTTGGAAGTCCAGTTGACGGGCCGCCGCGCTGTACGTTGACAATGACGCAGGGCACTTCGGCAATGTAGGCATAGCCGAGATTCTCTTGCATGAGCGAAAATCCGGGACCAGAGGTCGCAGTCATCGTTTTGGCACCGGTGCAAGCTGCGCCGATGATCGCCGCCATTGAGGCGATTTCATCTTCCATTTGGATGAATTTGCCGCCGACCTTGGGCAACTTGCGGGCCAGGCCTTCGGCGACTTCGGTGGAAGGAGTAATCGGATAACCGGCAAAAAACGTCAGTCCTCCGAGCATGGCACCCTCGACCACAGCCTCATTTCCCTGTAGTAATCTTACATCAGCCATACTTCCTCCTACTTCTCGTTCGACACGATGGCTAGATCGGGACAATGCAGCCAGCAGATCGCGCATTGGGTGCATTTGTCGGGATGCGTAATGATTGGTTTGCCGTCGCGATCGGACGTAAAGACCTTGTGCGGACAGAAACTGATGCAAATGCCGCAGGCTTTGCACCAGTGCATGTAGATGGTCAGCGGCTCACGGCCGCCGGCACTTTTGGACTCCGTCGTCTGTTCTGTACCGCCGGGTGTCTCTGTCATTACTTGATTCTCCTACTCTTGCTTCAGGAGCAACTTATTTCTTTCTCGCTTTGGCTTTCGGCGACGACTTGCTCTTTGCCGCTTTTAGCACTTTGACTTTTTTGATGACTGCCTTGACTTTCTTGGCGGCAGTTTTCTTTGCCGGCTTTTTTGCAGCTTTCTTGGGAGCGGCTTTCTTCACCGGTTTTTTCGCTGCGGCCTTCTTGGCAGGCTTGGCAGCAGGTTTCGTTTTGGATTTGGACTCGGAAGCTTTCAGCTTCTGCTCAACAAGGGCGGCGACTTCGCCGGGTGTCTTGGCAACGGGAACGCCTACGGCCTGGAAGGCTTTGATCTTTTCAGCTGCAGTTCCGGTTCCGCCGGAGATAATCGCACCGGCGTGGCCCATGCGTTTGTCGGCTGGAGCAGTTAATCCGGCAATAAAAGCAACCACCGGTTTGGTAACGTACTTCTTGATAAACTTAGCGGCTTCTTCTTCATCAGAACCGCCGATTTCACCAACGAGCACGATAGCCGTAGTCTGCGGATCAGCCTGGAATGCCGCGAGGCAGTCAATGAAGTTGGTGCCGATAATCGGATCACCACCGATGCCGATGCACGAGGACTGACCGAGTTTGCGCAGGGTGAGATTGTACACGATTTCATAGGTCAACGTCCCGGAGCGCGAGACGAGTCCAACCGAGCCCTTCTTGTGGATATGGCCCGGCATGATCCCGACTTTGGTCACACCCGGAGTGATAATACCCGGGCAGTTGGGACCGATCAGACGCACGCCTTTTGACTTCAGGTAGTTGTATACCTTGAGCATGTCGTTGGCGGGCACGCCTTCGCTGATACAAACTACGAGTTCGACACCGGCGTCGGCAGCTTCGAGAATCGCGTCTGCGGCAAACGAAGCTGGAACATAGATCACTGACGTGTTAGCGCCGGTCTTCTTGACAGCTTCAGCAACTGTATTGAAAATCGGTATGCCTTCGAAACCAGTGCCGCCTTTACCTGGTGTTACACCGGCAACTACGTTCGTGCCGTACTCTTTCATCTGGCGCGTATGGAACGAGCCATCGCGTCCGGTGATGCCTTGCACCACCACTTTCGATTTTTTATCTACAAAAATACCCATCGTATCATCCTTTCCCGGTTAAGCGACCTTCGCCAGTTCAATAGCCTTCATGACAACGCCGTCCATTGTGTCGGCCGCAGGTAGATTTGACTGGGCGAGAATGACACGGGCTTCTTCTTCATTAGTGCCGGTGAGGCGAACCACGATCGGCACCTGCGGCTTGAATTCAGCGACGGCCTTGACGATGCCGTGGGCGACGTCGTCACAACGCGTGATGCCACCGAAAATATTGAACAGGATGGCTTTGACGTTGGGGTCGCGAAGAATGATGCGCATCGCTGTAACGACCTTGTCCGGATTGGACGAACCGCCGATATCGAGGAAATTGGCTGGCTCGCCGCCATAGTGTTTCACGAGATCCATTGTTGCCATAGCCAGTCCGGCGCCATTGACGACGCAGCCGATGTTACCATGCAGACCGACAAACGAAAGGCCGGCTTCGCGGGCTTCGTTTTCAGCTTCTTCTGCAGGTGCGACATCGCGAAGACCTTCAAAGTCCTTGTGACGATAAAGGGAATTGTCGTCGATGTTGATCTTGGCATCGAGTGCGATGACTTCACCGGAAGGGGTCGTCACCAGCGGGTTGATTTCTGCAAGGGTACAGTCGCTTTCCATGAAGCAGCGATACAGCTTCTGGATAATTTTCGCAGCCTGATTAGCGGTGTTCGGGTCGGAGTAGACTTTATAAGCCAGCTCGCGTGCCTGATATCCCTGAATACCGAGAATCGGGTCGACATGAAGCTTGTGGATCTTTTCGGGTGTCTTGGCGGCAACTTCTTCGATATCGATACCGCCTTCGGCAGAGACCATAATGACCGGCTTCTTGGCGGCGCGATCGATGATGATTCCGCAATAAACTTCATGGGCGATATCAGAAGCTTCCGTCACCAGCACGCGCCGAACGGTCAATCCCTTGATGTCCATACCGAGAATCTTCTCGGCATTGGCGAACGCTTCATCGGCATTGTTGCAGTATTTGATACCGCCGGCTTTGCCGCGTCCGCCGACGTGAACCTGCGCTTTGACCATGACCGGACGACCGTAGTCAGCCGCGATGCTGCGTGCTTCCTCGGCTGTGGTGGCCATCTTACCTTTCGGTACCGGAATACCGAATGTGGCAAAAATCTCCTTTGCCTGATACTCATGTATCTTCATCTATGACTCCTTCAACCCTTCATGAGTTGAGTTGTGTAAATAATTCTTAGCTTCTGCCATAAGTGTCTGGTAGTCATTCTTATCTGGAAAGTCCAATACGGTCTCAAGTAAGTGATTCAGAACTTCGCCTACGGTTTTCCCGGGTTGGAGATTGAATTCGCGCATGATGTCATTGCCGTTGACGGCAAGGTCGCTAAATCCGAACGGCGGTTTCTTGGCGATTTCCTCGCGGATCCGCTGTTCAAGTTCGTCGACATCATCAGTTCTGCCGCCTTTACCCTGCCCAACCACATCGGCGCGGCGAAGGTCAAGCAAGTCGTAGATCAAGTCGAGGCCGGTCTTGCGGATCAGCCTGCGCAAGCCTTTATCACTGACATCGCTGGTGAACATGTGTCGGTCGACGAGAGTCACAACGTCGTCGATGAAATCGTGAGAATAGCGAAGTCTTTCAAGTGCGTTTCTGGTGATCCGTGCGCCGAAGGTCTCGTGGCCATAGAAAGTGGCGCCGCCTTCATCGGTCAGGCGTTTGGCCCGCGGTTTGGCAACATCGTGGAACAGGCACGCCATGCGCACCAACAAGCGTTTGGGAGCGGCATCGACGGTGTAGATTGTGTGTTCGAAGACTGGCCAGGCGTGGTACGGTCCCGGTTGTTCGCATCCAACGGTTCTCTGCAACTCCGGCAACACGTACTGAAGCATGCCGGTGGATTGCATCAGCTTGAATCCAACGGACGGCTTGTCGGCTTTAACCAACAGCTTGTTTAACTCTTCGGCAATGCGCTCGGCGGATACTGTTTCGATTAGCTTGACATTGTCGCAGATCGACTGATAGGTTTGCGGCTCGATGGTGAAATTCAGACGAGCGGCGAATTGGACGGCACGGAGCATCCGCAACGGGTCTTCGCGAAAACTCTCTACCGTTGTGTAACGAATAATCTTGGCTTCGATATCTCTTCTGCCGTTGAGCGGATCGACAACTTCGCCGGTCGCGACATTGCGGGCAATCGCGTTGATCGTGAAATCCCGCCGAAAGAGATCGTCTTCAACTGGAATATTGTGATCGAAGTTTACGGCGAAGTCCTTGTGACCGGTGCCAGTAGAATGTTCGCGTCGCGGGAGAGCAAAGTCAATCTGTGAAGCGGCATCTCCGGATGAATCAAAAGACGAGAACTTGATTACGCCAAAGGACCTGCCGACAACATCGACGCGTCCGAACTTCCGCAGGATTGAGAAGAGTTCCTGATACGGGATACCCGTAACCAGAAAATCGGAATCTTTAGAGCTTTCCGGCAATTCTAATAGTGAGTCGCGGACAGTGCCGCCGACTTCATACAGTTGACCCCGTTCCGTGATCGCAGCGATCACTTCTGGCGACAGTCCCATGACGGCCTTACCCACGCTCGATGACAGTGCCAGCATTTCCAAATACCGCGTCGGAGGCTTTTTCAATGGAAGTAATAATCACTCGGTTGCCACCCATCTTGATGAACTCAATGGCAGCTTCAATCTTGGGCCCCATGCTTCCAGCCGGAAAATGCCCAGCTCGCAAGTATTGGTCGGCTTGCTCGACGGTGAGTTTGTCGAGCAATCTTTGATCCGTTTTACCGAAATTCAAAGCAACTTTATCGGTGCCGGTAAGGATAATCAGCATCTCGGCGCCAATTTCATGCGCGAGTAGTGCCGAGGCACGATCCTTGTCGATGACGGCATCGACACCCTCCAGGGTCCCGTCCTTTTCGACATAAACCGGTATTCCGCCGCCACCGGCGGCAATCACTATGACGCCGTCGTCAACAAGGCGCTTAATGATATTGCCTTCGACGATTCTGCGCGGCTTTGGCGAAGCAACAACGCGGCGCCAGCCACGATGAGAATCTTCTTTCATCGTCCAGCCGCGTTCGGTCTGAAAGAGCACGGCTTCCTGTTCGGTATAGAATTGACCGATGTATTTTGTCGGATTGTTTAGTTCCGGGTCGTGCTGATCAACTTCGATCTGCGTGATGATGGTCACGACTTCGCGCTTGATATTGTCGCGGTGCAAACGATTGAACAGACTCTGGCCGATCATGTAGCCCATGCCGCCTTCGGTATCAGCGACACAGATTCCAAGCGGAAGAATCGGCGCCTTTCCGCGCGCCAATTCGACCCGCAGGATGGCATTACCCACCTGCGGGCCATTGCCGTGCGTAATGGCGATCTTATACTCGCGTCGAATCAGTTCGAGCAACCCGTGCAATGAGCCGCGGGTGTTCGCAAACTGATTGGCGATAGTGTCTTCGACTTCCTTGCGGGTAATGGCATTCCCGCCAAGAGCCACAACGGCTGTCTTGCTCATGACCTACTTCTTGCGGCCTTTCTTCATCTTGCCGACGAACTCGGTCAAGATGCTCAACAGGGTCGGCTCGCCGATTTCCTGCAGTTCATACCCAACGCGGGTTGACGGCTGTTTGATCTTGCAGATGCGGCGTAAGTCTATCGGCGTTCCGATGATTACTCCGTCGCAAGGAGTCGCTGCGATGGTCGCCTCAAGATCCTTGACTTGTTTGCCGCCGTAGCCCATGGCAGGAAGAACGGCGCCAATGTCCGGATATTTGGCGAAGGTGTCGAGCAACGTGCCTTTGAGGTACGGTCGCGGGTCAACAATTTCAGCTGCACCGAATTTGTGTGCGGCCACTGTGCCGGCACCGTATTGCATTTCGCCATGCGTGGCTGTCGGGCCATCTTCGATAACGAGTACGCGCTTGCCGCGAATGACGGAGGCGTCCTCAACTGAAATTGGCGATGCTCCGTCGACGATGATGGCATCTGGATTGTATTGCTGAATGTTGCCGCGGACGTAGTTGATATACTCGCCGTCGGCTGTGTCGATCTTGTTAATCACGACAACATCCGCCCAGCGGAGATTAGTTTCACCCGGATGGTATTGAATTTCATGTCCCGGGCGATGTGGATCGGCGACGGTAATCCAAAGGTCGGGCTGATAAAACGGCATGTCGTTATTGCCGCCATCCCAGACGATGACATCAGCTTCCTTTTCAGCTTGACGGAGAATCATTTCGTAATCAACTCCGGCGTAAATCACCTGGCCGCGAGAAATATGCGGCTCGTACTCTTCCATTTCCTCGATCGTGCATTTGTGCAGCTCGAGATCCTTGACCGTAGCGAAGCGCTGACAGGCCTGCTTCACTAAGTCGCCGTACGGCATAGGGTGACGAATCGCTACGACCTTCAATCCGAGCGCCTTCAGGTTTTCACAAACCTTGCGCGTGGTCTGACTCTTGCCGGCGCCGGTGCGAACAGCAGCAATTGCCACCACCGGCTTGGTCGATTTGATCATCGTCGCCTTTCCTCCGAGGAACACGAAATTTGCTCCGGCGGCAAGGACGGTCGAGGCTTTATGCATGACGTATTCGTGGGAAACGTCGGAATACGAGAAGACAACTTCATCAATATTTTCGTCGAGAATCAAATCGACGAGGTCTTCTTCGGCATGAATCGGAATACCCTTGGGATAAAGCGATCCGGCGAGTTCCTTGGGGTACTTGCGATCATCGATATCGGGAATCTGGGTGGCGGTGAAACAGACTACTTCGACAGACTTATCGTCGCGATAATAAGTATTGAAATTATGAAAATCGCGCCCGGCGGCACCCATTATCAGAATTCGTTTTCTGGCCATCTTATATCTCCTGTGTGAACAAATTAAAGGTTTCGGAATTTCTCTGAAACAAATCGGTTGTTACAGGAGGTTCAGACGGCGGACGCCAGCCAGATGGTCAGCAACATATACTGCATCAGCAGCTGGCTGAAGTGTTGTCGGTTTCTATAGTGCGTAAAATGCATAGTTCACTTTTGTCGCCAAGTCGAGGTTGGCAAAGGATAATCCCGGTTATGCGTCAATCTGTGCGCGTTGGAGCGTACCGGAGAAATCGACATAAATCGATTTCCACTCGCTGAACACGTCGAGCGCCTGATGCCCGGCTTCGCGATGACCGTTTCCGGTCGCCTTGGTGCCGCCAAACGGCAGATGCACTTCGGCGCCGATCGTCGGGCTATTGACATAGAATATACCAGTATACACATCGCGCATCGCGGTGAAAGCCTCATTTATGTCCATTGTGTAAATTGAAGCCGACAATCCGTAGGCGCAGTCATTGGCCATTTCGATGGCATTTTCTACAGAGTCACACATCGCGATCGAAAGCACAGGGCCGAAGACTTCTTCCTTCCAAAGGGTCATTTTTTGTGTAATGTCTGCGAAGATGGTCGGCTGCACGAAGTAACCCTTGTCGTATCCGGTTCCGGTGAGACGTTCACCACCGCAGACTAACCGTCCGCCGTCCTTCTTGCCGACTTCGATATAGCGCAAGTCGGTGTCGAGTTGGCTCTGATTGACTGCCGGTCCCATGTCGACATTGGAATCGAGTCCGTTGCCGACACGGAGCTTACGTGCGCGTTCGGCGAGTTTTTCGACAAACTGTTTATAAACGTCCTTGTGTACGATAATGCGTGAAGTGGCGGTACAGCGCTGACCCGTTGTGCCAAAAGCTCCCCAAAGTGCGCCGTCGACGGCGAGTTCGAGCTTCGCGGAGGGCATGACCATCATGGCATTTTTGCCGCCCATTTCAAGCGAGCAGTGCTTGAAGTCGGGGGCACAGGCTTTGGACACGACCGAGCCGATTTCGGTTGAGCCTGTAAAGGACACGACTTTGACGTCGGGATTGTTCATGAGCGGATCGCCAACACCGGAACCTGTACCAGTAACCATATTGACGACACCCTTGGGCATTCCGGCGTCTTCCATAGTCTTAATGAAGTTCACCACAGAAAGCGGGGTATCAGTGGCTGGTTTGATTACCACTGTGTTCCCACAAACGAGTGCCGGGATCATCTTCCATGAGGGGATTGCCATCGGGAAGTTCCAGGGGGTAATCATCCCACAAACTCCGAGGGGTTGTCTCACCGACATCTGGAACTTGTTAGGTAGCTCGGATGGGGTAGTCTGGCCGTGCAATCTGCGACCCTCACCAGCAGTGAAATAGGAGATATCGATCGCTTCCTGGACATCACCGCGGGTCTCGTTGAGCACCTTGCCCATTTCACGAGTCATGTCGTTAGCGTATTTCTCTTTACGCTCGACGAGCATCTGACCTACCTTGTAAAGGATCTCTGCTCGCTTTGGGGCAGGCACAAGACGCCATTTCTTATAGGCAGCTTTGGCGGCTTCGATAGCGTTCTGGACATCTACCTTGTCCGATTTCTGGAAAACACCAACGACCTCGTCGGTGTTTGCAGGATTCCGGTTTTCAAAGGTCTGTCCGGAATGAGAACTAACCCACTCTCCATTAATGAAATTTTTATATACTTCAGACATCTGATCCTCCGCAAACATAGATAACAATATCGAGAACTCTAGTGAATTTTTTCACACCGTAATTCCCATAGAATGTTGAAAAATATAGCGACTATGACCCCTATGTCAACTTGTTTTGTTGGCAATATCCAAAAACGTGTAGCAATATCTCCCCTATGTTTTGGGTAGGTTCGCCCACTTACTGGAGTATAATCCACACAGCCCGTTTCCCTACCAGTGTCGTCATTTAGACACTCGATCTCTGATGGCACACCCTTTGTTGGCGTATTTCCGTTGAAGGTGATGCTGTACAATAGATTAGTACATAGATTAATACAAGGAATGCGAGCGATTTCGTGATCTTACCATTGGGATTGACACTTAATTGGTCCAAAAATGGTTCTCTTAGAACGACGATGGAGTCAACATAGGTCAGGTTTCTAATAGCCTATGTCCCGGAGCCGGAAGTGTCGACTTGAGCCGGGCTCTTCTGGTCAGGAAGTTTGAGCGGCTTTGGCTTGAGTCCTGCACGGTCAATTGATGTGGGCATTCCGCCGGGAAATCGACAGTAAGCTTGAAGCTGCTTCCAATTACTGCCCATAATCGTCTTGTGCGGAGCTTTTGACTGCGATGATGTCGCGATGGTACCGGTAATAATCCAGACAGGTGCAGAAATAGCCAAAATGAAGCCGTGCGATATTGTAGACAACGAGCCTAGTCCAGTCCAAAAGGCAAGCCCGGAGTAATTGGCGTCATAGCTCTGAAGGTGCACCTTGGCAACCTCGTTGTGCCCGTAAGTCTCAAGCTTTTCGTATCCAAAGATGTACAGCGTATCGGGGGTCGAAGCGATCAATTCACCTTCGGTGAATTCGTCGGGACCAATTGACAGAGTTACAGATGCCCAGCTACCGTAACCATCCTGCGGGACTTCAACTGCCGAAGGCAGCCAGTGTGCTGGCGCAATTGATGCAGCGCATCCGGCCAGCAGCATGATAACAATTACAACGCCGCTCAAGGTAAGTCTATTTCGCATAACGGCTCCTCCAGAAGTAATCCTCCATTTGAGCCTCGATACGCTTGTAGTCGGCAGCGAGAGTTTTCAGTGCTGCCTGCGGATTGGTGATGATCTTCATCGCCATAGCGCGATCCTCTTGTTCGAGCCAGTTCTCCCTCATCCATTCAAGGTAGTAACCGCGGCTTTCAAGGAAGTACTCATAGCACTGCGGAGGCTGCGGAAGTTCATAAGTCAATTTCACTGTATCGCCGGGCAGTGTAACCAGGGTCCGCGCCTCGTCGAGTAAAGCATCCAATGCGGCCGGATCGGATTGTCCTTGACGGATCGCTTTTGAGGGATGAATCCGTTGCGGTAGACGTTGTTCGCCTACCGAGACCAATGCGATTTGGTCGAGTCGCCAATAACCTTTGGTAACGCGGATTCGAGCCGAAGTCGGCGAGGATACACTTGGAGGCAATAGCAGCAGATGCATGTCAGTTGCGAGCGGTCCAGTTTCACGAATGACGCCGGCGGATTGCCAGTTGCCTACCGAGTCGGGGAGCAAAACCTCGATATTGCCGAGATCCTCGCCAAACGAGCGGAATTCGCTGATCATACCGGGACCGCGTCGTTCAAGGGCTGCAAAGATCTCTCCGGCACCGGTTCCCATGTAGGCAAGTGTCTGGTAAAACAAGTAGGTGCTCATCAAGGACTGACGACTGGCAATCGCGATGCCAAATCTCTCACCGTCTATGGATGGAAACTTTAGCTCAATTTCCTCCTTGGTGGAAAGGTCGGTTGAGTCGGCCAGACTGAACCATTCATCACCATCAAAGTCCGCCAAGAGCGATGTTCCCATTTCATTGGTGCCGGCGGTAACTTTGGGAGCGACTGATTCCATCACTTCCCAGAACTGCTTGTCAGAGGTAGAAATAATTCGTCCAGACGAAAACCTCTCAACGGCAAGCAAATCCGCGTGACGGACGACGTGAGTCTCGTAGGCTTCATTTGTCATTGTAATGGTCGCGGTCGCACCGTTGAGTTTTGCCCGGTAGAGTGCGTCGATATCAGTGGCCTCCAATGCCGGAGCGACGCTCGATGAGAACCCTTCGGCTTGCAGAAGTAGCGAATCGCCGTCGTCGACATAGAATGTCGGACATGACCCGAAACAAGCTTTTGGGTTGGCAATGCAGATGATAGAGACAACGGCAGACGCCACAGTCACAATTCCCAGAGCGGCCACGGCCGCTGAAGGTTGGACCTCGTTAGTTTCAAATATGACGACCGAGTCAAGCAGTACGCTGCAAAGCCCGCTGTCAAGGAGTTCGCGATTCCAATCGAGGTGGTTTCCGCTGCCATTGATTCTGGTCTGCGTCGAATCGACTCGCCAGTCGTTGAGGACGTACATGTCGCCGGCGACCATGTGCGCTTTGAGGAATCCTGAACCGTGCTGTGCGCTGCGAATTTGCGTTGGAGCGATTAGTTGCTTCGAAACGGTGCTTACGCCGCAACCGGCGCCGAGGAGTATCACTAGAAGCAGAACAACAGCCGCGCAGGCTGTTCGATAACTTCGGAAAAACGGTATGCCCCCGCCTTGCTGCGACCAACTGCCCATCAAGTCGCTCCCAGTTAAAATGTATATTCTCATCCAAGATGCCAGACGGGAGAAGTATAGTCAAGGGGAAAATGTGAGATGGCGCTAAAGAACTGCCGGGCTACGATTCGAAAACTTCCCTGAAGATTTTGATCGCATCGCGGATGTCTTCGCGGTTGACATCGAGATGAGTTACACAGCGAATTTTAGTGCGACCGAATTGGACCGCCAGCACGCCTTTTTCCTTCAGCGCATAGATGACATCCGGGACTTCGCGACCGGCGCCGGCGATGTCCATTACAACGATGTTGGTCTGGACGCTGTCGAGGTCGATATAGACGCCTTCGATTTCCGATAAAGATTCCGCCAGATACCAGGCATTCTCATGATCCTCGACCAGGCGCGACAAGTTATTCTCAAGCGCGTAAATGGCGGCAGCTGCCAGAATGCCAACTTGACGCATGCCGCCGCCGAACATCTTGCGCGTGCGGCGGGCTTCAGCGATAAACTCGCGATCACCAAGAATACAGGAACCGATCGGAGCGCCGAGGCCCTTGGAAAAGCAGACGCTGACGGTATCTGCGCACTGCGAATAGTCTGCCAAAGGAATACCGGTGGAAACGTGCGCATTCCAGAGCCTTGCGCCGTCAAGATGCACCATCACGCGTTGTTCATCGGCGAGTTGGCGAATCGATTGCATGACTTCGATGGGAAACACGGTTCCGCCGGCCCGGTTGTGCGTATTTTCGAGCGCGATGATACTGGTGCGGGGTGAGTGCAGATCACCGGGGCGAATCAAGGGCGCGATGTCGGCAGCAGTGATAACACCGCGCACACCGCGCACGACGTGAAATAGTAGTCCGGCAACGACGGCACCGGCAGCGGCTTCGTAATTGAAGATATGGCAACCCTCGTCGCAAATGATCTCGTCGCCCGGATTCGAAAGTGTCTTGATGGCAACCTGATTACCCATCGTTCCGGTCGGAACGAAAAGGCCGGCTTCTTTGCCGAGAAGTTCGGCGGTCAACCGCTCCAAGCGGGCAACAGTGGGATCGTCGTTAAAGACATCGTCACCGACTTCGGCGTTGGCGATGGCTTCGCGCATAGCCGCTGAAGGTCGGGTGACGGTATCAGATCGGAGGTCGATAAAATTCATATCTTCGGTACGCTTCAGTTATTTTTCTAAAAGTGGTGAGTTGTATGCGAGCGGTCAAGCATTTAATCGTCCATCCGGCCGCCAGAATTGAAGATTCGCCAGGCGACTACAGCAGATTCGGCCAGAGATGCATCATCAGGTACATTACCAGGCCGGAGGAGAGCGGCACGGTCAAATTGTCGTCGCGATGGATTGAGATGGCTTCCACGACAGAGGCTACTATGGCGCCAACAATACCGACAGTGTACGGAACTTTGGGCATAACGACGATGATTAACAACGCGACGGCAAGGAATCCGGCTGCACCCTCAACTGATTTTTGTCCGCGAATCTTGTGATGCCCGAACTTGCGGCCGACCAACGCGGACGCGACATCGCCGAGAATCTCAAAAGTGATCGCGGTAGTAGCCACCCAGCGGGGAAAGAAGGCGATGGTCAAAGTGCCTGCCAAAAGGATGTAGAAGGCCCCGGTGAAGTTACCGTTTTGTTCTTTGGGGCGGATCATTGATCCGACGAAGGGTTCGATCATTTTCCAGGGCGCCATCCGCTTGAGTCGGAATAACTCGAAGGTAGCTACTACGGCAAAGGCGATTGCCATTGCGGCAATCGCCCATTCCCGTGGGAAAATGACATAGCTGGTGGGAATCAACAGGGCAATGAAATGCGTCGCTTTTCGCAACGCTTCCTGCTGATAGGTGATGTTCTTATTGTCCGCTGGGAGCACTCGAAGCCTGTGCCTGCTTGATCGAATCGGCAACGGCGCGATAGTGCGCAGGATTAGCGAAGTCGATTTGGTTCCAGATCTCGTCGAGGCGAACTATGTCGCGACCCTGTTTGAGACCGGCAATCCAATCTTCTTCGGACTTCTTGTATGCTGCCTCGCGCAATTTGCGTCGTACTTCTGTCTTGGCTCCCTGAAAATCGAGTTGCGACTTGCGATCGAGTACCTTAATCAGATGAAAGCCCCATTGCGTTCTCTGCGGTCCGGAGACCTCACCGACCGGGGTGAGCCAGGCCCGGTCATAAAGATCGGGACTGACATCATTGCGGCTGATCCAGCCGAGGTCAAAGGCGGCCTCCTTGAAGTCGTCATCGCCGGGATAGTATTTCATCGCAGTCGCCTTGAAATCGGCGCCGCCGCGAATTTCTTTCAGGGCTTCGACAGCGCGCAGCGAGTCTTCAAAGATGATATGCTGTAGTTGGACAGGTTTGTCGGACTTGAAATCACCAATATGGGCGTTGTAGTAACTTTCGAGTTGTTCGTCAGTCCAGTTCAGATCAGTTGGAACGCGATCGCGATAGATGCGATTGACAATTTCAGCATGCCGGAAATTCTCAAATGCCTGACGCATCGTGTCGGTGTCGGCTAAACCCATGCTTTTGGCCGTTGCAGACAACACCCACGGAGTAGCCTTGACCCGGACAATATCCTTGCGGATGTCCGGAGTCATCTCCGAGTTACGCGTGCGCGTTCGATACATCAGCTCGTTTTCGCGCAGAATGATGGCATCGATCGTATCGGTCTTGTTGATGATACATACCCAGTCGTATGGATCATAGTCGCCAGTGGATTTTTCGAGCAGTGGTTCATTCCAGACGAATTCGGCCAAAGTGAAGACACTGTCGACGAGTATTTGGCCGTAGCGCGATTCTTCATTGGCTTTGAGCTCGGCGCGAATCTGTTCGCGCAAATTGGAGTCAAGAGGCTGAATTAATTCAGCCGCACTCGAATCGACACGAAGAAGATGCCAGCCATAAATTGAGGAAAACGGTTTGCTTACCTTGCCGATTCCAAGACTAAATGCCACATTTGAGAATTCGTCGACCATTTCCGGCCGAGTAAACCAACCGCTCGCGCCTCGGCGGGCTTTGGAATTTGAGTCATGTGAATACTTTGAGGCGATTTCGGCAATATCGGCACCGGCCAGAACCTGTTCGTAGCTCTTCTGACATTCGGCCTTAGCTTTCGCCCGAAGTTGTTCGGTAGTCATCCCGGTCACATCGACACCGACGGCTTCCCAAGCTTTGGGATTCTCCGAGAATAGGATATGCGTAACCGCCCGGCGTTCGGGAACACTGTAATTGGCGATCTTTGCCTGGTAGAAACTATCAATAGCTGCTTCGGAGATCACGGTTCGACTGGCGATGGATGTTTCGTACAGGTATTGCATCAGGACATCATGGAAGCGGTTCTTCGCCAGCCGATCGATTTCCTTCTTGTCATAGTCTTTGAAAGTCTTCGCCTTGATATTCGCCAGTTCGCGATACAGCACTTCATTGAAGGCATTTTCCGGTGTGGCAGCTTTGTTTATGCCGGGGGTGGTCATCTGTTGGAGTTCCTGGAACAGCGCACCCAGTGTCACGGCCGGCTTGCCGTCGATAGTCGCCAAATAAGTATTGCTATTGACCGGTCCATCTTGATTAATAGTCGCCTTTTCGGACGAACAGCCGAAGACAAGGGCGGTCAAGAGCGTTACAGCCGTTAGTCTGCCGAGATTTTTTGTAATGGCTATCTGCAATTCTGAATCCTCCTAAAGCGCGATATTAAGCGAAACGCGGTACGAATTGTCAAGGTCGTTATGGTCAAGGAACGCACCATCCAGGCAAAATCGATTGAACTTGATGCCAACGCCCAAAGTCAGTCGTCCGATATCGGACCCTCCGCGGAAGTACACGACTTCGTGATACGAGATCTCTCCTCCCAAATGGGAATCAATCGACATCGTGCCGAGCGAAATCTGTGCTGCGGCATCGCGTCCTTCAAAGAGCAGGTCGAAATCGGCAATCGCCCGGAGCGTGAACTGGTCCACCCTGGCGGCATGAGTTGCACCGATCTTCAGCGCCGGCAGGATTGATTCGCGAGTGCCGTTGTCATAAGACAAAAAAGTGGATGTTGCATTTGTCAGAGTCGCTCCGGCTACGAATCCATGTGCGTGACCATATTGGACTCCCAAGTCCAGACCGAGGCCCCAGGCCGAATTTTCTGCCAGCGAGCGCACGATAATTTTCGCTGAGCTGCCCACGCGCCATTTCTCGGAGACTCGGACTCCCCCACCAACAAGCAGGAGATAGTCGTAGTGACTTTCTTCAGAGAGGACGCGCGGTCCCCCGGTCACGGGGTCCTTCTCGGTCAGAATAATTCCGCCTCCACCAACGCGATAGATACCGATCGCCACCGAGCCGGGTCGATTGCGCAGGACAACCGGATTGGTATAGGAAATGAAATCATGATTCAGCAATGAACCAAACGTTTCCGAGTGGAGAAGCAGCAGTTGGCGTCCATTGATCGACGCCAAACCGGCGGGATTGTAATAGAGACCGGAAGGGTCATCGGAGATTGCGGTATAAGCTCCGCCCAGTGCTAAGGCTCGTGCGCCTGCGCCGAGCGTAAAGGCCTCACCCGCGTATTTGGCGCCAAAGAGGCTGGGGAACTGCGACAGAAGAACAAGAATAATGACTACAATCGAACGGCTCATTGAACTCTCTATGTGAAATTCTGCATATAATACACTTCCATCGGAAATTATACCAACAAAAAGGGCGGTTGAATCAGATCAACCGCCCTCAATCTTACAAGATCAAGAATCGATTTAGGATTCGCTGCTCTTGGTGTCCTTCTTGCTGCAGGATGCAGAGTTGGCACAAACTTTGGCACACTTAGCCGGATCGAAGTCGGCGCCGAATACGGCTTTCATGTCTTCGGTGCATTCGGACTTCATGCTGGCCGTGAATCCTGCCTTGGTGATTGTGGCGACGAGGTCGTCAGTTTTCACTTTGTCAGGATGGAACACGATCGTGCTGCTCTTCTTGTCGAGGCTGGTTTCAACGGCGCAAACGCCATCGATCGAGCCAACGGCCTTGTTAACACCGGCAACGCAGCCAGCGCAGGTCATCTTTTCGACATTGACGAAAGCGACCATGGCGGTACCGCACTTAAGGGCATCAGCAACCTTGAGGTCAGGATGTCCGTTCGGAAGGGTAGCGCCGGCCGTGGTGGCCTTGGCACCGCTGGTGCAGGTAGCACCGGCAGTCGTACCGGTCTTGGCAGCGCAAGCGGCCTTCTCGGCTTCGGTGCAGGTAGCACCGGCAGTCGTACCGGTCTTGGCGGCGCAGGCAGCCTTCTCGGCCGCAGTGCAGGTGGCACCGGCGGTCGTTCCGGTCTTGGCAGCGCCTTCCTTCGAACAGCTAGCACCAACGTTGGTCGCAGTTACCTTGTCTTTGCTGGTAGCTGAGGCCGTTGTGACCTTGGAGCTGCTGCAGCTTGAAGCCGAAGCCTTGTCGCCTGTCTTGGCGCCATCGCACGCGAAGATCGCCGGAGCCGCGAGGAACGCAGCCACTGCGATCACCATACAGATGAAAGCGAATTTTCTCATTCTCTCTCCTCCTGATGTAGTGTTGTGGGTTATTGGTTTCTCTATTTACTTCAGTATATTTCAGATTTAACAAAGCGCCGTTTGCGCTTACAGGTACCGGGCAATCTTCTGTTCCCAGAACTGTGTATCTTTGTAACCAACTATCTTCTCAACAACCGCGCCCTCGCGGTTGACCAGAATAGCGACCGGTATGCCGCTTCCGATATTCCATCGCATCGCTGTTTCCTGTGTCCCCATTAGGATTGTGTAGGGGATTGCGTAATCCCGAGCAAACGTAGCGACAGCTTCCTTACCGTTATTGTCCAGTGAAATGCCAACGACTTCAAAGCCACGGCTTGCGTATTTGTTGTGGAGTTCCGCCAAATGCGGTATGGATCGACGACATGGCGGACACCACGTGGCCCAGAAATCTACTAAGACCAATTTACCCTTATATTGCTCAAAGTCAATAGTCTTTCCATCCATTCCTTCCAAGGCAAAACCGGGGGCCTTGCCCAGTTGGCTTGTTGCCGGCGTTTCCGAAGAGGAACACGAAGCAAGAATGAGGGCAAACGCCATAAGCAACAGTGAAGAAAATCTGATCAATTTCATATTACGGATTTGTCGCCTTCACTTTTGCGGAGTTTGCTGTGACATCGCGTTCCTGAAATCCCCTAAGTTTTCCTTCTTTGAATATCAGGTACTGATTGACGCCATAAAGCCATTCCTCTGTAGGACCTTTGTCGCCGGTCTTTGGCTCGATTTTTGTGGGCTCACCCCAACTGGCTTTGACTTGCTTTGGGGTCATCCCAAGTTTGAGCTTGGCATCGGGCCGCACAGTTCCCAATTTCTGCTGCATCGCCACATAGTCGGTGAAAGCGATATCTTCATTGTAATTGCCACTAATGAATCCGAGCACATACAGCATCTGTGTCGTGTCGAGATATCCCGGAGCGCCGGCGATTTTGGTACCGCCCGGCTCGAGAAAGAACGTCGTGGGGTATGAGCGGACGCCATACTGCATCGTCAGTCCTTTTTCAGTGATGTCGCCTTCGGCAAGCTTTAAAACGCCGTAAGAATCACCATCGACGCGTGCGGTGACAAATTGGCTGTTGACCAGGTTCATGACGTTCGGATTAGTGTAAGTTTCGGCTATCATTTTCTTGCACCAACCGCACCATGTCGTCGTGAAATGGATCAGTACGTGTTTGTTCTCTTTTTTCGCCTTGACGATGGCGGAGTCATAAGGCATCCAGGAAATAGCTTTCTTCGAGCCCGGATCGGCAATCGCCGAAGAGTTGAAAGCCGCAAGAATCATGAATAGAGCTACAAGCGAAATTGATACTTTTTCAGCTTTGCGATCATTAGTCATGGTCATCTTTGTCATCGTTTTCTTTTGTAGTACAAGGACTTTCGTCGTCCGGCAACAGTTACTCATTTTAACCCTATTGAATTTCTCCGGTTCCCGAAATCAAACCGATTTGCGAAAAGATATATTTTCTTTACCAACGAGATTCTCAAGTCTATCGAACAATTGCTGGTCCGGTAATACCCTGATTTTGCGGGGCGAAAGCGTAAACAACTGATTTCCGGAAATCATTGACAACTGCACTTTCACCGGTCCCGGGTGGCTTGACAGCTCCAAGCATATCTCCTGCAATAACTTATCACTCGCGGAACCGTTCACGAAGACCTCCATGACGGCGGGCCGTAAATTAAATAGACCCTCTAAGTTAACGATTTCAGCGCCAATCAGTTTCGGCTTTTCGTTTTCACGTGTAGACACCCGTCCGCGACAAAGCAGGCGGGCATCGACCTGAATGAGCTGTTTAGATTTCTCATATAGATCGGCAAACGTGATGATTTCAATCACTCCGTAGAAATCCTCGAGCGTGATGAAAGCCATCTGCCTGCCCTGCTTATCGTAGTTAATTTTGAGATTCTGAACAATTCCGCCAAGGGAGACATCGGCGCCATCCGGCTGTTCCGAGATTTCTTCGGAATTGACAGTTGCAAATGCAGCCAACTCTAAACGATATTTTTCGAGCGGGTGACCGCTGACGTAGAAGCCGAGGGCTTCCTTTTCTTTCTGCAGGAGGACAGATCGATTCCATTCGTCGATTTTTGGCAGAGGCGGTTCCTGCACAGTTGCATCAACCCCACCCACAGCAGCAAACATGTCGACCTGGTGGATCGCTTCCTTGCGCTGAATTGATTGACCGAAGTTGAGGGCACTTTCGATCGCCTCGAACAGCTGGGCGCGATTGCCAACCAGAGAATCTAGGGCACCGGACATTGTGAGCGATTCGAGAGTGCGCCGGTTGAGTGCATTGAGTTCTACCCGTGTAGTCAGGTCACATATCGAAGTAAAGTTTCCGCCTTCATTACGGGCCTTGAGAATTGCCTGTACAGCTCCCTGCCCGACATTCTTCACAGCAGTTAACGCAAAGCGAATTTTGCCGTCGACCACTGTAAACGACTCTTGCGATTCATTGACATCAGGCGGCAAGACCTCGATTCCCATCCGGCGGCATTCTTCCATTAGAATGATAATCCGTTCCGTCGAGATCATTTCCGATGTCATGTTGGCGGCCATGAATTCGTGCGGATAGTGTGCTTTAAGATACGCGGTCTGGTAGGCAAGCAAGGCATAGCCGACGGAGTGCGATTTGTTGAATCCGTAGCCTGCGAACTTGTCGATGAGATCGAATACGGTTTCCGCGGTCTTTTTGTCGATTCCCTTCTGGATACAGCCGGCGGTAAACTCTTCCTTCTGCGAACGCATCAGTTCGGCGTTCTTCTTACCCATTGCTTTGCGTAGTATGTCTGCCTTGCCAAGCGAGTAGCCGGCCATCTCGGAGGCAATCTTGATGGCCTGCTCCTGGAAAACGATGACGCCGTACGTGTCCTTGAGGATTGATTCAAGCAACGGGTGGACGTACTCTGTTTTTTCACGCCCGTGTTTGCGGTCAATGTAGAGGTCGACGACACCGCCTTTGAGTGGTCCCGGGCGGTAGAGCGCATTCATTGCCGCCAAATCGTTGAGATTCTCGGGTTTGAGTTTCCGCAGGTAGTCGCGCATGCCGGAGGATTCGAACTGGAAGATACCAATTGTGTATCCGGCGCCGAAGAGCTTGTAGACGTCGCGATCATCGAGCGGTATCAGGTCGAGGTTGATTTCGACTCCCCTGCCGTTCTTGAGCATTGCAAGCGAATCGTCGAGGACAGTGAGCGTGCGCAATCCCAAAAAGTCCATCTTGAGCAAGCCGATCTCTTCGACCGCCTTCATATCCCATTGGGTCGTGATTTCGTCTTTGCTCCCTTTGTAGAGCGGGACATAGTCGGTGAGCGCCGAGGGTGCAATCACGACGCCGGCCGCGTGTGTCGAGGCGTGGCGCGTGAGCCCCTCGAGAATCTTGGAATATTCCAGAAGTTTATCGATGCGAGCATCGGTCTTGGTTAATTCGGTCAGTTGCGGCTCAAGTTGCAGCGCTTTCTCGATTGTCATGTCAACGGCGAAAGGAATCAGCTTGGCGATTTTGTCGACATCGCCATACGGTACGCCGAGTGTACGACCGACATCGCGGACGACTGCGCGGGCGGCCATGGTGCCGAAAGTGATGATTTGTCCGACGTTTTCCTGTCCGTACTTTTGAATGACGTACTGGATGATCTTGTCGCGACCGCGATCAGAGAAGTCAATGTCAATGTCAGGCATGCTGATGCGTTCGGGATTCAGGAAGCGTTCAAACAAGAGGTCATACTTGATTGGATCGATATTGGTGATTCCCAGCACATACGAGACAATGGAACCCGCCGCCGAACCGCGGCCGGGACCAACCGAGACACCGATTTCGCGAGCCTGGCGCGTGAAGTCCTGAACAATCAGGAAGTAGCCGGCATACTCCATTTGTTTGATGACGCCAAGCTCGAAATTGAGTCGCTCGCGGATTTCCGGGGTCGGGTTGGGATAGCGCGCCAGCAGACCCTCTTCCGCCAAGTGGGTCAGGTAATCATCCGGATTGCTCGCTGTCGCCGGTAGCGGAAAAGCCGGCAGGTGATTAACGTGCAGTTCAATTTCGACATTGCACTCTTCAGCAATCTTGAGAGTGTTCTCGATAGCATTCGGGTACTTGCCGAAGCGCTCCTTCATTTCGGCAACAGTTTTCACATAAAGTTGGTCGGTCGTGTAGCGCATGCGGTCGGCGTCGTTTACTTGCTTGCCGGTTTGGATGCAGAGCAAGACGTCATGCGCCTGATGATGATCCTTCTGCAGGTAATGGCAATCGTTGGTTGCGACTAAGTTGAAGTCGTTCTCCTTGGCAAGCTTCAGCAGAAGGGGGCGAACCTTGTCTTCGTCATCGATGGTATGATCCTGAATTTCGATGTAGAAATTTTCCTTGCCGAAGATGTCGGCAAACTGGAACGCCGCACGTTTGGCTTCTTCGTGATTGCTGTTGCGCAAATGAAAAGCGACTTCACCCTGCAGACATGCCGATGTACAGATCAGGCCCTCGGAGTATTTTTTTAGCGACTCTTTGTCAATACGGGGGCGATGATAGAAGCCCTCGAGGAATCCAATCGTCGATAGCTTGATCAGATTCTGGTAGCCCTGCTTGTTCTTGGCGAGCAGGAGCAGGTGATTTCCGCCATCGGGGTAGCCGGCGACGGACTGCTTGAGTTCGCGCGATTTGGGGGCGACATAAGCTTCGGTGCCGATGATTGGTTTGATTCCGGCTTTAAGAGCAGCTTTATAGAATTCAATCGCTCCGAACATATTGCCGTGATCGGTGATGGCGAGCGCGTGGAATCCCATCTGTTTGGCCAAGTCTACAAAACGCTCGATGCGGCAGGCGCCATCGAGAAGCGAATATTGCGTGTGATTATGCAGATGGACGAATTCAGCAGTATCAGACATCGTATCTATTCATTCCAATATTGGTTTAGAGGTCGTTTGTTGGTCAACTTGAAGTAAAGCCAACCGAAAGCAAATCCGCCGACATGAGCAAACCATGCAACCCCACCTTGAGACGGTCCCAACAGCGATGGTAAGCCGAAAATAATCTGCATTGCGAACCAGAAGACAAGGAGAATCTTGGCGGGGACACGCACAGCCTGAATAAAGAAGCCGAGAAAGATGATGGTGTGAATTCTGGCATTGGGGAAAAGCACCATATATGCGCCCATGACGCCGGCGATAGCCCCGGATGCACCGATCATCGGGACTTCCGAGCTTGGATCAAAGACGGTAAATAAGGCGACAGCGGCGATGCCAGAAATCAGATAGAAGATGACAAATCTGATTTTGCCGAGATGGTCTTCGATGTTGTTACCGAAGATCCAAAGATAGAGCATGTTGCCGGCCAGATGCATGAATCCACCATGGAGAAACATGCTGGTAAAGACGGTCAGACCAAAAGGCACGGCAAGCTCGGGAAAGACCTGCTCGAATTGCGTGTATTCGATGGGAATGTAAGCCCATTTGTACACCATCAGGTTTAGTAGCGGTTCCGGCAGAAACAACTGATATAGGTAAACTGCGACATTGATCGCAATCAGTATGACCGTGATGAGAGGGAAAGTTTGGGTCGGGACTTCGTCGCGTAATGGTATCATTTGGGAGAATATATACGATTAGCCTTGAGTATTCAAGGCCGGCGGCAGAAATCTATCGCGACTTCTTTTTGCCCCGGGTGAATTCTATAGTCAGGCGCCGAACATTTCCGGTTTTGTCGGCGACCTTAATGTCGAGCTTGTGTTTGCCGGCGGCGATATCGAAATGCGGTACAGCGATAACTTCACCGGATTCCGGGTCGTACACCGGAATACACCATTTGCCGTCAATACGGACATCAATGTTATCGCTGACGCCGGAGAGATCGTCGCTGAACTTGAAACTGACCTTCGGCCGGGCGCTGGTAACCACGGCACCGGCTGCGGGTCGGAGTTGGCGAACATTGGGCGCTATAGTATCCTGCCGTGCAGTGACAGTTGCCAACACGTACGATTTTGCACTGATGGATTTCTTGACACTGTCAACGACTCCGCCTAAATAGAAAAGTCCGCTTCCGGCGACGGAATAGAGGCCGATCCCCTTTGGGATAGTGTCGCCAATGGCATAAGTGTAGGTTACCTGCTTGGTCAGGGCCGAATTTGACGGCATCAAGGTATAATTAGCGAAGCGTCCGATACCGGAGCGTTCAACTTTGAAGTAGTAATTCTCTTCCAGCGGAAACATCGCATTGTCGCCCTCGGGAAATTCGATTGTGTAGCGCCGGTCGTCTGATGTCAGCGGAAGGGACGTCCCTGACCGATGCCGAATCCGTTGATAGCTCACAGGTACAGCAATGGATGCGCGTTCTCCGACGGCCGGTTCGAACAGCACATGCACCGAGTCGGTCTCGAGAACAATTCCACCCGATGCGGTGTCGGACATCCGGTCGACGATGCCGAGATAATATCTTCCGGTGATTTGATTCAATGCCCCACCTAATCCAGCATCGAGATTCATTGCCATGACTCTTGCAGGTTTTGCCGAGGGGGCTTTGACAAGTAAGTAGAGGTTTCTTCCACCAGGAATCCAGGCCGCCTGGAAGGCGCCGTAGTCCTGACCGTACTTGTCAAGGAGTGAGTTAAGTCGCGTTGTATCTGGCTTGGGAACGGCGAACTTTCCATTCTTGGAACTGTGGCCGGCGTCGGCAATCCTGATTACTGCCTTGGAGGAATTACCGGCCGCATCCGTAGCTATGATTTCAATCGGCGGCGGATCCTGTCCAACCATTTCGCAGATGCCCGACAAGGTGCGAACAGAATAGATATCCACCAGATTGTAGTATTCTTGATTGCCCTCCTGCGCCATCGCAAAATTGCGCTGCGCATCGATGAGGTAGGTATCGTCGAAAGAGACCTTGTCGTAACGTAGATGATAGAGCACGCGGTCGAGACAGCGGACTTCAAGGTCGTAAATCGGTTTGTTTGCAAGGCTCTTACCGACTTTATCAATAATATCAGCTGACAGCCAGAAGTCGTCGAAACCGCAAGGAAGGGTGACTGAAAGTGTGTATTCGGATGATCGCGCCGATTTTCGAAACGCATAAGAAAGATCCCAACCGAGTGCACGCGCGAGTTCCTCGTTATCGAATCCGACGAGTCGCAGGTTGCGAAATACCGGAGCACTGTTGTCATTGACTCCGAACCCTTTGACGGTTAGGGGATTTACCGGCACGTTTTCCGGGGTGCGAAACTCAAAATGCAGATGCGGAGCGCCTACACCAGTTGCACCGGAGAAGCCAATGGTTTCTCCGCGCTTGTACGGGAACTTGTCTGCGCTTAGTTCGATATCTTGATTGTATGATTCCGCCGCGATTTGACGTTGTTGGATGAAGTCTTCAAGTTTCGGCGCAAAGGCACTCAAGTGGGCAAATACGCACGTATTGCCGTCGGTCATTTTGTAGTATATGACCTTGCCGTAACCGAAATAACCGGTGCGAACACGCATTATGTAACCATCAGCGGGAGCGACGACCGTCTTGCCGATTTCGCCGCCGGTGCGCATGTCGATACCGAGGTGGTAACGGCGGGTTCGATAATCACCGAATATCGAAGTCAGTTCATTGCCAAAAGGGAGCGGCCAGAGATATTCAGCAACTGCGACGCTTGAACAACAGAGAAGCAATAGTGTGATGACAAAGCTGCACGTGCGAGGAATTAGGTTCATCGGAGCAATCAGAATAATTCGAAATTTGTGCCGATGGCGACATTCGGCTGGGTGATATCGATTGAGCGAGCCGGACTTTGGTCGCTGCGAAATCCTTTGTGCAGGTATTCGGCGTCATAGCCCATCTCGCGCAGGATCTGTGCGAATTTCGCTTCGCCATGAAGGGTGTAGATCTTCCGCGGACTACAGGATTCGATATAGGCAATCAACTGCGTGAAGTCGGCATGATCCGAAAGTGGGACACCCAGATCGGTACTGAAGTTGTTCTTACCGCGACCACCTTGCGACCAGCCGCTTAGGAACAACGACCGTTTGCGGCGCAGTGCGCGGAATTGTTCGTTGCGTAGTGTTTGCGGGCAGACCACCACGACTTTATCGTCAAGCGAGGTATGAAGATAATGGTCCGTGGATTCCATCTTCACACCCGACGCGCGATAGAGGTGGTTGATGTCGTTGATGGCTTTGTCAACCGCTACCTTGAATCCGTGTTGTTGCAGGAGACAGACGGCCTCCTGTGCCTTGCCCATGGCATAGCCGGCCAATACAGGTATGTAACCATCGGACTGCGCGCGTTTGACAAATCCGACGATGCGGCTGTAGACCTCGTTTTGTGGCGGGAAAGAATACATCGGATCACCATAAGTTGATTCCATAATCAGAATGTCGCAGCGACGCGACTCAATCGGCGGGCAGGTGATATTGGGATAAACCTTGAAGTCGCCGGTATAGACGATGCGGGTTCGTTTGATTTCAATCAGAATCTGCACAGCACCGAGCATGTGGCCGGACGGAAAAAGTTCAATTGTGGCATCGCCGAGTTTGATGCGCCGATTCATCGGCAAAGCGCGAGTCGGTACACCGGGAAAACGACGCCGGTACATTAGGATCGTTTCGGCAGTAGCGAGAATGCGTCCGTGCTTGCGGGCGTGGTCCGAGTGAGCATGCGACACAAAACTGCATTCGGCGCGGCGATGCGCGTCGAGATGGAAATCGAGTCCTTCGATCTCAATGCCGTTGTCGTATTTTATCAGCGGCGGCATCAGTGCACTTTGCTCAACGTAGAATCCCCAACTTCTTACTGTTTGTATCCGATGGTGCGAAGAAATTGATGTCGCTTCTGGCGGGCAATTTCGTCTTCGATACCTACCGGCGCTTCGCCGTCGACAACACCAATAATTCCTCCGCCCAACTCGGTGCGAACGACCAGCGCTTGTACTGGATTGGCGGTGGCGCAGAAGACATTGACGATCTCATAGACATTCTTCAGAGCCGGCAGAATGTTCACCGGGAAAGCGTTCTTCATGAAGATCAGGAAACAGTGCCCGCTGGCAATTTTCATCAGATTCTGCGCAGCGGCGGTTGCGAGTTCGTTGTCATTACCGGAGAAACGAACGAGGCGATCGCCGGAGGCTTCACTAAAGGCGACGCCGAATTTCACGCCGGGTACTGAATTGACCATCAGTTCGTGCAGATCTTCGACTGTCTTGATAAAATGGCTCATGCCGAAGATAAGATTGCAGTCCTCGGGCATGTCGATTCTTACAGCTTCAATGTTCATGGCTTTGGACCTTCACCGGGTTTATAGAAGTATCGTGTCTTGAAGAGCGACTCGTCAATCGCATCTTCGCAGCGATAGTTGGAATATTCCTCGATAGCACCGAATCTTCCTTTGAAGAAGAGGAATCCGGCTTTGCCTTTGAGTTCAAATCGGCGCGGGAAGTATAGTGTCGAATCGCCAAATTGCAGAATCTCGTAGTCCAACTGGAAGTCGAGCATCTCCACAAAGCGAGGCATTTTTGACGGTGTGAATTCGGTACGCAAGACACCGAAGGTCTTGGCATCGATCCAATAGGTGGCGTTGAGATGTTTTTCATCGGCGATCTTGGCGAGTACCTGGATGACGTAGTAGGTCGTCAGTTTCTGCACTGACTGATCAATGATCTCCGTGGTTCCGGCAACTGCTGCCGATACGACTCCGAATGCCGAGTCGCGGGTTTCAATGAGGTGATAACTGTAGGTATCGATTCCTGCGACCGTGAGCGGGTCGACATAGTTTTCGCGCGAAGCTGACCGCGCTTTGCCGCCCTCCTTGTGTTCGTCTTCCCACTTCTTGGTTTGCTCCGCAGCTCTCTCCTCGATCTGTTTGGGCGTCATCGCATTGCCGTCTTTCTCGATCGAGAAAATCTGTTCCGAGATGCGCTTGTTGATGTGGAAGGAACGTTTGTTCATGACCGTTACTTCGTCTGGCTGCATATTCTTGTCGTATTTGATCGATTTGGTGACAGTGTTGTTGGTGTAGGTCGAACAGATTTGTTTATCGGCTTCGAGTTTAGCGATCGCGTTGCGGATGATTTCTTCTACCGGGGGTGCGGCGTTTAAGCGCCAGAGCGGTGTTAGTATGGCCATCAGTGCCAGTAAAATGAATCTCACTGTTAGTCTCCGTCGGTTACTTGCGTCACAGATGTGATACTATCGCCGAGCTGAATCTGATCGACGATTTCAAGCCCGGTAATCACTTTCCCGAAAACCGTGTATCGGCCGTCGAGATGTGGTTGCGCTGAATGGCAGATGAAATACTGACTTCCGCCGGTGTCTTTGCCCGAAGTTGCCATTCCCACAGTGCCGCGTTCAAAGGAAAGATGATTATACTCGCAACGAATCTCGTATCCGGGTGAACCCCAACCATCGCCGCGCGGGCAGCCATCTTGTATTACAAAATCAGGCACCACCCGGTGCCAAATTCGGTTGTTGTAGAAGCCGGAATGTACCAATTCAAGGTAGTTAGCGACTGTCTTGGGAGCAATTGCCGGATTCAATTCGATGACGATATCGCCACGAGAGGTTGCAATGCGAACGCGGGGCGAATCGGTCCGGCCGTAAACCGAGTCGAATCTCTCGGGTGAGAGATCGCTTTCATAATAATCCACCGTTCCGGGTATCTTGAGCAGCAGTTTTCGGGCGAGTTCGCGGCCGCGTTTGCGGATGCTGAGATCGCTGTGATGCAAGGCCGAGTCGGCAAGTGTTGCCAGCGGCGCCTTGTCGGTCACAGAGTCAGCCAACTCGATTAGCGCGTCCAAGGCCGATTGCTGGTTTTCGATCTGCGTGCCTACATAGTACACTTCGCACAGCCGTGGCACATGCTGCATACTTCTGTCTGTCGCAATACGGCCAGAGGCAATGGCAACCGGCATGAAATCGGAATCGGCAAGAGCGGATTCTATGATGCGACTCGTTAGTTCCGGCTGCTCGAACCCGAACAGCTGTTCGAGTGCTTCACTGCGAACCAATGGAACGGGATCTTTGAAAAGGTACTCCAACATTGTTCGAGACGTATCAGTCTTGATCGTGCCAAATGCTTGCGCCGCGGCGATGCGCTTGCGCGATTGAGAATCTCCCAGGAACAATTGCGCAAACGTTGCCGCGTCGGGTCGGCCAACTGCGGCGTAGGCGACAAGCGCCGCAGACGCGACATTAATGTCGCTATCCTTCAATAGTTCCATCAATGTCAGCGCTGTCTGATTATCTCTGAACTTCGCCAAGGCTTGGACAGCGGCGAGGCGAACATGGGGGTCGTTACCAGCCGTCGTCAAGTTGATCAGCAGCGGTAGCGCTTCTGCGACGCTGAATTTTGCCATGAAGTTCACGGCATGATACTGCACGCGCGAATTCGAGCTTAACAGCAGCGGCTGAATTGCGGATGATGCGGCGGTATCATTAATTTTGGACAGGCCGTTGATGGAGAATATCTGGATCTGCTCGACCTTGTCGTTGAGTCCCAACAGGAAAATTGGCTGGGCGTCTTTGATACTGCGACGCATCAGGGAATAATAGACGCGTTCGCGAACGGCATCATCGGTCGACATTGCCTGACCGATGAGTGCGTTGCCTGATGGTTCATCTTTAAGACGGAACAACCATTGAGCCGTGAGTGCTCGAATCGATGACATTTCATCGTCGTCATCGAGAACTTCCGCTAGTCGCGCGGAGGCGGCTTGAGTACCTAACTTGGATAGTGCATCGAGAGCTGATTTTCTAAGTTCAGGATTCGTTGATCGAGAGAGATTGATCAACTGGTCTTGTGAGGCCGTATCGGCAACTTGTCCGGCAGCAAATGAGGCCGCCAGTTGCACATACTCACAATCATCCAAAAGAAGTTGGCGGAGCTTATCGAACGTAACAATTTCGCCCACGATACCGATTGCGTAGGCCATACGCGCCCGAACGGTTGAGTCGGGCGAAGCGATCCACTTGTCGAGTGACTCGGCCGGCAAGAGACGCGAGTCTTCAGCAAGGGCGATTTCCCACAACGTATCATCGATGGCTTTTTGTCCGCAGGAACAGACTGTAGCGATGACACCAAGAAGGGATAGCAACAGGAGTAAGTGCTTTGTCACAAGGGCAGGTTAACTTAGAGGAGCCTGCTTTTCAAGTTTGAAATTCTGTGAATTAGCGAACGGCTCGAACTACTTCAACAACACCATCTTGCGGGTCTCGCTGAAACTTCCCGCTGACAGCTTGTAGAAGTAAACCCCTGTCGCCACTGCCTGACCGTTGTCGTCCACGCCGTTCCAGTAAACGGTATGAGTCCCAGCGGCACGCAGGTCGTCAAGCAGCGTCGCGACCTTTTGACCAAGCGAGTTGAAGATCTGGAGCTTTACGGTCTCGGTGCGATTGAGGTTGAACTGAATCTGCGTAATTGGATTGAAAGGATTTGGGAAGTTCTGTTCGAGTTGATAGGAGTTCGGTAAAACGACGCCGTCATCATCGACAGGTGTGGCCTGGCGGTACATTGATTTGGCGCGTTGCGCGAAAAGTGTCAATTCCTCGGCGCTTGCCGCAGTAATGATGGCAAAGGCGGCAGTGTCCGACTCGCCCGGGCCGAGATTGAATGGACCAGTCGAAATCGAGTATGACTGGTCGGGAGCAAAGTTGGATGTGGGAACGGTTGCCCGTGTCAGCATGTCGTACTGTTCTTGTTCAGTTACGCCATCGTAGATTATCGCTGAATTGGGGATGGCCCAATAGGTCTTCACACCTTCGTGATTGAGCACCGACGTTCCGCGATATTGCGGTTGGTTGTTGTACCACATGTAGCCCAGCTGGTTGGCTTCGTCGAAGCCGGTACGGTCCTGTCCGCTGTTAGGCGGGAAATCCCAGTCGAAGTACATTCCAACATAGAGGTCGCTGATGGCGGTGTCCTGATCGTTGATAACGGTATATTCCATGATAACGTAGTTGGCGTCGGAGCTGCCATTGAAGCTTGCGGTGCGTTGTTCAATCGTCACGCCCAGAGGCCGATAGGCAAGGCCGTCGTCGAAGCGCGAATATGTTTCGTGGTCGCCGAGAATGCCGCCAGAGTTGACCTGCAGGTTTCCGCCCGGTGCGACCCGGAAATCGGCATCGACCGAAAAGATCGTGTTGGTAATGGCATCAGAAATACCCAGCGGGGAATTTCCGACCAAAAGTCCGGCTTGATAGAGATTATTGACACCATTAACTGGATAGAGAAATCCTATGCCGTTATTCGGGAGGACCGACCCGGGAGCGAGTCCCAATGCACCGAAGTTTGAAATAGTGAATCTTAAACTGTCTGATTGATGCGTGTAGATGGACTTGACCAGAGCCTCGCCGACGGTAAAGTATAATCTGACTGTCTTTTCGTAGCCAGCTGTTGCCGTAATGCGCAAGTCGACCGACAACTGTGTGCCATTGACGATTCCGTTGTCGAATTGCAGAACAAATGGATCAGAGCTATTGCTCGCGCTGGCGTTGATCGGGAGATCGCCGAAGCTTGAAGAACCGCTAACGATTGTCATACCCGTTTCGGGTTCGAGCAACTCGGCGTTGACATTCAAAGTACCGAGACCTGAATTCTTGAGAGTCGCAATGACTTGAACCTGCATGCCGGCGGAGATCGGATTGTGTTCGATCGTCTGCACGAAGATGTTGACCTGATTATTCGGAGGCATCAGGGCAAGAGCTGCCGGGATATTAATGAGTCCGCGCCCGGAGATAATATCTTCGCCGGTTTCGCCGATGTCGGTAGCCGAATAGAGCAAAGCATGTTTGATCTGCTCAACAGTTGCATTGGGATTGTATTGGCGCAACAACGCGACTGCACCGGAAACATGCGGCGCCGCGAAGGAAGTTCCGCTACGGCGACCGTAGAAGAAAGTCGGGCCGGGTACAGTGGTCCAGATTTCTGAACCCGGGGCTACTATCTCTGGCTTTATCTTTGTAGTATCGCAATCCGAAGGTCCACGACTCGATTTAATCCAGATCTGAACACCGGTTGAGTCCGTTGCGCCAACAGAGAAAGTGTTCAATTCGTTAGTCGCGCGATTGGCGGGATTACGAACTGAACTTGTATCGGGACCCTCATTGCCGCAGGCAAAAATGACAACGGTACCGAGCGCCTCGAGATTATCGATCGGAGCCCAGAATAGGTCGGAGCAATCAATGTTACTCTGGAGAAATCCCCAAGAATTGTTGAGAACGTCGGGGACGTCCGTAATTGTGTTGGGATCTCCATCCGGATCGGCCGCCCACTGGAAAGCCTGCAAGTAGTTGGCTCCGGGGACATCAACGACCATGGCGCTGATCCATTGAGCATCGAAGGCGACGCCAACGGTATCGCCTGTCGCATCATTCTTCCCGACCATAACACCCATCGTAGATGTTCCATGAGAGGCTACATCGCCGAGAGCAAGCTCCCAATGCGGTGTTTCTTCCTGGTAGACCGGGTCAAACCAACTTTCCGCTGCAGTGTGTGTGTTTCCGCGCCACGATCCTGAAAGCGCGGGATGGCCGCCATCGACACCGGTGTCGAATGAGGCGATCAGGCGTCCAGCGCCAGTATATCCCATCTGCCACATCTCGTCGGCGCCAATCGCGCGGAGGCCGCCAATAGCCTGGCCGGTTGTGCCCGTTGCGATCGCGGCAGATTCGTTGTGGTTAGGATTGTAGAGTGATGTCGGCGGGATATCCTCAATTACTGATTCGATGTCGGGGCGTGATTTCAAGGTTTCAATGAATTCGCGCGACGCTGTAACGCGAAAGGCATTGGTGATCCAATAGGCTTCAAACGACTTGACCTCGCCTCGAGTGACGGCATCATCGAGCAAAGCCCGAAACGGCGACTGCTTTTCGGCGGCGAACTCTTTAAGTTCGTCGAGTAGTAGCTTATGAGCGGCTTGTCTGGAAAAAGCGGTCAGCTTCTGCGCTTGCTGGACTTGCGCCACATCGAGTCGATCCGACATAAAGACCAGTACCGAAATCAGATCATCCGAATTACGGCTGGCGAGCGTCGAGTTAAGTCGTTCGCTAAATTGGGCCGAATAGGCAGGCGTGGTGGCGGCAAACGTCAGCAAAACGCCGACAATCAAGCGGAAGCATCTCTTGGTAATCGTAGTCATCCTCTGTATCTTTCAGCGAAGATTATGCCCGAATTCGTCAGGTTGGTACAATTTCCTGCCGATGATCTATTTTCAATTACAGTAACAACTTGCAGAGTCAATTCGTTTCCTGCTTCCGTACACTTGGCGTGAGAAAAACGTTAGAATTGGCAAAATGTGCAAGCCCTTGCACTATTTACGACCACCGAGAGTTTTAGAGTCTAACTGCTGTTCCAGACGCCGTCACGAGGAGCATTCCTGTCCGGATGACCTCATAATCGATATCAACGCCGACGACTGCCGAGGCGCCGAGTTTCATGGCTTCCTGCTCCATTTCGGTTAGAGCAATCTGGCGAGCCTTAATCAACTCGTTTTCGTATGCACCCGAGCGGCCACCTACGATGTCGGTCACGGTTGCAAAGAGGTCCTTGACGATGTTGGCTCCCATCACGGCCTCGCCTGCGACGATGCCGAGATAGTCGCGGATGGGCTTGCCTTCGACGTTAGGTGTAGTTGTAACAATCATCTGATTCAATCTCCGAAAAGTGGTGAAATTGAATGATAAGTCACAATGGTTTCGAGAGCAACGAAAATGAGTTGTTAGCCCTTGACAAATGTGCGGGAAGGTATAAATTCTCTGACCATTGGTTGAACGTTGATGGCGGTGTAGCTCAGCTGGTTAGAGCAGCGGAATCATAATCCGCGTGTCCGGGGTTCAAATCCCTGCACCGCTATTGATTTTCGTTACCTGTCAAAAATCTGCTCGAAAAGATAAGCCAGAATCCCTACTTTTTTTCGTTACCTTTTATGCCTCTAAATCATCTCTTTAATACGTGATCAGAAACGACAGTCCATTTTGGGATCTGGTCGAGCGCGAGCACAAACGTGCCAGAGCCTATTGCTTACGATTGACGCTCAATCCGGACGAAGGCGATGATCTATATCAAGACGCGGTGATGAAGGCATACCGCGGTTTTGCCGGACTCAAGAATCAAGAGTTGTTCCGACCATGGCTCTATCAGATCATCAATAATGCTTTTCGGGGCCGGTCCCGCGATTCCTGGTGGAAGCGAATTTTCCCGGGTCCAATTGAGGGTGAAAGTTTCGAACCTGGGCGCGACCCGTCAGGCGAGTATGAAGCCAGGCGCCAACTAGAATATGCCTTCACGGCACTTAGCGCGGAAGATAGAATCATCGTCACGCTCGCAGAATTGGATGGCTGGAAAATCTCCGAGATTGCGCAGCTGACTTCCAAATCGGAAGGCAATGTCAAAATGCGATTATCACGGGCGCGTGAAAAGATGCGACGGAGGTTGAGCGGTCAGTATTGCAGGTCAGTTCCGAAAAAAACGGACGAAGGAAGCGAGAACGTATGTTGTGTAGACAAGCCCAAGTAAGATTAGAAGTCTACAACTGGCGACTCATCGAGTACGGCCAAGATGCAGAATTATTGGAACACCTTGACGGCTGTAAGGAATGTTCGAGCTTGGTCCGGGTACAGCAGGCACTCGATCAGCACCTTGCGACACTCCGGCAGTGTGAGCCGACGTACGAAATGCCAGTCTCGACTATTAGATCGAAAGTTGAAGAAACTGAAAGATCGAAGCCGGCAACTGGAGGCTTACGGCATTTGATCGGAGCATTGGTGCCCAATACCCGCCCCCGGATTGCCGTGGTCGCTGTATTGGCGGTCTTTGCCGTAATCGCGCTGATACCACTCAATATGAGTCAGAAGGTTGGATACCAGATCGCGATTGACGGAGTCGAGAGGGAGATTGCTCTGGAAAATCCCAAGATCACTTCGCTGTTAGGTGCCCTCGGCATGGAGCAGGAAGTAGCGACTTCACTACTTGACTCGCTGGGAATGAATCAGATTCACTTCACGGTCGGAGAGTGTACAGAGACATGCCGCCTGACAATCTTCGACCTGAAGACAGAACGCGATGTCCGACTCATGGTGCAGGCAATCATTGACCTTGGTTGTTGCCGCATCGATAATGTCGCGCCGGTATTTCGAAATGAGACGATGAGTCTTCTGGGCTTTGCGACCAGGAAACTACTTTCATAGTCCGAACCGTCACGGCGACGTCGGAAGCTAGCCCGACAGCAGCTGTGCAATCAATACATGTGAACTAAATCAACTATTCTCGTAGCACTCACTACAAGGAGGAACGAATGATCAAGAAAGTCCTTACTGCAATACTCATGTCTCTCGCACTTGTCAGCCTGCTGTCGGCGCAGGAGACAGCGAAATCGGGCGCCAAATTGTTCATCGATGAGACGTCGTTTGATTTTGGTTACATCTATGCCGGTAGTGTTGTTAGTCATTCGTACGTATTCCACAGTCGCGGTACTGATTCTCTGAAAATACTCAGTGTGAAGCCGGGTTGTGGTTGCACAAAGGCCCCACTCAAGAAAGAGGTCGTTGCTGTTGGCGACAGCACCGAAGTGGAATTGGTCTTCACGTCCAATAAGGGCGCCAAGGGTAACGTGGGCAAAAACGCGACAGTTAGCTGCAACGATTCCGACAGAGGAACTTTCCAATTGAAGTTCACCGGAAAGAACTTCACCGACCCCGATTCGCTCACACCGTTGAAACTTTCTGAAGGCGAACTGGTGTTAAATGGTCAATCGAGTGCGAAAGGGGCCAAGCTGGTTGTCAAGAATGTATCGGCTAATTCCGTAAGGATACATCTGGTTAGTCAACCCGCAGGCTTCCTGCAGGTCGAAATTCCGGATGCCGAAATCAAGCCAGGCAAGGAGAAGGAAATTGCTGTGAAAGTCAGCAGCTCAGTAACGGACGAGCAGTTCAAGAAGTCCTTCACGTTTGTTGTCGATGACCAGGCGGGAACACGTTACACCATCCCGGTCTCCTACAATAAAACGGCGGAGATATCAGTCATACAGCCGGCCAGTTCAAAGAGCACTACCGCAGGCAAGTAATCGAGCTGTCAAGTTTTCTGAAGAATGCAGGGTTCAACGAAAAGAACCCTGCATTCTGTGATGGGGGGCATTTTTCGACGAGGAGTTTCTAATCTACTTCGTATCGCGCTTCACTGAAGCAGCCAATTTCTGCGCGTAGTTCATTCCCTCGGGCCACATGACTTCGATTGCGAACATTCCGCGCAGATCCCCGCTCTTGTAGCCAACTGCTTTGTCGTCCGGATACAGTTTCTTAAGCTCTTCTGTCAATCCGGGAACAAACGCCGCCGGATCACCGTGGCAACTGGCGCACAATTCGTTTGTCCGTATCGGACGGTAGAAGCGAAATTTCTCGCGCTTGACCGGGTCATTCCATTGGGCGATGAACGATGGCGCATCAGCCGTTGACGCAAATTGGGCGAGTATCGCAAGTTGAGCAGAGTCGGCTTCATTGTTCCGATTTCGCGGTTTTGCGGTTACTCGTTCAAGGAACCAGCCGTCGCGCACATGGGCGATTTGGATGTCGGGTGCGACGACGTTGCAGACATTAACGGCATTGAGCGGCCCACCATCATCGAGTGCGACTTTGAGCGACGTCTGCAGTTGCGACGAAAATTGTGAAATCGCCTGGTTGGCGGCGCTGATCAGGAGCGAGTCAACCGCTGCTCCGGAAAGTGCTGTCTTATCGGCCGCAGGGACTGCAGTTTTCGTGTCTGCATTTTGTCCGTTGGTCAATGTCAAGCTGCCAACAGTCATGATAACCGCGGCGAAAATGAAGATCCTTCTCATTTAGCACCTCGTTGATGGGATTGGTAGTTGAAAGTTCGTTGGTGAAAGTGCGCTCATCTAATAACTACAGAATCTCGTGTTGTTTGTCAATGATAAAGCACCACGGAGAATTACGAGGTCGGTTCCGAGTTTCGCGAAACGCCAAACCAGATTGTCCCGATTAAGCCGAATCCCGCTGCCACGAGAAAGTTCGTAGCCGGGCTTATTAGCCACAGAAGCGAACCACCAAAGGCAGCGACGGCCACCACGGAGTCGCGAAAGAGATAGTAGGTGCCAAAGGTTGCGGCTTCCCTGCCGGGAACTGCCAAGTCAATGATCAACGCTTTGCGTGTCGGTTCGCCGAATTCCTTCAGTCCGCGAAGGACGAAGGCTCCGACCAGTACCCAGAATGTCTGGCTGAAAAGTAGGATCAGGGGAAACAGCGTAAAGAAGACAAAGGTCATGACCACAAACGGCTTCTTCTCGGTCTTGTCAGAGAAGTACGCGACTGGAATATACACGAGTACAGCCGTCGCCATTTCGACCGTTGTCAAAACGCCGAATTGTACCGCAGTCACGGGGGAGGATATTTCCTTCATGCACCAGAGAACTACGAAGGCGTAAGGGATTTGCTCACAGAAACGAATGAGCATATCGGAGATGAGCAGCCGTTTTAGTTCCGGGCGAAATTGGCGCAGGAGTTTCAGCGGGTTTTTGTCTGGCGATTTGCCCAGCATATCGCCCTCGGCCGAGTCGCTTGAAGGAATCATTGTCTGCTGCAAAATTGCCGCCACTATTGCCAGTGCCAGCGCTGCAATGAATGCCAGTCGGACTCCGGTGATTTCGCCCCAAGTCGCAATGAACACACCACCTGCTAATGGACCGAGAGCCATGGGAATTCTTCGTATCAGCGAATGCATTGATACACCCATAGTGCGTTTGTTCTTGGGGAGAAGCTTGGCAACCAGACTCATTGTCGCCGGCAACGAGATCGCTGTCCACGATAGGAAGAAAAAAGAACCGACGATCACCGCCCAGACGGACGGAATCAGAATGACGATCACAAAGCCGCACATGGCAATGACATTGAAGATCAGCAGAGCGCGTTTGGTGCCGTAGCGGTCGGCGATGTAGCCACCCGGGAACGAGTAAAGCGCTGAGAGGAGATTATCGAGGCCATTGAGCAAGCCGACATAGATGGCACTTCCGCCGAGAGCGACGATGTACAGCGGTAGAAAGCGTTCGGCCATCTTCTCGCCCATTCCGACAAGAATGACCATTCCCAGAAGCGCGACCATTGAGCGCTTGAGACCGAGAAACTCTTTGATGTTCTGAATTGATGGCATGCTCATATTTCGTTGGAGTGAAGATTGCCTTCTCGTTCACCGGATAGCAACGGTATAATTGGCGGAAAAGAAAAAACGGCACGTGAAAATTCACGTGCCGTTTCAATCTTGCTTACGCGAGACGCTTAGCGCGTCTCTTTGTGGATCGTGTGACGACGGAGAAACGGATTGTACTTCTTAAGCTCCAAGCGATCCGGCGTATTGCGCTTGTTCTTGAATGTGGTGTAACGCGATGGAGTGCCGCCCTCTTTGCGGGCTTCGGTGCACTCGATGGTGATCATCGTCCGCGCATCACCTTTCTTCTTTGCCATGACTTTATCTCCTCAAACAAATATTTTGCAATATCAGTCAACCACCGCGGCCAACGGCTCACGGCAAGTCTTTAAATATATGGATTGGGCTGGTGAGGGCAAGAGAAATTTCACGTGGATTGTCGTAAGTTGTTATTTGCCAACGGAATCCTTGATTGGCGTGGGGTGGCCATCAGCGTCCAAAGCCACCATAACAAACTCGCCATGGGTTGCCAACTCGCGTTTTCCGGTCAGTGGGCTTTCAGAATAGAGTTCGACCTGAATCGTTACCGAAGTCCGCCCGACTTTCTTGACCATGCCTTTTAGCTCGACCATACTTCCCTGCCGGACGGCTTTCTTGAAGACGACGCGGTCAGAAGCAATCGTCACCATCGTCTTGCGGGCAAAGCGCGTCGAGCAAATCCATGCCGCGCGATCCATCCATTGCAGTGCTATGCCGCCAAAGAGCGTTCCGTATTGATTTACCATCGAGGGGAAGACCACCTCGAAGATACTCGTCTCGAAGGAATCGTAGTTGGTCGTTTGTTCACCGGCCATGTTCTGTCCTTTGCAGATTCAATTTCTGTTAATGACAGAATAACGAATTGCGGCGGATTAGAGAAGATACTTTTGGAGGCCGGGAAGAGGGCCGGGCTCTGTATCTACCACAGAGCCCGACATATAGGATTATTGTGTGGTTACGGACACGCGGCACAAGGCGCCGGACCACCGCCGAAGATGTAGTTGATCATATAGACTGCATCGGAAATTGTGATACTTCCGCTGCAGTCGGCATCACCGGAGAGAAGCGGATTTGGCGCCGGACCTCCTGCAAAGATATAGTTTATCAAATAGACAGCATCGGAGATCGTGATTGTGCCACTTCCGTCAGCGTCGCCGCACAGGTAGCTAGCAGTGCTGAAATCTTGCTGAAAGCCCTGGACGAGCCGGTAATTTGTTGAAGTACCCCTGCCGGCAGCGGTCTGGCCGAGGGTGCTGGACAGCTTGTAGTTGGTGGAGGAGCCGTCAGTCGTACCACCACCGGCGATGACTTGCCATTTTATCTGTTCGCCGGCTGTTGGAGTCTTGCTGGTCGATGCGGTTTCTTGATCAGCGCCGGCAATCATTGTTGCAGTTAGAATCAGTGCCAAAAAACAAATGCTTATCAGTGTCTTCGATTTCATTATGCCCTCCTCCTCATCGTTTGTCATCGGATTGGGGTTCTGGAATTCTCGATTTTATTTCTTTCTTGAGCGCTTCAAATTGGGCCTTCATTCTGATGAGTTCAGATTCCAATCGCGCCTGATTGGCAGCCATCGACTCCAACCTTTCGCGCTCGGGATTGATATTGGAATCAGTGGTGATTGCCGACATTGGTGAAACCACCGTTCCATAAGCGGTTCCAAAGAAGCACTCGGTGAGTTGAACGTTTTCCAGGCGGCCGTAAGTTGAACCAACTTCCGATGCAAGAAAGTAGAAGGTCTGGGAACCCGCACTTGCTGCAAACAGAGCGTGAGAAACAACGGGAAATTTATAGGTTCCGCTTGGAGCCGAAGCATCAATGCTAACTTGGAGTGAACAACCCAAGGCAAAACTGGAAATGTTGTCTGACACTCCAAAGTTTACCGAACTTGTGGTACCATTTGTATGACCGATACCGAGCAGTGCAGTGCCGATCACCAGAACGTGACCTTCAGTCGGGGCGACAATTGAACGAGTACAGATATCATCTATCGTGTTTGATAATGGAACATAGCCCGGATACGCGCCCCGCGTACTTGCCACGCCGGGTTCGTCTTTGATTTCGGAAGCCTCAATAGCGTCTGACGGCAACACGACGCTGGCTGAACCGCTGACCCCTGTGGTGAATTGCATACTGCGCTCTGCTCCGTCCATCCACAATATTGGCTCACCATTGGCGTCGCCGTAGATTCCGGCAATTTCGCCATCCGCAAAAGCATCAAAGATCGCCAAGTATCCGCGAATATTTCCACCCTCGGCGTTATGTATCGACTGAACGTGGAACGCATATCCGGCTGAAGTAAACTGCGTGCGCGGCAATTGCACCTGGCCCTCAAAGGTGACCTGCAAGTAGAGTCCGTCATAAGTATGAAAGTAACTTTCGGGTATTGGTGTTACCGAACCGAGGAGATGAGTAAACAGTCCGTCAGTTGTGGTTACCGTCGTAACCTCCCCCCAAAGCCTCGTACCGACGGTGGGATGATTGTACACGTCAAATGCGACCGTGTGAAGGCCGTCAGCCACCGGGTCATCCGAAGCGTCAGTGGCGCGCCCTTGATAACTCATGATCTTCGGAGCACCGGCAGCCAAGCAGAAGCCGGTGAGAAAGAGAACCATCATTAGGACGACTAGTGAGACCTTAAGCACAATATTCATGTCTGTCTCCTTCTTAGAGGAAAGAAGTGTAATCATCGGAAAGTTCGTTTCTACTTAGCCCGCTCCAGCGCCTCCAAACGTGCGGCCAGTTTCTCATTTTGCAACTTCAACTCCTTGATCGCCTCAATCAACAGCGGTGTCAGGCGGCTGTAGTCGACGGTGTAGAAGCCGTCCGGCTGACAGGTGACAGCTTCGGGTAGAACGTCCATGACCTGCTGTGCTACGACACCCACCTGTCGTTCATTGCTGAAGCGATAGTCGGGAAATTCATTGGTGCGCCAAGAGTAACGCACGCCGCTTAAGCGATCGACTTTGATCAACGCATTTTCGATCGGCTCGATGTCTTTCTTAAATGCGCCATCGGAGCAGGCACCGATAGTGCCGGTGTAGCAGATATTGCCGACGACGTGGAGAGCCTGCGATGGGGCATCCGTTCCGATACCGACACGAGCGGTTAGCATGTTGCTGTAAAGAGAAATTGGTGGAGTCACTGTTGGACCGCCTCCCGGTCCGACAATTTCGATTCTGCTTTCAGTTGTCGAGGAGTAGCACCGGACAACCGGGCCAGTGGCTTTCAGCGCGGTTCCCGGACCCAAAAGCAGCTCACCGGCACCCATTGCGGATGAAAGACTAACTAATTGAGAGTTGGGACCGCCCAATGACGAGGCGTGCATGGCAAGTGTCGCCGAATTCGTTGATCCGAACACAGTGGCCATATCGAGGAGTACGCTGGGAGTTTCAGTCTGCGGATTATAGAGTTTCATCGAAAATCCCGGGATGAAGGGACTCGGTTCGACTCCCATCACTTGACCCGCCTGATTGAAGAAGCTCATGCTCGGTCCGGAGGCGCTCGTCGCATCTAAATTGAATAGCACTCCCGGCGGCTCTGGTTGCGGGTCAAACATCACCAAGGATCCGCCTCGCGTGGTATTGCCGCTAAGTTGGAGCACCGGACCTCCGGGTGCCTTACCCCGATGTGCACTGTACATGATGATGTTGCCGCCATCGGCAGGATTCGCTTGCAAGTGCATCATTACGCCAGGTGGCTCCGGTTGCGGATCAAAAAAGTAGATCTCCGGACCCTGGGCAGCAGATGTGCGCATTTCAAACATCTTTCCAGGAGGTTCCGGCTGTGGGTCGAACATCTTGAACGCGGCAGCCTGATAGGCACGACTTGTCGGATCAAGCTCAAGTTCGAACGAGATTCCAGTGCTTCCGGTCGACTTCTTTAATTCGAGTGTGCCCTCGCCGGTTTCCACATCTCCACTCACACTCCCGGCAACGACGGCAAATGGCGCACTGCTTAGTTGTGTTCGCGGTACGATTTCGGCGTCGGAACCGACTTTGACACCGAGGTAGCGGGTGACCTCTCCTGTTCCTACAAAGAGGCCCTCGGGAAATGCAACGGTTGAGCCGAGTAGATATGTAAACAATCCGTCTGTCACACGAACAGTCTGCGGCCCGGAGGTCCAGAGCGGAACGCCAAGCGCGTCATAAATGGTGAATATTATCGAATAATTAGCGTTCGGCACCGGATCACCAGAAGCTGTGGTTAGTCTTCCCTGATAGTTGATGACTTTAGGAGCGTCTGCCAGCAATGGTGACGTGGCGAAAATGAAAACCCCAATCGCACAGATTGTGATGACCATTAGCGTTCGACAGCAAGACATACTATACCTCCTGCAGAATTGGATTATTAGATTCAGTAATCAGATTTCGTTGGAAGATGGTTATGTTCGTCCCGCCGGCGCTGTGGAAACGCCGTTGCTTTTTAGAACGAGATACAGCACGAGACGAGTCTCGATCAGAGGATAGGTAGATCCGATAGTGCATTTCTTAAGTGTACATCCGCGAATTGAGGAGCAATGGTGATGGTTATCGAAGGAGTTCTCGGGATGACAATAACTAATGTCGATATTTTTGTCCGCTTGTCAAGAGCAAACTTGCCTGTTTAGTCCTGATTTGTGTCTCGTCTGAAATCTTGGGTACCAACGAGCTTAAATCGCCAGACGATCAGCGAAAAATAGAGGCGGTTGGGATACCGCCTCTATAGTGATTTAGTACCTATCTTCGTTTCTATCAACAGCTCGCACATGGTGCGGGGCCGCCGGCGAAGATGTAGTTGATCATATAGACCGCATCGGAGATCGTCACGGTGCCACTGCAGTCGGCATCACCGGCAGGCAACGGCATTGGGGAAGGTCCTCCGGAAAAGATGTAACTGATCAGATACACTGCGTCGGAGATCGTCACCGTGGTCGAGCCATCGGCGTCACCGCAGATGTAGTCGCAGACGTCACCGATGCCGTCATCGTCGGTGTCAAGTTGATTGGGGTTGGAATTGTCCGGACAGTTGTCGCATAAGTCGCCGTAGTTGTCATTGTCGGCGTCTTCTTGGCCGCTGTTGGCAATGAGAGGACAATTGTCTACTGCAGCACATACGCCGTCGCTGTCAACATCATTGAGCGAATCGTTGGGACAAGCATCGCAAGCATCGCCAATGCCGTCGCCGTCTGTGTCGAGTTGTGAGACGTTGGCAGAATCGGGACAGTTGTCGCAGTTGCTGCCGATGGCGTCGCCATCCGGATCGGTTGCTTCACACTCGTCGATAGTCAGGAACTGATCGGCCGGAACATTCGTAAGGATTCGGGTGACGCCAGAGGGCCAGGTAGAAACAATCGAATCAACGATCGTGGCATCACCCAATCCAAACCAAGCATCTTCGCCATTTTGCACACAGTAGCCAGCCTGGCTGGTTACCTCGCGCATTTGCCAGCGGGGAATGCCGCCGATGGTGGCTTTAATCTTTACTCGCACACCGATACCGGAGCGGTTGCTACGGGAGCCGACGAAGTTCATTGCGAGGAAGTGATTTGTATTACCGCTGTTGAGGTACAGCGCGTTGTTTTCGATCTCGCCGAAGCACTTTGCCAAAGCAAGATCGAGGTCGCCATCTTCATCGATATCACCAAAGGCGCAACCGTAGGTCCAGCCCAGGTCCGAGCCGGCAGGATCACCGGTATCCTGCGTGAATGTACCGTCGCCATTGTTGTAATACAGGAAGTTGTTGACCGCACCAGCCGCGAAGGAGTTGCAAACGTACAGATCGAGATCGGCGTCATTGTCGATGTCGATGAAGGTACTGCCGACGCCATAACCTCCGGACGTGACTACCGGTCCTGTGGTGATTTTGGTAAACGTGCCGTCACCGTTATTCTGGAACAAATCGTCGTTCTGCCCGCCACCGTTGGAGACGAATAGGTCAAGGTCGAGATCATTGTCGTAGTCACCCCAACTGGCTCCGAACGATTCGTCAAGTTCGTTTACGAAGCTACCAACGGTTACCGAGGTGAAGGTACCGTTGCCTTCGTTGCGGTAATAGTTGTTCTTCTGGTTGCCTTCGTTGGCGACATAGATATCGAGATCGCCGTCGTTGTCGGCATCTCCCCAGGCGCCGATACGGGATTTGAAGGCATCGGTGGATTGTTGACCGGTGAGAATCTTGGTGAATGTGCCGTCGCCATTGTTGTGGAAAAGCAGGTTTTGCAGCGGTACCCCACTGTTACAGACGTACAAGTCGAGATAACCATCCTCGTCATAATCGGCCCAGCTTCCAGTTTCGGAATAGGTCCCGCCGGTTACGGCCGGTCCGGCAGTGATTCGGGTCCAGCTACCATCACCATCATTGCTATACAGGTAGTTGACTTTGTTCCACCAGGTCGCGACGAAGCAATCTTCATCACCATCATTGTCATAATCGCCAAACGTCGCCCCGTCAAAGGAAGATATCGTCTCCGTGATGGTATCGCCGACGATCTTAGTGAAGTTACCGGTGCCGTCGTTTCGGTAAAGGTAGTTCTTGGCGCCGGCCTGCGGGCCGTTGGTGATAAACAAGTCTAGGTCGCCGTCGTTATCGTAATCGACGAAATTGGCGCTGCGTGAATCGCCGCCGTCTGAAACGACCGGCCCGGAAATCACCGGCACGAATCCGGCTGACGCAGAATTGGTGGGAAGCGCCAGCAGCCCAATGACTGCGCACATCATTAGCGCCACTTGGTTCACGATAGTTCTTCTTCTCATGACATTCCTCTGTTCGTTCGGCGTTAATCCGACCCGACAACAATGTGAGGGGATTGGTCGGGGTGGTCCTCTGCGTGTAGATTAGCGAGAAATCGCTGATTCGGATACGGATTAGCCGTGAGTCGCGCCGTCTGTGCCGTGAAGTGGACGATTACTGCAGTAGAATGCCGGGAGATTAGCGTCCCGAGAGGATTCGGACGACTGCGTCATGGTAGGTACGGCTCGATTTCAGCTTGGTTCCATTGGCCAGAATGACGAAGTACTCGCCGCGAAAGTGGGATTTGAGTTCTTTCACTTTTTCGATGTTCACGATCGTCGAACGATGGATGCGGACAAACTTGACCGGGTCGAGTTGCTGTTCCAGGTGCGAGAGAGTTTCGCGAATCAGGTGCGACTGTTTGCCGACGTGCAACTTGGCATAGTAGTCCTCGGCCTCAATCCAGTCGACTTCGGCAACATCCACGAAATGGAGACGGTCGCCGGTCTTGAGCGTGAAGCGGTTGAGGTAGCTGCTTCGAGTGGACATTGCCGAAACTGAATTCAAATCGGTATTCAGCAACTCAACGAGGCGCTGCGAAATCTGCGCCACTTCCTGCTCGTTAAGACGCTTTTTAATTCTGGTAATGGTCGCAGCAAAGCGCACTGGATTGACCGGCTTGAGAATGTAATCAAGCGCATGTGCTTCAAAGGCGTCGATGGCAAATCTGTCGAAAGCGGTCACAAACACAACCAGCGGTAGTTTGTCTTCGCGAATGGCCTTCAGCACACCGAAGCCGTCGAGTTCCGGCATCTGGACATCGAGAAAGACCAGGTCAGGATGGAGTTTCTTAATTGCCGATACCGCTTCCCTGCCATTAGTACATTCACCTATAACCTCGAAGTGTTTGTCGGCAGTGAGCAGCAGGCGAATCCCGTCGCGAGCTAACGGTTCGTCATCAATGATAAGCGTGCGGATAGCGGTCATCGATCAATCAGTCCTGATTTCGATCGGTATTTCAATCAGCGCTGTCACTCCGGCCTCGTCGTTGTTACGAATCTCGAATCTGTGGTTTTCGCCATAGAGGTGCAGGAGGCGACTGCGGGCGTTGCTGATCCCGACACCTTCTGTGAACGCCTTTCCGTCGATTCCAACACCGTCATCGATTACCTGCAATTGAAGAACATTGGCTATGCGCCGCGCTGTTACTCGCACCCTGCCCGAATCGGCTTTCTTGGCGACACCGTGGCGAATAGCGTTCTCGACCAGTAGCTGCAGCACAAAACTGGGCATCGGCGTCGATAGAAACTCGCCGGGGACTTCGAAAGTGACCTCCAACCTTTCACCATAACGAACCTGCTCGATGGCAACGTAACGGCGGACGAACTCGAGTTCTTCTTCGAGAGTCACTAACTGGGTATTCTCCTTACGCAACACTTGGCGCAAGAGATCGCTTAAGTCATTCAGCACCTTGTTCGCCAGCGTGATTTCGCCCTTCTGCATCAGGACGGAAATTGAGTTAAGTGTGTTGAATAAGAAATGCGGTTGAAGTTGCTGTTTGAGAGCATCGAGCCGAGCCGTGGTGAGTTCGCTCTCGAGCTTGGACTCCCGAACGGCACGTTCGCTCGATTGGCGTTGATACTCGATGGCGTAACTTACGCCGAGAATGACGAAATACACCGTCAGTTGCGAGAGCAAGCGGCCAAAAATCGTCGGAACAATCTGTCCGCTGATGTAGGTCCAGTTCATCGGCTCTGCATAGACCAGTATTGAGAAGAAGACAGCCAAAGAAATCTGGAAGACCGAGAGAATCAGTCCAAAGGAGAAATGCAGTAACGCCGGCTTGAACCAGTTCGCGCGCTCTATCAAGAACTTGCGACCGAGCCAGACAATCAACGGAGTCAGCGCTGCCCAGATATACCAGCCCAGCGAGAAGTCAAGCAGCCACTTCCAGAGGACAGTTTCCCGCTGGAGTTGCAGCATTCGCGTATGCATCAGGAGCGCCGACAGGATTGCGGGCAGAGTGAAAACTGCGAGCAGGATCAGCCATGTAGATACGCGGAGCTTTTGCTTGACTTGTGAAGTCGACGTTGCAGAATTTGCCATGCTGTAATTAACGGCTTCCGTTAGGATTTGACGAAGAGAATTTTGCTGCTCAAACAATATGAGAGGAGACTAAAGTCTCCTCTCAATGGATTCACAGTCATGAGGTTCCTCTATGGACACGCCGCACACGGCGCGGGACCGCCCACGAAGATGTAGTTCACCAGATAGACTGCGTCCGCAATATTGGTCTGTTGACTGCAGTCGACATCGCCAAGGCCATCGTCCTGCGGAGCCGGACCGCCGGCAAAGATGTAATTGACCAAGTAAACGACGTCGACAATATCGTTCTGACCGGAGGCATCAAAGTCTCCACAGGAAATGAGTTCGCTGGTGATGTCGCAGGTATCGCAGTCATAGTAATCCGGAGAGATGATTTTGTAGCTTCCATGCACCATAAACCGCCAGTAGCAGTCGCGTGGGACATATCCGCTGTCGATGTCGACACATCCGCCGCTGTATGCGCTGGTCGGACGAATCCAAAGCGTGAAGGCGTGCGCCGGTTCGGGATGGGGCGGATATGGCCACTGCGGAAGAATCTTGAACCAGGCGAAGGTGATTTGATTGCCGGGCGGAAAGACATGAGCGAGAACCTGGCCGTTTTGACTTGGATACATAATCGCCGGGCCGGGAGTCGCGGAGGAGAATACGAATTCGTCGGTATAGAGCCAGAAGCCGAGTGTGTAGACATGGAGAGCGCTGTCGTTGGCTACGAAGACGCGGATGCCGATCGAGTCGGTGCTGCCTTCCGGCACAAACACGGGACATTCGATGTGAACGGAGTTGTCGGCTTGAAGAGCACCGCAGAACACAGACAGCACTATTGCTGCCGCACAAAGAATTGATAGAAGGTGACTTGATTGCCTCTTTTGCATTTTGCCTCCCAAAGGGAAATATTCGGATGAGGCAAATGTAGTCGATAATCGACTGTTTTGTCAACTACTTTCCTGTGGATTAGTTTATTTCAGCAGCCAGGTCACCACGGACACGGCGTGCAGGGTGCGGGACCATGATCGAAGATAAATATAATTATGTACACAGCGTCGGAAATGCTGATTTCACCGCTGCAATTGGCGTCGCCTAAATACGGATGGGCTGGACCTGCGCCACCCGCCCATATGTAACCAACGAGAAACACAGCATCAGATATATTTACCGTCCCAGTGTTGTTCGCATCACCCATTACCCGCGATGAAATCTGCAAGGGAAAGTCACAACTATCAGCAGAGCCGCTTGAGTCGCTGACTATAAGACGGTAATTGAAGTCAGAAGGACCCCCGAGATTGGGGTTCGTGATACTCGCCAATCCGGAAATGGAGTCGACCGCTACACTGAAAGTCGGTGCAGTCGGTGAGAGCAGGGTCAGCGACCAACGATAATTTGGCGAAATCGCGGTGTCTGATACGTCAAGGCTGAAAGACTTGGAGACACCGGTTTGGACACGAACAATCTCGGGACAACAGGTAAACTGCGGTGCGGAGTAAAGTGCGGAATCACCGACCGCCGGATGCAGCAGAAGGATCGAAATTAACTTGCTTATTGTGCGGACGATGGATTTGAGGGACACCTTAACCTCCGGGTTTGGAGAGGAATTAGTGCGGAATGGCGAACTACCAAAGTAGAGAAGAACGCCAAATGCAAATCACCGATGTTTTAATATACGTTTGGAAGTCGAATTGAGCAAGTCACGATTTCGGCGAGTCAGATACCGAATTGAGGCGGGCTTTACTAACCAACAAAAAAGCGGCTGTTGGTGGACTGCCGCTCACTAGTTCGAAATACTTGATTCGGTGATCTACGGGCAAGCTGCACAGGGTGCGGCGCCACCCGAGAAGATGTAGCTGATTAAGTATACTGCATCGGAAATGGTGACCATTCCGCTGCAGTCGGCATCGCCGGCGTTAAGCGGGTTTGGCGCAGAGCCACCAGCGAAGATATAGTTGATCAGTTGGACCGCATCGGAGATGGTGACCATGCCGGAGCCATCGGCGTCACCGCACAAGTATGGAGGATCTGTCACGGTGATCATGAAACTCATGGTGTCTTCGTGGACGGGAAACTCTGAATCAAAGCAAGTAAGCGTGAAAAAGTAGGTCGCGTTATAGGTTGGTACTCCGGAGACTGCGCCGACGGTATCGCCGGCAAACTCGCAACCGAAGGGTAGGTCGCCGCCGAAGAATCCCCAGTGGTAAGGCTCTGTTCCACCAAACGCTCCAAAGTTGTGAAAGTACGGCATGCCAAGGTAGGCGTTGGGCAGCGTGCCACCGACAATGTGCAGTTGCCCGTCGCAGAGGTCGCCGATACCGTCATCATTTTCATCGGCTTGGTCAGGATTGGCTAAGGCCGGGCAGTTGTCGCAAATGTCACCGCGCAGATCGCCGTCGGAATCGGTCTGTGCAGCATTGGGGTTATCCGGGCAGTTATCGAGAGAGTCGGCGATGCCGTCGAAATCGCGGTCGCCGCGGCCGTTTGCTTCAAGCCAGAGCTTGTTAACGATATTGCTGACGCCGCCGAATGCCTCACTATTCGTCAGCACGACGATACCGGTCTGCTTGGCGGGACAGAATCCAATGCGTGTGCAAACACCCTGATCACCACCGCCATGTTCCCAAACCCATTGGCCATCGAAATTGGCGCGATACCAGGTGAGTCCCTGTTGGCTGGCGATCGTCGGATAGTGTCGTGTCGTGATGGTATCGATGGTAGTTGAATCCAGAACCTGAATCGTATCGATGCGACCGTGCTGCAAGTGGGTGAGCAGATGGCGAGCCAGTTGCGGCGCGCTGGAGCGGAGTGTCCCGGCTGGATAGTCGGCATAGCCGAATTGCCCCAGTGGTTGATACTGGGTGCCATTCCAGTGATACGGCATTGCAATGTTTGAGGTGTCGAGTCCGGCGATGAACCAATGGGAGTTGTTCATTTCCATCGGAGTGAAAAGCGAGTCGCGGCAGTAGTCAGCAAACGGCACTCCGGAGATGACCTGTACCAGATAACCGATCAGTACGAAGCCATGATTGCAGTAGTTCCAGGCGCTTCCCGGCGACCAGGTGTGAAAGTTATCGGCGGAATCGTAGAATTCGCCTCCGGGCACAAAGTAGGCGGCGACATAATCTTCGAGTAAGAATGGCGTATCGCCATAGACATAGGTGGAGTACATCACGGTCCAGTTGTCTTTGAGGCTCGAGGTGTGGCTAAGCAACATACGGAAGGTGATGGGCAGATTCGGAAAATTCGGATTCACAACGTTTATCGGCATGTAATCGTTGATGTCGTCATCGAGATCGAAGTGACCGTTCTCCCAAAGCTTCATCAGAGCCATGCCGGTGACAGTCTTGGAAACGGAAGCGAGCATGAAGAGGGTGGTGTCCGTGACCTCAATACTGGCAGCGACGTTGGCATAACCGTAGGCACCCTGCCATGCGATTCCTCCATCCCGGACGATACACGCAGAAAGGCCGGCAATATGGTACTGGGTCATGGTCGCGACAATGAACGAATCGAGATTGTTATCGACTAATTCGTTGGCCGGAGAGTGAAGAGATTTCGATTCGATGACTCGCGAACTGTCATTGGGCGTTATTCTGAGTCTATTGCGGTCGGCAAGTTCAGATACCGATGTATCCGTTGCTGCAATTGTGAAAACAAGAAATGAGATGACCGCGGCGACCGTCATTGGCGACAGCGGCATAGGCAACTCCTCCTGCAGTTTTCGAACCCGGCGGCGGCGCCGATGGTTGAAGAACTGTGACTACAGATAGTAGACGCGAACTTGGAGTTATTGTTCGATTCTCATGCCGGGATTTTTTTGAATCAGAAGCCGGAGGAGCAATCAAACTCCTCCGGCTTGCGATTTGAGTGTTGGACCTCTACGGGCAGGCTGCGCAGGGGGCGGCGCCGCCGGCAAAGATGTAGTTGATTAAGTATACTGCATCGGAAATTGTAACAGTTCCGCTACAGTCGGAATCGCCGGAAAGCAATGGATCGGGAGTCGGGCTTCCAACAAAAATATAACTAATGAGCATCACTGCATCTGAAATCGTCACTGTTCCCGAACCATCGGCATCGCCGCAGACGAAGTCTGAGTACTTGAATATGAAAGATGTCGGGTCACCCACTCCTTCCGACGAACCAATAACGACCAGCCCACCTGGCCGGGTCTGGTTAGCACCGGAGACCCACTCTGCTGTGCCGACCTCACCTGTGTAGGTCTTTGTCCAGCGAATGATCCCGTCCGGGCTGTATTTGCGAATATGCATATCACTCGCAGGAACGTCAATATCTCGATCGAACAGCCCAGCAGCATAGATCTCGCCATTCGCTGTGATTTGCAGGTGTCCCGGTCCGTCGATGAGATGCGCAGGGCCATCGACAATATCCTGCCAAAGGAATTCGCCCGCGCCCGAATACTTAATCACTGCCCAGTCACTTCCGTATGGCCAGTCGGAGCCGATATTCACCCCTGCCGCTATTACTATGTTATCTGAATCATCCAACCCAATTCTGCCCAAAGAACAACTCTTTCCCGGAATTGGGTCATATTGCCGGACCCAAAGCGTATCACCGGACGGGCCGTACTTGATTAGCAGAATGTCGGTGTCGAGTGGAGGAACCGAACTGGTCATCAGTTGTGCCAGGACGATGATATTTCCCTGACTATCAACTCGAATTGAACGTGCCTCGTCGCGAACGTCCGGGAAACTTGGGAAATCGCGTCGCCAGAGTTCATCACCGAGAAGCGAGTACTTAATCGTTGTGATGCTTGTACTGGAACCGATCTTAGTGTAGCCGGTCACATACATATTGCCCATGGAATCAGGCGCCAATTGTACAGCTTTGACACGATCATATGGCTCGCTGGATGCACTTCGCAGCCATGCAAATGAGCCATCAGACATGTATTTGGCAACAAACCATTCTCGGGCATCCGGGTCCACACCGCTCATACCGCAAACGAAGAGGTTTCCCGATACATCGAGTTCCCAATCCATGACCTCCAGAGGGGTAGTTGGAAAGAGCGCGACGCAAGTTTCATCGAAAGAACGCTCCCAAATGAGATCGCCGTCGGAGTTCACTTTGATGGCACTTGCGCAGGCAGCGATACCGGGCGGATCAATTGAACTGGTAGTGTGAGTCAAGGTAATATAGAGACTTCCATCAGGGCTTTCGAGTATCTCATACGATTGCCTTTCACTCGGTATATCACCAAGATAGGACTTCTTCCAAAGGTTATTTCCACTGGAGTCATACTTCGCCAAGAGGATATCATAGCTGCCAGTTGACGATAGCCCCGTACTGGCTACAAATATGTTGTCGGAGGTATCGACATGTACATCGGTGGAGAAGATATCGGTGTAACCTGACTGAGCCAGAATGACTTCCCATTCGGTGCGGGGTTGAGGCTGACTATACAATTGGACTGCGAACGACAGCCATACACAAACGAATGAAATGAGCTTGTACATAGTTGACTCCTTACACTTGGGACATTTTGCATGGAGCGTCAGTCGAACTTCGATTGTCGCAGCTGGCGAAGGAAGTTTGTTATCTCCTCTTCGAGAGCCGTTAGCTAGCGCCGCGGAGAACTCCTGTGAGCAAATATGTAGTCGTCAATCTTGATTTTGTTCGGTGTCCAAGTATATCTGAATATGCGAGATCTAAGCACTTTTGTCAATCATGTTCTCTTAGCTGGGAATGCTTGTTTGCAGACTAAACCTAAAGGCCGCAGTGCGAATTAGATATATCATTAGGAGTCCGCGCCAGGACGAATTTTCCAACAAAAAAGCGGCAGTTGGTGGACTGCCGCTTCAAATACGAATCTTGTAGATGTGCTCTAAGTCAGGTACGCCCTAAGGCTGCGCGAACGCGAAGCGTGGCGCAGACGGCGTATGGCTTTTTCTTTAATCTGTCTCACTCGCTCGCGCGTGAGATTAAAACGGGCGCCAATCTCTTCCAACGTAAGTGCCTTTTCATGATTAAGGCCAAAGTAAAGATTGATCACCTCTGCCTCGCGCGGAGTTAGAGTGTCGAGCGCTTTCTCGATTTCCAGTCGCAGCGACTGGTCGAGCAACGCTTCATCGGGAGCGGGCTGGAACTCATCTTCGAGTACGTCGATCAGACTGTTGTCTTCCGACACCGAAAACGGGGCATCTAATGACAGATGCGAATTGGAAATCTTGAGCGTGTCGGAAACTTCCGCTTCGGAAAGCTCCAACTCATTCGCGATTTCCTCCGGCGACGGCTCACGGCCATACTCCTGCTCGAGCGACGAAGACACCTTGCCGATTTTGTGCAAGGTACCGACGCGGTTGAGCGGGAGACGGACAATGCGCGACTGCTCGGCCAACGCCTGCAGAATCGCCTGCCGGATCCACCAGACAGCGTAGGATATGAACTTGAATCCACGCGTCCAGTCGAACCGTTTTGCGGCCTTGATCAGACCGATGTTCCCCTCGTTAATCAAATCCGCCAGCGACAGTCCCTGATTCTGATACTGCTTGGCCACGCTCACCACAAACCGAAGATTGGCTTTGGTCAAAGCCTCTAACGCCTTTTGATCACCTTCGTGAATCTTTTTTGCCAGGCGCACTTCTTCGTCGGCTGAAATAAGCGGAGTCTCCCCGATTTCCCGCAGATACAGATCCAAAGACCTGTCTTCATCCCGATACTTCTTTGACTGTCTCGCCAAAGTCAAACCTGTCCTCGTAAATTGTTAATGATTATCAATTCCCGTTCTTATCCTCCCAAAACATGTTAGAGATTCTTGTACGTATCTTCTAAGATGGTTTAATGGCGAAATATTTAATATTACCGCGAATATCGTAACCGATCAGGGCGACGGCTTTGGTGCGTCCGCTCAAAGTCTGTTTTAGGCTGTAAAAGGATTCCTTGGTCAGGACCGACTGATGGTCGATTTCGAACAGAATCGTGCCGGGACTGACGCCTTCGATGTCCGCCTGGCTTCCGGGCTGGACATAGGTGACGATGACGCCGCCGTGATATTCGACGCCGTACTGCTCGGCGAGTTGCTCGGTAGCAGTTTCAACGGCCATACCAAACCAGGTATCAACCTGCGGATGCTCCGGTGAGCCGCTTTGTTGGGGCGTCTGTTGCGGCGGGAAATCCTGTGCCAATCCCTGCTCGCGATCGCCGAGAGTCACATTGAGCAACATGGGTCTTCCCTTGCGGTAGACTTGCATTTTGACGGTCGCTCCGGATTTTGCACCGGCAACGAGATACCGGAAGTGATCTTGGTCATCAACTTGCGTTTCATTGAATTTTGTAATAATATCGCCACTTTCCAAACCACCTTCGGAAGCCGGTGAATCGGGACGAACTTCGCGCAAAAATACTCCACGGGCGTTGGGCAAGCCGTTGGCTTCAGCCTGAACTGGATCGAGATTATTCAGAACCACACCAAGCCAGCCGCGCTCGATTTTGGCGCCTTTTATCAAGTCGGGAAGTATCGATCGAACAAGATTGGCGGGGATAGCGAAGCCGATACCCGCAGACTGTCCGGTTGATGTCGCAATTGCCGAGTTGATTCCGACGAGATAGCCGTCGAGATCGACCAACGGACCGCCGGAGTTTCCGGGGTTGATAGCGGCATCAGTTTGGATGTAGTCCTGGTATTCCGGTGAGTCGTCGCCGAAATTCAGGCCGCGGCGTCCCTTGGCGGAGATAACGCCAACTGTAACTGTGCGGTCGAGCCCCTGTGACGGGAAGGGATTGCCGATAGCAATGACCCATTCGCCGACTTTAATCGAGTCGGAATCGCCGAGCTCGATAGCGGGGAATCCGCCGCCGGATACTTTTAGTACCGCCAAATCCGTCGATGGGTCTTCACCGATCAACTGTGCCTTGACCTGACGATAATCAGCCAGTGTTACAGTGATTTCTTTGGCACCGGCGATCACATGATGGTTCGTCAGGATGTAGCCGTCTTCCCGGAAGAAGAAACCGGTACCCATTGAGACTTCAGTTTGATCATTTGGCGGGTAGCCCCAAAATCTCATCCAGCGCTGCTGGTAAGGAGTTAACTTTTCGATGCGCTCGGCGCGGATATTGACAACCGCATCGCGAATGTTTTCGACGACGGCAACGAACGGGGACTCACCATTGGCATTGATTGGATAGATCGACTGGCGCGGCGCGGTCGATCTGGCCAGCTGCGCTTTTTCTTGAGGCTCCGATTGAGCGATGTTAAGAAAGTTGGTGTTACTGGAGATGACAAAACCGAAGATAACGCCGACGAGGGCAAAGAGCAGGAAACCGCTCCAGCGTCTTACTGAAGCTATATGTGCGACTCCCTTCACTCCGACCTCCTAATCCGCAAGACCAGTATCATAGCCATAAGTCATTTCCTTGTCAAGGATTTTCTGGATGTGAATTGCTGACATGTCAACAAAAACTTGTTAAAGTCAGTAATAGTTCCGGCTGTTTTGCAGTAATTTTCTAAACGCTTGCCTCGCAAGCATCGCTAACAGTCTCTAACTTGTACGTCGCCAAATAGGCGCCGTTGCAAAAATTGTGTTAGTGCTTGTTAATCCGCGTGGTTTTGTCCCTGAATATGTTGATTCGTTTGCTTCGAGAGTCAATTGGTGCGTTTATCTTGTCAGTGGCGCCGGTTCTTGCTGCTTGGCGTGACTAACAAACCGCCGACATTAGCCGATATTGGACATATAGAAAGGCACTTACCGTTTATGCAGAAATTCCTTTTGACACTTTTCTTCTTATTCGTTGCAGTTGAGACACTTGCAGCTGCTGAATTTCAGTGGGAACTGACGTTTCCAGAAAGTGAAGCGCCCTATTTCGTTCGGGTCGACTCATCCGGTAACGTATATGTAATTGGTCGTTACTATGTTGAAACTCCAGAAAACGCAGAAGTGTTTGTTAAGAAGTATCTTCCCGGTGGCACCTTGGTCTGGAGCGATACGACATCCGGCTCCGATTTGAAGTTGCCGATTGCCGCTCAAGTTGATACCCAGGGCAATGTTTATGTGCTCGCGCAATACGCCTATCAGAATGTTTCACCAATAATCGTCTATCGCTTTAACGCCCTGACGGGAGATGTTGAGTGGGACGAGTCCTTTCTTCCCGCAGGCAATTTCAAACAGTCAGCCGCGCGCGACCTGGTTATTGATGCAGACGGGAATGTCGTAGTTTGCGTTAACTTTATAATCGATAACCCGGCACAGCCGCAACGGTCCGACGTCCGATCGTTTCTGTTGCACTATTCATCCGGCGGCTCCTTGCTATGGCAACGCGAGGATGCCCTTGCCGAACCCAGCGTTGGCTTCGAACGACTCGGGACTGCTGCCAATACCATCTATGTGGTTGGCACCGCATTGGCACAGAACAACGACATTGATGGGTTTGTCACCGGCTACAGTTTGAGCGGTGATTCACTTTGGACGACATATTCAGGTCTTGATCCTCAAGATGGCGTTTATGTTCAGGGGCAAGCGGTCGGTGGCAGTGGGAACTTCCTCGCCGTCTTCGCTAATCAGACTAATTGCGCCTACAAGAAGTTCAACCCGGCTGGTACAGTCTTGTACAGTAAGACCGGATCCTGGTTGGGATTCAATGTCGTCAACGGAATCTGCGCTGGTGTCGGCGACGCCTTCTACTGGGTGGCATTCAATTCGGGTAGCGAGCAGTTGCTCCAAGGCTACAATTCAGCTGGGAATTTGACAATTGATGTGACGCTGGGATTATTACCAGTCCCGTACCCAATCAAATTCAGTGGCACGAACACGCTGTTGACGTGGTCTTCAGGAAATCGCGCTGCCCAGTATTCACTTTCCGGAAGCCCATTGTGGTTGTCGGACGAGGTTTATTCTTCAGTTGGTGATTTCGTCTCGACCAACCAAGCGGCATCCTATTGGATTCTGTATGTTTATGACGATGTTGTTCCTGATTTGCTATACCGAAAACTGGTGCGATATGATTTCTCCAGCGGCTGTGGAGATATCGATGGTTCCGGAAGTATCACTATAAGCGATGCGGTCTATTTCATAAACTACATTTTTGCCAGCGGTCCCCCGCCCAAGGATAAGTACCACGGCGACCTTGATTGCACCGGAGGAGCCTACATCGGCGACATCGTTTACCTCATCTATTATCTGTTCGCCTCCGGCCTGGAACCCTGTGCCGGGTGTCCGTAGTTGCTTCCGTAGCGTCCTAAGCTTCAATCCTGGCCGCTCTACTCTGCGTCAATTCAGACCCGTCGAGTTCGGTCTGGAAATTCAGTATTGACAAAATCGGTCAATATTGTTATTTTTCATCAGGTAATCACTCACAATTCTTTCAGCGCAAACAATTTTAGGTTAGGCGCGCAATGGCGGACAGGCAATTTCATGGCCTGCGCAATGCGCATATCCCGGAGGTCCTCGTGGATAGAACACTCCTCTTTAGGGCTACGTTTCTCGCTGCAATTGCGGCGTTCTGTTTGATTGCGGTAACGCCTGTGCTGGCGACAGATATCACTGATTTGCGCTTCATCGAACCGGTCGTTTCGACCTCGACCGATGTAACGTCAGTCGCGGGGATTTTATCGCCAGATAGTCCCAATACCGGATTACCCTGCGGTTCTCTGTGCATTGCACCTGACAATGGACTTGGCACGGCAGATTTGCCTGCGCTTTGTTCTTATGTGGCATTACTCGATGGAATGCATATTGTCGATGGGCTACCTCCCGGCACAACCATTGAAATCGATCCAGTCCTGACGGGGTTTGGCGGAATAGTTCGGACTCCCGGTGGTGCACTGGGAGGCGAGATTCTCCAGTTCAGCGCTTCTCTCCTAATGCAACTTCAGGGTACGGGGGCACTTCTCGGTTTCACCCGGAATATCAACATACCGGTAGCAGTAGAGATTCACAATGCTCCGCGCATACCGGCGACATCGCCGCAATCATTTCCAAGCGAACTACGCAAATTGCAGGGACAGATCATTGGCGATCCGGATTTTGACTTGCTGCGAATTACTGCCGGTAATGATTTTGGAATGCCGAGCCCGGGACATACAACGCTGACACTGCAACCTGGCGGAGGTTGGGCAGTCGACAGTTTTTTCGACATCACCTACCGCATAGACTTTGTGGGCAAGCCGGGCGGGGCTGTCGCGGGCATGTCCGGCTCGACTACCAGCACATGCACAATGAGCCAGGGATTTCATTATTGGGTTCCGGCAGACGGACACAAAATGCATTTCCCGCAGCTTCCGGATCCGAGTGGCTGGGACGTTTATGGTGTAGCTCCGATGGTTCTCGGTGATGACTGGCAATGCTCGCAAACCGGTCCGGTTGAAGATATTCATTTCTGGGGTTCATGGCTCGATGACAACGTAGGCGTGATCACCAGCTTTGATATTAGTATTCACGAAGACGTCCCGGCGGGGATCACGACTCCGTATAGTCATCCCGGAACATTGTTGTGGCAGCGCACTGTAACGGATTTTTGCACTCTGCCGATTTCGCCGCCTACTACTGAAGGCTGGTACGATCCTTTTACGGGAATCGTCCTTGCAAACAATCATTTGCAGTATTTCCAGTATGATGTCTATTTGGACACCGTCGACTGGTTTGTTCAGAATGTGGGTACAATCTTTTGGCTTTGTATCTCGGCAAATGTATCGACGCCGGGGACTGCCTGGGGTTGGAAGTCGTCGCTCAATCATTTCAATGACGATGCTGTTTGGCAGCAACTGGTCCCATCAACCTGTACTATGCCGGACAATGGCGGCGGGACTACCGATCTTCCGGCTCTGTGTCCCTATATCAACGTCAGTGGGACCTATGATATCATCGATGGTTTACCTCCTGGAACCGAAATTAATTCCCAGGGCCAATTGTCGAACTTCTTCAACATCACTCAATCCCCCGGGGGAACTCTTGGCGGAGAGGTAGATCAATTCATGGGGTCTATGCTACTGCAAATGACTGGGACCGGCGCGTTGACCGGATTTAACCGGAATGTGAATATGCCCATCTCGTTTGGTGAAATGCACCACGGTCCGCGTGTGCCGGGAACGCCTTTACAGTCGTTCCCAAGCGACTTATTTGGATTGCAGGGACAGATTATTGGCGACCCGGACTTTGATCTTCTACGCATCACCGCCGGGACAGGATTCGGGATGCCGAGTCCGGGACATACTACTCTCTCACAATTGCCGGGTGGACAGTGGAATGTCGACAGCTTCTTTGATATCACTTATCGTATTGATTTTGTCGGTTCACCGGGAGGGCCACTCGCTGGATGGTCGGGCTCGACGACGGGAACGATACGAATTCAACAGGGCGGGCCGGTTACCGGTGGTGGCACCTGGAACGAGCTCTTTGAGCCACCGGCGTTCGTGAATTCCATGGATCTGGCATTTGTGATCACCGGCGGAAGCGGGATCTGTGATTGCATGCCCGGCGATGCAAATGGAACCGGCACTCTCACAATCTCTGATGCTGTCCACTTGATAAACTACATATTTGCGGGTGGGCCGGCGCCGACTCCCTATCCGCTTTGTTCGGGCGACGCTAATTGTGACTGCGTTGTGAGCATTTCGGACGCGGTCTACATGATCAACTACATATTTGCCGGAGGTCCGGCGCCGTGCGATTGTACGCAGTGGCTGGTCAACTGCGGTCCGCCGTTGAGATAAACTAATTACAGTCGATGGCAATTGACGGGAGTCTGCTTCAGGCAGGCTCCCGCTCTTTTTTATGCAGTAGAAATAAGCATCCAATTGGCGCAGAATCGTGATTGATTGGAGTTGGACTTGAGAATTGAGAGCTACTTCGCGGTGACGAAATAGGCGCGGGAGTCTAAAGTCGAGAGCGTGAAATAAAGCCCTTCGTGGAGTTCCTCGGAAGTTGTGATAATCTCCTCATTTGTGAAGATATCAACCATCCGCACCTTGTTGCCCTTCATGCCAAATGCTTTGAGATCAACCTGAACTACTACCTTCGTTGGCATGACGCGTGAGCGACGGAAAATCTGGCTCGGCATTGAATTGAGAATATAGAGCATCGAGCCCTTCTCGCCCTTGTGCAGGAACACGCGGACGTTGGGGTGCGACGTCTGTATCGGGAACTTCACACCAAGATCTTCGAGAATATTGTGCAGGAAGTTCACCTTCATATGGTTTCCCTGCGAAGAGATATCAAAGGTCAGCAGTACAATCTGGCCCTTGAATTTGTTGATCACCAGTCCGATGTTCTTTTTGGCATAAGAGGCGAGTTTCTTCGATTTACGCGCACTGGAGTTGATTGAACCGAAGACGTAACTCGGGAATTTGTCTTTGCTGGTTACGACGGTACCAATCTTGCCCAAGGCTTGCGTTTTGCAGTTGATGGCGTTGGCGAGAACTTCGCACTTGCCGAGATCAGAATTGAAACGCGGAAGAAGTCCCACTAGAATCAGGTTGGTACCTTCTTTGGCCTTCTCGACGAGGAACTCCTGTTTTTCTTCATCCATGATTTCGGTGATCGGGACAATCAAGTGCTTGATGCCCTCGAAGGAGGCCGGGCTATCGAGATCAGGGATGATGAAATCTTGCTTGATGCGATCCAGATCGCGCCCGATTTCCGGCATCGTGAATTCATTGAGCGTCTGGATGTAGCCAAATGGACCAGGATCTTCAAACAATGACAGCCAGTTGTTCAACCGGTAGGCTGCCATGCCTATGGTCGCCGGCTGGGTAAAGCTGCCGACATCGATTGTCGTCAGCGACGTCATGTACTTGCGAACGACTTCGAAGGACTCCTGAATTGTCCCGTCGAGCGCCAGCGGTGAATCATACCAGTGATCGGTCTCAACGAATTTATAGGCATTGATGCCCTTGACTCCGCCTGCCAGGCCAAGCGTCAGGATATACTTGGTGGCATCGGCCGTAATCGGGAAATGTTTCTTGGTCGTGCCAAAATCGGTTGTCTGGTTGCCGAGCGAAATTGCCGACGCCCAGGGGAATTCGGAGTTGGCGCGCAAGTAGCGAACCTTTTGCAGCATGGCAGTCGAGGAACTGTCCCAAGTGATCTGGACCGTCGGGAAGACTTCGCCTTCGGACGAGACGATTGGCGTCATTGGCGCTTGGCACGATTTATGGAACGCCAAGGTCTGATAGAAAAGGGGCTCGCACTGGAAGCTCTTGTACAGGTCGACCATGTGGGTCGCATTTTCGTTTATCACATATTCTTTGAAGCGATACCAATCCATCAGTTTGGTGAAGGAAACATCTTTGGCGATGATGAAGTCCTTCGGTGCTTTGACATCGGTGAATTCCGAGGCAGACTCGCCATAGGCAGCGTTCAGGCTCTTGATATCGCCATAACGTTTTTCCAGAAACTGCGGATACAGCACACCAGTGACGTGCGGGTTGTAATCAGACTTCCACGGGTACGGGTCGCCGCCAAAGTATGAACCCGCATCGAGTTCAACCAAGAATAATGGTCCGCGCGGATAAATGTAATTCTTGATAATCTCGGTAAGGCCGTTAACATAGTGTTTAACGAAGTTCTGCATCTTGGGATGAGACAGCGACGGATAACTAAACTCTGACAAGCCATTTGCCATTTGCGTCTGCGTGATCGCGCCGCGCGAGTCACAAGAGTAGATTTCGGGGTGCTTGTTGAGAAACGGAGGCATTCCGCCGTTAGGAAGTTCGGAAAACACCACTGGGCCGGGGCGAAGGAGGATCTTGAATCCAAATTCGCGAGCCAACTCGATGAAGACGATGAGGTCCTTGGCTTGATCGGTAAAGCCGGAGAAATCGAACTCGCGATGACTGTCTTCGTGCAGAGACCACGGTATCGCCGTGGATATCATACGGAAACCAGCGCGTCGTATGCGCTCGAAGCAGATCGACCAATATCGTTTATTTACCCTAAAGTACTGTATTTCAACAGCGTAGGGCAAATATTCTTCTTTGCCAATCGTGAATTTATGTCCGGTTACTGCTATCATGCCCTTAGCGAGCGGACATAGTAACACATAAACATCGCCAAGTCAATCAAATAATAGCAAAAGGCGAATATTCCTTTAAGGTGTTGAAATACAGATGTTTATTGAAGTGCGACTAATTTAGGGTGGCAAATAAGAAAGCCCTCTACGTCAATACGTAGAGGGCTTAAGATCAAGTCCCCAAGAGACTTACTTCATCAGCATCATCTTCTTGGTCTCGGTAAAGTCATTTGCAGTCATCTTATAGAGATAGATTCCTGACGCAACGGCATTGCCGCGGTCATCGGTTCCATCCCATTCAACGCGCTTATTGCCGGCGGTCAAGTATTCATCAACGAGCGTCTTAACCTTTTGACCAAGAATATTGAAAACATCAATCCTTGTCTTGGCAGCGGTTGGAAGTGCGAAGTTAATCGACGTTGTTGGGTTGAACGGATTGGGATTGTTCTGGTCAATCGAATATGTCTTGGGCAGTACTGGTCCATCAAACTCCTGTACGGGAAGCCTAATGTCCACCCCGTCCGGCGCATTTACATATTCCGGGCAAATTCCATCGCCGGTGCTGCCTTCAGCAGGCGAAAGGAGCCATGGCCCTGCCGGCGGGAAGAAACTCGAATCAATCGAAATCAAGGTTGGGACTGCTCCGGTCTTGGTCTGAAACTTGACCGTAAACAGAAGTTGGGCATCATTGCTTGCCGGAATTGGGAAGACCGGATCGAAGGTGTAAGCACCCAAACCTACCAACCCTATCGTAGTGTCAGATCTGTCAATCTGTGTCGAGAAAGTATAATCACCACTTTGCCAAGCCGGATTAAGCACCGCAGAATGATAGCGAACATTGGCGGGGCTACTCCACTTCAAACCGAGTGACAAAGCAGAAATTGCCTCGTCGGCAAAGAGATAAACCGGGACGTCAAAAATCTGACCAGGGGTCACGACCGGTAACACAACGGGTCCTATCCTTACGGTGTCTGGCTCACCGGCGTCGGTACCGCAAACAATTGCGGAGCCAGTGACAAACGGCACCACCAGAAGCAAGGCCACCATCGCCAAAAATAACTTGCTCTTCATTTTACCTCCTATCAAGGTCAATCCATCCAATTTCTTGTCCAGTGAAGTATCCTGTGTGCAATTCTCTCATTCCATTATTAAGAATTATCGGGTTCCTTAGTAATGGCACACCAATACAGACGCAAAGTTCCCGCTATATATCCAGTAAAAGATGTCAAGTCAACTTAATTTTAGCAACAAAAAAACAAGAACATTCGCCATTGCACTTTCACCTTCAGCACCAATCTAGAGTGCAGAGGTCAAAATCAGGATAGGGAATCACTTAAATCGGATCAACACTATTGCGGCGGCGGCGGTCCGCCGTTAAAGATATGCGCGATCAGATAAACAGCGTCGGAAACATTGATTACTGCGTTTGCATCAGCATCGCCATTGTAAGTTGGCGGTTCAGTTCCGCCGGCAAAGATATAGCTGATGAGAAGCACCGGATCACTGACGTTGATCACGCCATCAAGATTTGCGTCGCCGCGAAGGCCGCCTGCTACATTCAGTGTTCCAGCGATTATCGTCGGCGCATAACTTCCTTGCGGCGTGACGATCGAAAACAAGAGAGTCGAATAGCGCGTTGTGTCAACGGTATTTAGTCCGACTACGGGTGGCGTAGCGTTGTAACGGAAGTGCATCCGGAACAGAATATCGTCGCCAGCAGGTATGCCGCCATCGTTGTCAGTGAATTGCAGAGTAAAGCGTTTGCTCGATGGGTCGTTCGAGACTGTCGATTTTGTTGTAAAGTCGGAGGCGCGAGTCCCAACGTAAGAAACCGAGTCTAATGTAATGTTCATGTTGCCGGCGTATGTAACGGGCAGGCGCAACGAAGTAATCGGCGCAAAATTCTTTAGTCGTACATCGCAAACCAGCGGGTCGCTTGCCGTTCCGGTGAAACCAAGGAACTCGACGGTATCGGCATGCACGACGACGAAGCCGGGCAAGCTTTCCGTCGCTTCGCCTTCTGGTCCGGTAACCCGCAAGCTGACATCGTACGCTCCGGGGTAGATGTACTCATGCATTGCGTTCTGACCAGCCGCGCTGTCGCCGTCGCCGAAGTGCCACATCCAGGTATTGATGACTGAAGCCGAACTGCCCGAGAAGTTAACGGTCAAGGGCGCCGCGCCGATCCGGACATCCGCCGAAGCCTGGGCGGAGAAGACTGACTGCAATGCTGCCAAGGCATTAATGCGCCCGGTGCCGAGTAAGCCAACATAGCTTGGGTTTTGTGCATCGATATTTTCGGCCGTAGCAATTATGATGTCACGAACTTCTACAGTAGTAAGTCCCGGAACTTTGGAACGCAGCAAGCCGGCCAAACCGGCAACATGCGGCGACGCCATTGAGGTGCCGCTTAGCGATGCGTAGGTAGCCGAACCGTGATTGGAGTAAGTCGAGTTGATACTGGAGCCGGGTGCAGAAACGTCGACCCAGGTTCCATAATTGGAGAATGAGGACTTAGCGCCTGTGGAAGTCAGCGAAGCCACCGAAACAATGTCCGTGCGGGCAGCCAGGTAACTTGCGGTAGTGTTACCGCTATTACCGGCGGAGGTGACGATAACCATACCGTTGGCCAAGGCATTGTCGACAGCGGTGGAGATGCCCCCCGTGTTGGAAGAACCCCAGCTGCAGTTGACGGCCGTGACACCGATCTGTGTGGCGTAATTAAAAGCTTGAGCGGCAAAATCCATGCGCACATAGCCGGTTTCGCCTCCAGTCGAATTGGCTTGGGACCATCCGATACGCAACGGTACCACACGGCAACCGCGCGTTGTAGGCAGCCAGCCGCCGGCAACGCCGGATACGCCAATTGAGTTGTTGGTAATGGCGGCCATCGTACCGGCTGTGTGAGTGCCGTGACCATTAAAGTCCATGGGGTTGTTGTCGGGAGTGGCGCCATCTTCACCCGGCCAAGAGCCGGTGACATCGACCCAGTCCCAGCCACGAATATCGTCGACGTAACCGTTCCCATCGTCATCTTCGTTCTCGAAACCATTGTATTCGACCCAATTGGTCCAGACATTGCCGTTCACAAATGGAGTCGACCCTGCCAAATCCGGGTGCTGCCAATGAACGCCGGTATCCATTGCACCGACCATTATTGAACTGTCGCCGGATTCGATTTCCCAAGCCTCGGGAGCATCGATGTCGCGATCATTCGTTTGGTTCAGTCCCCAAAGCGTATTGAAGGAAGCATCATTCGGGATTGCGTCGATCGGGTGAACACCAACCTTTTCGACGCCGACAACAGACTGCAGAGTCGAGAAATCCTTCACGGCATCATCGAGATTCATTGTCGTGTCAAAGGTCACGCGGTAGTAGCTGGACAGGTCGCGATCACCACGCGACAGCGATTTTTCAGTCTGGTAGAACATCTTGTCAAAAGCACTGACTCGGTAAGTGCTGAACAGGGCATCGACAGCAGACGAACCAGTCTGTGGATTATTGCGACCGGTAACGAAACCTGATTTGGAGAAGTCGCTTGAAAATTCTACAACGAGCACGCCTTTGGCATACCACCACTCCCCGCTGGAAGCGTCATTGGACTGGACAAGCGCATGCAGGGGCGAGCCAATTGCAAGGAGCAGACAAATGATGAGAAACAACGCACTGCGGCGGGCAACGAGGGTCATTGAAGAAAAGTCCATGGAGGCTCCTTCGCATGTTCCAGGATTGTGATTTCGGCCAACGGTTTCGGACTGCCCCAACATTCCAATATACCACCGCAATGCCATATTGTCAACTGCTGTTGAAGTTCAGAGGGCATTCCTGATCAAATGAATCGGTGCAAAAAAGAAGCCGCACCTGACCGAAGTCGGGTGCGGCTTTGTGTATGATTCATCTGACGTGACTGGTCACATCAGAATGTCATCATTGATTACGGACAGTGCGGAGTCGGTCCACCGCCGAAGATGAAGTTGATGATGTACACAGCGTCGGAAATGTTGACACTTCCGGTACCGTTGGCATCACCAAGGCAAAGCGGATTCGGTGCAGCACCACCGGCGAAGATGTAGTTAATGATGAACACTGCATCAGAAATGTTGATCGAGCCCGAGCCGTTTGCGTCACCGCAGAGGCAGCTTGAACAAATATCAGCACCTGGCGCTAAGTCAAGGCCGCAAATGAAAGCCTTAGCTTTGTCGAGTGCCAAATTCAGCCCGGAAAGACCACCAGTACGGGTACCAGCAATAACTACCACAAATTTGGCAGTATCGTTGGCAGCGCCATTGATGGACAGGTCGCGATGAATCAGGATACCGCCGCTCAAGTCATCCAAACTATCGGTTATGCGATAAGTGCCTTGAGTGAGAGTCTCCATGATTGCCCACAACGAGTCGTTATCATATCCGACATCTGGATAGATGTAGGTCGGGTTATCGAGCACCCAACCGCCAACGATGTCATTGCCATCGTCGCGATAGGCCGCTGTTGCGCCATAGCGATTAGCATCGGCTACAGACCAGTTACCCTTCTGCCAAACTGCAGCACGAGAGGCATCAAATCCGGCATCGTTTTGTGACGAATCATCTGGGACATCCCAGTCAGTGTAGTAGGCAAGGCTAACATTGCTGATCGTTCCGGCCGGGTTCTTGGCACCCTTGTAGACCTTGAACTGACCAACATAGAAGTCACCGCTGTCCGGGTGCTTCGAAGAATACCACTTGACGTCGAAGCCGATAGTCGTGTCACGGTTGACACCCTTACCGGTTGCAACTCTGTATGTTCCAAACGTTGTCGAGTCGATCGGCATTGTAGCGGTAGCCGCATAGGTGTAGCCGTAAGGATTACTCAACGACGGGGCCCCACTGCCGCCAAAGATCGAGTAGCTCAAGTTCAGAACGTCGTTACCGATGACCAAGTGACCTTCATAGAGATAGTCAGTGGTGTCAGCAAAGTAACTGAACATCGAACCAGCAATATTCGCAGAAATCTGCGAAGCTTGGTTGACGTTCATCTTGTTGATGTTCGTACGAAGCGCAGAGTTCTGCGGTAGATAGAAGTTGGTGAAGTTATACAGATCGAAAGGAATGCTAATAATAGCCTGCGCACCCTTATCAGGAGACGTGTAGTTCACGTCAATGGTTCCCTGATAGAGACCCTGCGTTCCCGGTCCGGTAATGCGAGCCTGGAACGTTGAGGTGTTGGTACAGCCAGCCGGACAGATGCCGTTGGACGGACCAACCGGGAAGGTGATGAAACCACCAGTAGCAGTGACCGACCAGTTGGCGGAGCTATTACCGGAGTTTGCCAAAGTAATGGTTTCATTCTTGATCTGACCAGGAGTGGTCGTATACGGATAACGGAACTCGGCCGGAGTAGCTCCCAAGCTCACAAACGAAGTCATTGGGAAACAGTAGGCCGACATGTTTCTGATCGGGCTGTTCGTCCAAGTTCCTTCCGTTTGCACAATACCGCCTGCATCTTTATCCTCAACATACTGGATGCGCAGTGAATCGGTAACGTACATGGCTGACGACGACCAATGCTCTGACTTGCAGGCACCGGCGGCGCAATTGTTGGTGGTCGTGTTGGTCAAATTGACCGGAGGACCCCAGGTTTCGCCATCGGTATTCGAAGCTTGGGCATAAATGTCGCCATTCTTGTAGCCTCCCAATGATACGTCATCGACACCCGCGACAGAAGAATCGCTCTTGAAGTACGTGTAGGTGAGGTACAACAAGTCGTTCCCGCCGACAGTACATTCACTAAGATTCATCTTGCAGACGTTTTTGTTCCAAACACCACATTCACCAGCCGGGTCGAAATGGTTGGCGTCGAGAGCAAGGCTTAGACACTGGTTGCAATCGTCCCAGTGACGGAGCTTCGCAGCTTGTGAGGTGATCGTACCGGCTACTGAGTCAAAGCCCGGAGCATTCCAAGCAATATGGAGACATCCGTCCGCCGTATACATGGCATCGCAGTCTGTATATGCGCGCTCAATTTGGCCTGTCGCATAATTCGAGACGTTGATGATCGGTCCCCAAGTAGCTCCAAGGTCGGTCGACTCGCGATAGACCATGTCGCTGTTTACTTGTGTGTCATATTGTCTCGGTTTGCAGTATGCGATAGCAACATTGTTGGAATTTGGATCCGCTGCAATAACAGGCGAAATTGTCTGTACCGAGTCAATCCAGAAACCGCAAGTTGCGCTCGGAGCGGTAATACCGGCATTGGAGCGATAATAAACGATTGACTGTTTATCGCCCGCTGCTGGTGTGCTTTCACTCGCGATGAGATGGACAACCGCCTGGCCGCCATCACTATCGACTGCAAGAGTCGGCCAGATATAGGATCCTTCTGTGCCACCCTGGCTGACAATTCCCTGACAATTGGCAGTCGGGAATACGAAAACCGTGAAGGATGCGGCACCGAGTGAGAAGTCGCGACCACTTACCACACCGCCCGTATTCACGTTATGGAATCCGACGACAGGTACGCCGGCAGCGGTACTAAAACCAATGTTTGGATAGCCGCTGCCAGTCGAGCCTTCGAGATCGGCAACGGTTGCCGGTGGTCCACCGGCGAGTGGGTAGCCGTAGTACGATACAACACGATTAGCCGTGCTTGCAGCAGGCAGGACCATCCAGATATTGTGGGCCCAACCACCGCCGATCGCAATCTGGCGACCCATGGAACCGTTGTGTTGGTAATCCTGGTAGGTGTAACCAATCGTATCGCCTGCAATCATTGGACTGAATCCAAGTGATTGGTGAGACGATTGCGAGCCTGGTTTCCCGATGGAGGGATCAAATGAGACTGGTTCTGAACCGGCAAGCGGTGCAATTGTGTATGCACTGATCCGATCATTCGGGTCGGCACCGTTAACGGAGGCTTGTTTGGCCTTGGCGGCAAACACCGTCACATTAACGATCGACACCAAGAATAACGCGAGAACAAGTAACAGAGAGAGCTTTCTCGTCATGTTCTGCTCCTTTCAGAGTGAAAAACGTTGCAATTAAATTCCGTGTCTTTCGAACTTACATATGATGTTTTGCGGGCGGGAGCATCACCTCCTAATTGTTCCTTCAAAAAATTAACGAAGGTTAGACGATGAATCTTTTTCAACTTTGTCGCGTAAACCGTATCAAGTCAGTTTGTTGGTCGATTTCGATCTACGCACGAACATTGCTGCAATTTGCCAACAAACTGAAGCAACATCCTGCGCCTGCGTGCAACTCTAACCTCGAAAGAAGTCAAACTTGCCAACATTCGCAATGCCACTTACAGCTTTTTAGCTTGTGAAGACCTTAGAAACTGCAACACTTCGACAAAGCCCGAACTTTGCCTTGGAACCGCATTGCAGTTACTTCCCGTAACAATGATAGTATAGAATTTTAACGCGATTCTGTCAACTCTTTTTTGCCGAGAAAGGGGGTGGCTTTGGCCCGTCTGGAGGACGTTCGAAGCAATAAAATGGACAGAAATAATCAAGCGGACCCGATGAAGAGTCCGCTTGAAAGATAAAATCGGTCAACTATTCCGGGCAAGCCTATGGACAGGCTGCACAGGGCGCCGGACCTCCGGCAAAGATGTAATTGATCAGATAAACCACGTCGGCGACGCTGGTCGCTCCGGTACAATCCGGATCCCCACCGCGCAGAGTAGCCGGTGCCGGGCCGCCGGAGAAGATGTAATTGATCAAGTGGACGACGTCAGCAATTGAAATCACCGTAGTGCCATCTGCATCTCCACAGATTCCGTCAATCACATCAATACTTGTGAACATGGTATCAGCGCGTCCATCGCCACTAAGGGCAATAAAGCGGAGACTATAAATCGAGTCCTTCTGGTTGGCGATCGGATCGAAGACGTAGCTGCCTCGACCATTTCCAGAATCCACAAGAACTGCGTTCCACGGTGCGATCGGCTGACCCGTGACGGAAAGCGCCGCTGGGGGGCTATCGACGTCGGATGACCGCAAGTAAAGTCTAAGGATATCCGAATTGATGTTCACCGTGTAACTCGCGTTCAGATCGACAAATACCGGCGGTTGTGGTCCAGCCTCAATAACTGTCAAGACGACCATTTCGGTATCGACCAACGGAGGCGTAGCCTCGGCAACTCGGAAGACAAGATTGTACACGCCGGCGGCCGTGAATGCCGGGGTATAGAGCAATCTCGAGGTTGCCGTCCCGGCCGGCTGTCCGGTAAGGGCGGTCAAGGTCGCTCCGGTCGGCAGCCCGGATGAGCTGATGATTACCGGGAGACCATCGGGATCGGAACCGGTGATATTGATGTCAAGAGTCTGACCTTCCAGCACCGACAACGGTCCGACAGTATTGAGCACCGGAGGAACCGATACATTCGTAACGTTGAATATCCATGGCGAGTAGCGATAGGAGGCGGGATTCAGTTCATCGATTGCCAGCATCACGACTCTGTACTGTCCCGCTTGCTGGAAGTTCGGGCTGAATGTGAATACTGCCGTGTCACCCATATCATTCACGCTCATATTTGCCGGCAACGGTTGTGCAAACAAGATAGTTGTGTCACTACCGCTGACAGTAAACAGTCTTGCGGCCAAGACCGGATCAGTCTCATCGACGTCGCCGGAGTAGAAGGTGATATTCACCGTTGTACCTTCGGCGACATTTCGAGTGCCGCAATTCGACGGATTTGTGCATTCAAGGAACGGTATGTAGAAGATCGGATCTGGAGGATTTGGCAGATCGTTGACCCTGATCACGACTCGTGAAGAGTCGACAATCTGGCTGTCCGTTCCATCAATGGCATAGAATGTGACATCATAGATTCCCAGTTGAAGATTGATTGTCTTCCAAGCGAAGAATCCAGTGCCGTCGCCATCATCTGTGAAGGTCGCGGTAAACGGCAGCGGCGAAGTTGTATTCAGAGATGCAATAACACTGTCGGCATCGACTGACGAGACCGTGATATGAATCGAGTCGCCTTCCACGATCGTGACTGTATCGAGATCGTCAAGAACGGTCGAGCTTCGGCGCACCGTAATTACCGGCGTTTGGTTGCCTGCATCAAGGACGTTGACGATGACAAGCTCCGTGTCGGATCTTTGGCCATCGGTCGCGATGAATGTCAGGTCGTATAATCCTGACTGCACATAAACGGGGGCGAAGGTGAATGAGCCACTGCCGTTGCCGGAATCTACAAAAGCAGAATTGAGTGGTGGAGTCAGCAGCGAATCAAGCCGCAATTGCGGAATCGTACCGTCGGGATCAGTCGCGCTGATCTGGAATGCCAGGACCTGGCCTTCCGTGACAAATTGCGTGTCGGCCGGAACAACGAGAAGCGGCGGTTGCGGCACGTTAATAACCTGAATCAGCACGGTCTCGTTGTCGGTCTTGTTGCCGTCGGAAGCAAAGAACTTGACGGAAAAAAGCCCGGACTGTGCGAAGCTCGGTATAAACCGGAAGGTACCGGCTCCATTCGCAGAATCAATCAGAATTGCATTCTGGGGAATGTTCTGCGCATAGAAGAACGGAATCGTTCCATCTGGATCGGTTGCCGAAATGCGGAATTCAAGCATCTGGCCCTCGAGAATCGACTTGGTGCCGATGGCCGCCAGTACCGGCGCCTGGTTGGTGACCAGGACCGTAATGACTGCTGTATCGCGAGAGCTCAAAGCCGGCGTTTCGTCATCAGTACAGAGGACGATGAATTGGTGAATGCCGGTGTCATTGACAGTCGGCAACCAACGGAGTGAACCACGATTATTGGTGGAGTCAGTGAATACCGCAGTTGTTGGTTTAGCCAAAGCCAGCAGGAAGATTCGTCCACCATTGGCGTCAGTCGAGTCAGTTGCAACAACGTGGATTCTCACCGAGTCACCGGGGATAGCCGTCACGTCGGCAAGCGGCGTGACCTTCGGCGCGCGATTGATATCAAGTGTCGTGATCGCAACCTTCTCCTGATCGACAGCGCCATCGCCATCGAGGGCGAAGAAAGTTACCGTATCGACGCCGGCGTCGAAGTAATCGGGCGTGTAGGTAAACGAACCCGCACCGTTGCCGGAGTCGACGAAGACGTAATTGTTCATCAAGGTGTTGACTAAAAGATTAGGAATTCCGGCTTCATCGGTCGCATGCACACGGAACGTCAAGACATTCCCTTCGGCGATCTGCTTGGTGCCAATTGAGTCAAGAATCGGCGGCAGATTTCCGGCTTCGCCTACTGTGATCTGGACATTCTCGCTGTCAGCAAGAACGCCGTCGCTGGCGACGAAGAGGACATTGTAGATGCCTGCCTGGTTAAAGTCCGGCGAGAAGGTAAATGAACCGGCACCGTTGGCGGAATCGACGAAGATGGCATTTGTCGGGACCGTAAAGGCGGTCAATGTCGGGATCGCTCCGTCACCGTCGGTTGCACTGATGCGGAACTGCAGAATATTGCCCTCTTGCACTGCCCGATTACCGATGGTAGCCAGAATCGGGCGCTGATTTCCAGCATCAATTACGGTGATGGCGACGACTTCAGAGTCGGCGAGCAGACCGTCGGACGCAATAAAGGTCACATTGAAAACACCGGATTGGTTAAAGGCCGGCGTGAAATCGAATGAGCCACTGCCATCAGCATTATCGATAAAGGTCGCGTTGAGCGGCAAATTGACCGTCGTCAAAGCGGGAATTGTGGCATCTGGATCCGTTGCTGTAGCACTGAAGCTAAGCAGCACGCCTTCTCCAACGTTCTGGGCGCCGATCGCGGCCAACACCGGCGCGCGATTGACATCGTTGACGGTAATTGCGACTACTTCGGAATCCGCCAGGAACCCGTCGGAAGCGATGAAGGTGATATTGAAAACACCTGCTTGCGTGAAGTCTGGTGCAAAGTTGAATGTGCCGGTACCGTTGCTATTGTCAACAAACGTCGCGTTGACAGGCACGCCTACTGCCGACAGGGTCGGAATGTTTGCATCAGGATCGTTGGCGCTAGTAACGAAGTTCAAAACGACGCCTTCGTCAACATTGCGCGGACCGATTGCAGCCAGGACCGGAGCTTGATTGCCGGCATCGTTGACACTTATGGCGACAACTTCGCTGTCAGCCAGAACACCATCGGTCGCAATAAAGGTCACATTGTAAACACCTGATTGCGCAAATGTCGGATTGAAATCAAAAGTGCCGGTGCCGTTGCCGTTATTGACAAACGTCGCATTGGCCGGAAGATTAATCGCTGACATAGTCGGAGTCGTGCCGTCGGCGTCGGTTGCCGAAGCGACAAGATTGAGATTGGCGCCTTCATTGACCAGTTGCGGTCCAATGGCCGCCAAAACCGGTCTTTGGTTTCCAGCATCGTTAACAGTGATCGCCACCACTTCGCTGTCGGCAAGTGCGCCGTCGCTGGCAATAAAGGTGACGTTGAATATACCTGATTGCGTAAAGCTCGGGTCGAAGTTGAACGTGCCGCTACCGTTTCCGTTGTCAATGAAGGTCGCATTGAGCGGTACATTGACGGCGGTTAATGTCGGAATAGTGGCATCGGGATCAGTCGCTGTAGCGACGAAATTCAAGTTCGCACCTTCTGTCACCGAGCGTGCCCCGATCGTTGCCAACACTGGCCGTTGATTGCCGCTGTCGATGACAGTGATAGCAACAACTTCGGAGTCGGCGAGCGTTCCATCAGTAGCAATGAACGTCACATTGAAGACGCCGGCTTGAGTGAAGTTCGGATTGAAAATGAATGTTGCAGTGCCATTACCGTTGTCGGTGTAGGTCGCATTTGCCGGAACATTCACAGCAGCGAAAGTCGGAATGGTGGCATCCGGATCAGTCGCAGTGGTATTGAAGTTTAGTGTTAATCCTTCGGTCACGTTGCGCGGCCCAATGGCTGCTAACACCGGACGCTGATTGCCTGCTTCGTTGACCGTGATCGCAACGACCTCGGAATCCGCGAGGATCCCGTCGCTGGCGATGAAGGTGACATTGTAGACACCCGCCTGAACGAATGTTGGATTGAAATTGAAGGTACCGGTGCCGTTGCCATTATTGACAAATGTCGCATTGGCCGGAAGATTAATTGCTGACAGAGTCGGAGTCGTGGCATCTGCGTCGGTTGCCGAGGCGACGAAATTGAGATTGGCGCCTTCGGTGACATTACGCGGTCCAATCGCCGCCAAGACCGGTCTTTGGTTTCCAGCATCGTTGACAGTGATCGCCACCACCTCGCTATCGGCGAGCGTGCCGTCACTGGCGATAAAGGTGACGTTGAAAACTCCGGATTGTGTGAAGCTTGGGTTGAAGTTGAACGTTCCGCTGCCGTTTCCGTTGTCAACGAAGGCCGCATTGAGCGGGACATTGACTGCAGTTAATGTCGGAGTAGTGGCATCCGGATCAGTCGCTGTAGCGACGAAATTCAAGTTCGCGCCTTCCGTCACAGAACGCGGCCCGATTGCCGCCAATACCGGGCGCTGGTTACCGCTATCGATAACGGTAATTGCCACAACCTCCGAATCAGCTAACGCACCATCGGAAGCGATGAACGTCACGTTGAAAACGCCAGCTTGCGTGAAGTTCGGATTGAAAATGAATGTTGCAGTACCATTTCCGTTGTCGGTGTAGGTCGCATTTGCCGGAACATTCACAGCAGCGAAAGTCGGAATGGTGGCATCGGGATCTGTCGCCGAAGTATTGAAGTTCAGAGTTAATCCTTCAGTCACGTTGCGCGGCCCGATGGCTGCTAACACCGGACGCTGATTACCAGCCTCGTTCACAGTGATTGCAACTACCTCGGAATCCGCGAGGACACCGTCGCCGGCGATGAGGGTGACATTGTAGACACCGGCCTGAATGAATGTTGGATTGAAATTGAAGGTACCGGTGCCATTGCCATTGTTGACGAAGGTCGCGTTTACCGGAAGATTGATTGCTGACATAGTCGGCGTCGTGCCGTCGGCGTCGGTTGCCGAAGCGACGAAATTGAGATTGGCGCCTTCGGTAACATTACGCGGTCCGATTGTTGCCAAAACGGGAGCGCGTTCGACGATTTGAACCCGCACAGTGTCGGGCACAGAATTGGTCACGCCGTCATTGACGACGAGGCGGAAGAAATAGTCACCGTTGGCGTTCGCCGTGAATGTCGGTTGAGCTGCAGTACCGCTGGAGAGCGCAACTGCGGGGCCAGAAGTCTGAAGCCAGTTGTAGGTCAGGCTGTCGCCGTCGACGTCAGAAGAGCCCAGACCGGTCAGCGTAATCAGGGTATTCTTGAACTGCCCCAACTGGTCGGGACCAGCATTGGCTATTGGCGCTGAATTGACAAAATAGTTAAATCCGTTCGTGAGTGTTCCCGCAAGAGCAGCCGAGTTGTTTGTTACAACGACATCCGCCGGACCAACGCCAGAGGGCGTGGTTGCGGTGATGCGACCAGCGGACACTACGGTCACAGCGGTGGCAGGATTGCCATCAATAGTCACTGTGACGCCGGCATTGTCGAAGCCGGAGCCGAGGATTGTTACCGCCGTCCCGCCGACGGAAGGTCCGGTCGCCGGAGTGATTGACGTTACAATTGGCGCGGTCAGCAGGCCGGCACTTGACGTCGCCAGCGCTGAATGTGCAGAGTATTGGCCAGCGTTTTGGGCGATAACCACGTACGTGTAAGACGAGATACCATCAACTGTGGTGTCAACAAAGAAAGTATCGGTAACACCAGGATTGGCGAGACTGCCCGCCGGATTATCGACGCGGAAGAACGAGCCATTGGAGGTTGAAAGTCGGCGATAGACATGATAGGTCGAACCCACCGAGCCCGACCAGATGACAAGCATCTTCGTGCTCGAAATGGCGCGCGCTATTACTCCAGACGGAGTCGCCGGCAGAGAAGCTGCAGCCAACACGATGTTTTCCTGCTGAAAACTGTTGTTCGGGATGCTGTTGGCAAGGTGAAACGCCTGACCGTTCGTCGTATTGACGAAATAGTAATCGTAGGGATTGCCAGCAGCTTCAGTCAGATAATTCTGAAAATCGTCGAACCAGTTGCCGCTTTGATAGCCGGCGCCGTCCGATAATTCGATGCGGATCTCCTCGTCGGTATCATCAAGAAAACCAAAGAATGAGATCTCCCCATCCGTCGGCACGGAGAGATTTGCGTTTTGGACTGTACCGAATATCGAACCCTGCGCGAAGGCTGACGCCGGAATTACCAGCAATGCAGCCGACACTACCATTAACAGGAATATCCAATTACCTGTTTCTGGCTTGCGATGATTTAATCTCAACCGCACAGAAACCTCCAGATATAAGAGAAAAACATTATTTCAACTCCTCAATATTCCCTACGGCGCCGGGAATGCCCCATTAGCCGCTGCATTTGCCTGATAAACCCGACCGGCCTTGACGCTGAAATTCGTTCCGAATCCAGCCGCAAAACGCGAGCGGTACGACTGTGAACTGGGCAGGAATTCGTTGAGCGTATTCAGCAGCCCGGGTATGCTATTGATCACATCCTGTGCGAACAGGAGGGTAGTCTCTAACTCAAATGGAATCATGATCAGCGAATAATCGGTAGTCGGCGTGGTCATGATCGGATAGGAGTTCGAACCCGGATCGGGAACGCGACCCGCAATCGACCAAGTGAAGTTGGTTTTCACATTGACCTGGAACACGCTTCCCGGCGTTACCGTGAAGTTGGTGCCGAATCCGGCCGCGAAACGAGCCTGATAACTTTGCGACGACGGAATGTAATTATTGAGCGTGTTGATATTGGTCGTGCCGCCCATCGAATTGATGACATCCTGCGCTGTGTTCAAGCCGGTATTCGCAAACGGCAGTCCGGCAAGGTTAAAGTCGGTGCTGGGCGATGTGATGAAAGCATAGTCATACTCGCCTACCCGATTGGAAACGTTGGACACGCGGCCAATCTGGTCAACGACCTGGATAGCGTAGAAGTAATTCGTGTTTGTGTCTCCGACAACATCCGCGCCATTGAGATCATTGTCCGTGAACTCCCCTATCGCGGCGGCGACACCGCCGATTGATTCTGCCGGGGTCGGAGTGAAATAGGCCCTTGTTCCGCGATAAACGATGTAGCGATCGATTAGCGTCGGCAAGCCGACGGAGTCGGTCGAAATCGGCGACCAAGTTAGGCGAATGGCGTTAGCGCTGACTTGCGCCATCAAGTCGGCAACTCGTGCCGGTGGGACGCTTCCACCCTGATCAAACACAGTTATCGCAACGACCTCGGTATCCGAGAGTGTTCCGTCAGAGGCTATAAATCGGACACTGTAAATACCGTCCTGCAAGTATGTCGGGTTGAAATCAAATGTACCTGTACCGTTGCCGTTGTCGTTGAACGTCGCATTGGCGGGGAGATTTTCGGCAGTCAGTGCAGGCGTGGTTGCATCAGCATCTGTAGCGGAAACATTGAAATTCAAATTGGCGCCTTCGTTGATCGAACGAGGACCTATCGCGGCCAGAATTGGTGCAAGGTTGACCTGATTGACAGTAATGGCGACCACTTCACTGTCGGCGAGTGCGCCATCGGAAGCGACGAAGGTCACATTGAAGACGCCGCTCTGCGTGAAATCGGGATTGAAGTTGAATGTTCCGGTACCATTGCCGTTGTCCGTAAATGTCGCATTAAGCGGAACATTGACTGCTGACAGCGTCGGGAAGTTCAGATCCGGATCGCTGGCGGACACGCCAAAGTTCAGGATCGCGCCTTCATTAACGTTGCGTGGTCCAATTGCGGCGAGGACTGGAGCCAGATTGACATTGTTGACCGTAATGGCGACGACTTCGCTGTCAGCTAATGCTCCATCGGAAGCAATAAAGGTCACATTGAAAACACCGGCTTGTGTAAAGTCGGGACTGAAATTGAATGATCCGGTCCCATTGCCGTTATCAACAAACGTTGCATTGAGCGGAACATTCGCTGCAGTTAGAGCCGGTGTGCTTAGGTCTGGATCACTGGCGGAAATATTGAAATTCAGATTAGCGCCTTCGTTGACATTTCGAGGTCCAATCGCTGCGAGCACCGGCGACAGATTCACGCCGGTCACAGTGATTGCGACGACCTCGGAGTCGGCAAGTGCGCCATCTGACGCGATAAACGTAACGTTGTAGACGCCGCCCTGAGTGAAATCCGGATTGAAATTGAACGTGCCGCTGCCGTTACCGTTGTCAACGAACGTGGCATTTGTCGGCACATTGATCGCTGACAAAGTCGGTATCGTAGCATCCGGATCAGTTGCGGTGGCATTGAAGTTCAGGTTTGCGCCTTCCGCAACAACTCGCGGACCAATCGAGGCCAAGACCGGCGCAAGATTGACATTATTCACGGTAATGGCGACAACTTCGCTATCGGCAAGTGCGCCATCGGAAGCGATGAAGGTCACATTGAAAACGCCGGCCTGGGTGAAATTCGGATTAAAGTTGAATGTGCCGGTACCGTTGCCGTTGTCGATGAAAGTAGCATTAACTGGAATGTTAAGAGCCGTCAACGTAGGAATACTCAAGTCCGGATCACTGGCGGAGACGGCGAAATTCAGATTAGCGCCTTCGTTGACGTTCCGAGGTCCAATCGTCGCGAGTACCGGCGGTAGATTCACACCGGATACAGTGATTGCGACGACTTCAGAATCGGCAAGCGCACCATCGGAAGCAATGAAGGTCACGTTGAAGACGCCGCCTTGCGTGAAGTCCGGATTGAAGTCGAATGTGCCGCTGCCGTTGCCGTTATCCACGAATGTTGCGTTGGCCGGTACATTGATCGCGGACAGAGTCGGAATCGTGGCATCAGGATCGGTGGCGGTCGCGTCGAAGTTCAGATTTGCGCCTTCAGCGACGACCCGCGGACCAATCGCAGCCAGCACTGGCGCGAGATTGACATTGTTAACTGTGATTGCGACAACTTCTGAGTCGGCAAGTGTTCCGTCGGAAGCGATGAAGGTAACGTTGTAAACGCCGCTCTGGGTGAAGTCCGGATCGAAATTGAATGTGCCGGTTCCATTGCCGTTATCAACAAATGTGGAGTTGAGCGGAATGTTGAGTGCTGTTAGCGTTGGAATACTCAAGTCTGGATCAGTTGCCGATGCACTGAAATTCAGATTCGCACCCTCGTTTACGTTGCGCGGTCCAATGGCAGCCAACACCGGAGCGCGGTTGACGTTGTTAACGGTAATCGCGACAACCTCGCTATCGGCGAGAACGCCATCCGAGGCAATAAAGGTCACATTGAATACGCCCGCTTGGGTGAAGCTCGGGCTGAAGTTGAAAGTACCGGTTCCGTTGCCGTTGTCTACGAATGTAGCGTTGAGCGGCACGTTGAGAGCCGTCAACGTTGGGGTCGTGGCATCCGGGTCAGTTGCGGTAGCAGTGAAGTTCAGTACAGCACCTTCGTTGACGTTGCGCGGACCAATTGCCGCCAGAACAGGCGCGAGATTGATGTTGTTGACGGTAATCGCGACGACTTCCGAGTCGGCAAGTGCGCCGTCGGATGCGATAAAGGTCACATTGAAGACGCCCGCCTGCGCGAAGTCGGGATTGAAATCAAACGTGCCGGTTCCATCGCCATTGTCGCTGAAGGTAGCGTTCGCGGGGATTCCCACAGTTGTCAGCGTCGGGATTGTGGCATCAAGATCAGATGCCGAGGTGTTAAAGTTCAGGTTCGCGCCTTCATTGACATTTCTTGCGCCGATCGCAGCCAGAACCGGGCGTTGATTGCCGGCATCATCAACTGTGATGGCGACCATTTCCGTGTCAGCAAGGACACCGTCGGTAGCGATGAAGCGGACATTGTATACACCGGCCTGTACAAAGGTCGGATTAAAGTCGAACGCGCCCGAGCCGTTGCCGTTATCGATGAAGCTTGCATTTAGCGGCAGGTTCTGCGCCAACAATGACGGTACCGAGGCATCAGCATCGGTAGCTGTGATAACGAAATTCAGGTTCGCGCCTTCAGTAACGCTTCGCGGTCCAATTGCCGACAAGATCGGCGCTTGATTGCCGGCATCAAGGACTGTGATCGTCACAACTTCGCTATCAGCCAGCGCGCCGTCAGACGCGATGAAGGTCACGTTGAAAATTCCGGCCTGCAAGAAGCCCGGAGTGAAGCTAAACGCGCCGGTCCCGTTGCCGTTGTCGGTGTAGCTTGCATTAGCCGGGACGTTGACGGCTGTCATCGTCGGGATCGTGGCATCGGCATCGGTGGCCGACGTAGCGAAATTCAGCGTCACGCCTTCTGTGGCACCTCTGGCCCCAATCGTCGCCAGTACCGGGCGCTGGTTGCCCGCTTCGTTGACCGTGATCGCGACAACTTCGGAATCGGCCAGTGTGCCGTCGGAGGCGATGATGCGAACATTGTAGATTCCAGCCTGGATGAAACTCGGCGTGAAACTAAATGAAGCGGTGCCATCGCCGTTGTCGGTGAAGGTGGCTCCCGCTGGAGAATTCTCTGCTGTTAACAAAGGTGTTGTTTGGTCGGGATCGGTGGCGGTCGCGCTGAAAGTCAGAAGTTGGCCCTCGGTTACGCTCCTGGGACCGATGCCCGCGAGAACTGGCGCCTGATTACCGGCTTCGTTGACTGTAATAGCCACGACTTCGCTGTCGGCAAGCAAGCCATCAGATGCGATGAACGTCACATTGTAAACACCGGCCTGCACATAGTTTGGATCGAAATCAAATGTGCCAGTGCCATTTCCGTTGTCAACATAGCTCGCATTGAGCGGCACGTTCAGCGCGGTCATGACAGGAGCAGTTCCATCGGGGTCGGTGGCGGAAGTATTGAAATTCAGATTTGCGCCCTCGGTAACCGACTGCGGTCCGATGGCTGCGAGTGTCGGTGCAAGATTGGTTCCGGTCACCGTAATCGCGACAACCTCCGAGTCGGCGAGACTGCCGTCCGAGGCGATAAATGTCACGTTGAAAATACCTGCCTGCGTGAAGTCGGGATTAAATGTGAATGAACCTGTACCGTTGCCATTATCAGTATAGCTGGCGTTAACCGGAACGTTGAGTGCGGTCAATACCGGTATCGGTCCATCAGGATCACTTGCCGAAGTGCCAAAGTTGAGTGAGCCGCCTTCTGCGACGGTTTTCGGTCCAATCGTCGCCAACACCGGTGCGCGATTAGTATTCGCGACCGTAATGACGACCGTTTCGGAATCTGCGAGTGAACCATCAAAGGCCACAAAGATCACGCTGTAGATCGCGGCCTGATTGTAATTCGGTGTGAACGAGAAAGTCGCTGTGCCGTTGCCATGATCGCTAAGGGATGAATTTGCCGGAAGACCGAACGTAATGAAAGCCGGCGACGTCTGGTCGGCATCAGAGGCGGAAATCACAAAGGACAATAATGTGCCTTCGCTGGTTGCTTTTGGACCGATCGGCGCCAGCACCGGACGCTGGTTGCCGGCATCGATGACTGTAATAGTAACCACTTCGCTATCGGCTAATGCGCCGTCGGTAGCAATAAACGTAATCAGGTAATTAGTTGACTGAACATAACTCGGATCAAAAGTAAAGGTCGCCGTACCGTTACCGTTATTGATCAGGCTGGCATTGAGCGGAATATTCGCGCCGCTGAATGTTGGCAAGGTACCGTCGGGATCGGTGGCGGAAATGTTGAACGTCAGGTTCTGACCTTCGGTTACACTACGCGGTCCGATTGTCGCGAGAACCGGGCGCTGATTGCCGGCTTCGTTGACCGTGATGGTCACAGTCTCACTGTCGGCAAGTGTACCGTCGGAGACAATGAACCTTACATTGTAGACACCTGCCTGAACAAATGTCGGATTGAAATTGAAGGTGCCCGTGCCATTGCTGTTGTCGGTGAATGTGGCATTAAGCGGAACATTCTCTGCAACGAGGGTGGGAATGTTTCCATCGGGGTCACTGCCATTGACGCCAAAGTTCAGATTGGCGCCTTCAGTCACGTTTCGTGAGCCGATAGCGGCCAGCACTGGCGCACGATTGGTGTTGTTCACTGTGATGGTAACAATCTCATCATCGGTGAGAGTGCCATCTGAAGCAGTGAAAGTCACATTGAATGGACCGGCTTGAGTGAAGTCGGGACTAAAGGCAAATGATGCTGTTCCGTCACCGTTGTCGGTGAAGGTTGCATTGGTCGGAACACCGGTCGCTGATATCGTTGGAATCTGACCATCAGGGTCAGAGGCGGAAATGGCGACATTCAGGACGGCGCCTTCGTTGACGCCTTGCGGACCGATCGCTGCAAGCACTGGGGCACGGTTCGTGTTATTCACCGTGATCGTAACAATTTCATCATCGGTGAGAGTGCCATCTGAAGCTGTGAAAGTCACGTTGAATGGACCAGCTTGAGTAAAGTCGGGACTAAAGGCAAATGATGCTGTTCCGTCGCCGTTGTCGGTGAAGGTTGCATTGGTCGGAACACCGGTCGCTGATATTGTCGGAATCTGACCATCAGGGTCAGAGGCGGAAATGGCGACATTCAGAACGGCACCTTCGTTGACACTTTGCGGGCCGATTGCGGCAAGCACTGGGGCACGATTGGTGTTGTTCACTGTGATGGTAACAATCTCATCATCGGTGAGAGTGCCATCTGAAGCAGTGAAAGTCACATTGAATGGACCGGCTTGAGTGAAGTCAGGACTAAAGGCAAACGATGCTGTTCCGTCGCCGTTGTCGGTGAAGGTTGCATTGGTCGGAACACCGGTTGCTGATATCGCCGGAATCTGACCGTCAGGGTCAGAAGCGGAGATGGCTATGTTTAATGCGGCACCTTCGTCGACACTTTGCGGACCGATAGCCGCCAGAATCGGAGCACGATTGGTGTTGTTCACTGTGATCGTGACAATTTCATCATCAGTAAGACTGCCGTCGCTGGCTGTGAATGTCACATTGAATGGACCGGCTTGAGTGAAGTCGGGACTGAAGACAAACGATGCGGTTCCGTCACCGTTGTCTGTGAAGGTCGCGTTGGTCGGGACGCCAGTCGCCGATAACGCCGGAATCTGACCATCAGGGTCAGATGCGGATATCGCTACATTCAACACGGCACCTTCGTTGACACTTTGCGGACCGATGGCGGCAAGCACTGGGGCACGATTGGTGTTGTTCACTGTGATGGTAACAATCTCATCATCGGTGAGAGTGCCATCTGAAGCAGTGAAAGTCACATTGAATGGACCGGCTTGAGTGAAGTCGGGACTAAAGGCAAATGATGCTGTTCCGTCACCGTTGTCGGTGAAGGTTGCATTGGTCGGAACACCGGTCGCTGATATCGTTGGAATCTGACCATCAGGGTCAGAGGCGGAAATGGCGACATTCAGGACGGCGCCTTCGTTGACGCCTTGCGGACCGATCGCTGCAAGCACTGGGGCACGGTTCGTGTTATTCACCGTGATCGTAACAATTTCATCATCGGTGAGAGTGCCATCTGAAGCTGTGAAAGTCACGTTGAATGGACCAGCTTGAGTAAAGTCGGGACTAAAGGCAAATGATGCTGTTCCGTCGCCGTTGTCGGTGAAGGTTGCATTGGTCGGAACACCGGTCGCTGATATTGTCGGAATCTGACCATCAGGGTCAGAGGCGGAAATGGCGACATTCAGAACGGCACCTTCGTTGACACTTTGCGGGCCGATTGCGGCAAGCACTGGGGCACGATTGGTGTTGTTCACTGTGATGGTAACAATCTCATCATCGGTGAGAGTGCCATCTGAAGCAGTGAAAGTCACATTGAATGGACCAGCTTGAGTAAAGTCGGGACTAAAGGCAAACGATGCTGTTCCGTCGCCATTGTCGGTGAAGGTTGCATTGGTCGGAACACCGGTCGCTGATATCGCCGGGATCTGGCCGTCAGGGTCAGAAGCGGAAATGGCGACATTCAACACTGCACCCTCGTTGACACTTTGCGGACCAATGGCGGCAAGCACTGGGGCACGGTTCGTGTTATTCACCGTGATCGTAACAATCTCATCATCGGTGAGAGTGCCATCTGAAGCTGTGAAAGTCACGTTGAATGGACCAGCTTGAGTAAAGTCGGGACTAAAGGCAAATGATGCTGTTCCGTCGCCGTTGTCGGTGAAGGTTGCATTGGTCGGAACACCGGTCGCTGATATTGTCGGAATCTGACCATCAGGGTCAGAGGCGGAAATGGCGACATTCAGAACGGCACCTTCGTTGACACTTTGCGGGCCGATTGCGGCAAGCACTGGGGCACGATTGGTGTTGTTCACTGTGATGGTAACAATCTCATCATCGGTGAGAGTGCCATCTGAAGCAGTGAAAGTCACATTGAATGGACCGGCTTGAGTGAAGTCAGGACTAAAGGCAAACGATGCTGTTCCGTTGCCGTTGTCGGTAAAGGTTGCATTGGTCGGAACACCGGTCGCTGATATCGTCGGAATCTGGCCATCAGGGTCCGAGGCGGAAATGGCGACATTCAACACCGCACCTTCGTTGACACTTTGCGGACCGATAGCCGCAAGAACCGGAGCATCGTTGACCGCAGTAACGGTGAAAGTGGCCGGATCGGAATCGGTGAGTAGTCCAGGATCGGTTGCAGTGAACGTAATGATTTCGCTTCCGTTCCAATCGAGGGTCGGAATCGAGATCGTCGCCACTCGAGAGGCATTGATCGATACGGTCAGATCAGTATTGCCGGTGTAAGTCCAGCTAATCTCACTGTCGAGGTTGTCCGGGTCAGCGACAAAGTCATCCAGTGTAATCGTTGTGAATGTCGAACCTTCCGCTATCGTCTGATCGGGAATATCTGCGACCACCGGAGCCTGATTGGCAGCGCAGAAAGAGGTGCCGGTGCCCGTGTTGTAATGATTCTGAATATCGGCAAGCGGCAAGACTGCGTTGTACAGAGCCAGTTCATCAAGTAAACCGGCGTACTGGTAATTTGAACTGAAATACCCCACCTGTAATGGTCCTGTGCCGGTACGGTCTAAGCCAATTGCTGTTACGCTGGTGTCAAGAGCTCCATCGATGTAGAGCCGATAGATACCTGCGGGCTGGTCAAACTGATAAACGACATGATGCCAGAGGTCATCGTTGACCAAGGTACTGCTGTTAAAATCGGCACCGCTGGTACCAAAGTAGCAGCGCAGGCGACCGATATTGCCGACGGGAGTATTCTGGCAATTCAGCCCAATCCACCAACCACCGCTCGCAGCCGCAGAGCGGCCAACAATGACTTGATTACAATTGAATCCGGCTTCGGTACAGACACAGCCGGAGGAACGCATCCAGAATTCTATGGAGAAGCTGCTGGTTGCAGTCCAGTCGAAGGAACCGTTGTCGGCAATGTCGATTCGATCATCTATACCATCGAAATCGACGGCCCCGTTTACGATCCCGGTCGCACTGGCCGGACAAATTGTGCACGTGGCATCATTGGTGCCGTAGTAGTCGACATAGGGTCCGCCGGTGAGTTCATCGAGTTTCCAATATCCGGTCATTCCGGTCGGACACCCTGCTGGTTGAGCAAGCACCGGCGCTGCCATCGCAAGCAAAACGGCGCACACCACACTCAACAACGGCAAAATTCGAAAACGGTCGAATGACCTAATTTTTGTTATCGCATTACCAGTTTGCATTTATATCTCTCCCATAATCCGTGCGAATGCCATTGGACTTGCATCAATGCAAGCGCAATCAGGAGCGAGCGCGTATGTGTGCTTCGCTCGCTCCCGACGCGACAATTTTACTTCAGCAGAATCATTTTCCTGGTCTCCGAGTGATCTCCAACCGTCAGACGGTAGAAGTACACGCCGGAAGCAACCTTCTGCCCTTCGCCCGTAACGCCGAACCACTTATAGGAATGCGGTCCCGCAGCCAAAGGCTCGTCCACTATAGTATTAATCGGCTGTCCGAGCAGGTTATAGACCACCAGACGCGCTTGTTTTCCTGCTGCAGACGGATTTATGTTGAACTGAATGCTGGTTTCCGGATTGAACGGATTCGGGTAGTTCTGTTCCAAAGTGAAAACTCCCGGCAGCGGCGTTACGCGACCCAGGTTTTTGACTGGAATCTCAACTGCGTTTGGATCGGTCATGACCGCATATTCGAGCTTGAGATCTTCCTCGCCAATATCGGTAATTCCGTTAAGTTCGACGGGTAGTTCGAGAATGACACCTACGCCGGAAGTCATGAACTTGTTGAGGCTTAGACCCGGATAGAGCAAGATTACCAGATCGCCGAGACCATTGTCACTGTACTGGAGCGAAAGATCGTTCGAAAGTCCAGTCTTGCGAGGTGTACGCACCTGAATCTTGCTCGGGTTGTACTTCACCTTGACCTGAACACCGGCAATATCCGTCGGCAATTGAGCGCTCATTTGCAGAGTTTCCGTGGTTTCGCCGGAGGTTGGCTTGTCCAGAGCCAATTCTGCTTCGTCGCCACTCCAATTGCCCGGAGCCGGCGGTGTACCACCAAAAACCTGATTGATGATCGCTTGCAGATCGATGACATCCACGAAAGTGTCGCGGTTCATATCGGCTGCCGTAAATTGGCGGAGGTTAAGATCGATGTCGCCGATAATGTACCCGACGACAATAACCATATCCGCGATATCGACGCGGCCGTCACCGTTGACATCGCCACCCGGATCAACCACGAAGATACCGTTGGTGTCGGCTTGAAGCGGAATCGAAGGCTGGAACGGATCGGGGCTGATCGCCTCAAAAGCGTTCTCGAACTTGATTCGCGACTGGCCGATCGGAGCGCCGCCGCGAACCGTCACCCAGAAATCAGAAATGGCGGACGTCGGTCCGGTGATGACCTTTTCGTTATTGAGGCCAAAAGCGACGACACGAATTCGACCAGGCGTGTCGCCAATATTATCATAAACTGTGAAGTCAGTTAATCGCACGGTCGGAACGAGCGAGTCAATGATCAACACGTTGGGATCGTAAACAAAATCATACTGAATACCGTAGACGTCGCGCGTTGACGCGAGGTTAACCGGGATGTTGATGCCAGCAAGACCCGGTGTACCACCGGCGATTGGACCCAATCCCGGCTTTGAGACAGTGAATATCTGGTCTCCGACCACGACGACCGACCCAACATTGATCGTAACCTGCCTTGGTGTCGCCACATCAGACGAATCATCGGTACAATTGAATGTGATGATGTAGGTACCTGTTTGGGATGCGTTCGGTGTCCAATTGAAAGTGCCAATCGCAGAGCCATTGCCATTCACCACGCCGCTGGTGCCGAAAGTAGCTCCGGAAGGCAGGCCGCTGGCGGTTAAAGTGATCGGCTGCGGAGCGTCGGCATCAGTTGCCGACACTTGGAAGGAAACCGGGGTGCCGGTGTTAACGCTGTATGAGTTGGGGACAATCGCAGCGATAACCGGAGGAGTGTTCTCTTCCTCCGGAATAATCACCGTACCGGTGTCAACATCAAGCGTACCCGAGATGATCGTGGGCAAAATCGTATTCAGACCCGAGGCATCGGAGAACTGGCATCGACGCGGGTCCGATGAAAAGTCGTTAGGATTCCAAATCGTAATTTGTGTAGTAGTTCCCAGCGGCACGTTGGGTTTAATTCGGACGTTAAACTGCAGAACATTACCGCTACCGATCGGAATTGAACCCGATGTACCATCGCCTGCAGCGAGGATAGAACCGTTAATTGAATCGGTACTAATCATCACCAGATTCTGGAAATTGAAAACATTGGGCAGGCCGCGGTTGACCAGTGCGGAGTTGACATAGAAACTGCCGGCGTCAACTTGACCATCGAATTTGATGATATTCGTATCAATGATAACGAAAGCGCTCAAGGCCAGCAGAGTAGCCGAGCGGTTGGCAATATGCAGTTTGATCGGAACCACTGTTCCGGGTGCGCCCTGCGTGTTTACCACTCGAAAAGTATCCGCGTCTGAAATCACCGGTTGTGCTTGCGCGCCACTCGGCGAAATCATAGCCGCCATAGCTACCAGTAGCAAGAGCGGAAGAATTCGTTTCATCATAGTACTACCTCTGAATAGAAAATTATATCCTGTATCAATGCCCTGATCCGCATCTGCGGCAGGTGTGTTAATCAAATTCGCGTAGCGCTTCATTTCCGGGCCCTCACTTCAGCAAGACCATCTTGCGGGTTGATTCAAACTGCCCGGAGCGCATCCGATAAAAGTAGATTCCGGAAGGCAATTCGGCTCCGTCAGTACTGACACCGCGGAAAGTCACGAGATGACGTCCCGCTGCCAACGTCCCATCGACCGGCGTAGAAACTGTCTCGCCGAGTATATTGATGATCTCCAGCGTTACATGGCTGGATTTCGGTAATTCAAAGGATATCGAAGTCTCGGGATTGAACGGATTCGGATAATTCTGCAACAAGGCAAAACTCGTCGGCAGCGGTGCGGCCCGGTTCAAACTTACCGGTACTTCGCTACCGGTATGGTCGACGAACTGCTGGGAGATGATCTCGGCTCCGCCGTCAAGTCGAAGCAGCTCTCCGGCTTCAAGCACGACGTTGCGGCCGCTCTTCTCGCTCATGAGAACACGCAGATACTCACCATCCTGATGAGTCGTTACATCGAATGCCGTGAGTTGCTCTGATGCTGTAAATTGATATGCCCGGTCGCTGTCAACCTGCAGAACAAATAGTGCTGCGGCGAATTCGGCCGGGGCGCTCAAGTTGTATATCCAGTCCACGTCGGACTTCGGTATTTCGTAATTGATCGAATTGTCAGCTGGTGTCGCACTCAACTTTGGACCGCCGTTGGTGAAGATCTGAATCAGTGTAATGAGATCGCCGAGTGTCGCCGGAACGCCATCTTGATTGACATCGCTATTTTGGAGACGTTCGCCGGTAAGCGGATATGTCACCGGATCCATGAAGAAATTCGTAAAGTAGACGACGTCGCCGATTTCAAACGGCACGCCGTTGAGGTTGATATCACCGATCAGGCCGTCGTATCTCTTTACCAGTACGCCGCCATTCGAATACAGAGTCTGCGTCCGGGGAATCAACGCGCCATCGGTGCCAAAGGCGATATTCTCGTTTTCCGCAAGCGGATTAATTGTCGCAAAGGTCAACATCGAATGGAAACCGGCGAAGGACAGGTCGGATGATATCTGGAATGTGATTCTGGCAACTTCACCATAACCAATCGCCAGCGGATTGACTGCCGGGCTGACCGGATCGGATTTGGCACTAATGATGACTTTTCCGTCCGCGGTCGGGACGGCATTGAACTGCGACCAGGTTTCAATTCGGGTTCCAGTTTTGACAGCGGAAACGTAAGTGAGCAGCGAGCGATCGAACCCAACAAGGATTTCATATCCGGAAACAGAAACGCGATTGTGGAGCAGAAGCGAAACCGTAACCTGTTCGCCGGAAAACGCCTGCTCGTCGCTAATGGCGAACTCAATCGGCATATTCGGCAAAAGGCGGAAATTGACGAGTTGGTCAGATGACCCGCCGGACTCATCGGTAGCGGTCAATGAGAAGCTGTAGTCTCCGGAATCGGCGATATTTGAAACCCACATCATGTAGCCGGGATTGCCCGCACCTAATTGTGCTCCACCCGGAAGGCCGCTGGCGCTGAAGCTGACGGTCTCAAAATCGGGATCGGTTGCGGCAAACGGCACATAGAGTGTGTCGCCGGCGCCGCCGACCAAGTTGGAGCCGACAGTGATCTGCGGCAGGCGATTGCGATTGACGATATTGAATGAAATTTCCAGATTGCTATTTAAGTCGCCGTCGCTGGCAACAATCACGACCGAAACCAAGCCACTGCTGGATGAGCCTGCGCCAACATACGGAACTAACCACGAGAACGATCCCGTGCCGTTTCCGTTGTCAGTAAACTTGGCGCCTGGACATAGCCGCCCGGCATGAAGTTTGGTAGTCGCTCGTTCCGGATCACTGGCTCGAACCACAAAATTCACCAACTCTCCCTCATTAACTGTCCGGGATGCAATTGGCTCGAAAACCGGAGGACGATTGATGGTGGTGATCGTAACTTTGCCGGCTTTAAATGCGGGCCTAATAATCGCAGCGTTCGAAGTATTAAGCTCAAACGACCCTGCCGGCGGCACGAACGCTGAATCGATCAGCGTGATGGCGTCGGCAGAAATGTTTGAGCGGACCCGGAAGTACAATTCAGCGAGTTTACTGCGACCGGGAAGGACCGGTGCATCGCCGATGGCAACAGCTCCGATCAAGAGTGTTGCTTCGGTAGTGTCGAGAGTTGCACCGCGGAACCCCCAATTCAGGACTGCTGATCCAATGAAGCTGACCGAATCAAGAACGAGATATTCTTTGGAGTAATTCAGAGGTACAGCAAGACCGGCAATACTCTCATCATTGAACATCGAAACCGTCAATGAGAATGACGATCCGGGAGAAACGGTAGCCTGGTTGACCAGGACAGAATCCAGTGCTCCGAAGTCGTCTACTTGAGAAAACAGAGAGGGTGCTCCAAACGTTAGTGTCAAGAGCAATAGGAGAAGGAAATGTCTCATAAGTCCGCGACCTCTGTCAATTCTGCCAAAATGGCATAATGAGTCCTTGGGCATATTCCGATGTAAACATTGCAACGGACATGCCAAGGCAGGCCTTGACGTTTTTGAACCATCCCGAAGGAACATTTTCCAATCTCGATCGAATGCCGTTCCGGAAACGGCTGATAATAAGTCACTTACGTTGAAGTAGCGTTGTAGAGCAAAGCGTGAAGTAAGATTGAGAGTTGTGAAATCTAGCGGCGTGGCGGCGCGAGATTGCACATTTCTCGAATCGTGTCTGCAAAGTTCTGCAATCATGTCTAACGGCTCAACTATTCCCTAAAACAAAAATGGCCTGGCATACGAACTGTTAAGTCGCATTAGTGCCAAGCATTTCACTAATCGCCCTGTCCGTAAACCGTTAGAAAGTTACTTGTAAATCCTCCTCTCAAACCATTTCGCTCTTAAGATATGGGGAGATTTTACTCTCCCCATATCCAATCAGATAAGATAATCTGACGAAATTACTTCATCAGGACCATCTTCTTGGTGTCAGTGAATGAACCGGCGGTAGCCTTGTAGAAATAGATACCGCTAGCAGCATTCGTGGCATCCCATTCAACGGTGACATTGCCAACGCCACGGCCGTTGAAGCTCTTCACAAGCTGACCGGCGACGTTGTAAATGGCCAAGTTCCAGTCGGAAGCGGTCGGCAGATCCAGACCGATCTTCGTGGTCGGGTTGAACGGATTCGGAGTGTTCTGCGACAGCTTGTATTCCGTCGGCAGGACATTCTTATTGATGCGGGTGTTCAGCATGCTACCGTTATAGTCGGCAACTTCCACGTTCACGAGTTCGACGTTACCGTCGATGGTGAACAGGCTGTTGCTGCCGGCTTCGAGACGATTGCTCATGTTTTCAAGTCCGGCATAAACCAGGACCTTCACAAGACCTTCGTTCTCGGCGCTAAGCAGGACCATATCGGAATTGTTGGTAAGGGTGTAGGCACCGTTCGTCTTGAACGTGGCATACACGGCACCAACTTCAACCGACGCGTCGGTCGAAACCACACCGTTAGCAAGCTTGACGTTGACCGTATTGGCAAACGGGGCAAGCTTCGGGAACGGAAGGGCATCGCCAACAACTACGCGGAGCAAGTAAACAAGGTCGCCGACCGTAAGGACGGAACCGTCCTGGTTGGCATCGGAAGCCGCAATTTGGGCTTCGCGGAACTGCGGGTTGGAATCCAGAGCGGACAGACCATACAGGAAGTAGTTCGTGTACAGAACTGCGTCTGCGATTTCGTACGCAATACCGTTCAAGTTGAGATCGCCAGGAGCGTCGATTGAGTCGGCGCAAACGATATCAACACCGCCGTTCCAGAACAGGATGAAACGAACGGGTTCGTACTTCATCGAAACGTCGCAAGCGCTGCAAGCACCGCCGTAGGCGATAGCAAAGTAGCAGCTCATGTCGGTGATGTTGTAGTTCGGATCGGTAAGCGGATCGGTATTTTCGAAATCAAATACCTGGTCCGAGATCCAAAGGGTATCACCAGCGATGTTCGAGATGCCGTTGTCGCCGCAATCAATCCACGCGAAGCGGATCGGCACGTACTGGCATTCGTAGGTACGGTCGTTCGTAACATAGAACTTAAGGCTGACGAGCTCGGTACCATTCGCAACGGAGAAGCAGGACGGATGGTTGGCGCCGTTGTTGGCATCGGCAATCGCGACTACGCGAAGCATACCACTCGGGCACGGTCCACCGCAGTTACCCTGCGCACCGTAACGATAGGTAAAGTATTCCCATCCGCAACCAAGCGGGCCGAGGGCCGCGCCAAGTTCGGCGGAGAAGAAGCTAAGGGCTGACGCATCATAGGCGACTAAGAAGTCAAAACCGCCCATGGCATCCGAGCCACCTTCTTTGGTAATCGAAACGTACTCAAACTGGCCCTGAAGCGAGTTGTGAGTCTTTTCGATCTTGATAACGATCGGCTGAACGTCAAGGACTTCAACCGCAAGGTTACAGGTAGCTGAACCACCGCAAGGATCCGTCACGGTAATCGTGAAGTTCTTCGTGGTTCCACCTTCGGAAACGTCACTCAACCAGCTGAAAAGGCCCGTGCCGCTGATCGACGGGGCATTCACAACCACATCAACAGAAGCGACTGTCCAAACAGCTGCGTCGCAAGGATCGGCATCAACTGAATTGAAGTCGAAGTTGTACGGATTTCCTTTTCCAACTTTCTGATCAACCGGGCAAGCCGTGATGGTCGGAGCGTTGTTGGTCCAGGTAATCGTGAAGGCGTGAGCATCGTTGCTACCGCAAGCGTTGGTGGCGGTCACGGTGACATCGGTGGTTCCGCAAGCGGCAAGAGCCGGAACGGAAAGTTCACCAGTCGCCGCATTGATCGTACCAGCGGAAGTGGTCCAAGCGATTGCTCCACCATCCGGCTGCTGGGTGGTGGCATCAAAATTAAACGTATAAGCGGAGCAGTGGTTTTTGTTAACCGCAGCACCTGGATCGACGGTGATGGTCACCGGGACGCAAGGCTGAATAATGACCGGGAAACAAACGGCCGGAGCATCCGGGTTGGACTGGCCACCCGGGTTCGGCTGACCCTGGAAGGTAGGATCATAGCTCGGGCCACCAATGTCAAATGTCCACGAACCTGCCGGAGCAACAAAGATGTTGTCAACGCAGAACTCGCCGCCGACGATTTCGGTCAGGGCCGTTGCGTTGACTGACATCGTCCAGATCTTGGTGGAGACAGCGTGAGCCGGCATATAGGTGCTCGGATCGTTCGCGACACCGCCAAGGAGGATGAAGTTAGGAAGGTTCGACACGGCAAACGCGTTACCCGGGGCATAGGTATTGTCCCAATATAACGTTCTGTCCGCGGAAGCATCAACAATAGCCAATACCGGGTTGGTGGCCGGACGGAATCCGAAAGCGCCTGTCCAACCGGTATTAAAGCTGAACGCGCCGGCGTTGGAACTGAATCCAAAACCGATCGTGGCAGCCGCCAACGGCTGTGCGTTGGTCATGAAAAACTCTAGAACCTGGTTATCTTCACCAGCATAAACGGTGTTTGCACCGTTGTTGAAACCGACTGACATATCGCCGGGTTGGGCGAAAATAGCACCAGTCAGAAGAAGCATAAACGAAGTAAGAAGTAAACAAATGCGTTTCATTTCTTGCTCCTATATTGGTTGCTGAAACGATTTTTAGCGTAGGGTTAACTCTTACCCTAAACTTATTTGCTCCCCAAGTGAGTCGCGAAAAGCGTCTCTGTCAATGCAGAGCTCTTTTGCGCGGGGATGATCTTCCCAGAAGCCGTACGCAATGACTGAATCTGGCAAGCTCAATGGTGGTTGAACGTTTAAGCCTCTTCTCCTAAACTCGTTCTCACCTCCTTTCACTCTCAATTATCAGAATGCGAATCTCTATGTTCATTATTGCTCTCAATTAAGCTTACGGTTAATTCCCCGTTAAGAATCCCACCTACGGACAATGCGGAATAGGTCCGCCGCCGAAGATGTAATTGATGATGTACACAGCATCAGAGATGTTTATGCTGCCGGTACCGTTGGCATCAGCCAGACAAAGCGGATTCGGCGCCGCGCCACCCGCGAAGATGTAGTTGATAATAAAAACGGCGTCGGAAATGTTGATACTACCGGAGCCGTTGGCATCACCGCATAAACAGCATTCGAAAGCGATCTTGCCGTCGAGAAAGATGCCGGCCGTCGTGTCGAATGTGCAGTTGTTGCCCGGGGTGAGAACAGTGTCAAACCAACTGATGCATTCGTTTTGCCCATTAAATTCGGCACAATTCTGATAGGTCGTTTCCACAAATGCGGTACAGGCATAGGCGATCAAGTCGCCATGCTGGTCGGAAAAGCGTGTCTGGGAACGGTTGATAATCAATGAGACCGTTGCGCTGTCACAGATCGAATCGCCCAGAACACCCTTGGTTTCGCAGAAAAGTCTGATGAAAGTACCGGAACCCGGTGTCAGCGGCGGTTTGATGGGTGCGCCGCCATTATCGGCAGTACCGATAATGTTGAGAAGCGCACCGATGGAATCGTCAAGGATTCGCGCTTGAATGTATTCCCATCCGGAAACACGCGTACCGGCGGTGTCGAACTTGGCGAAGTATACAGCACTGTCGGTTCCGGGAAAACGGATCGAATCAGATTTGAACTTCGCAAGCGATGGTTCCGAAATGTTAATCCACAACTGGAAACCTGCAATGGAATCAGAGATGTTGGACACATTAACCGGAATCAAGATCGAGCCGTTGGAGAGTCCGGTAGAAACCGACTCCACCTGGCAGACTAACTCAAGAGCGTTCGGCGCAGTCGCAGCCTTTTCGCTAACTGAAGCCCAAATCGCGACTGTGATGAGAACGATCAGTGCGATTGAGAAATAACGCCAATTCCTGGCCATCAAGCAACCTCCTTGCCTGTGTAAGAAACTACTAAACCGTTACATTAGTTAATCGGTAGCTGTTTGGCCTCTGTACAGTCTCCGTCGCGTTATTCGCAGTCTTTCTTGTCTTGTGTTTTCCGGTAAGAACCTACTGAAACGTTCCACATCAATAACATCGCCCATGAGAGAACTTGGCGATACTAAGTGTAAAGTGCTAATTTGTAGTAAAAGAGCCGAATTCCACCAACCCGTATTTCGAGAAATAGTGTATCGCTGATTTGTCTGCGATGATTCGAATTGGCTAAATATCTAAATGAGTAAGACAGTTTAAGGTTTAGACCTTGTGTTCACTTCAGCGGGAATATACACGGAGTAACAGGGGATGTCAACATGATTTTGGCGAATTTGAGTACTTTTTTGGAACTACGGAAGGCGATTTCGAAACAGTGTTTCAAGTCGGAATCTGGCGGTTTTACCCTTTATTTGCACCGATTCCCGGCGATTTGTGAGGAAATGAGTTGGAATTTGCGTGAGTGCCAACAAAAAAGGCCGAAGCGACAGGTGCCAAATCTGAGAGGGGGGCAGGAAACTCAAATTTGGGACTACACCCTACTTCGGCCAATTGTTCTAACCACGAATAAACATCGCAGTTCCATTGAGAGCAAGAAAAAACGTGAGGAATTTTCGTGGTACCGACTCCTACGTATCAAGCAATCTGGACAATTTCCGATATCTTCTTATAGGATAACTCTTTAACAAATCGGAACACGGAAATGTCGATTGCGGTCATTAAGCATTCCATGCTCGACAAAATAACGATGACGATTGGAGAACTTCCGGCTTCTCCGGCAATTGTCTCTGCCGTCATGGGGCTGACCGCTGATCTCAATGCGTCCGTGGAGGATCTCGGCGATGTTCTGGCGTCTGATGCGATTCTGACAGCCAAAGTACTCAAGCTTTCCAACTCTTCTTTCTATGGGCGTTCCAGATCAGTGTCTTCTATTAAGGAGGCAATTCTGATACTGGGTTTCTATACCCTGCGCTCAATGGTGATCGCGTCCTCTACGCACTCGATTTACAACCGGAAAGACAACGCCAAATTCAGCGAGAAGCTGTGGAACCATTCGCTCGCTAGCGGAATGGCGTGCCGCATCGTTGCGCGGCAAATTCAGCACTCGCGGATTGAAGAGGTGTTCATTGCCGGGTTGCTGCATGACATCGGCAAGATCATTCTCGGCCAAAAATTGATGGCCGTTTATGATAACATCGTCAAAGAGGTTGAACGGTCGGGACGCGGATTCCAGAAGATCGAGTTGGAGAAGCTGGGATTTGACCACACGCTGGTCGGCGCTACCGTCCTGAAGAAATGGAATTTCCCGAAAGAATTGGTCGATGGTGTGCAGTTCCACCACGAGACGCTTGACGATAATGAAGACGGCGAAGTTGGTGTTGGCGGCGTGGTGGCTTTCAGCAATCTGCTCGCCAAGCAGATTGCGGGCGGATTCGCTGAACCGGCCATGGACTGCCTTTCACGGCACCCGTTCGCAGAGCGCTTTGGGTTGGACAGCGAATGCATTCGATCCATGACGGAAGATTTGCAGAGTCGATTCGACGAAGAGAAACACCTTTTTGAGGACAATTAGATGACGTTGATCGGAAGACACGAGACGTTACGGCGGATTGAAGAATTTGAGGGGATGCCGTCGATTCCTCAAATCATCGTTCGGGTGCGGGAGATTTCCGAAAACCCGCGCTCATCAGTAGCTGATCTGGCGAATATCATTCTCTCCGATCACTCTTTAACCTCGAAAATCCTCAAGATCGCCAATTCGGCGTTCTACGCTGAGTATGCCAGCCGGGTCTCGACGATCACCCAGGCGATAACGCTGATGGGATTCCGGACCGTGCAGAATGTCGTCATCTCACTGGCGCTGTTTGACGCCATGGGCAAGTTCTCGCACCACAAATTTGACTTCCGCAGATTTTGGAGTCACTCGCTTTCGACCGGAGTGATCGGAAAGCTATTTGCCTCGGCATCGCATTACAAGACACCTGAAGAAGCCTTCATTGCGGGATTCATGCACAATATCGGTGTGGCTATCTTGGCGGTGGTCTTTCCGGAAGAGTATGATATCGTACTCAAGAAAATCGAGCGTGGCGACGAACAGATCGCGGCCGAGAAGTCGGTATTTGCGATTGACCATTGCGAAGTCGGCGGCTGGTTGGCACGGCGATGGAATCTGCCGCCGCTGTTGGCAAAACCGATCATGGAACATCATCGGCGCGGATTGCCCTCGCGACAGAAAAGCAATAATCCCCTGGTCGACTATATTTACCTTAGCGATATGGCCTTCGATGTAATTTTCCAAACTGACGAAGACAAGCGGCGCCAGCTTTGCAAGTCGGCGATCGATCTTGCTGGAACCAGCGAAGAGATGGTCAACAAGATCATCGAGATTGCTCCCGGAGTAATTCAGGAAATCGCCAATGAGCTGGCTATTTCGCTTAAGCCTCCGGACGCCAATCGCACCGAAATCGTCAGCCGCAATATCGATCACGAATCGGCCGAGCTGGTCCAGAAGTTAAACGAGCGTAATCGCGAATTGTCGATCATCAAAGAGGCCGGTGAGGCTATTCGACAGGCATGCAGTGAGGAGGAAATCTTTCAGACGACGCTTGAAGAAGTCTTCCGCGGAATGGGAATTGGGCGCGCCATTCTTCTTGGCGTCGACCGAGAAGCCAAAGTGGCACGCGGGATGCTTGGATTCGGCGTAAACTCGCAGCAAGCTGTGTACGACATGAGTTTCCCCCTCGGTGAGGGCGTAATTGGTCGCACCGTCAGCGATTGCGCCATTCAGAACATTCTTGATTCGACTTCCGATCTTTATAAGGATGTCCTCCTTGAGGAAGAGCGGGTTCAAATCGGCTGTTGCGCTTTTGCAACCTTGCCAATGGTCATTGGCGACGATGTGGAGATTGTGATGGTGATTAACAACCCGGACCCGGCCGAGCCCGTCGATGATGATCGCTTGCTCTCGATCGCCAGCCTGATTAGCCAGGCATCAGTGGCGATTGAGCGCATACGACTCAAGAAGCAGTTGCTGGATCTGCAAGGGAAACAAGTTACGACCTTGCTCAACACCGTATTCAAATAGCGCTACGAAGTCGTCGACATCACCGAATATTGATAATCCAGGAAGGCGAAATCTTGCTCGCGACTGGTGCCGGTCTGCACAAACCCTGCTTTGGCGAACAGCTTCTGCGAAGCGACATTTTCTTCGAGTATCCGCGCTTGTACAGATAAGATTCCGTGCTCGCGAGCCAGGAATTCGATCAGCAGGCGCAGTGCTTCCAGCGCGTAGCCCTGTCGCCACAATCTGACCTCTCCGATAATGATGCCGACTTCGCAGACCTTGTTCCGGTCGTCGATATCGAAGTAATTAACCAATCCCACCGGCTCACCGTCCAAAGAGCATATTGTTAGAACTCCGCTGAACTCGCTGGGTTCGAGATACAGCGAGAACCGGAAGAGGCGGTAAGCATCAAAGTCGATTCGGGGGTTCCACCAAGGATTCGCCAGGTGTTTTTGAATCCTGCCGTCGCAATACCAGCGAAAGAAGTGTTCGGCGTCTCCGGGGCGAACACGGCGCAAAGCGCATTTTGCGCCGCGGCGGACGAACTCTTGCTCGGGCATATTCAACGATTCACATTGGCCCCACTCATTGCAACAACAATGATAAGGTGGGGCAAAGCAATATCGGTTTAGTCTTTGGATTCCGAAATCAAGACACCGGCACTGCGCATCATATGCTTCAGCAACAGGATCTGGCCAAAATGCCCGGCGAAATGTTCGAGTACGTGATAAAGAGTCCACGAGAGAGTAATGTGGGTCTCCGTATCGCCGCGTCGGCGTATGAATGTGCTTTCCAGATCGGTGTCCTGCCACTTCCTCATTTCTGCATGTATCGAAGCACGTGCTTTATCAAGCATCGTGAAGTAGTCGGTAATCGACCTGCCGGACAGGGTCTGCGGATGCAAGCCATCCGGCTTGATTGGCAACCCATCGTCGTCCATAAGAATACCTATTGTCTGGAGCATGATTTCTTCGCCCTCTGGTTCAGGCGGAATCCCCTTGGCAGCAACATTGATCCAGAACACTTCGACAACCGCCAGATGAGCGAGTAACATGCCGATGGTATTCATCCCGCGTTGCGGCTGCCATTCAAGCTGCGGGACCGTAAGCGTGCCAACTGCTTCCTTTAAAAGTGTCAACTGATCGTCAAGCTGTGCGGCAAATAGGGATAACGTCGCTTGGGTCTTGGGATCATATCCGGATGGATATTTGAGTTCTCGTTTTGTCATGTTTCTCCTGTATTCATTAGTTAATGTTACAATCTTCTGATTTCAAAAGCATGTGACAATCACTTGCCCGAATTGAGTGCTTCGCTAAATGTCTGCCAACTACGTACTACGGTGAGAGGTAGTATTAAGAACTATGCCAAAGATTCAATCCATTGGATGCGCTCTTCCCCCGCATCGACTAACACAAAGCCAAATCCGCGACTTTGTTGAAGCACGTTTTTCCGGCTCACCGCTGCCGATTGACAAGCTGCTCGATGTGTTCAAGAATGCCGAAATCGACGAGCGCTACTTTTCGGTGCCGATTGATTGGTATCGAGAAGAAAAGAGTTTTGAGGAGAAAAATCAAGTCTATATCGATTCATGCAATTCGCTGGGAGTGGAATGCGCCAGCCGTTGTCTGGCCGATGCAGGCATCACGCCGCGCGACATCGACTATATAATTTTCGTATCGACCACCGGCTTGGCCACGCCTTCCATCGATGCGAGGCTGATCAATCTGTTGGGGATGCGCAGCGACATCAGGCGCACACCTGTATGGGGACTTGGTTGTGCTGGCGGCGCGGCTGGACTTTCGCAGGCTTATCACTATTTGCTCGGGCATCCAAAGGAGCGTGTTCTGCTTGTTGCGGTCGAACTTTGCGGATTGACCTTTCAGCAAAATGACTTAAGTCGCAGCAATTTCGTCGCCACTGCCCTGTTTGGCGAAGGCGCGGCAGCAGTATTGTTAAGTGGCGATGAAGTCGATTGTACTGGTGTCGATATTATTGGCACGCGTTCGACATTCTGGCCTGATTCGCTTGATGTTATGGGTTGGAATCTGATGAATTCTGGGCTACAGGTAGTGTTCAGCCAGAGCATTCCGCATATCGTCGAGACGCGCGCCCGAGAGAATATTGACGCATTTTTGCAGGAATACAATTTGGCATTACAGGATGTCGACTATCTGATCTTCCACCCCGGCGGAGCCAAGGTGATTAATGCTTATGAGACGGCTTTAAAGACAAGCAACGGCGCGCTGCAGGTATGTCGGGATGTTCTGCGCCGATATGGCAATATGTCGGCAGTTTCGGTGCTATTCGTTTTGGAGGAACATCTGCGCAGATTCAATCGCGGCACCGGGAAGTACGGACTTGTCTCTGCGCTTGGCCCCGGTTTTTGCGCCGAAAACGTACTCATAAAATTCTGAAAAAACGACGACAATCATCCCCCCGAATAATCGTAAACGCTTATACTTAGTAGATGCGAATCCGACAGAGGATTCAACAAATTGTGCCGGATTCGCGTTGTGTTTTTGATTGCTTTCTAAAGCTGCCGGCAAGATCAGTCGAACTATCATCGGGAAGAGACAACACTGGATCGACGTGTGAAAAGTCCAAAGAACACCAAAAAACCGACACCGCCAATCGGGTCACAGGGGATCGATACACTGTGTCTGTTCGGCATTGCCGCGTTAGCCGCTTGCGTGCGGATAGTGTTTGCATTTCAATCTGTCGATGATCCGTTTCGGGGCCTGCTTTTTCTCGACTCGAAAGTTTATCATTTGTTGGCCGTTGAAATCGCCTCGGGCAACTTCTGGGGCAGCGAAGTGTTCTTTCGGGCTCCCCTGTTCCCTTACATTCTGGGGATTACATATAAGCTCTTTGGGGTTGGTGGTGTGGCAATTCAAGTGGTCCATTCGGTTCTTGGAATCGGCACGGCTATACTTACATATTTGATTGCTGAAATCCATTTTGACCGCCGGATCGCGCGAATAGCGGGATTGTGTGCTGCCGCCTATCCGACACTTTATTTCTTCGAGCTCTCGCTCATGCCGACTGCACTCGAGGTCTTCACCTTTACGGCGGCCATTTACTGTTTCAGTCGGTACGAAAAGAACCGCTCAAACATTAACCTCACAATTGCGGGCGTCGTGTTGGCGCATGCGGCATTAACGCGGCCGACGATTCTTTCATTCTTGATTGTCCTACCACTTTGGCTATGGCTACTGGATAGGAGCCAGGGCTGGAAAGTCACGGCACGGAGAATGGCGTGGGTCGTTTTGCCGATGGTTATTGTCATTCTGCCGGTCACAATTCGGAACTATATGATTGAGCCCGAAGTAGTTTTGATCTCGTCTCAAGGCGGGGCCAATTTCTTTATCGGCAACAACCAATATTCCGACGGACAGACCGTCTCCTTCCCGTTCGGACAGACCCCGCTGAATCGTTATGAGGACCACATTTGGTCGGCATCCAAGTTCATTGCCGAATCAAGAACACGGCACAAGCTGACTTCTGCTGAGATTTCTGACTATTGGTTCGATCAGGGCAAGAACTTTGTTACCGAAAAGCCGGGCGAAGCCATCGGTTTGCTCCTCAAGAAGTCATATTTGCTTTTCTGCGGAGAGGAGCTTTTCAACAACTCCAATCCCATCATGCCGCGAGAATATTCGCAGTTGTACGCTCTCTCGATCTGGCAAAAGGGAATCAATTTCCCCTTTGGCATAATTGCTCCGCTCTTCCTGATCGGATCGGTGCTTTTGGTACGGCAGCAACAGAAGCGTTCGCTATTGCTGCTTTTCGTCTTTTCACAGATTGCCACGATTTCGTTGTTTTTCGTAAGCTCGCGCTTCCGCCAACCTCTTCTTCCGGTGATGATTGTGGTGGCGGTCTATGCCGCACATGAACTCTTCTTGTGGTTGAAGTCCAAGAACTGGCGTCGCATTGGGATATACGGATTGGTGTTGATACTCCTAGTGGTTGCGTTCAATCCGCCGTTTGAGATTTCGAGCCGTCAGAATCGCTCGATGTATCGGGCGCTACTTGGCGGCGCGCTGGCTTCGCAGGAAAGATACCCGGAAGCCGTCGAGCAGTTGCGGGAGTCGATTAAGATCGCGGATGACAATGCAACTGCGTTTCAGTTGCTGGGCAGTCTCTATGTTAAAAGCGGGCAATTTGACCAGGCTCTGGCGGTATTGCATCGGGCCGAGGAACTGGCTCCTGACGCCATTCAGACAAAGTCGGTGTTGGCGCGCATCTATTATGATCGCCACGATTTCCGGCGAGCCCTCTCGTATTTCGAAGTCGTCTCGAGCTCCGGGATGGTGATGGAGAAATTCAATTTCTGGGCGGCGCGGTCAGCATACGAAATCGGCGAACTTGAAACGGCACAGCGCTTCATCGCGGCTGCTCTCAAAGAAGACCCGACCGATAGCGAAGCGCTCAAGCTGGAGAGCCTAATCAAGAATTCCGGCTCACCTGGAACACCGTAATGACTGGTTAGGGTCTTCCCCTTTCTTGGATTGATTTCCGTATCACATTTGTATAAACTCTCAGCAATAATGACAATGTTCCTTTAGATTATCGGAGGAGAATTCATGAGATTTTTTATCAAGGGCATTCCGGCATTTGCGACAGTACTCGCTTTGACGTTATCTGTGGCGGCAATTGCTGAAGAAAAAGCTGACACCAAAGGTTCAACTGAACCGAAGATTCTCAAGGCCGAACCGGCTCAAGTTGCTCCGAAGGGAAAGCCGACCCTCCATATGGTTGGCGATACGGTCGTCACAACAAGCGGACTCAAGTACATTGATATCAGACCCGGTACCGGCGGCAGCCCCAAGGTTGGGCAAACGGTATCCGTGCATTATGTCGGCACGCTTCTAAACGGCCAGAAAGTCGACAGCTCGCGCGATCGAAATATACCGCTGGATTTTACCATCGGTTCGCCAAACATTATCAAGGGTTTGAATGAGGGAGTCCCGATGATGAAGATCGGCGGGTTACGCAAGCTGATTATCCCTCCCGATCTCGCCTACGGTGATAAAGGTCGGTCAGGAGTTCCTCCGAAGGCGACGCTTGTTTTTGAGATCGAACTTCTTGGCGTTAAGTAGCTGCGGGTTCTCCCAGTTGTGAAATGTAGGCATCAGCCCGGCTGGCGTTAAGACAGGCCAGCCGGGTTCTTTTTGCAGGACTTGACACAGGATCACTAAACATGTTTGGAAAGAAGAAGAAGATCATGAATACTGAAGGCGCAATCACACTGCCCAGCGGGCTGAAGTACGTTGAAATCAAAGAAGGCACCGGCGCTACGCCAAAAACCGGGCAGTTGGTCGAGGTGCACTATACCGGCTGGCTGGAAGACGGTGAGAAATTCGACAGTTCGAAGGATCGCGGCAAGACATTCGAGTTTATGATCGGCAAAGGGCGGGTCATCAAGGGTTGGGACGAGGGAGTCGCCACAATGAAGGTCGGCGGAACAAGGAAGTTGATCATCCCATCAAAGTTAGGTTACGGGAGTCAAGGCGCCGGGAACGTGATTCCTCCGGATGCGACTTTGATCTTCGAAGTCGAACTAATCGGCATCACTTGATTGGAGTGATGCTTGGTCAGAACTTAAGTTTTATCAGCTCTCCACCACTACCGGCGGCGAAGACGTCGTGCCCGACGGCATCGATATCGACGAATCGGAACTTGTGGCTGACGGAGTCCATCACCCAGTTTCTACCATGATTGGCAGAGACGGCGAGGAAGCTGTTGCCGGCGATATAGACGCGGTCTGGTTCCGGGACTGCCAGACAAGTGAGCGGTTCGTCGGTCATCTTCAGTTTGTTCTGCCACGACCAACCACCATCGGTGGAATATCGCAGCAGTCCGTTGTCGCCAATCTCCCAGCCGTGTTGAACATCAATGAACAATAGCGCATTGGCGCCGGTGATCCGGCTGGCGATCTTGTCCCATGTTTGTCCGCCGTCGGTAGTGTAAACCAGAGACTCCTTACCCAGAATCCAGACATGATCGGTGGGAACGACATCGACATAATACAGTCCCTTGTGTTCGGTCTTGGTGAAGCTCCAGGTTACGCCTTCGTCAGAGGTAGTGCCAATAACGCCCATGCCCGAGAACTCTCCGGTATTGAAATTTCCGACAATAATCCCCAATTCATCTTTGGGGAATCCGATACTTGCCAAGTCCCAACCGGAGTCAGCGCCTACGGCGGACCAGCTGGCGCCGCCGTCGCCGGTACGCAACAACGTACCCTTTTCACCACAGACAAATCCGATTTCGTCGTCGAGGAAGTAAATGTCGGCCAGTCGACTACCGTCCCTGCCGCCGACCGGGAGGAACGACTTTCCGCCGTCGTTGGTTCGGTAGATCTTGCCCGATGCCGTTATTGCACAGCCGTCCGAGTTGCTAACGAAGTCGATTCCGGTGACTTCCTCCCCCGCAACAATCGTATATGATTCAAACTGCAAAGGATCGTCAACACCGGACGAACAACCGGTCAGTGATATCAAAACCAGCGCCAGGATAGTTCCGGCTAATCTCTTCATTTGTCACTCCAATTCAAATAGCCCGTTTTTACTAATCGAATAAGCGTCGTTAGAGTCAAGCAAAAACTGATTGTCGAATCGGCTGTAATCATGCTAATTCATCAATCATGACGATTGACACAGTACTGCAATTAGAGAAGTCTTCCTGGCGCAGAACACGATTCGATACTACGGCCGGGCTGTCTTTAATACTGCGGTCCGGCGAATTCCAAATTCTACCGGCGACACCGGGTTCCGATGCTGCCTTTTTGATTCCGTTGATCACAGGTGAAGAAAAACTCGTTTTTGGTTCGGGGACACTTTTGGGCTACCCCCTGCAGAAGATGTCTTCGCGACGACGACGTCAATTATTGCAGCAGACTGGCATACTCCCGCATCAGGACTTCGTACTTGAAGGAATTACCCTTGGCGATTTCCTGACTTTCCCGCTGCGCATTTCGGGTATGACGGGGAGTCAGATCGGCAGCAGAGTGCGAAAGGCCCTGATCGAAAATGAGCTGTTACTCCAAACGCATCAGCCAATGTACACTCTAACGCCCACTCAAGTGCGACTTGCCGCTCTCGCGCAGGCATTGATCAAGTCGCCCAGGCTTGTCATTGCCGAGTTGCGAAGTGACGATTTCGACCGGCAAGTAACGACGCAGATTCTTCAGAAGTATGCCTCTCATGGCGGTGCCGTTCTAGCCATAGTTGACGGCGCATTTACAACACCGACTGCGTCAACAGAGAATTCGATCGGAAGCGAGATCCATGCCAAACTCTGAAACAGGAGGCAAAGGCGTTTCCGTAATTACGGCGCTGCTATTATTGAGCCTGATCATCCTGCCATTCGGGTTGACGCTACTGGTCGAGCAGAATCTGCACGATTATGAACAGTCGCTCCGTTCTCGTCTCAAGTTCGAGATTTATCTGCGCGAGCAAGCGACGCCGGACCAGGTGCAGCTGTTGATTGAGCAGGTGAAAAAGATGGAGGGCTTCAGCAATTTCAACTATCGCGATCGCGGCGAAGTCTTTAAGGATATGCAGCTGGCGCTGGGAGCTACTTTGCTGCCGGACGACGCACCTAATCCTTTTCCATCGGTTGTTGAAGTTGCCTTCGTCCCGCAGTACTCGACTCTCGCTCACTTCGAAAAAGTCAATTTGAGCACGAAGAAGTTTCCGTTTATTGAAGATGTCAACTACGGCGTGGATTGGCTGGAAGCGCACGAGAAGACTTTTGCCTCGGCCACCAAGATTCTAACCGCAGTGCGAATTATTACGACGGGATGCGCGCTGATACTGATGTTCTGGTTCATGAAGCGGGTTATACTGGGACGCAGCGAGTACTACACGATCCTGCGTCGCCTTGGCGCCGGATGGCGCGTGATGGCGCTGCCGTTTATTATCCGAAAAACAGCTTTGGGCGTTGCCGGTGCGGCACTTTCACTGCTGGCGCTCTACGGATGTTTTACGCTGGCAACCGGGTGGTCAATAGAAATCTCCTTCGTCACCGTTACGAATATGCTGGCAGTTCTGGGCTTTGGCGGATTAGTGGCATTGTTGAGCGCTACCCTTGCCGTTGGACCGGAGCTATGATCACGCGATTGTGCCTAATTGTTGCTTTCGTTTTGCTTCTCCACGCAGGCAGCGCCATTCTTGCTCAATCATCAGAACAGGAAAAGCTTGAACAGACCCGCAGCCAATTGGAGCGTGCCCGGCAGGAGGCCGAACGAATCTTGAGCTCGCAGGCGGATCTCTACAAACAACTGGAGGTTGTCGACCGGGAACTGGAGTTGTCCAGTCAGCTGCTGCGGCAGTTGCGTAGTCAGGCAAATGAAACGGAGACGGCAATCCTCGCGACCTCCGACACTATTGCCAGCTTGCGGGAAATGACCGCGACAGAGAAACTAATGTTGTCACGCCGGCTGCGCAAGCTCTACATCATTCGCGATCTGAACGACGTTTACGTCCCGTTCAGCGAGGCTGATTTCATCGGAAAGTCCTCGATGAGGTTTAACTACCGTAAGCTGGTGGAACGGGACAATCTGAACTTGACTACGTTGAGTTCTTCGATTACCGGAAAAGAGCGGCTCCTGGAAAGCCTGAAATCGCGTCAGCTCAAACTGAAGCGCTTAAGCGATGCCCAGATTGTTGAAGAACAGCGGGCGCGGGAATCGCTCCTTCAGCGCGAGCGCATTCTGGCCGGACTGAAGAGCGAAAGTCATGAGTTATCGGTGGAGATCAGCAAGATCGAAGGTAGTGCCACGACCATTGGCGATGTCTTTGCTGAAATTGAGAAACAGGCGCGCTCGACCTCCGACTATCTGTGGGAGCGCGAGCGGGAAATGTCGCAGAATATGAAGGGCAAGTTTTTCTGGCCGGCAGGCGGCACAGTTGTGGAAACATTCGGGACCAAGAGGGACAAACGCACAGGTCTGTCAAGCAAGAGCAACGGCATAAGTATTGCAACCCGTCGCGGTCAGAAAGTCGTTGCTGCGCTTACCGGGCAAGTCATATATATTGGCTGGGCACGCGGGCTTGAGCGGTTCGTTGTCGTTGATCATGGTGGTTCGATCTACTCGCTGTATGGCAACCTTGGCGAATTATCTGTGAAAGAGGGCGACCAGGTAATCCGCGGAGAACCCTTTGCAGTAACGGCGGGAGATCGCGTTCATTTTGAAGTACGTGACGGCAAAACACCAATGAACCCCGCGGACTGGCTTCGAAAATAGAGGCCGCAAATAGACCATATATGAATCCGCAAGAAAAGACTTACAACCAGTTGGCTGGCCGATTTGCCGAAGGGAATCTTCCCGCTTCATTGTTGCTGACTGGTCCTCGTGGAGTCGGCAAGTGGAGCATGGCTTTCGAATTGGCCAAGCGAATAACCTGTCTGCAACCCCGCCAACAACATGGATGCGGCGAGTGTGATTCCTGCAGGCAAATTGAACAGTGCGCTAATCCGGATATTCAATTCCTTTTCCCATTGCCGGCTAATGAAGCCGAATGGGGAAATTGGATTTTTCCTTACTTCAAGGGGAAACAGGAAAATCCCTTTGCTCCATCGGCGGCGGATGCCAAGCATTTCATACCGATAGATGCGATCCGCCAATTTCAGGTAAAACTTTCCCGGCGCGCAACACTATCGCCTTACAAGGTCGGAGTAATTTATGAGGCCGAGCGGATGCTTCCTGGCACGATGGACTCATTGCTAAAATTGCTCGAAGAGCCGCCCGACAAATGCTATCTGTTAGTGATCACCCCTGAACCGAGATTCCTCCTGTCGACCATTATTTCGCGGCTACAAAGAGTCAATGTTCCTTCGTTAACGGATGAATTCGTTTCACAGTACATGCAGCAGACCTACTCGCTCCGCGACGATCAGTTGTCCGCCATGGTGCGGTTTGCACGCGGCCAGCTTTTTGATATTGACACCATCATCCAGGGCGATTTCATGCAGATGCGCCAGGCGGCGTTCGAGATGATGAGCTTAGCCTTGTCGCATCCACAGCCAGAGATTCACTTGCGTGCAGGGGAGAGCGCTTGGCTGGCAACTCGGGAGAAAGTGGAAGCCCTGTTGCGGCACTGGCAGAGTATACTGCGGGACCTGTTGATCTGTGGTCCCGGCGGAGTCAATAAGGACGAGGCAGGCGTTGCGTCGCGATTGATCAACTATGATTATCATGAACGGTATGCGGTACTGCTCGATCAAATCGGCAGCATCGATAGAATTGAGGCGCTGTCCGACCGCATCGAGGAAATCAAGCAAGAGCTTCGTCGCAACGTCAATCCAAAAATGGCGGCACTATCGTTTCTGTTTCTGTTGTCGCCGCAGAGTTCGAAAGTACGATAGAACAGAGGTTCAAAACAATTCACGCCAGATGTAAGTGGGTTAAGTTTATGTCCAGATTACACCGAATTGTAGCGCTGCTTTTCCTGACGGTGCTCATCAGTACACCGTCAATCTACGCTGGAGGCAAACTCGGAATCTACGGGCTGCGCCAGGTCCCTGACGGCGACGACGCCGAGAATTATAGCAAGGCTGGCTGGGGTGGTGGAATCCACTTCGTCGCACCATTGCCGCAAGTCCACAATGTTTTCGCCTTTGTCGGCGGGCTGGAAATTACCAATCTTATGAACAAGACGATCGTCTTCTATGATCCGTATTTTGGCGATGATATCGAACAGCAAACCGACCAAAACATCTTTCGCGCGTTTCTCGGCGGTCAAATCGGCGGCCACGGCAACGGCTTCATCCGCCCCCATGCCGGGATCAACCTCTCGATGTCGATTTATAACATCCGTACCGACGCGGTGATCAAAGACGACAACAATGAAAATGAGATTCGCAACGAACTGTTCGAAGACACCGAGGTATCGGTCGGCAGCGATATTACACTGGGCTGTGATCTGAATTTCAGCAACGGAATAGCTCTCGACGGCGGTGTGCGTTACTTAAAGAGCTTCTCGGTACCACAACAACTGGGTGGACAATCCGAGAAGATTCATCCGCAATATTTCCAGGTTTATCTCGGTGTCGGCGTGTCGTTCGCAATGATGTCGAAGTGGTAATTGATCAGCGTAGTGTTCCGAGCAGTTGCACGACGCGGGAGTCTCCCGGCTCGAGTTCCAGATAGCGCGTGAGGTAGCGACGGGCGTTGTTGTTGTCCTTCAGTTGTTGAGCGTAAATCAAGCCGATGTTCAAGAGCAGGCGCGCATTTTTTTGATCGTACTCCAAGGCGAGCTCGAAGTCTTTAACTGCTCCCGCAAAGTCGTTTTGTTCCACTGCGATATTGCCGCGATCCTTGTAGATATTGGATATATTAAACCGGATCTCTTCTCGTTGGCTGGAAGACAATATCGGTTTCTCGAGAGCACGGTTATACGTTTCCAAAGCCAGATCGCGTGCACCCGCTTTGCGAAAGTAGATTCCCAGCTGGTTTAACAGTACACCGCGAGTTTCAACGTCATAACGACCCAGCGCCAGTCGGAATTGCGTCAGCGCTGCTGCTGTATCACTGACTCCGGGCAGCAACAATTCCTCACCCCGAATCAGATCCAAATTCACGAGTAACTCCCGCGACATCAGGTCGCCGGGATCATACGATGCAGGATACTCCGGTACTGCCTTCGCCGGCTGGTCGGTCGGTCGCGTATCATAGAGCATTCCGAAACTGAATAACGAGTCCAGTCCTGCCCACCAGTCCGGCTCGTTTTGGTAGTGGCTCTTTGCCAAGTATAGTCTCCCCTGTTCTCGCTTCAGGATAGCTGTCCTCGATTCGAACAGGTCGGTAACGGCAATGCCCGCCAATTCAGATGCCCGTTCGGACATGGCGCGCTTGCGAATCGAGCGGTCATAAATCTTCAAGTCGGGACGATAGTTTTCAGCATAGCGCAAGTATGTGGCACCGAAAGTATTGATGTCTCCGGCAAGAAAGAGGGTGCTGTTCGGCAAGGCCGAATCCAGCAACTGATGAGAGTAGTCGTCATAAAGAGTATAGTCGGACTTATCGTTCGCCCGGTAATTCAGGACAAGAAGCACTGCGGCTGCGGCAACTACTGCCCACGAGGCCACAGATCGAAGACTTGCTTTGTGGCGTAGGGCTTGAATGTTGATGCTGATGAGCAGAAGCGACGCAAACAGCGGCGGCAGGAAGAATGGTTCGTGATTGACCGCTTGGTGAAACGACGCCATAAACAATGCGGTGGCAAGCATCATAAGCGAGTTGATCGTTCGGGCGAAATAGAGTTTGAATCCAAGAGCTGTGCCGGTCACAATTAAGAACAGTCCGGGCCAGGACCAGCATTCCAATACCGACCGAACGTATAGTTGACCGGCGAACAGCAGATTGTCCCATGAATTGTGGACCCAGCCTGAATATTGCTTAAGCGACATGTGCTGCCAAAGTGCACTTAGCCCTTCTGGATTGCCCCAATCGGAGATGGGGTCATGAATCGAGCGCACCCACAGATACAGGTACATTGTTGCGGCAACCGCGAGAAGGCCGGCATAAAGTGGAAATCGTGAGACGCGGCGATATTCACCCTCCGAGAAGAATCGATAGATAATCGCCGGCGCGAGTGCCAGCGATGATGGATGATTGCAGAGGCAAAGGCCAAAGAGATAGATGGTCAACGGCCACTTATAGGCTGATTCGCTCTCAAGTGCAAAGTAGGTCACTGCGATCAGGAGGACATTGAGCGTATAAATCTCGACGCCGTTGGTTTCGGCCCAAAAGATAGCGGCAAAAGCCCAGCACAGCGCCAATCCAAAGGAAGTGACATCGTCCAGTCGGCGTTGCATGATCATGAAGATTACACCTACCGCTGCGGCCGCAACAGTGATGCTGTAAATTCCGCCGGCAAAAGCTGGACGCAGGAATGAGAGCGCCTGCACGAACAGCGTTCCCTGGATTGTGAAAAGCGGATAACCGGGCGGGTGGGCAATACCGAAAGTTCGCAAAGCGAGTGCAAACTCGCCCGAGTCGCCGATCCATATCGCGCGGCAAGTTGTCAGGAAATACACCACCAGTGCAATAGACGCAGCGATGAAAGGCAGGTACTTTTTCATGGCGACAAGTAACCTCCCGGAATTGTCCTACACAAGCAAGAATATCTCGCTGTCTGATGGGTCGGAACGTATAACGAATATGATATTCAGAACACTGTTTGTGATTCTCGCCACATATCTTTTCTCCAGTCATTACGCTTATTCTGAGGACAAACAAGTGCAGTTTGGCGCGGTCGAATTGCGCGGTGATTCTGTCGTGGCACCCGGCGCTGCATTCCAGGTGTCAATTTACCTTACCGATTCAACCAATGTCATTGGTGGTTTTAATCTCTTGATTGAGTTTGATTACGGAGCATTGGTGTTGGACTCGGCAGTTCTTGGCAAGCATACCTCCGGACAATGGGAGTACTTCACATTTCGCTCGGCCCTTTTGGACCCGAAGGACGAAAAAAGCACTGCGGCATATATTCGCCTGCTTGCCATCGCTGACAATCAGGATGTAGGCAACAAGCATCCAGATTCGTCCTCGCTAGTCGGCCCAGGAGAGATTGCGAGGCTATATCTTTACTCCACCGAACGCAAGGAATATCAGGGCACAAAGACCGAATTGAAGTTCCTGTGGGAGAAATGCGCCGACAACACTTTTTCAGACAAGAGCGGCAATCGCCTGATGCTGGCAGGCTCCGTCAAAGACGCAGACGGCAAGATCCTCACTGCTGAACGCTACAGTGGTCCCGCGACAAGTTGTTTCGCAAGCAGATACAACCCGCCGACTCGGTCATTCACCTATCTGAACCACTCGATAAGAATTAATTAACACCAAAAAGTAAAGGACCGGCTATATGGCCGGTCCTTCGATGTTTCTGTTCTTCGAATAGGTGGGCCGATTAGAATTCGGCTCCGAAGCTAAAATAATGGTGCGGTTTACTGGTAACGAGGAAGTCCCAGTTCCAGGCAACATCATAGCGCAGGAGGAATATTCCCAGATTCACTCGAGCGCCGGTACCAAAGCCGGTCTTGAGACCAAGCAGCTTGTCGGCGTATTGCGATGAACCCAGTTTGAATTCTTCGTTGCGATTCCACGCCGCGCCGACATCGATGAACGCCGCCCCTGAGAGTCTTGCCAATACCAGCGGCAACGGGAAGCGCAGTGCCAGGTAATCGACGAACGGATAACGAAATTCGAAGTTCATGACTCCGTATTTTGATCCCTGGAATTCGAAATAGTCGTAGCCGCGCAACGGCGTGATGATCTTGGAGAAGTAGAATCCGTTAACCGAATATACATCATCTCCGACGCTTGTCGAACCGATGTTGTTCGTGTTTCCACCCAGATAATAAGTCTTCTTGTCCGAGCCGAACGTCGAGCCGCCGGCCATACGGAACGCGAATGAGTATTGCCCACCGAGGTGCCAATACTTGCGGTAGTCAAACTCCACCGCCCAGTAGTCTTTGGAATCACTCGAGAGCGGAACTGAACGTTCGAAATTCAGTTTCCAACGGCTGCCGTTCATTGGACCGGTCATTCCCCACAGGATGTTGTCATGAACGAAGGAGATATCAGCTGTCGTAGCAGCTTCGTTCTGGTCATCATACACCCACTGGTCAAGCTCGGTGTCGAATCGCGGATCATAGTAGGTGCGATCGATGTAGAGGTGCGACAGGTCAAGCTGTACGCGACGGAACAGGCTAAAGGGATGGGAGACCGAGGCCATCAGACCGTAGGTTCGGTCCGAGAACAGCCGATCGCGGTTATCTTCGAAATAGTTTTTGTTGTGGAACAGGCCGACTCCAAAGTCAGTTCGATGTGTGCTGTTGATGTAGTAGAGCTGCACATTCGACTGATTAATCGAATTGACAACGTCAGTACCGATAATAAACTGATGGTTGCCGAGGAAGTCGGTGATCAGAATGAATGATTGGCCGCGCACTCCGTAGAATGTGTCGTAGGACAAACCTCCGGTCACAAAGTCGGGCGAGAATTTTGCTTTGTATTTCTTGACGGGAAATTCGCCATCGGCTCCGACCGCGTAGATTGTGTCGCGCCCGTCATCTTCACGGGTTTCCGGTACCTCGGCGCTGTCGCCTTGAGCCAATGCGACCTTGGTGTCGCGGACAGGCGGCGTAAAGACGAAGTCCGTATTATCCGGTTCCAGTGGAGGTTCCTCGGTGGCCGTGGAATCTCCGGTCGCTGTGCTGTCCCCTTCGCCCACTTCAGCCGCGGCATATTCCGCTTTCAATTCACCTTTGACGAACTTGGTTGCCATCAGCGGCGCGCCATTTTCAGTCACTGGCTTAATATCTTTCATTAGATACAGGTCGTATCCAGCCTTGTAGAATGCTTGAAATACAATCTGATCACCTTTGGGCGACCAGGAAGGCGAGCTGATTCCAGTGAGCACATTGGTGATCGGGAAGGCCGGGCTGCCATTGGTGAAGTCCTTGACGTACAGGTTGTCGATGCCGTTCAGATTTGAAACGTAACAGATCTTCTGGCCGTCCGGCGACCATGTCGGATAGCGGCAAATACCGTCTTCGCGAGTTACTGTGTCAACAATTGCGCCGGAGGCGATGTCCATGATAAAGATGTTGTAGTTGCCATATTTGTAGCGGCTGGACTCCACCGGATGCAAGGGTCGATTGGAGGCGAACGCGAGTTTCTTACCGTCAGCAGTGATAACTGCGTCTTTGTCGTCGTAAGTGTCGTCTGTCAATTTGCGCGGGCGCTTCTCTTTCAAGTCTGCTATATAAAGGTCAGACTTGCCCCCGGTCACTCCAGTGAATATCAGTCGACCATCAGGCGTCCAGCAAGGTCCCATGATGGCGCCGAAGCCGGGCTTTATGCGATCAACGATTTTGCGCTTCTCGACATTGTAAATCATGAGAGCGTCCTTGCCGCCGGATTTGGCGGCAAAGGCGATGAATTTGCCATCCCATGACCAGGAGAGGCCTGACACAAACGAGTGAAGCGACTCCAGATCGCCCGAACGCTCACCTTTGACCAGATTCTTGAGAATCTTGCCGTCAACAGCGCTCATTAGATATATCTGGGTAAAATCGGAGCGGTCGGAATAGAAGGCGATCATCTCGCCATCGGGCGAGTACACCGGCTTCTCGTTAAAATATGAACCGTCCTTTTCATGATCGGTGAGCTTCTTGCCAACCCGGGCTGGCTCGTCGCGCACGGCGATTTCCGGCCAGTAGACCTTCTTGAGGTACATCTGGAATTTTTCATCGAATTCTGTGGTCGTCAGACCAATCGATGATTTCATCGCCTTAGACAAGCTTAAGGTGCGGCGGCCCTTGTTGATGATGTCAGGAATCTTTTCTTCACCGTAGGTTTCGGCGAGAAACTTCAACGCAGCTTGTCCCTGCTTGTAAGCTAGATATCCGCCTAGATAGTCAACCGGCGCCACATAGTCGTGGATAGTGGCATCGCGCATGATCATGTCGGCAAAGTAATCCCAGCCATATCGCGAGGAATATTCGGCATAGCCTTCCGAATACCACAACGGCAAGCGGAACAGATATTGCCGCGACAAAAGCGATCCGAACACGTTACCGTAAATCAGGTCAAAGATCACGGCGTGAGTCAACTCGTGATGCAGCACGTGGCGCAGGTCTTCGTATGAGCCGTTGTAAGGAACTACCACGCGGTTCTTGAATGACTCGGTGAAGCCGCCGACGCCTTCCGGCAGAATGTCCGGAATGACGTTGGTCTGCTGGAATTCATTGGGCGAGTTGTAGATGAATACCGGGATGCGCCCTTTGAGGCGATAATCCAGTTCCACCGATATCATCACATAGGCGGACTCAAGTTCGGTGATGGCGAATTTGGCCACATCGTATTGGTCTTCATAAAAGTAGATATCAAAATTCGGCGACTGAATGTAGCTCCAGGTGAAGTTCTTATACTGGACCTTATTCTTGCCAAAATATTCTTCCTGGGCCAGCAACGGAGCGCTGAACAGTAAGATCGCCGCCGCAAGCGGCAAGAGGCGTTTTATCATAGTCGCTATCACCTTTCTTCAGTCCGGCCGGTATCTTATTCGGGGACTTTTTGGATTTGCGCCCCGACCAACCGAAGGCGATCGTGCAGAGCATCATATCCTCGTTCTATATGATATATTCGTCTGACTTCGCTGGTCCCTTCAGCGATAAGACAGGCGGTCACCAGACCGGCGCCCGCTCGTATATCAGACGCCATAACTGTGGCTCCGTTTAATCGCGGAATACCTTCAATTGTTGCGACATCGCCGTGAATCGTAATTTTCGCACCGAGGCGCATCAACTCCATACAGTGACTAAATCGGTCGTCAAATACAGTTTCGCGCATATGTGAAATTCCCGCAGCTTGTGTGCTCAAGGCGACGAAACAGGCCTGTAAATCGGTCGGGAAGCCCGGATAAGGAAACGTCACGAAATCGGTGGCACGTAGCCTTCCGTCGGAGCGAATAGTGACGGCGCGGCCGCTAACCTCCAGTTCACATCCCATTTCGCGCAGCTTTAGCAGCACCATTTCCAGGTCTTCGGCGATGGCGTCATTGACTGTCAGCTCGCCGCCGGTTCCGGCTGCCATGCAGAGAAAAGTGCCTGATTCGAGTCGATCGGCCATCGGCTCGTAAATTGTCGGTTGGAGAGAATCGACACCGTGAATGGTAATGACCGTGGTTCCGGCACCCTTGACGTTCGCACCCATCTTATTGAGGAAATTCGCGACGTCAATGACCTCCGGATCGCAGGCCGCATTGATAATACGGGTGACACCCTTAGAAATTGCCGCCCCAATCATAATATTCTCTGTACCGGTATGCGAAGGACGGTCAAAATAGACCTCTCCGCCCTTAACCGACCCACTGGCAATGACATAGCCCGCTTCTTCGCTAATCGCCACACCAAGTTGGGCAAAGCCCTTGAGATGAAGATTGACTGGGCGCTGCCCGAGAGAACAACCACCGGGAAGCGAAACGCGGGCATGGCCAAGACGGGAAATCAGCGAGCCGAGAACAAGAAATGAAGCGCGCATCTTGCTGACCAGGTCGTATGGCGCCTCCACCTTGTTTAGGTTGGCGGCGTTGATCTTGACTGATTTGGCGGCGCGGTCCCAAGTCACTTCGGCACCAAGTTCGCGCAGAACGCGCAACATGATATCGATGTCGCGTAGTTCCGGGACGTGATTGATTGTTGTCGTTCCGGATTTTGGCAGAAGTGCTGCGGCAAGTATCGGCAAGGTCGCGTTTTTCGAGCGCATCGTTTGGATTCGTCCGTTTAGCGGCTTGCCTCCTTCAATAACATATTTGTCCATCTGTCTCTTAAACCTCGACAGTTAACGTGAGTTCCATTTGAGCGAAGACGATTGATCGTCAATGACAGCGCGGAAAATACGCGGTTAAAACTGTTTCACAATGATTAGAAATCAGCGAACTAAATTGAGGCCAATGAGTATACAGAGAAACACAAGTCTCATCCCAAGGCACAGAAATCTCTGAAAGCGGCGAAAGTCCAATATGCACTTCAAAGACGGTCCTACGTTGTTTGCGATCTCTATCATCATTTCGATTCTAACCACTTACTCACCCTTGTCGTTATTCGCTCAAGATAATGAACGAATTTTCTCTGCGAATCTACCGGTTGACTTGGTCAACAACACTGTCCGCGTCGCAACGACACCGTCTACGGTCGGGATCTTGCTGCTCATGGGAATGACCCCGGCGATTGCTGACGACGAAACGAATAAGCTCTATAGGCCTTGGCTGGAAAATAAGGAGGTCGATCACTTCTTTGAGTTGGGAGAGTGGATGGGAAGCGGAAGCATCCACGCCCTGTCATCGATTTCTCTCTATTCGTCAGGAAAACTGCTAAACAAGGAAGGTTGGTCGAGACTGGGTTCCGAATTGTTCAGCGCACAGTTCATATCGAGCGTTTTGAGTACCAGTCTAAAATTGGCTACAGCGCGGACACGTCCCGACGGCGCCCCTTATTCGTTTCCATCCGGTCACACGACCGTTGCATTTGCCACAGCCGGAGTGATCTGGCACAATTGCGGCAAGAAGGCCGGTTTCACCGCTCAAGCCCTAGCAGCCTACGTGGCACTTTCGCGACTGCAAGAGAACAAGCATTTTGTGAGCGATATCTTGGCCGGGTGCTTGCTTGGAAACTACGTCGCAATATTGGTAACTGGCGACTCCGGCCCGAAAAAGTCGAGTTTTCGGGTCGGCCCAATGGTCAGCGAGGACGCGCTTGGCGTAACCTTTTCCACGAGGCTTTAGCGGCAACTCTCTTGCACAACTGGAAGGCAAGCCAGGGTGGCCATCATATCTTTTTGGCCAATGCCGCTTCCCTAAGTTCCTGCTTGTAAGCTGCTACCTTGTCCAGCAGCTTTTCGCTCAAATCAGGGACTCCGGCGCCAATAATTTGGACCGCGAGGAGACCGGCGTTGAAGGCATTGCTGATTGCCACAGTCGCCACGGGAATACCTTTGGGCATCTGGACAGTCGCCAGAAGCGAATCCATCCCGTTGAGCGGCGGTGTTGAGATCGGTACTCCGATCACTGGCAGGACACTTTGCGCGGCCATGGCTCCGGCCAGATGGGCGGCAGCTCCGGCGCCGGCAATAATAACGCGAATACCGCGCTTACGGGCATCTTGGGCATATTGGGCGGCTTCAACCGGTGTCCGATGAGCAGAAAGAACGCGCATTTCGTAACCAACATTGAATTTATCCAGCGCTTCTGCTGCGCCTTTCATGATCGGTAGATCCGAATCGCTCCCCATCAAAATCGCGACCAGTGGCTTGTTATCCATATAAGTCCTTTCTCAATTTCCCGACTACTCACACGGCTTTCCCCTACTGCCGTCAATGACTTTCAATACGATAAGAACGAATGATATCAAACTCCGGTTGGCGATGCAATTCAAGAAAGTGACGCTAGACTGAACTTGCGGCAGGACATTGAGAGATTTTTGTATCCGATGCGCTTGCGCATCGCTATCATTATCCCATGAGCTTGAAGGAAAGTCTCGACGATAATGTGTCGCTGGTAGCGGAATTCTTTCGTTTTGTACGCCACCGCAAACGCTATTGGCTATTGCCGTTTCTGATTCTGGTTCTGCTCCTCTCGGTGTTCATTGTGTTGACCGAGAGCAGCGCGTTCGCACCGTTCATATACTCATTATTCTAAGGCAACCGGCAGGACGCGACCATGAGATTTGGCGATATCATAATAGCGATTGGAATTACCCTCGCAGTCCTATTTGTATCCCTGTCCCTTTCAAAGCGTGACATCCCGACCACTGAATACAGCACTGCTTACGAAGGATTGACCATGACTCACACTGCGGCGTCTGTGACTCGTGGAGAACTAGCGCCGGCTCGTCTTGAGGTTAAAGTTGAAGGCGGACTGCTACCCGACAGTTCCACATTATTTGTTTACTTGCGCCCCGCCGACAGCCCGGCGGATACGGCGTTCCGGCGCGCTCCAATGCTGACAGTGCCGGGAGAGGGCCTTGTCTACCGCCGTGATTTGCTAAGCCAGGGGACTGGTAAGAAGTTTGAGTACTACATTCGACTTGTTGCCCCCAAAGACACGACGATGGCGGATACGGTACTGGCGACTATTCCGGAAGGCAACATTTCGAATCCCAGAGAGGTCTTGAGTGTGCTCTTTGAGGGCACCCCACCAAAGAAAATCTTGATTGCGCGCATTGCCGTGATGTTTGCCGGATTCCTACTTCTAGTGCTCTCGATGCTTTCTTCGATGGCCTATCCAAAAGATTCGGGCGCTTTCGTGCGGGCTGGGAGACTGGCGCTCGTCGGCCTTCTGCTTCTTCTTGTCGGAGTTCTGCTGCTCGGTACCAAGATCGGTCTGGCGACGAACGGTCAAGCCTGGAATGGCGCACCGCTTGGAAGTAGTCTTAGCGATTCGGTCAGCGCAGTTCTCGTACTTTTCTGGCTGGTCGTGGTCCTCGTTCTCCGCAGGCAAATATTCAAGGGTGAGTCGTCGGAAGAATTGATTGGACGAAGAATCCAATACTTGCTGGTTGCCGGAGTGGTGCTCGCGGTAATCACAGCATTGATTCCCGGCGGCATTGGCCGGCTGTAGGGGGATCGCTTATCTTGTCGCGATTTTTCAAGTACATACTTTTCAGTCTGATAATAATCATCAGTGTTTTCGCAGTCCTCGAAGTTGGGTTAAGAATTCTCGACATTAATCCCCGCGTGGATAACCCCTTTTTCCTGTTGGTACGCGCATTCGAGTATCCTGATTATTTCAAAAAGGACGCGTCGCTCTTCTGGCGCTTGCGTCCAGACATCAGGGAAGGAACGGAGTTTCTCGTTGAAGGATCTTACCGCACCAACTCGCTTGGTCTGCGTGGTGATGGTGGCGTTGTTACCGCAGATAATCTGCGCATTGCCTGCTTCGGCAATTCCTGTACTTTCGGCTGGCGACTGAACGAGAACGAGACTTACCCTGAACAGCTTGAACGAATCCTGAGCCAAAGTGACAATTCACGCGGATTCTATGTCGACAACTGCGGCATACCCGGTTACTCATCGTTTCAGGGTTGGAATTTCATGCAGGAGCTTATTCCAATCCTCAAACCGAGTTATGTCACCATTTGCTTCGGTTGGAACGATCACTGGGCTGCGGGATTCGATATCGAAGACAAAAAACAGCAGTCACCGCCGCAGCGGGTGCTTGATATTCAAAACGTCGCTTCCGAAAGCTACGTCTATCGTGCCACCAAATATCTGCTCTTATCCAAATCCGAGAAGGCGCGAGAATACACCTACAATCGACAGTCTCCGACATATCGTGTTTCGCTGGATGATTATCGCGATAATCTTCGTTCAATGATCAACTATTGTCTCAATCAGAATATTCGTCCGATCATTCTGACTGCGCCGATACCCGATATTGAGCCGGGTGTCGACACTCCGATGGAAGCCTATCACATGCTGTATTGTCAGATTGGTGTATTCACTGCCGCGGAGATGAATGTTCCGGTCGTTGATGCGGCGGCGATGTTCGGTGAACATCCGGAATTTTGGGACGATCCCAAGAAAGACTTTATCCACTACAATGCCAAGGGAGCCGAATTCATCGCCAACGAGTTGGCAAGGGCGATCTCTCAAGACCAAATCTCCCAAAGCCGCTGACGTCACAAAAAAAATCGGCGAACACGGCTGTCCGCCGATCACACGTTTCGAGTTGTTCTACATAGTATCGCAGACTTAGCGCCGTCCGCCTCCGCCGGGAGTACGCATTCCGGGCATACCCGACATCTGTCCCATTCGCTGCCGCCACTCTTCCCGATCTTTCATCATTTGCGAAAACGGGGTTGCGTCGACGCTGTCGGCCTCCGATAAACCCTCGAGCACTTCGGTAAAATCAAGATTACTGGCACCGACGACAATTCGGCGCGGCGTCATTTGGCCGTTTTCGATCACCATCGCCAGTTTCACGTCCTTGGCTGGATACTCCTTGTCCTGGAATTTTTCGCCAAACCGTGCGGCTTTTTCCGGATTTCCGGCAGTTGGCGCCGCATTGCCATTTGCACCACCAGGGTTTCGGTCACCGGCTCCGCCTTGGCCGCCGCGCGGGCCGCCCATCATTTCGCCACCCATACCCATTTTCTTGGGATCCTTGACGGCACCATTCGGAATTAGAAGCGCATTCTGGGCAAATGCAGTGATGATTTCGATGTTGGCATTCATTCCCGACTTCAATTTGCGTTCGGTATTGTCAACTTTGGTAGTGACCTCGAAAATTGTCACATTCTGTTGAACTTGAGCCATGGGCGCGATCTTCAACACTTCGCCTTTAAAGGTCTGATCGGGATAGGCATCGGCTTCTACCTCAACCGGCTGACCCAATTCGACCTTGCCGATATCGGTTTCATCAACCTGGGCGACAATGAACACCGAATCGACCTGGGCAATCTGCATCAGCGCGGTGCCACCGGAAACATTCGAGATTCCGGAAGCGATAATATTCCCGACTTCAACATTGCACTGAATGACCAGTCCGCTGATCGGCGCCCGAACAACAGTATCGTCGAGGCTCTTTTTGGCATTTGAGACACTAGCTTCGGCACGCACAAGTGATGCTCGTGCCTGCTCGAGTGTCAATTGCTTGCTTTCCATTTCAGCTTCAGAGACAAGCTTTTTATCGAACATCTCTTTTTGGCGTGCAAATTCGCGCTCGGTGGTCTGTAAAGAGACCTTTGCCACTGCCAGATCGGCAACGGCCTTGTCGTAGTCAAATTTCACTAATTCCGGGTCAATTTTACATAAGAGGTCGCCTTGGCGAACATAGTCGCCTTCTTCGAACTGCAGTTGGACGATCTCTCCGGAGGCCTTGGACTTAACCTCGACTGTTTTGACCGGCTCCACCTTGCCGGTGGAATTGATCGCGACCCGTAGATCGCCGCGCGTTGGCATCACGACCTTACTCTGAACGGCTAAAGCGGTGTCTTGGCCGCCGCCGGACCAGAACAGGAAGTAACCTCCGACAGCTGCAGCAATGATGATGACTGTAATAATGAGTAGCTTCTTCATACGAGTCTTATACGCTCCAATCAGACAACGGGACACGAAATCATCCCCCATTTACAGCAATTTGACAGTCAGCGTCAATGATTACTTGCGGCTATTCCATGTGAAGTTAGCGGCGGCTACGAGGACAAAACTTTCGCTTTGCCCTCGCGGGAATCCAGAAGCTTAGTCGATCCAGTCGGCGATGAAGACGTTGGTCTCGCCTTCTTTGGCATTGTTACGATTGGAGCAGAACACAAGTCTCTTTCCGTCGTGCGACCACATCGGAAAGCCGTCAAACGACGGATTGAAAGTTATCTGCTCCAGTCCGGTACCGTCGACATTGATCATGAAGATGTCGAATTCGCGAGGGTTGCCCTGATGATTGGTGCAGAAGACCAGCCGTTTGCCGTCGGGATGCAAGTACGGCGCAAAGTTGGCTTTGCCGAGATTGGTGATCTGCCGCTTGTTCGAACCATCGGCGTTCATTATCCAGATTTCAAGTTCAGAGGGGCGAATCATGTCCTTGGCTAACAGAGTAGTATAATCGGTTGAGTCCTTTGCCGCTTTGGGTCGTGAAGCGCGATAGATAATCTTTGTGCCATCGTAGGAGAAGAACGGTCCCCCGTCGTATCCCATTTCGTCGGTCAGTTGTTTGAGTCCAGTGCCATCAGGATTCATCGTGTAGATTTCCAAATCCCCGGAACGCAACGACGTAAACACAATTCTCTTGCCATCTGGCGAATACACGGCTTCAGCATCGTAACGCGGCGAATTGCTGATGTTTTTCAAATCACTTCCGTCCGGATTCGCGGAGTACACTTCAAATCCCGGATACAGCGCCCAAACATAACCCATGCTATAGTCCGGCGGCGGCGGACAAGCAGTATCGGCTTCATGAGTTGAAGCGTAGATAATCCGTTTTCCGTCCGGTTGGATGAACGAGCAGGTCGTCCTTCCCTGCCCCGTTGAAACCAACTTGCGGCCGGAACCGTCAGAATTCATCAGATAAATCTGATCGCAAGCATAAGGTGCGGCCGACGACTGAAAGATCAACTGCTTGGCATCGTAGGAAAAATAGGCCTCGGCGTTTTCAGCGCCGAAGGTCAATTGTTTGACATTCGCCAAATGGCGTTCCTTGGTGCTCCATGCGGAGCTATCGGCTCCCACTGAAGCGGAGACTTCGTTCGTTGCCGATTCATTGGATACGAAGTCGATAAATGCGGCAAATGCGAATACAGATACTATGATTAAGATAAGTTGCTTCATCTTGATTCTCCTTACGTGGCTACGTTCGGACGATGATACAATCGACGAATGTGACGCGCAAAAAGAATTACTCACTTACCCCAAGTTTGACACTCCTGTGACACAAAATCGGCCCTTAAGCGCGAATAGAGCTGATTTCGGGAAGCTAAATATGGAATTCCAGCACGTCGCCGTCGGTGAGGATGAATTCCTTATGAACGCGCTGGCCATCGTGTTTGCCGACGCCCCAGATTTTGGCAAATTGCAGTCGCTCGGCAAAGTCCTTGTGGATGCTGTAGGCAGCGTCTTCGACAGTCGCACCGATATGGAGAACTACCGGATCGTTGCGGTCGGCTTCATGGCCCGGGGTTTTGGTATAGACGCGCAGCAAGTTGAGCGTTTTGAACAGGTCGCTTTCAAGTTGTGCGATGCCTTCTTTTGAAATTGAATTGATCCGGTAAATGGGGAATCGCGGCGCAAATTCGTCACGCAAGAAACCTAACCGGATATCGTCCTCATCGAGATCACATTTGGTCGCAAGCAGAAAGGTCTTCTTCACGACCTCATCCAGAGAATAGTCCTCGTCGTCGACTTCATGATGAGGAGCCGCGAGGCTGATGCGATGCTCTTTTAGCAGGGCAAGCGCGCCATTGAGATCATCGATGAGACTGTCCGACGACAAATCTGCGAACAGAAATACGGCATCGGCACGAAACAGGATCGAGGTCATCCAGCCGTCGTACGATTCGACCGCTATCGGGGGCAGGTCGATGAGCTGGAATTTCACATTTTCCCAGACCATCATCCCGGCGACTGTTTCGCGAGTGGTAAACGGATAATCAGCGATTAACGGATGAGCATTGCTGACTGACGCCAAGAACTGCGATTTCCCGGTATTTGGCGGTCCGACCAGCGGGATTTGTGCGGCGCCTTCACGCGGGAGATTGTCCAGCGCCTTTTGTTTGGAAGCTCCGCCGGTCTTTTGCCCCGGAGCTTTTTTGACCTTGGCAATCTTGGCCTTAATCTCTGCCTGTAGTTTCTCGGTCCCCTTGTGTTTGGGGATTACCTTGAGCATCTCCTGCAAACAAATCAAGCGCTCTTGATCATCGGTAGCTTCGCGGTAACGTTGTTCCGCTTTCTTATAAGGAGGAGTGAGATTTGCCGGCATAGCATTAGTAGTATAGGTGTTGTCCGCAGGGTGTCAAGATGCCAGAAGGGGAACGATTCCGAAAATTCCGTTGCGCAATCTGCCGGCTAAATCAATCTTGCTGCCGATATGAGCATCTTCACACCGTTCAAGTTCCGTTATGACTTACTCAAGGACGCTGCTCCTACTCGCGCTACCTATGGCGTCAGCTACGGACAGCAATTTGCCGAGGCGTGGCACTTGTTCAAACTCAACCAGCTTGAACCATACGAATTCAACGACAATCACCTTTCCGACCCTATATTGACTCTGGCAGATAAAGAACGCTTCTTGAGCTACAACCAGGCCTGCATTCTCAACAGCACGCTCAATCCTTTGCCGTCGCGCGGGATTTTGCAGAAATTCGCTTTCTCGCAGTTTATGGGTACGTTCGGCATACCGACACCGCGCAGCTACGGCCTGTTCGACCCCGACTTTGGCTATACACCGTCACGCGAGTCGTTTCGATCGGCAGATGATATCAAGCGCGTGATCAATAGCAACAACCTGCAGGAGTTCGTTATTAAGCCCGCGGGCGGCGCCAAAGGGACCGGGATCACAGTGATCACTTCGCGGAGAGGCGATAAGTTCATCAGCGGAGACGATCACGAATACGACTTTGCCGGCCTGCATCGGTTGATGCTTGACGGCTTTAATACCGGTCTCCCGCATCATCGCGAATGTGTGCTGCTGCAAGAACGGGTGAGACAGCATCCGGCGTTTGATGAAATCAACCCCAATTGCACCAATACAATTCGCGTCATGACTTTTGTCAATGATGCCGGCGAAGTCGAGATCATCGGGCGCATCATCAAGTTCGGCCGCGGCAAGACGATGGTCGACAATGTTGATAAAGGCGCAATGATGGCGGCAATCGATGAAAACGGCACAATTGGCCCGCTGGTCAAATACTCGTCAGCAGAGCTGGAATACATTGACCGTCACCCCGACACCGGCGCGCAGATTGCGGACAACAAACTGCCCTATTTCGAAGAGGCAATCGCGCTTGTGCGCCAGGCGCAACAACGTCTTCCGCAGTTGCGCTCGCTTGGATTTGATATCGCAATAACAGCGAATGGCCCTGTAATCATTGAGGGAAATGCCTGGTGGGGGATTTTGCCGCAGACGATAACGCGCCAGGGATTCATCTCGCCGGGCATGCGGGAAGTCCTTAATCGCATAATGTAGCCGCCGGCAAAGGCGAGAACGGCTACCCCATTTCGGGGTGCAGTTTTAAGGGTCGAAAAGGGCGTGACCATCGTTTTGACCGCTAAAAAAAGATATAGAATTAAAAAGTTTTATATTGCAGGTTATTGAAGCAATGATTATCAAATCACTCGCAAACACTGATAATACAGGGCGGAAACGACATTGAGTCGATTTGAACCCTGTCAATATTGACTAAACCCCTATCGTGGGAGGAAGAAATGGCAAACAAGCCGTTGACCAAAGCGCAGCTTATCGGAGCGCTCGCCGACAAGACCGGCATGACCAAAGTTGAAGTGGGTCGTTTTTTTGACACCCTGCATGCCACCGCCGTTGCTGAAACCAAGAAAGCCGGCGAGTTCACGCTTCCGGGTTTCGGTAAGCTGGTGAAGTCTGCCCGCAAAGCCCGCATGGGCCGCAATCCGCAGACCGGCGAAAGCATCAAGATCCCGGCCAAGACCGTGGTGAAATTCCGCGTCGCCAAAGCTTGCAAGGACGCGATCATCCCGCCGAAGAAGTAATTACAACTGCAAGTGTTTTGCTCATGGATTTGAGCGAAAAGCGTCCCTGCGAAAGCGGGGACGTTTTTTTTGTGAACTTCAATAGTACCATCAGGAGTACTTTCCTGATATCGAAAATACGCGTATACTTCCCCGATGAACATTCTTGGCATCTCCGCCTTCTATCACGACTCTGCCGCGTGTCTCCTCCAGGACGGCAACATCATCGCCGCTGCCCACGAGGAACGCTTCAGCCGCGTTAAGCATGATGCCCGCTTTCCGGCAGGCGCTATCGCCTATTGCCTGCGCGAAGGCAAGATTACGGCAGCGGATATCGACTATGTCTGCTACTATGACAAACCGCTGTTGACCTTCGAGCGCCTGATGGAAACCTATCTTGCCTATGCGCCGCGCGGTATCAGATCGTTTGCCAAAGCCTTACCCTTGTGGCTCCATCACAAATTACATATCCCGCGCGAAATCAAACGTGGACTTGGCGGCGATTTCAAAGGCAAGATTCTCTTCTCGCAGCATCACTTGTCACATGCGGCTTCGGCGTTCTATCCCTCGCCGTACGAGCGCGCAGCAATATTGACCATAGACGGCGTCGGCGAATGGAGCACCACCACCATCGGCAAAGGCGTTGGCAACAAAATCGAATTCATCAGAGAAATTCGTTTCCCGCATTCGCTTGGCCTGCTCTATTCGGCATTCACTTACTACCTCGGCTTCACCGTCAACTCCGGCGAATACAAATTGATGGGACTGGCGCCCTACGGCGAGCCGAAATACGCCGATCTAATTCTGGAAAAGCTGATTGATGTCAAAGACGACGGCTCGTTCTGGATGGACATGAGCTATTTCAATTATTGCAGCGGCCTGCGGATGACCTCGAAGAAGTTCCATGCGCTATTCGGCATGGAGCCTAAACAACCCGGCGTCCCTTTCGAACAAAAGTATCTCGACATCGCAGCCTCGATTCAAGAAGTCACCAATCAGATCATGCTCAAGCTTGCCCGCCATGTTCGCGAGTTGACCGGCGAAGTCAATCTTTGCCTTGCCGGAGGCGTAGCGCTTAATTCGGTCGCGAATGGCCTGATTCGCCGCGCTGGAATTTTCGAAGACATCTGGATTCAGCCAGCTGCCGGAGATGCCGGCGGTGCACTCGGCGCCGCGCTGGCGACCTGGCACTTACACTTGGACAATGGCCGTACACCGAATCCGAATGACAGCCAGCAAGGGAGCCTTCTCGGACCGTCCTATTCAAGCGATGAAATTCGAGTGTATCTTGACAGCATCGGCGCAAAATATTCGCAGCTTAGCTACGAAGATGCCGCGAACCGAATCGCCGAAGCACTCGATCAACAGCTTGTCGTAGGACTGGTGCAAGGACGCATGGAATACGGTCCGCGCGCCTTGGGTGCCCGCAGTATCCTCGCCGATGCCCGCTCGAGCGAAACCCAGTCGCGGCTCAATCTCAAGATCAAATTCCGCGAATCGTTCCGCCCCTTTGCTCCGGCGGTATTGCAGGACGATGTCAGCAACTACTTTGAAGGTGAGTTTTCCAGCCCGTACATGCTGTTGATTGAGCCAATCAAAGAATCAATCCGCAAGGCACCATCGATAGCCGACCAATCGCTTTTGGGCATCGATCGTCTTAAGTGGGTAAAGTCTTCGATACCGGCTGTGACGCACGTGGACTTCAGCGGGCGACTGCAGACCGTCACCAAGGAGCGCAATGGCTTCTTTTATGATATAATCAAGGCGTTCAAGGACCGCACCGGCTGCGGAGTCATTGTAAATACCAGTTTCAATATTCGCGGCGAGCCGATTGTCAATACGCCCGAGGAAGCCTACCGCTGTTTCATGTTCACCGACATGGATATGCTGGTGTTGGAGAATTTTGTGCTGGCGAAGTCTGAACAACCGCCGTTTCCGGGTGCAACCGAATATCGCGCCCAGTTCGGAGTTGACTAATCTATGCTGGCGAGACTTAACTGGCATCCGTCATCCGGAGAGATCCGTTACTTTGCCAATACGCTGGCGGTATTAGCGATTGTTTTCGCCCTCATCCTTGCGGTTACCGGTAAGCTCATTCCCGCTCTGGCGATTGTAACCGCCGGTATTGGTCTGGCGGTGATTTGCCGCTATGTTCAGTCCGTTGGTCGCTGGACCTATGTCATCTGGATGGCGGTGACGTATGTTCTGTCATTGATCATCTCACCCATCGTGATCGCGATCATTTACTACATCGTACTTACCCCGATGGCATTCTTTGCCCGCATAATGGGCAAGGACGAATTGAGACTCAAGCAGAAGGCAGATCAATCGACTCATTTCACTGACGCCGATTATGATACTTCCCCGGACTCCTTCCGGCGGCAATTCTAGCCGGGCGAATATTGCTCATTTCGCCCGCTTCGATCGTCGATACAATAGTTGACGATACGCCTGGGATTGCTATATTGAGATTGAAATAAGGAGGTAGATTATGACTTCCATTGAGACCATCATCGACCGGCAGATCCGACGCTGGGAGTTGCAGAAGAGCCTTGAGGAATCCCACCACGGCGTGGCGCGTTCGCTCCACTTACCGAAGCCGCTGATCACCGTTTCCCGCCAACGCGGTTCACGAGGGACCACTATCGCGGAGCGGATTGCTTACCGCTTTAATTACACGCTGCTCCACAAGGATATCATTGACCGCATCGTCGAGACCAGCGGTTACAAGCGCCGCATCGTCGAATCATTGGATGATCACACTCGATCGCAGATGGAGCTGTGGTTCGAGTCGGTCATCACCGGAAAATTGGTCGACCTCAACGACTACGCCCGTCACTTGCTCGAAATTATCTTCAGTGTGTCCCGGCTAGGTGGTATTGTTGTGGTCGGAAGGGCCGCGAACTTCATCATCGGGTCCAATCGCGGGCTACATGTACGAATTGTGGGAACGATGGCCGGACGCACGCGCAATCTGATGGAACAGGAGAAGATGAGCGAAGCGGACGCCCGCCGCGAAATCGAGAAATCCGATCACGAACGCGCCGAGTTTGTCAAGAAGCTGGTGCACAAGTCAATCGACGATCCGCAACATTATGATTTGATACTCAACAGCGACTGGATTCCCGTCGAACAGGCAGTGAGCCTGATCGCTAATGCGGCGATGGAGAAGTTTGAATTGCTGGCGCGCGAAGATCTGCAGCCGTAGCTCGATCAATTCTGATTCGCGTTTGTGAAAGCTTTGATAAACGGCGCCACCTGATAGTGACTGGACTCGGCCAATTCGCGGAGTTGATCGGCTGATTTTTCCGCCGCCTGATAGACACTGCTTTGTTCATTCTCACCCGACGACATCACGACCTCTTCGAACCAATGAGCTACCAATCGCAGCCAGCGCTCGCGATTGAACCATAGTGTGCCTTCAAACTCATTGATCAACAGGAATTCCTGGACATACCGGTTCTCAAAGATTCCGTGCATATCGACGTCCTCGACGGCCAGCGGATTGTCGCTGGTTAACGCAATTCCAATCAGCAGACCGACGATTTCACCTTCTTGATGTTCCCCGCGTCTTTCGTAAAAGTCGCACAGCGCCTTTGTCATCGTCCGCCGAATCAGCCAATCTTCGAAGCGACTTGACAGCAGCAGACCCGGATCGGAGGCAATCCCCCGTTGGTCGTAATCACCAAGTTTCTGCAAAATCACCACAGCCGCCGCGACAAATCGATCATCGCGTGCCCTCACCGCCGGCGGCTTGTCTGACTCCAATCCGTTTGGCGCAACCGGGATCTCCGGTTCAAAGTCGACCACATGCTTCGCCTCCTCAACTTCCGGCAAATGGACCGGAGCCTCGCCACCGATGTAATTCAGCACCGCCCGCATGAATTCGGGCCAGCGCCTCTGCAGCAGAAGCAGACCCCGCTCGAAGTCGTGGTCAAGGAGCTGCAACAATTCGACATTGTAAAGACTCCGCAGAGGATTGAGGATCGGCTCAAGTTGCGATTCGCGGTAAAGAGTGTCTATGTCGTGAACTCCTGCGCCATTGAGCAGATGCATCACGCGGTGCCAGGAACCATCGTGGTCGTAAATTTCCCGCCAATCAAGAAACACCTGGTATTGATAGCCGTTCAAATGGGCGTAGATACCTTCCGATGCGATTTGCTTCCCCGATCGGATGAATTGCAGATGAGTGCGATAGTCCCGGAAAATGTATAGGTCGGCATCGCCGGTTTTTAGGGCGAGTGCTTCGGCCACGGTTCGGTGTTCCAGATGGGGCGCATCGCCGGATCCAACATTGATGGCAGTCGATCGCTTGATCCAGCCCTGCGTCGTATTAAATGCGTTGTTGTAAATCATGACTGCGCGCTCGTTGCCGGAGCGGTTGGTATAGGCAAAGACGTTTTCGTCCACCCAGCCGTGAGGCGTCTGAAAATCGAGGAGCGCGAAGTTGGCTGCGCCCGAAAAGATGTGACGCTTGCGCATCAATGGGAAGATTTCCGCTTCATGTCGACGGACTAATTCGTCATCGGCATGCTCATCCCAATAAGCACGCCGGTATTCCATTCCGTATTTTTCCGAGTAGCCTTCGACTTGACCGTGCCCAATCATCGGCAGACCCGGCATCGTGACCAGCATGGCGCAGACCCCAAAGTACTTATCACCTTTGCCGAATTGCTCAATGGCAGTTCGTTCATCGGGATTGTTCATGAAATTGACAAAGCGCTTGAGAACTTCGGGGCTAAATTCGAGGACGTTCTTGATGGTTTGGCGATACTTTGAGTTTTCTTCCATTTTGAGCATGTTCATAAAAGCGCTGTTGTAAACGCGGTGCATACCCAATGTGCGTACGAAATAACCCTCCATCAGCCAGAATGCCTCGGCTAAAAGAAGCGTCTCCGGCAGTTCTTCCTTGATCCGATCTACGACTTCGCGCCAAAACTCTTTGGGAATCTGCGCATCGAAATCATCGCGAGTCAGACCGTGTTCGGCACGTGAAGGAATCGCGCCCCCATCCCCCGGCTGCGGGAACCATAGGCGCTGATAGTGTTTCTTGGCCAATGTCATCGCGGCATCGAAACGAATAATCGGGAATTTGCGGGCAACGTGCAGAATCGTTTGAATGACTGCTTCACGCACCTCCGGCATCAGGAAATTCAACTGCGCGGTGTCATTCCACGGCATATTGGTGCCATCATTACCGTGATAGATGTAGCGAACTTCGCCGTTTGTGTTGTCAATTCGCTTGAACACAACTGCGGCATCGCGGTGTTGCCAGTAACCGTCTTCGATTTGCAGGACAATTCGCGGATCATCGGACAGGTTAGTCCCATTAAATTGATAGACCGGAAACGGTGGATAGGGCGACTGAATAAACCAGTGCGGATGCTCAACAACCCAGCGCGAGTAGATACCCATATGATTCGGCACCATGTCGGCTGAAAGCCGGATGCCCCGTTTCCAAGCACGCTCCTTGAGATTGGCGTATGCCTCGTCGCCGCCAAGATCATGCGCGATATTGTAGTCGTAAAGGGAATACGCTGACGCCATTGCCTCGGGATTTCCCATAATCTGTTTGATGGTCTGTGATGCCCGCGAACGTTCCCAAACACCAATCAGCCACAAACCGGTGAAGCCCCAGCGGGCAAGCAAGTCCAGTTCTTCATCAGGAATTTCATTCAAATGATGAATCGGCCTCTGATACTTCTTCGCTAACTGATCGAGCCACACATACGTGCTCTTGGCAATCAATACGACATTCGACATCCAGTCGGCATCGTGGCTGAAAGCTTCAATCTCCGGATATGTAGTATCGAGACGCGCCGCCTTACCGAAGCGCAGTACTTCAAGTGATCCCTGGCTGAAACCCCGCCCGTAGCGTTCTTCCCGCAAGACATCTGTTATGAGCAGAATTTTCTCCAGTAAGGAAGCTGGGAGCAATCTCACCCAGTGTTTGCGAATGAAGTCGAGCTGGCCCTCCAAGGAATCGGGGGAGTGCTCCATTGGGGCGAGTAGAGTCTTAAACAGGCTGACTCCCACCTCGTCGACCGGTGGCTGGGACTCGAAGTAAGTCGCCAGTGAATCGACAAATTCGCGATATGGCGCTGCCTCGCGCAGTTGACTATCATCGAAAAAGGGCCGGAACGGCTTGAACGCCGGATTGATCATCGACAACATCAAGAGAATTGACTCAATTGCCGTTTGCTCGCGATGTGAGGCAATTTCCGAACGACCCTGCAGATAATCTGACGGATTTGATTGACTCTGAATGATCTGTCTGGGTGGGAAGAAGTCCACGAATGCCCGGATTGGCCGGGTTGCAACGGAATCACTCTTTTTCTCGGCGGTCCATTTGAGGCCGCGATCCAGTGACCCGGGATTTTGCTGATAGCAATAGACTAAGGCTACGTAACGCAACAACTCGACGATCATTGCGGCAGTAATCAACTGCCCCGGCGACACCGGATTAAGCGCCGGCGCGTTCGCCGCACATTGAGTGTTAAACCGAGCAGCCAACTGCCGTAGAAGTTGCGTCTCTCCGGTCTTGGCAATTGCGCCTGACTCCTTCAGTAAAGTTGCCAGGCCCAGCCAGTCGACACAAGATGCGGATACCGGGAGCCCGAAGGGAAAGTAATCGCGGAGATATTTTTCGAAATCGTTCATCAAATCCAATTCTGCTAAGTTTGATCCTCCGATTATTATAAGTCTTTTATCGTCACACCTTCAATAGAATTAGGCGCTTAAGACAGAAATCATTATAAATTGATGACGAAGTGAGGTGATCGATACAAACTATGAATCACGACGAATTCCGTAGAAATGCCCACGCTCTGGTTGACTGGATGGCGGACTATATTGCTAATGTCCGAGACTATCCTGTCAAAGCCCAGACCAAGCCGAACGATATCCTGTCGCAACTTCCAAAGACACCACCTGTTGATGGCGAGTCTTTCCAAGCCATCTTCCGCGACTTTGAGAAGACAATCATCCCCGGAATGACTCACTGGCAGCATCCCGGATTTTTTGCGTATTTCCCGGCCAACTCGAGTCCGCCTTCACTGCTGGCAGAAATGCTGACATCGACACTTGCCGCTCAATGCATGAGCTGGCAGACCTCGCCGGCGGCAACCGAGCTCGAAGAACGGGTCATGCAGTGGCTCGGGCAAATGATCGGCCTGCCGGACAACTTCACCGGCGTCATTCAGGATACTGCCTCGACAGCCACACTCTGCGCAATTCTGACGGCACGCGAGAAAATCACCGGCTTCGCTGTCAATGATCGTGGATTTGATTCCACTGCAAAATACGCGCTCTACTGCTCGACTGAAACTCACTCATCTATCGAGAAAGCAGCCAAAATCGCTGGCATCGGTCGTCAGAGCCTCCGCAAGATTGCAGTCGATCAGAATTATGCAATGATCCCGCAAGCTCTCGAAACTGCGATTAAGGCCGATCTCGCCGTCGGAGTCAATCCTGTCGCTGTGGTCGCCACCATCGGCACGACCGGATCGACCGCGATTGATCCATTGCGACCGATTGCGGAAATCTGTCAACGTTACAAGATTTGGTTGCATGTTGATGCAGCGTTTGCTGGTACGGCGTTGATTCTCCCGAAAATGCGCTGGATGAGCGACGGTATCGAAATGGCGGACTCGTTCGTGTTCAATCCGCACAAGTGGATGTTCACGAACTTCGACTGCTCTGCTTACTTTGTCAAAGATGCCGAAGCGTTAGTCCGCACTTTCGAGATTCTACCGGAATATCTCAAGACCGCCGAGGGCGACCGCGTGAAAAACTACCGCGATTGGGGAGTACAACTTGGCCGCCGTTTTCGCGCCCTCAAGCTTTGGTTCGTCATTCGCAGTTACGGGGTCGAGGGCTTACAGAGTCTCGTTCGTCATCATTTGCAGTTGGCCGCATCACTCAAGACGAAAATCGAATCCTCTAGTGACTTCGAACGGCTGGCGCCGCTCTCGGTGAATCTGCTCTGCTTTCGCTACCACCCGCATGGTGTCGACAATCTCGACCAATTGAACGCTCTGAACGAAAGCCTGCTCGAAACCGTCAACGCCACCGGCAAAATCTATATCACCCACACCAAGCTCAATGGCGCCTATACTCTGCGAATGGTCATCGCCCAGACACAGGTCACAGAGTCCGACGTTGACTCCGCCTGGAATCTGATTTACTCGACTGCCAGAAACTTACAGCACTAACAAAAAACCTCCGACCTTGTTGGGGCCGGAGGTTTAGTTGAAACGTGCTCGAAGAGCAAACTCTGAATCGCCCTACGGGAGCGTAATCGGATTTGCAGTCAAATAAGCAATTGAGCTCTTCAGCAATCCTTCAAAGTACTTCGGATTGTGAACGCCGCGCGAGCGGTCTTCCTTAAAGATTGCATAGTTGTATGCAGCGGCGGCCTGCAAGCGAGTGACCTTCACCGAGCGGAATAGTCCGGTCGACGAATTGATCACGCCTGACAGAAGAGCGCCAAGTTCGGCATGCAGATCATCGAATTCAGTCTGGATACCTTCGACAGTACCGTCGCCGTCGACATCGCGACCGGTAAACACAACATCAAACGAACTCGCTGATGCATAGTTGGTATGGCAGGAAGCGCAAACACCGGCAAGCGTATAGGTCGTGCCATCGTGAGATTCAAACTGCATATTGAAGCTATGACCACCGACGTCGTAGCCGTCGTGCTGGGTCGGGTTGCCCATGTGACAACCGATACAACCGTCGCGGACGACACTGGCGTGAGTTGTGCTGGTATAGGTATAACCAGCAAACTGATAACCGTGTGTTCCCTGCAACATGTCGCCCTGCGGACCGTGGTGCGGGCCAAGACGCGAAGACAAGGTCACGCTGTCAGCGGTTCCAAGATCGGTTGCCAGGCTGGTACGCGAATGGTGGCAAGTAACGCAAAGATTGGCAGCGCCGTGATCAAACACTACGCCGTTCTTCAGAGTATACGGCTCGGTCGTGCGCAGAGACAGATCGCCTCTCTCGTGCGGTGCATGGCAGGTAAAGCAATGAATCGAACTGACCGTCGATTGAGCATCGGGGTCCTCTTCACCGGTCGCAAGCCAATCAAGATAACCTTGATGATTGTGGCACTGCTGGCAATCTGAACCCGGGCGGTTGGTGTAGTCGATGCTGACACCGGAAGCGTGGAACGAATTTTCCCACTCGCCGCGTGCTTGCAGCAATGCGCCGTCAAAGCTGGTTTCGCCATGGCAGGAGAAACAGCCGTTGAGACTTTGGTCGGTGTTGGCGACTTCGTTGACAATTTTGCGCTCGCATCCTGCGACCAGCGCCATCATCGCTACTAAGGCGATGACTAAGAGTGCATTCAGGATCCTCATACTAAAACCTCCTCTAGAACGATAATCCTCTGATTAAACTAACTTCTATCATATTTGCGGTGTAGTACTCGTCCCACACCAGGAAATCATCAAAATTGTAAGCGCTGTACTTGCATTCGAGGCGGTAATCCTCAAGGAAGCGATACGACGCCTTCGCGGTAATATTGAAATGCTCGACATCCAGATCGCGCTGACTGCGATAATACTGCGCGCCGCATCCGAGCGTTAAACCGCGATATTCATTGGTCGTGGCATCACCAAATACCAAGTGGTCGCGATACTCGAAGTTCTCAACGGTATTCTCGTAAGTGCCCTGGGTATGGGCATAGCCGACATTGAGATGGCCGTATTTGCTCACGTTGAACACGGCATCCACCGCATAACGATACATGTCGGTCTTGGTGCCAAGCTGATCATTCTTGCGGATCATGCTGGTCATCTTGTAGGCAATCGAGCCGTACTTGTCGTTGCGATACTTGAGTTGGAACCGGAAACGATCGCGGTCTTCATCGCCGACAAAGCGCACGCCGTCTTCAACTTCTTCTTTGCGGTTGCCGTATTCGCCGCGGGCATCAAGACCCTTGGTAATGCGGGCAAAGGCGCTTAAGTAGATCGAATTGGCGCGGACTTCATCTTCGAAGTCGTCATTGACATCGAATTGATATCCAGCCGTTACGCCGAACATCTGTGGCTTCTCCCACGATACATATCCGACGTGGCTCATGTTGTCGGTGGCCACGAAATCGGAATCCGATGATGTGCGATCAAGAATGCCGACATACTTCAGCGTAACATTTTCCGGCAGAGTCACCGTACCGCCGCCGTAGCCGCGATTATTGGAAATCATGAAGCCGCTCTGATCGAATTCGGTTTCATAATGACGGAAACCGCCGATGACCTTTATCCAATCATATTGCTTCAAGCTTACCAAGCCGTTGAATCGGTACTCGGTGCGCTTTTGGTCGCGCGCTTCATCGTTGTTGTCGGTAAACTGATCGCCGCGATACTCGCCCAGAATCATCGAGCCTTCGTAGTTGACCTGCGCGCCGATATTGTAATAACTGCGCTTGTAGTCTATATCGATGGTTGACGCAACCGGAGTCGGATCGAACAAATCAGTTGTCGTCCCGGAGCGTTCCATCATTAACACACCGCCGAATAGCTTGAGGTACTTCATCGGCTGAACGGTCAGAGAAGCATGCTCTTTGTGACGACGCGTGAAGCTGGTCCCGTCGAAGTTGTAGATGCGGCGGAACTGATCGTGGCCAACCTTGACATCGAACAATCCCGGCTGTGCCAGCGAGGCGCTCAAATTGCGATTATTAAGGACGATATTATTCAAATCGGCGCGCATCAGCATGCCGTTATCAAAGCGATAACGGAATCCTTCCAACGACACCGTTGGACCCTCGTAAAGGTTGAAGGTCGGATGATAGACACCCTGATTGCCTTCTTCATCTAAATAGATGTAACCGATCTTAACATCACCGGATCCCGCCGCGAGTGACAACGAGCAAAGAGCGGCGATGAGAATGGCAATCTGCGCAAGAACCTTAAATGCTCTCATATTCCCCTCCTTACTTCTTCAGGTTGTCATGACAGCCGGATGCATAACAATTGGCGTAGAACGTCGTCGTCAGCATCGGGTCAAGAAACAGGCGGTTATCATTGGAACCGTGGAATTCGGTATGGCAGTTGACGCAGTCGATTCTGGTCGCCATCCCGGAATGAGCAACGCGATGGCCGGCCGGCATGCCGTGACACTGCAGACAGGTCCCGTTTTCGGGCTGTGTCAGCAGTTTCTCGTTCGGCGAACCGTGCGGGCTATGACATTCGATACATCCGCCGCCGTCAACCAGATGGTTGAAGGTAACCGGATGTTCGAAAACGTGCGGACCGGCATAATCAGAATGACAGGTCTGACATGCCCAATCGAAACCGGTCGCCAGCATCATGTCTTTGCGGTCCGACATCGAATGGCAGTCCTGACACTTTACACTGCTTTCGTGTAACGGATGTGCCGAGCGCGCGCTGAACTGTGCCATTACAGTTGGATGGCAAGTCGCGCAGTATTCTTCGGAATCATCCTTAACCAGTCCTTCGTTCATGTTGCCATGAACCGAATGACAAGTGGCGCAGTCAAGGCCTGCACGTCCATGTGGATCAGTCGTCACCATGGTGGTCTGATGCTCGCCTTGGTGGCAACTGGCGCACAAGTTGGCCTGTGCAGCAAAAGCCAACTTGCTCGGCACCGCCGGCTTATTGACTTCGGGATCGTCCAGATGCTTTTCCCAGTCTCCATGACACCCAACACAGGTCACAGCCACTCCTTTGGCTGTCGCCGCAGTTAGGGCATGTTTTGAACCGAGTAGATTGTCTGCCTGGTCCTGATGGCAATCGAGACAGGCGGCGTTATCGGCGGTAGCGTTGTCGGAAGCCACTAACTTCCCGCTTACCATCCAGCCACAAAGTCCCAAAGCAATCACAGCCAGAAGCAAGACTCTCGCGGTTCGGTACATGTTGATTTTATTCATATCAACCCCGTTAATGAGTAATTACTCCATGTTTTGAAAGTGGATTCACGATGTCCGAATATGTGAAAACTATCACAAAGTCCTCTTGTTTAATAGCCCGTATGTAACGTGAGTGTCACAGTAGAGTCAACAAAAAAGTATCATAGAATTGTCATCTTTCTCCATTTTAGTTTAGATTATCGTGAAAACAATCACAAACTTGAGCGTCCGAGTAGCGATTTAGTGGTATTTATGCGAGATTAATGATGTACAGAATAGTTGGCGGATAAGTAATCGGTCGTTCCGATAGGAATAAGCGCAAATCCAAATCTGGGCACAATGTATCCTAATTCGTCAAATGGACTCGATTTCCCCGACGTTGGCATAGGTGTAGTTCGGCCGATAGGGATACTGGTCAATATCGTCGACTTGCGTCACGCCGGAAAGAACGAGAATTGTATCCAGTCCTGATTGGATTCCTGCAATAATGTCCGTCTCCATATTGTCGCCGATCATGACTGTAGTCTCGGAATGTGAATCAATCTTCCAAAGAGCCGCGCGCATCATATAGGGGTTGGGTTTGCCGACATAGAAGGGCTTCTTGCCCGTAACCCGCTCAATTGGAGCGGCAAGAGCGCCACACGACGGAAATCCCGAGGGACCTGATACATCGGGATTAGTGGCGATGAATCTTGCGCCATGGCGAATCAGGCGAATCGCTTTCTCAATCATCTCGAAATTGTATGCGCGGGTCTCTCCAAGTACTACGAAGTCCGGATCCTGGTCAGTAATCTTGAACCCTTGCTCATAAAGTGCGTGAGTCAATGCGCCCTCGCCGATCACAAATACCTTGTCCCCTGCACCCTGGCTTTGGAGGAACGTTGCGGTAGCCATGGCGGAAGTATAGAAGTGTTCGGGCGGCACTTCCAATCCGGCGTTCTTGAGGCGATGGCTCAAATCAGCAGGCGTAAGCGAAGGATAATTCGTGATGAACAGGAATGGTGTCTTGCGCTCCAAGAGGGAATCGACGAACTCCTTAGCGCCCTCTATTAAGTGGTTATCCCAGATAATGACGCCGTCCATATCGCAGAGAACTGATTTGTTCTTTTCCAGTCTTATTGGCATAATCCCTTGTCCGTTAGATGTTGATAGCCCACTCGGACAGCAAAATAGTGCATCACTTGGCTAAGTCAACAAGTACAACTTGGTTATCTTTAGCGAGCTAACTCAAGTTCTCGTATGGGAATCCGAAGGATTGAGAGGGGCTTGGCCAAAAAAGATTTTGCGTTTGCCTCATTGGCGCGTCAAATTGGTGCCGGCTTTGTCGGCGCATGACCCGGTTTGGAGCTCACGAATTGATTGGTATGACATTGCGGGCATTAGTTGCCTGTCTCATTATTCTGTCGGCGGTTTATCCCGTTCAAGCGCAAACGCTGGGCATGCGTCATCCTGCGCCTTCGCCTGACGGAAGCAAGATTTGCTTTGGTTACGAGGGCGATCTTTGGGTTGTATCCTCCCAGGGCGGAAACGCTGCGAGACTTACGGTACATGTCGGCTATGAGTCCTTCCCCGTTTGGTCTCCGGATGGAAAGACCATTGCCTTCTCATCAGACCGCAACGGCAATTTCGATGTATTCATAATTCCCGCTTCCGGGGGCAAGGAAGTTCAGCTGACCTGGCACTCGGAGGACGACTTTGTTTCCGGTTGGTCTACCGACAGTCGCCGCATACTATTTCACTCGCGCCGTGACCAAGACTTCGAGCAGGTTTGGGAAATCGCCATCATCGGTGGGCGCGAAAGACCTCTCACACAAATCGAATCCTTCTTTGGGACCAAGACATCCGACAACGAAAAAGTGATCTTCACTCGCGGTGCTATTCCGTGGTGGCGGAAAGGTTATCGCGGCAGCGCCAATTGCGACATTTATTCCAAAGACCTGAAATCGGGGGACATCGAGCAATTGACGTATTTCAACGGCAACGACCTGTATGGTTGCATTGTCCCGGGTTCTGCAGAGTTGGTCTACCTATCAGATTCCGTTGGAACCTACAATCTATTCAGAAGAAATCTTGTCGGCGGCACTGTGGTGCAAATGACGAATCATCGCCTCGATGTCCATCATCCTTGTCTGTCCTCCGATGGATCATTGATTGCCTATGAATTGGCGGGAGAAATCTACCTCTACGATCTCAAATCGCTCCAGGGCAGAAAACTGCTGGTTCAGGTCATCAGCTCGGACAAGATCAACGACATCACTCTTTTCAGTGCTGATTCCGGTCTTAGCGAATTTGCCATTGCACCCGATGGCAACTCTCTGGCTTACATTGTCGGCGGTGAGGTTTTCTGCCGTTCACTCGGCGATGAAGATGAAAGGCGCTTGACGACATCGGTCGCAAGTGAGCGAGACATTTTCTGGGCAGAGAGCGCACAACAACTGGCACTCGTAAGCCGAAGCGGTAGCAGTTTTGCTATTCAACTACTTAGTTCCAACGACACGCAGCGCCCTTCGCTCCACACAACCCACGACTTGAGTGTCGAGATACTGGTCAAATCGGACCAGTCACTTCGATCGCCGCAAATGTCTCCGACGCAGGCGCGAATCGCCTTTGTCCGCGGTGAAGTACAGCTTGTCGTCACCGAGCTCAATAAAATGACCGAACGCACCATCGCTGACAAGAATCCCATTGGTGATTTTGCCTGGTCGCCGGATGGGCGATATATCGTATTTACACAACGGGACGGAAATTGGGACAACGAGTTATTTATCGGCGACAGTGAAAGTGGCGCGATTGAGAAGATCTGTACCGTGCAGAGCTGGTATCGTAATCCAAGGTTTTCGTCCGACGGCAGGCTGATCTACTTTATTGATGACGGCGACATCTATTACCTCTACTTGGACCAGCAGGTTTCCGAGATGACACATTCCCAGCGCCGGGAGTATTTCCGCTCATCATCACAACCGTCATCGCGCACGGCCTCGCCGGTAGCCATTGATTTTGAAGCTATTGGCAGCCGGTTCCAACGGTTCACGGAATCAGGCAACATTATTGACGTTGTAATGACGCCGAACTCCGAAGGATTTGTCTTCTCCACGGCAAATGATGAACTCTACCACCAGCAGGTAGACGAAGTCCGCCCGCGACTTCTTGCCGATGGTATTTCGAAACCACGCGGGATGCAATTTCGTGGCGAATCCAATGAGTTCGTTGTCTCTGATGCAACCGGTCGGCTCTATTCAATCGACACTGAAGACGGTATTTCCCACCGCGTTGCTTACCGTGCTGAATGGTCTGTCAGCCGGCGCGAGCAGCATCGCCAGATGTTTGCTGATGTATGGGGCGAGATAACGAATCGATTCTATGACAAAGCACTCCACGGAACCGATTGGGAGGCGGTGCGTGATGCCTACGCTGCACGCATCGACTCGTACTCGGAGCTTGTTGATTTCCACGACTTGCTGCGCGAAATGCTGGGACAGGTCAACGCCTCGCACTTGAACATCTGGCCCAATCATCGCGAAGATCGTGAGACCGGGATGATCGGCGTTCTCCCCGACTATGAAGACAATTCTGCTGGCGTGATTGTGCTCGAGATTCTGCCGGATTCACCAGGAGCACGCAAGATTTCGCAAATCGAGCCTTTGGATAAGATCACAGCAATTGGCGGAACAAAACTTGAGACGGCGGTCAATTACTTCGCACCGCTCGAAAGCACATCCGGACATGAAGTGAAGATTGACCTCATCAATCGCGGCGGCATTACCAGGTCGGTATTTCTAAATCCTGTCTCGCAAGACGAATATCGAGATTTATGCTGGCGCGCCAGAGAAGCGCGAGCGCGGAAGTCAGTCGACTTGCAGTCCCAGAACCGTGTTGGATATGTAGCTCTCCAACAGATTTCAGCAGCCAGCGTTATGCAATTTGAAGAGACTCTCAAAGGTCTCTCACAGAATAAGGAAGCATTAGTCATTGACCTGCGCGGCAACTCCGGCGGCTCCGAGCATGATCGCCTTCTGGCGATTTTGGCTCGCAAGCCATACATCCAACATCGTCCGCGACTTGGTCAGAGCGGCTCCGACTCGCCGTGGGCGTTTTCCGGACCGGTTGCCTTGCTGGTCGATGAACGTACCAGCTCCGATGCTGAAATCGTCGCACAAGGCTTCAAGGAATTGGGTCTGGGTGAGGTAATTGGCGTGACCACTTATGGTGCAGTGATCGGCACCGAGAAGAAAGTCATGGCTGATGGCTCGGTGTTGAGCGTCCCGACCGTCGGTTGGTACACGATGTCTGACCAGAACCTCGAGAATCAGGGAGTTTCGCCTGACCTGACGATTCAACTCGATCTCACCAAGGCTGACCGCGGTGAAGATAATCAACTGTCGGAAACCGTCAGTCGGCTGATGGGGAAGCTGCGTTAGGTCAGGACTCGCAATTTGGCATACTTTGCCAACAGTTTTTTAGTACCGGCAAAATGAAAACGAACTTCAACCTCGGTTGAATCTCCGGAACCACTGCGCTTCAATACAGTGCCTTCTCCCCACCTGGCATGGGCCACAGAACTGCCGACGCGAATTGCCGCGAACTGATCGTTCTGCATCGTCATCACCGGTAGTTCGTAATCAGGGTTTAACGCCCCATACGCATTCATCATGGTGTGGCGCTCGGCAATGACAACCTCATCGGGCAGTTCGTCCACAAATCGCGAGCGAATTGATTGCCTGCCACCCAGTCGCGCCCGCGTATTGGCATAGGAAATGAACAGCCGTTTTTTCGCTCTCGTCATGCCAACATAAAACAAGCGGCGTTCTTCTTCGAGATCGGCGGGATTTTCGAGGCTTCTTCCCAGTGGGAATAGCCCTTCTTCAAGACCGGCGACAAAGACGGCTTCAAACTCCAGCCCTTTTGCGGCGTGGATGGTCATGAGAGTCACCGTGTCGCTCTCGCGGTCCCAATTGTCGAGGTCGGTATAGAGCGAAATCTCCTGCAGGAAATCCGCCAAAGTGGCTTCCGGCCCTTCGATACCGAAGTCACCGGCTGATGAAGCCAATTCGGCGACGTTATCAAGACGACCCTCATTACCGCTGGGATCGTTGTCTTTCAGATCCTTATTGATGCCGGACCGCTCGGCTACCAAAGTGAGAAGCGGCTCTAACGGCAAAGTCCGGGACATTTCTTTGAAGTAGGTCAGCATCTCAACGAATTTCGCGAGCTTCACAATGACTGTTCGACCTAGATCCTGATTTGCGCCCTTGTCGGCGGCGAGTTCAAAGAGTGAGAGGTTCTTTGTCCTCGCCAATTCCGCTATGGCCGCTACCGTTGTGTCACCGATACCGCGCTTGGGATAATTGATGACGCGTTTGAAACTGACGTCGTCTTTAGGGTTTTCGATCAACCGCAGATAAGCCATCATGTCCTTGATTTCCTTACGCTGATAGAAGCGCAGTCCGCCGACAATGCGGTAGGGGATGAACCGCCGTTTGAGGGATTCTTCGATGGCACGTGACTGGGCGTTGGTGCGATACAGAATGGCGATCTCGCGGCGAATGGTTCCAGAGGCAATTAGGGTCTCGATGTTCTCGCAAATCTTCTCCGCTTCATCGCGATCAGTCTCAACGATCAACAACGTCACCAACTCGCCCTTGTCCCCGACCGAATACAGTGTCTTGCCTTTGCGCATCTGATTATTGGCAACGACCTCTGATGCTGCCTTCAGGATCGTTTGTGTCGATCGATAATTCTGTTCGAGACGAATTATGCGACAGCCCGGATAGTCCTTTTCAAAGTTCAGAATATTGTCGATGGTTGCACCGCGCCAGCCATAGATCGATTGATCTTCATCACCAACAGCAAAGAGATTCTTGTGACTCGCCGTCAGGAGTTTCGCGAGCATATACTGGGCGTGATTGGTATCCTGATACTCATCAATCATGACATAGTGATATTTGCTTTGCAGACGAATGCGCGTTTCTTCGTCCTCGCGCAGGATCTTGACAGCGTAGAACAAGAGATCGTCGAAATCCACCGCCCGCGCAGCAAACAATTTCTTTTGATAAAGCTCATACACGCGTGCCACTCGCTCGGTAATGAAGTTTCCGGCCATCGTAAGATACTTGGTTGAATCGACCAACTGCGATTTGGCGTCGCTGATCTTACCGCGCACCATTGCGGGCGCGGTGGTCTTAATATCCAAGCCCAATTCAGTGATGCTGGTCTTAATCAGGCTCATGGCATCGTCTTCGTCGTAAATAGTAAAATTCTTCGGCACTCCGATGCGATCGCCGTAAAACCGGAGCAGAAGCGACGAAAACGAATGGAATGTTGAAACTTGCATGCGCCGTTGGTCGATAGCCGTCAGTTTTTCAATACGCGCTTTCATTTCACCGGCTGCTTTATTGGTAAAAGTGACCGCCAGAATTTGCTCCGGCGCCGCGTGTCCCTGCGCGACCAAGTAGGCCACACGCGATGTCAGTACGCGAGTCTTGCCGGAACCGGCTCCTGCCAGTACCAGCAGCGGACCGTCAACATGCGTGACTGCTTGGTGTTGTTCCGCGTTGAGGCCGCCGAGGATTTTGTCTTGACCATTCATGGGTTGCCCAATATACTGGTGACCGTTATCATGACAAGTGAAACTTTGACGATACTTCGCAGTTCATCCTTATGAAATCAAGCTCAAATAACAATCGATTCTACGAACAACTTGCGCCGGTATATCACCTCAAGGTTGACTGGAACAACCGCAGCGCCAAAGAGAACGAGCTGTTCGGCCTTCTGATCGAATCACTCAAACCGACTGCGGTCCTCGATCTCGGCTGTGGTGATGGAGGACACGCTCCGCGCTATGCCGCAGCAGGAATACGCTATTTCGGTATTGATAGTTCAGCCGAGATGATTAAGGCTGCGTCGCAGGCACATCGCTCTCTTGCCGCGGTCTCATTCGCAACCGGCGACATGACTAAACTCCCGAGCGATACTAGAGGGCGATTCGATCAGGTCGTCATGCTGGGTAATACTCTTCCGCATCTGTTGACCGCCCAGAGCTTGAAAGTGACAATGGCCGGAATCAGTCGTTCATTAACCCGAAACGGCCACTTTGTCCTGCAGACTGTCAATCCAGGAAAACTGACGCACAAGTCGATTCACTTCTTGCCGCCGAAACTTGCGGGCGAGGTTTTCTTTGCACCGTTCTATCTCAATCACGGTGATGGCTGGGACTTCTATATGCCAGTCTACCAATTAAGAAATGGCGCTATAACAGCAACAAATGTCTCGTCAACTCGCTTGAAGTTCTGGACCAAATCGCAAGTGATTGAACTTGCGCGCGGTCAAGGACTGAAATTCGTTGCTGCCTATGGAAATGCCAAACTTGAAAAGTATAGCGCCTCGAAAAGTGAGAATCTGATTCTAGTCTTTAGAAAGTTGGCTCATGCCCGAACTCCCCGAGGTTGAGACTGTTGTGCGGGGGCTAAACGCGCGGGCCAAGGGTCTAACCATCAAAACCATTCCGCATGTCGCCGAACATTTGAAACGTCGCGACGGAAAACTGCGGACACTGGTCGGAGAGACATTCGTGCACTTCGACCGGCGCGGCAAGTACATTATCGCCGAACTCTCTTCCGGCCGCAAGCTCCTGATACATCTGCGCATGAGCGGCAGGATTCTGTTCATAAATCGAAGTGAGAGCCGACAGAAACATGATCACTTCGTGTCGACGTTCGAAACCGGCACGGAGAAGCTGGTCTTCCGGGACACGAGGAAATTTGGAGTCCTGGAGTTTCTGCATGAGAATCAACATGGCGGGTTCCAGAAACTCGGGATTGAAGCCACCGCGGTAACTACAAATGTATTGACTCACTTGCTTGCCGCGACCTCTCGCCCGATTAAGGCGTTGTTGCTGGATCAATCAGCACTCGCCGGATTAGGGAATATCTATGCCGATGAATCACTGTATCTTAGCAAGATTCATCCTTTGAGACCGTGTAGAGAACTGCGTCCGGACGAGATTAGCGATCTTGCCAAGTGTATTCGCAAAGTGTTGCGAGCGGCGGTTAAGAAAATGGGAACGACGTTCGACAGTTATAGGGGAATCAATGGCAATCCCGGTGAATATTCGAGATACCTTTGTGTGTATAATCGTGAAGGTACTCCCTGTAGTCGCTGCGGGAAGACGATTGTCAAGATAAGAGCGGCTGGTCGAGGCACTCATTTCTGCCCAAGTTGCCAGCGGTTAAAACCTGCAAGAGGAAGAAAGAGATCGAGATGAAGTTATTGATGATTCTGGTGTTAGTTGTTCCGACACTCCTGTTCGGCCAGTCGGCCATCCCCCAAGCAGTCAATGAAACGGTCAATATCACATCGCGCGCCCAAAAGGGCGATTTGCAGAGATACGAAGTGTGGTTGGAGACTCGCGCCCTTGCAGAAGACTCTTCACCTCGCACTTACAAGCGCGATCTCCTCGCCTATTCGCAATATTGCGCAAGCAATACACCGGAAAAGGGACTTGAATACAAAGTCACGATCGATTCCTTCTCTGTCGGATTTGGCGGTTCGCCAGATAAACCCGATTATCGCCTTCAAACCGTGCGTCAATTGGATGGATATCCGGCTACCTGGCAATTGACACGGGCAATACCCAAAAAGGCCGGCTGTTTTGACTTGGGACTCTCCATACCCGACTCACTGATCTATGTAGAGATCTTTGAGTTTTCAGAGGTCTACAAGTATGCGCGTCTTATCGAACAACTTCGTTATTCTGCAGGCTCGCAGCTCACCAAGATAGGCGACTCGGTCCGGATTGCTTTCCCCGATCCCATCTGCATGAAGGTCGAAAAAGTCGTCATCGATTACAAACTGAAGCTGGCACCGATGATTGTGGAACTGACGGGACTCACTACCATGCATAATCGCCCGTGCGCCATTGTTTATATTCGGCCCACAGTATCCCCGCTGAAGATCGAATACTGGGCTGGTCCTACGTCTTCGTATTTTTGGGATGGATCATTGACGATATCGGCAAGTTTCCTGGTCGCCCTCGACGATGGTGATATCCTCGCGGCCAAAATCACCGAAAGAGGCGACGCGCAGGTCATTGGTCCGACCGGCAGAACGGCGCCGAACCACAGCATGAAGTCGATGGAATTTCGCCTGCTGAACTAGAACCGCAGACTGTTTTGTCCGATCAGACTGCCAGATTGCTTTTCGGAAGAGCTGACCCTGACGGAGGCCCGCGAATTTTCTGAACATTTTTCCGATTTTTCCGTAATTACTTCACGTGGTATTCCGTCTATTCGGTTCTGACCGCTTTTTGTCCTTTGACAAACCAGGCCTGATTCAGTAGACTAATTCGAACAATTTTTCAGTTAGTGGTTACGTGATTCTCGATAATACTTCTCTTCGCTTCGAAAAAGTTCAACGTCCTATAAAACCCACAACGCATCCATCGGAGGAATTACTATGCGTCGTACCATGATCCTCCTCGTCTTGTTAGCCTTTGCGGGCTCAATGCTGATCGGTACCGATTCAGCCGACGCCCGTTACTGGCAAAACAAGTCGGGACAAAGCAACGCCAAGAAGAAGCCGGACGCGGCAGAGGCCAAGAAGCCAAAGCTGAAACCGTTTGGCGAGGTTGCAAAGGGCCTCACCAAAGTACCCGGGCTTTTCGACTTCTATGTTGATAAGGAAGAAAACAAGGTCTTGATGGCGGTCAAGAAGGACCAATTCGAAAAGATCTTTCTCTGCAATATGACTCGTTCGGCCGGTGACGGCAGCTACTTTGATGCCGGCGCCCAAACCGGCTCCTTCCCGTTTGAATTCCAACGGGTAGGCGAACAATTGCAGTTGCTGATGGTGAATTTGCGCGTGCGTGCCGATTCTACTTCAGCGATGTCGCGGGCTCTGGACCGTTCAATGACGAAGTCGCTGTTTGGCTCGACCAAGATACTTTCGAATCCTGACACCGCCGGCGCAGTTCTAATCGACCCCACTGAAATGTTCGTTCAAGATATCGGCAACGTCGGTTACTTTGTCGGACAACAGGGCAAGACCGGATTCAGATTTGACAAGGGTAATAGTTTCTTCGGTGCGATCAAGTCGTTTCCACAGAATTCGGAACTTGATGTCCATCTGCACTATGGCACAAATCAACCGAACGACGCCGAAACCCTGCCGTCGCCCTACAGCATGATTCTCGGATATCATTACTCGCTATCGACGCTTCCGGAATCAGATTATCGTCCGCGCATCGCCGACGAACGTGCCGGATATTTCCTGACACTCTATCAGGATTATTCCGAGCTCGACAAAGACCAGCCATATGTCCGCTACATCAACAGATGGCATCTCAAGAAGAAAGATCCCAGCGCGGCAATTTCCGAGCCGGTCGAACCGATTGTCTTCTGGATTGAGAATACAACTCCGCCGGAATATCGTGCAGCAGTCAAGGCAGGCATTGAGTTCTGGCAAGGCGCGTTTGAAGCCGCCGGTTTCAGAAATGCGATTATCGCCAAAGAAATGCCCGACACTGCAGATTGGGATCCGGCCGACGTGCGCTTCAGCACCGTACGCTGGTTTGTCTCGCCCGGCGCCGGCTATGCTGTCGGTCCGTCGCGCGCCAATCCCTTTACGGGTCAGATTTACGACGCCGATGTTCGCATCAGCGCTGACTTCGTACGCGGTATGTTCACCTACGCCGAACGCTTCCTGGAACCTTTAGCTTATGGCAAGTCGGAATTCGAAGAACAACTCCGCAATCCCGGCGACGATCAATATATGCATGCTCACTTTGGTGAGATGTGCGACTACGGTCCGAAGTCGGCGGAGCTTGCCGCTGAAGGTATGGCGACTCTAATGTTGCGTTCTACTCTTGGCGACAAGAGCGAATTGACACAGAAGTATGTCAATGAATATATCACTGAACTGGTTGCTCACGAAGTGGGGCACTGCCTCGGTTTGCGTCACAATTTCAAAGCGTCCGCAGCGTTCTCGCGCGCCCAACAGTCCGACAAAGCGTTCGTTGCGCAAAATGGCGTCGTCAGTACGGTGATGGAATATGCACCACCGAACCTAGTGCCGGACGGCGTGCCGCAGCCGGACTTCTACACCACCAGACCGGGCACGTATGACAAATGGATCATCGAGTACGGTTACAAAGAAATCAATGCGTTGACGAAAGAAGAAGAGTACGAAGAGCTGAAGAAACATGCTTCGAAAGCCGGCGATCCGCTCTATGCTTTCGCCACCGACGAAGACTGCTTCGGCAATTCCTCGCGCGCGATTGATCCTTATGCCACGCAGTTTGATTTAGGTTCCGATCCGATCGAATATTGGAAAATGCGCATAGACCTCGGCAAAGAGATTTGGAGCAAGGTCGAAAGTGAATTCGAGAGACCGGGATACAGCTATCAGAGACTGCGCAATGTCTTCGGTTATGGCTGGAGTGGATTTACCGCCGGCGGCGCACAGATGGCTCGCTTCATCGGTGGTATCGAGAACAGCCGTGCTCGCATCGGCGACCCGGGCGGAAAGCTGCCGTTTACTCCGATTCCAGCTGCCAAGCAGCGCGAAGCACTGAAGTTCATCGCTGACAATATCTGGTCGACCGAGGCATTTAACTTCAGCCCGCAGTTACTGTCCAAGCTTCAGCCGGAGCGTTTCCCGGATTTCAACTGGTCGGTGTATGAAATGCAGCGCATTGAGTACCCGCTCCTTAACCAGGTCCGAAACGTCCAAGTCACACCGTTGACTTACATCTACAGCCCGACGACATTGGCGCGCGTCAATGATATCGAGAAGCTGTATCGATCTGGTGAAGACGTCTACTCGATGACGGAGATCTTCCAAGATGTACGTCGTGCAATTTGGGCAGAAGTCACTAATGGCAAGAATGTCAACGGCTATCGCCGCAACCTGCAGCGCCGTCATCTCGACATTCTCGTGGACATGGTTACCGACAAGACGTCACCGTACCCGGCGGATGCGCGCACACTGGCTCGCGTCGACCTGCGCACCCTTAAGGGCGCGCTCAGCACGGCCTTAGGAGGTAACACGGATACGATTACACGGGGTCACTTGGAAGAGTCGTTGGCGACAGTTAATGCTGCCCTCGATGCCAGTATCAACCTCAAGATGTAATTGTTGAGGATTTCGGAACGTCCTTAGACGAACCGTTCATAGTAAATCGCCGTCAGACTCTCCAGCCTGACGGCGATTTTGTTTACGCGGGCAAACTGAAGTTCGAAGATCATACTCCGCTTTTGGAACAAAATGAGGAAACCCGGCGGTCGTTCCATCGACGCCGGGTTTTCTTTTGAAGTGAACCCGATCTGAAAGAAGCAAGAACGGACTCTAGAAAGGCTTTATTAGCTTTGTAAGAATCCGCCCGGCCGAGCATGTCCGGGCGGATTCCATTCCCCACAACCCATCACTCCTGAAGATTGGTACCACGCACCAATGTGAGATTGGAGCAGCCGCTACTTCACTGCGACTGGTTTACCTAAAAGCAATTGTCATGCCGAACCTAGTCAAATTGGAACAAGCCTGGAACACAAGCCAAATTAGGACTTTAACCAATTATTAACTAACGAGATACAGGAGTTGATGACTTCGTGCGGTCTTGTGAAATCGGAGATGATTCTCAAAAATAAACCGGTTGGTGCGTGATTTCTCACGCACCAACCGGCACTTTATCAGGAGAAAACACTCTAAGTCATTTTCAAGTATGACATTAGAGACACGAGCGAAAAATCGCGCACACTACGGTGAGTCTCACGCAGGGTTGATGCGATATTTCTTCATCTTCGATCGCAGAGTTGCCTCTGGCAGTCCCAGATATGCTGCCGCGCGGCGAATAGTCCCGCCATATGCTGCCAAAGCGGAACTGATGATCGAACGTTCGAATGACTCGACGGCTTCGTTAAACGGCACCGATTCAGATTGCGTTGTCATTGCGGTGACATCCTGCGCCGGCTTCGTGAGCCGCGCGATCATCCGTAGACAGACTGCACGCGGGTCACGTTTCTCCATTACACAACAAAGGTAGACTTCATTCCGCAGTTCGCGCACATTTCCAGTCCAGTCCGAGTCCTTCAACTTCGCGTAGAGAATCTCCAACGTCTGTTTGTCAACATTGTTGAGAGATACCCCTTCGGCGCGCATGAAGTGCTCGAATAATCTCAAAATGTCCTCATTGCGTTCGGCAAGACGCGGGACCTTAAGCGTCATCACCGCCAGTCGGTAGAACAAGTCAGCGCGGAATCGTCCACACTTGACCGCTTCGTGCAAATCGACATTGGTTGCTGCAATGATCCTGATGTCAACTTTGCGCGGAACGGTACCGCCGACGCGATAGAACTGCTTCTCTTCCAACGCAGAAAGAAGTTTGACCTGGAGTCTTAACGGTAGTTCGCCAACTTCGTTCAAGAACAGTGTGCCGCCGGAAGCAGCCTCGACCATGCCAACTTTCGTTTCGACAGCACTGGTAAAGGAGCCGCGTTCGTGGCCGAACAGAATCGTCTCTGCTAACTCATGGACGATGGTGCCACAATTCACTTCAACGAACGGTCCCTTGTTGCGGGATGAGTGATGATGAATGTAGCGGGCAATCTGGTCCTTGCCTACTCCAGTCTCGCCCAATAACAGCACGGGGATTTCCGAGTCGGCAATTGCGTCGACCTGGCTGATCACCCGGACAAAACTCGGAGCTGCACCGACCAATTGAGCATTTGCCGGAGAACCATTGCCGTTGTGGCGTGGCGAGTCTGACTCTTCGTTTGGTGACAATTGCAGCGCTCGCAAGATACGCTGGGCTTCAGCGCGATACTCACGGACATGCGACGTTTTCACGGCAACCAATGACCATGCCTCATACGACATTGCCAATTCATAGCGAGCACCGACCTCATCCAGAATTCGAACGATGGCGCCAAACTCGGCATCGACCAGACGCAAGTCGCCTTCGCGAACCGAGCACATTGTCAGATTCCGCCGACATGCCGCTATCTCCACCCGTTCGCCGAGTTTCTCGGCTGCAATGAGTGCGTCACCGGCAAAGCGGCGCGCTTCGGAGTAGTTGCCAATGCCGAAATGTGCTTCCGCCATCAACCTGCCGATTTGAGCCTGTTCGGTTCCCGAACCGTCGCCTGCGTTCGCCAGATTGAGAGCATGGGCGGCAAATTCGATAGCTCGATCGTAGTCACCCTGGAGCAGGGCTAACTGCGCGCGATATTGCAGCAGCGATATGCGGTCGGAACCATTATCGGTGGAGCTGAAAACTTGTTCGGCTTCAGACAATAAAGACTCCGATTCGGCGAACTTGCGCAGGTGCATCTGCGCAAATGCCTGCGAAAGCAGGGTACGGGCGACATTCGCCAGATTCCCTTGCGATCGGTTGAACTCGAGGGACTCTGTCAGAAACTCAAGCGCGCGATGGAATTCGCCGGTTAAGTTGAGAATTGTGCCGAGGTTACCGGTTATCATCGCTTGCCACTTCACGTCGTGCACAGCGCGTGCATAGTCGATCGCTTCCAAAAGAAAATCGATCGCTTTGGAGTACTGACCTTTGATGAAGTGAATGCGTGAAAGACGGTTTAATGAGCGGATGACACCGATGGAGTCATCGATACGGCGATAGGTCGCGATTAAATCGCGATACTCACGTTCGGCTTCGTTGATGCGTCCCAGGTCAGCCAGACAGCGGCAGGCCGTCGACTGCAGTTCGGCGATAAGCAGGTTATCGTCTGTGCCTTTAATCTTGGAAAGCGCATCCTGTGCGACACCCAGCGCCTCTTGGTGCCGGGACAATTGGAGCAGTGCAATTCCCCTCATGGACAGGAGACGCACTATATCTGCGTTGCCCGAAGAAAAGTGCCCGTCAGTAGCCAATCCGGCAGTCTTGTCGATGACGTCTTGATAATGACGATCATCAAGCAACTGACGCAATTCGATGAGCATCGCAACCTCAATGTTTGCGAAGGCTTGACTCATCGAATATCACCTTTCTTGTTTAAGCTCATTGGCCGCGCAGACTTGACAGACTTCGTTGCTGAATTAGTCTGGTTCGTGGTTTTAGTCGACGGCGCACCAAGCCAATTCGCGGGGATTTCGATCGAAATAATGATCGGTCCGAACGGAATGTTGATCCGCGCATTGTCAAGAGGTTCGACCCACTGATTATCGTCTTGCCACGGATGGGCAGTATTGTCGCGTGTATTTTCCGGGTACGGTGTGTTTCTTGCAGTCAATGGACTGATGGCGACCATTAGCAGACAAGCTATGGCGACCAGCGAGATTAATGATTTGATCCTCATCCTGTGGAACCTCCTGATAAAGTTTGATTTCTCTCTATGACAACAAAGGCAGACTCAATGCCCTTGCGACATCCTGTTTTATGCGTTTAGCTTCTCTTAAGACGATTCTGGCGGTGAGATGGAGTCGGGTGATATTGCATGCCCAGAGTTTGCTACCCGAGTATCCACACTGCAAAGATAGTTTCTAATCCAGAGTTTGTCAAGCTAAATTCAAACCCGCACCGGTCGATAACTTCATGAGAGGAAGTGAATTACTATGACAAAAGCGCCCACTGAAGCAATTGTTCAAATCGAAGGACATATCGTCGATTCCGATATTCTTAGCGAAGTTTTCGACCTGATCATCAAAGGCGGCGGGAAATTTGAAATTCGCAATTTTGTGATCGGTAAAACCAACATCGAGACTTCGGTAGCACAACTGCGCATCAGTGCTCCCACCAAGGAAAAACTCAATCTCCTGCTGAACCTGCTTAATGCTAAAGGCTGTTTTGTCGTCACCGAGCAGGCAGTGACACTGAAGCGTGCCCTCAAGGATCAGGCTGTTCCTGATGATTTCTATTCCACAACTAATTTCCGTACTGAAATTCGTCTCAATGGCCGTTGGATCAAAGTTGCCAATCAACGAATGGACGGTGTCATTATCGTAACCGGGGGCAAGGCCGCGGTTCGCAAACTGCGTGAAGTAAAAAAAGGTGAGTTGGTGGTCTGCGGGCTCAATGGTGTGCGCGTACATCCGGAGTTCAAATCGCGTGAACGCGGCGACTTCAGCTTTATGTCGAACGAAGTTTCTTCCGAGAAAAAAGTCTCACTGGCCGTCGACAAAGTTGCGGAGATGATTCGCAGGCGCCAAGGCAAGCTGGTCATTGTCGGTGGTCCGGTAGTGATCCACACCGGCGCGGTCGAATCGTTGTGCCGGATGATTCGCGGTGGTTATGTCGGCGGGTTGTTGACCGGTAATGCGCTGGCGGTACATGATATCGAGAACGCGCTTTTTGGCACTTCGTTGGGGGTCGACACTTCGGCCGGAACACCGGTCGACCAAGGGCACCGAAATCATATGCGCGCCATCAATCAGATTAATCTCGCCGGTGGCATCAAGAATGCCGTACGCCGAAAGATCTTGCGCTCCGGAATCATGTACGAATTGGTCAAAGCCAAGGTCCCGTTTGTGCTAGCCGGGTCGCTGCGTGATGACGGTCCCTTGCCGGAAACGATAACCGACATGAATGAAGCACAGGCAGCCTATGCGCGCGAGATTAAAGGTGCAGAGATGGTACTGATGCTTTCAACGATGCTTCACTCGATTGCCACCGGCAATATGCTGCCCGCCTGGGTGAAAACTGTGTGTGTGGACATCAATCCGTCAGTGGTGACAAAACTTGCCGATCGCGGTTCGTCACAAGCGTTGGGCATTGTCACCGACGTCGGGTTGTTCTGCCATTTGCTTGCCGACCGGCTCTGCAAATAGTAAAGTCTCGGTATTCCTGCGGTAATTTGCGATTTCGTTTTGACTTGAAACGCACGAGTGATTCTGATATTATCCTGCTTGAGCGCTGACGGAAGGATGAAAATTTAGAATTATGACGCTGCAAAACTATCTTGGCATACCGGAAGAAGACTCCCGCTACGAGACATCTCCCTACGTTATCTTGCCCGTGCCGTATGAGGGCACAGTCACTTACGGCGCCGGCACCGCCTATGGACCCAATGCTATCATCGAAGCTTCTCGCGAAGTTGAGCTCTTCGATGACGAGCTTGAGGTCGAGTCCTACAAGGTCGGGATTCACACTCTGACGCCGCTGGAGACAACTTCCCGTGGTCCGGAAGCGCAGAATGAAATCATTTATCAGCGCACAAGGAAACTTCTCGCGGACAACAAGACGCTTTGTATGCTGGGCGGGGAGCATTCGATCAGCTACGGACCAGTGCGAGCTTGTTTAGAGAAATACCCGAATCTGACGGTGCTGCAGCTTGACGCACATGCCGACTTGCGGGACGGGTATTTGAACCAGAAGTTCAGCCATGCGGCGGTGATGCGGCGCATTCGCGACTTGACTGACCGGACCGTCAGCGTCGGTATCCGTAATTATTCGATTGAAGAGCACGAGTACATCAAGTCCGCCAAGGTCAAGATCTTTTCAGCGCGTGACATGCACTCCAATCCGCTCTGGATCAACGAAGTGCTTTCACAACTTTCCGGTGACCTTTACATCACCATTGACCTCGACGGCTTCGATCCGTCACTAATACCGGCTACTGGGACACCCGAACCGGGCGGTCTGCTCTGGTACCCAACCTTGGAGCTTTTGCGCAAGGCAATTGTGAAATGTAATCTGGTGTCATTCGATGTCGTAGAATTGGCCCCGATCGAGGGGTATCACGCGGCGGATTTCTTGGCGGCGAAACTGATTTACAAGATTATCGGATACGATTCACAAAAGAGATGACCGCGCCAACTACGGCAGATTGAAAGTGCCGGCTCGCTGCCAGCCATCTACCCGCCAGCCGTCCATTTCCTTAACCACAAAGAAAGTTGCATCTTCAGTGAACGTCTTACCAACGAAGTCAACCACCTTGAGCTGCACCCAATAGCGGCCGTTGTCGTCTCGCACTTCCTGCGTCACCACCTGAAAAGCACCAAGGTCGGGGCGTTGCTCGGAGAAGAAGGAGTAGTAGTCGGTTACGTTTGCAACGTTCTGCTTACGCAGTTCTTCCTTCGCGTGCTGGGAAATCAGCATATACATGCCGGTCGAATTGTTGGCTTCCCAATGACTAAGGTACTTGTTTAAGACGGCGTCAGGATTCGACGTGTCGGTCTTGAACGCCTTCATAATCGCCAGTCCGATGAAGACGAATACTCCTGCCCACAGAAAAGTCTTGAACGACATACCTGTTTGCCACCTGTGAAATTTTAATCGCTAATTGTGCCGCAGAATTCGTTTTCTGCCGGCACGTGGATAAAAAATCTCGAAATCTGCCCCTTAAGTATTAGTATCGGAAGGAAACTCCCGAAGATTTACCCCCTTTTCGGCAATGTGTCCCAGACGCTGTTAAGCCCATATATGGCTTGACGATTATCTGCCGATGGATATAATGTATCAACACTTGAGACCCACCCCCGGAACGACCGGGTTGTGGGGTAATTGCGTTTGTACTAAAAATCCTGACTGACTGAATGACAATTTCAAAGTCCGCCTCGACAACCCTGTCTCAAAACTTTGCCAGTACGACGGCATTTGCTCGGTTGCTGGAACTGATCAGAGACAAAGACGACATCCAGATCGCCGGACTTGCCGGCTCGGCAAGTGCTTTTCTGATTTCCGAACTTCGTGCCCGTCTCAAGGCGACGATTGTAGTGGTAACGCCTTTTGAGAAGCTAGCCGCAAACCTGGTCGGCGATCTTCAGGAGTTGTGCGGAGAGGAATCGGTTTCGCTTTTTCCGGCGTGGGAGGTCTATCCGTACGATTGGATCGCGCCGCCCCTGGAAAATACTGCGCAGAGACTTGAGACGATCTGGAAACTTGCTTCCGGCCAGCCGACCATAATCGTGACAACTCCGGACGCACTCCAACAAAGAACTCTCACCAAACACCAATTAAGCGCAAGCTGTTTCGACCTGAAAGTGGGAGACGAGTACGATCTGACCGAATTGGCTGCCAAGCTCGTTGAACTGGGTTACGAGCGAATGCCGATTACGGAAGAAGTCGGCACATTTTCGGTTCGCGGCGGGATTGTCGATATTTTTCCGTTCACGTCCGCCAATCCGATTCGCTGCGAATTCTTCGGTGATTTCATCGACTCGATCCGCTTGTTCAGTGTCTTATCACAGCGATCAATCGAAAAGGTCGAGAAGATCACCATCATTCCCCGACGCGAAATCGTCGTCACTCAAGAAAATCTGGAAGCAATCTTCGACTCATTCGATCAAGCAACCGCGGACCTGCTCCATCAAAAGTGTCTAAGTGGTTTCGATCTTCCCGGTCTGGAATGGCTGGCGTCGCTGCTCAAGATTCAACAAAGCAGCCTGTTGGACCATCTACCCGCTAACGCCGTGTTTTACCTGACCGACCTGCCGCTGATTGAAGAGCGGTTTGACAGATTGATGCATGACGCTGAATCGCTGTATCAAGACGTGCGCGCGTCCTTCCACATCGCTCCCACGCCGTCGGAGATCTATCTCTCACCGGAATCAATTCAGGAGTATATACAGTCGAAAAGGCACATCGTCGAACTCGCACTTGGAACCTCGCAAGACGGCGTGAACTTTGGCTTCAAGGAGCATCCATCCTTCAACGGTCAGATTTCCATCTTACGCGGTATGATCGATGACTGGCTGAAAGAGGGAAAATCGGTGTTCTTGTTGAGCGACAATCAGCTCCAAAAGGAGCGATTGCTGGAGCTTCTACCGGAATATGCCGAGCGCGTCCATTTCGGGGTCAGCGGCATTCTTAAGGGATTTGTTATTCCCGACACAGAGACAATTGTACTCACGGATCATCAAATATTCGAACGCCAGGTTATCCGCCACCGACGCCGCAAATTCAAGGAGGGCCAGGCAATCAGTTCCTATAATGCCCTGGATATCGGCGATTACGTTGTTCACGTCGACTACGGAATCGGCCGCTACCGCGGGTTGCAGGAAATCAAGATCGATGCGCGCCGCCGCGAGTGTCTGCTCATCGCTTACGCCGACAACGACAAGTTGTATGTCCCTATTGAGGAATTTGCCCGCGTCCAAAAATACGTCGGCAAGGAGGGCGCTCCACAACTCACTAAGCTCGGCGGTAAGAGTTGGGAGAAGGTCAAGGCACGCACCAAGAAGGCGATTGCCGACATGGCTGAAGAACTGATCGCGCTCTACGCCGCTCGCAAGGCCAAGCCGGGAATGGCCTTCCCGCCCGACGACGACTGGATGAGGCAACTCGAAGCCTCCTTCCCGTTCGAGGAAACTGTTGACCAGTTGAGCGCCATAGAGGCAGTCAAACGAGATATGGTCAATATATCGCCGATGGACCGTCTGATTTGCGGCGATGTTGGCTTCGGCAAAACCGAAGTGGCGATACGTGCAGCGCTCAAGGCAGTTGCCGGCGGAAAGCAAGTCGCGGTGTTGGTGCCGACAACGATTCTGGCACAACAGCATTTGGAAACCTTTAGGCGGCGACTGGGGCAATTTCCGGTGCGAATTGAGATGCTCTCGCGTTTCCGCACCCGACAGGAACAGAAGGAAACAATCAAGGAGCTTCAGGCCCGCAATGTCGACATTATCATCGGCACCCATCGGCTCTTGCAGAAGGACCTGCAAATTCCCAATCTCGGCCTGATCATCGTCGATGAAGAACAGCGATTCGGCGTGGCGCACAAGGAACGGCTGAAACACCTTCGGCAAATGGCGGATTGTTTGACGCTGACGGCAACACCGATTCCGCGCACGCTGCAGATGTCGCTGCTAGGCGCACGTGACATGTCGCTGATCAACACCTCTCCGAAAGACCGCCAGTCGATAGTGACCGAAATTGCCGAATTCGACCCGAAAATAGTCTATGAAGCGATCAATTTTGAGGTTGGCCGCCAGGGACAAGTCTACTTTGTTCACAACCGCGTCGAGACAATCGAGTCGATGCATCGTTATCTCGTCAAGCTGCTGCCGCACATCCGGGTCGGTGTCGCTCACGGACAGATGGGTGAGCACGAATTGGAAGATGTGATGTTGGGATTCCTGAAACGCGATTATGACGTCCTGCTCTCGAGCGCGATCATCGAATCCGGAATTGACATCCCATCGGTAAACACAATAATCATCAACCGCGCCGATCGATTTGGCCTGGCGCAATTGTACCAACTGCGCGGGCGAGTGGGCCGGTCGCAACAACGAGCCTTTGCCTACTTGCTGGTACCGCCAGTCAAGCAGTTAACCGATACGGCACGCAAACGCCTGAAAGCGATTGAGCAGCACACCGATCTCGGTTCGGGATTCCATCTGGCAATGAAGGATCTCGAAATTCGCGGCGCCGGCAACATGCTGGGAGCGCAACAGCACGGTTTTATTGAAGAAGTCGGATTCGACCTCTATTGCCGCCTGCTTGAGGAAGCCGTGGCCGAGTTGAAGGGCGAAGTAGCCGACAGTGACTTTGAAGTAAAAGTGGAGGTCGACTGCGACACTTATATTCCGGAATCGTACATCGAAGAGACTCGGCAACGAGTGGATATCTACCGGAAGATTGCCGACGCCAAGTCGGAACAAGACCTGGATTTGGTCGCTTCCGAATTGACCGATCGTTTCGGCCAATTTGGTGAAGAAACGCAGAACCTGATCGATTTGATGGCACTGAACATTGCGGCGCGCCGGAATCGTATTGCCCGGGTTCGCTTGAGTGACGGACGTTTGACGCTTGTGTATGGCGAAGGTGAATTGCCGACTAAGGCGCAGATCGAGCGACTGCGAATGGCGGCGCCTGACCGCCTGGAATTCGACTCGTCCAACGGATTCATCATCCGCTCGGAGTTCCCTGACGGTCAAGAACGGCCTCTGGGAGCAGCCAGAAAACTGTTGCTTGCTCTGTCGGTTTAGCGTTAGTTAGTAAGCTTCGGCTGGATCATTCCGCTTTTTGGTTTGTAATATAAGCACTATGAGGATAGACATGAAAAAACACATAATGCAATTCACTGCACTGGCAATGGTGACACTTTTGGCGATCGGCTGCGGCGGCGATGATGGTTCAACTGTCGCGGTTGTTGACGGAGAGAAGATCCCGGTAGGGATCATACACGATTTCTTTGACAAGGGCGGTTGGACATTCGAGTCTTATGCCGACGAATTCGAAGCCAAGCGCGCCGCGATCGATTCGGTGATCGATTACAAGTTGTTGGTCAAGGGCGCCTATGAAGCGGGATTGGCAAATGATCAGGAAGTGGAGAAGCTGATTGCAACGCAGAAGGCAAATTTCCTCTTCGACGCCATCTATCGTAAAGATGTCGCCCCGGGAGCAGAAGTTACGGAGAACGAAATTCGCGACTTCTATGACAAACTCAAAGAGGAACGGCACATTGTTCACATACTCGTAGCCACCCAGGCGGAAGCCGACAGCGTGGTGCGCGAACTCAATAATGGCGCCGACTTCGGCTCGATTGCCAGGTTGATTTCACTTGATCAATCATCAGCCGTTCGTGGGGGTGACTTGGGCTGGCTTAACTGGGGAACCGATGTCATTAGCGAATTCCGCGATGCGGCGTTTAGATTGGCCATCGGTGAGACCGTCGGTCCACTCAAGAGCGAGTTTGGTTATCATATCGTTCGGCTATTGGAAATCCGCGAAGTTGAACTTCGACCCTACGCAGAACTTCAACCGTTCATCAAGCAGGCTCTGATCAGCCGGAGAGCGATGGAATCCGAAGACGAGTTCCTGCGCAATATGGAAGAGAAGGCGGCCGTGCAGGTTAATCCGGAAGCTACCGCGATGCTTTTGGAGCGCCTGAACATGTATTACCCGGCGACCTTAGGCAACGCGAAGCGACCCGACAACTTTTTTCCCAATCTTGACCTGCTCAAGCCATTTGAACAACAGATGATCATCGCCAGCTACACCGGCGGTGAATTGACGGTTGAAAGCTACATAAACAAATTGGCTGAGGTTCCGGACGCTTCACGCCCGCGATTTGACGACGAGCGCGCGATGAAAAAGGCAGTCTTTCAGCTTGAGTTGCGAAATATCGTCGAATACGAAGCCGAGAAGCGGAATATACAAGAGAGCGAAGAATACCTGAAGCGGGTTGCCGATTTTCGCGAAGGTCTGATGGTCGACAAATTCACACGCCAGGTGATCGGCCAGCAAGTTAATGTCACGGAAGACGAGATTTCTGAATACTACAATTCCAATATCAGTGAATTCACCGTACCACAGGAATATCACGTGATGGAAATACAAATGGCCACAGCCGAACTCCTGGCGCCGGTGATTGAGGAACTGCGTGGTGGCGCGGACTTTGGCGCGCTCGCCGCTCAACACACGATTCGTGCCGGCATGAAGGCTGCCAAGGGCGATCTGGGGTTTGTCCAGAAATCGCGTTATCCGCGTCTCTGGGAGGCGGGCACTAAGGTGCCGCTCAACAAGATTTCTGACATTGTGATCAATGATGAAGGCACCTATTCCGTGATCAAGGTGGTGGATGTGAAGCAGCCGACGATTCTCCCTATTGACCAGGTTGTTTCGCAGGTGCAGGCGCGCATTATTGATCTCAAACGCTCCAGCGCGACGGTCGATTGGCTGAAGCAGCGGCGGGATAAGAGCTCGATCGAGATCTTTGTCGACGTTCTCGAGAAATCGATTGACAAGGCGAAGTATGCTGCGAAAAGTTAAGATCATTCTATTGTTTTCTTGCCTGGCGGCCATGACCGCTCCGGCTTTTGCGTGGGAACAGCTTGACAAGATCGTTGCAATCGTTGGCGATCGCGTCATACTTGCTTCGGAGTTGCAGTTCCAGCTGGAGATGTACGAATCACAGGCAGCGGACCAACTGAAGTCACCTGAACAAAAATCGATCTTCAAAGAAGAACTGCTTCGCCAAATGATTAATGATCGGCTGATCTTGATCAAAGCAAAGGAAGATACCTCGATTGTCGTCAGTGAAAAGCAAATTGACGAAGCGCTAGAAGAGCGGATGCAGGAGTTACGGAATCGGTTTAGGTCGACCCAGGAATTTGAAATGCAATTGGCGGCCGAAGGCTACACAATGCGCGACCTGCGTAATAAGCTGCGGATTGACATACATGATCAATTGATCAAGGACCGCCTGGTTCAGAAGCTATTAAGCAAAGTCTCTGTGACTCGCGGAGAAGTCGAAAAGTTCTATTCAGTCTATCGTGATAGTCTGCCGCCGCATCCGCAATCGATCAAGCTGGCGCACCTGCTGCTTAAGTTAACTGCATCTCCGCAGATTTCGGATTCGCTTCGGCTGAAGGCCGAGGCTTTGCGCGAGAGAATCGACCAAGGCGAGAGCTTTGAACTGCTGGCAGAACAATTCTCCGAGGATCCGTCGGCTGAAGGCGGCGGCGATATCGGTACGTTTCGCAAAGGTGATTTGGTTCCGGAATATGAAAGAGCCGCTTTGGCGCTGAACCCCGGCGAAGTCTCTCCGGTGATACATACATCGTTTGGCTATCACATTATCAAACTGGTTGGAAAGGCTGAAGAATCTTTCCACACCAAGCACATCCTGTTGCTGGAAAAGTCTTCCGGAGCTGACAGCAGCCGTGTTTATTCAGAAGCCGAGGCGTTAACGGCGCGAGTCAACGCCGGTGAGGACTGGGGCACTTTGGTCAAGGAGCATTCGACCGATGATAAGACGCGTGCCAATTTTGGTGAGCTGGGCTGGTATGCTTTGGCAGAGTTGCCAGAAGAGTTTAAGAGCGGCTTAGTCAATCTTGAAATAGGCAGATTATCAAGTCCCGTTTGGTCGGAAGAAGGTCTGCATATTATCAAGCTGCTTGACAAACGCGACGAGCGACCCGTCTCACTGACCGACGACTACGATATGCTCAAGGAATATGCCCGCCGGCAGAAATCCTCGGAAGTTATCGCTCAAGTCGTGGATGAGATGAAGGATCGTGTCTATATCGACTTGCGTGGAATTTAGATGCGTTTAGATCAATTCCTCAATAAATCAGGCATCATCAAGCGACGCGCTCTGGCCAAGGAACTGTGTGATCGCGGAGCGGTCGACCTCAATGGCCGTGTCGCCAAAGCCTCACACGAAGTCAAGGCAGGTGACACGCTTGCGGTCAAGGCACCGGATAAACGGAGCCATTACTTGATCCGAGAAATACCTACCGGAAATGTCCGCAAGGAAGACCGCGGCAAATTCGCTGAATTGACCTCCGAAGAGAAATTCCATACATCCTGATGCAACCGAAATTTCACGAAGTCAAGCGGGCCAGCGAACTCGCTATTGTTGTCGGTGTGCAATTCGGCAAGATTGACGACCGAACTTTCAGCGACTCCCTGGAAGAGTTGAAGGAGCTGGTCTATTCTGCAGAAGCGAAGGTGGTCGGGACAATTACGCAGAAGCGGCCAACGCCTGACAGCAGAACTTTTATAGGCACAGGAAAAGTCGATGAGCTGAAGGCGATGAAAGAAGCGACCGGTGCGAACTTAATCGTATTCGACGATATGCTCTCGGCCGCGCAAGTTCGGAACCTCGAGAAAGAACTTGAAGTCAAAGTCATTGACCGAGGCAACTTGATCCTCGATATTTTTGCCAAGCGTGCGACGACCAGCGAGGCCAAGATTCAGGTAGAGTTGGCGCAGCTTCAATATCTACTTCCGCGACTAACTAATATGTGGTCGCATTTCAGTAAGCAAGTCGGCGGAATCGGAACGCGCGGCCCCGGTGAAACCCAGCTTGAAGTTGACCGCCGGATAATCAAGACCAAAATCGCAACCCTGAAAGAAAGACTGGAGAAAGTCGATCGCCAGCGCGCTACGCAACGAAAGCGACGACAGGATGTCTACAAAATTGCCCTTGTCGGCTACACCAACGCCGGCAAGTCTACACTATTCAATCACTTAACGAAGGCGGGCGTTTGGGCGGACAATCTTTTGTTCTGTACGCTCGATGCCGTTACGAGATTCTTGCCACTTAACAGCAAGTACCGCATAGTGATATCAGATACCGTTGGGTTTATTCAGAAGATTCCGCATGAACTCGTAGCTTCGTTTCAGTCGACGCTTGACGAGGTACGCTATGCCGATCTCTTACTGCACATAGTCGATATTTCGCATCCGAATCCCATTGAGCACTATGAGAAGACTAACGAAGTGCTCGATGAAATCGGTGCAGGGCAAGTTCCACGCCTTCTGATACTTAACAAATCAGACCTGATTTTAATTGAGGAAATTCCCTCTATCGACCTGAACTTCCCTCCCGCCCACACTTTCTCCATTTCCGCAAAAACCCACGCCGGAATGGATAATCTCCTGAATTTTCTCACGTCCTTTGTCGAAAAGGATATTGGGGCAAGAATTGGTATTGCAAGAAATCCAGATGGCAAAGCGCGAAATTCTTATCGTTGATGACAATCCCAATATGGCAACTCTGCTTTCAGAGATGCTGGATGTCTATGATATCAAAAGCCGAGTAACCAATGACGGTGAATCGGCGCTCAAAATGCTCGATGAAGAGCAATTCTCACTGGTGATAACCGACCTCAAAATGCCCCGCATGTCCGGAACAGAGCTACTTACTGCCATCAAGAGCAAGCACCCGGAGGTCCCGGTTGTTGTCATTTCCGGGTACAATGTCGGAACAGCTGAAGGGCAGGTTGTCTCGGGACTAGCCAACGGATTCATCCACAAGCCATTTAAGATGGTTGATATTCAATCGGTAGTTCAGGAATATCTCTAAGAACAGACAAGTCGCTATCCTCCAAGGGGCTCTTTCATCCGCAATCAGCTTGAGCAGAAGACCGCAGCAATCTTTTCATTGCATCCCACCGATTAGCCATATATAATGGCCTATTACTATGGCCGGCGACACTTCAGTCAGCCGAAATTGCCGCGAGTTTATGGCGCGACTCGAAGAAGTTGCCACAAATTGCGGTCGAAATTCGGCAGAAATTACGGTGGTCGCAGTATCCAAAACTCGACCGCTTAGCGATATCGAGGCAGCAGTCGCTGCCGGAATGTCGCAGTTCGGCGAAAGTAAAGTACAAGAGGCGCAGGGCAAGTTCGCTGCAACAAAGCGCGACTATCGTCTGCACATGATCGGTCACTTGCAGACGAACAAAGTCAAAGCAGCCGTGGAGCTTTTTGACATGATAGAATCGGTTGATTCGTTAAAACTTGCCCGGGCTATCAATGACGAAGCGGCCCGGCAGGAGAAGATCATGCCGATATTGCTCGAAGTCAACTGCAGCCGCGAACCACAGAAGTACGGGCTACAGCCGGAAGAAACCGAGCGGATCGCCGACGAAGTGATGAAATTCAAGAATGTGCGCCTAAACGGCTTGATGACTGTGGCGCCGTTTGTGGATACCGAGTCAATCATCCGTGCTTCATTTGTTGAGTTGCGCGGGCTGTTCGACTCGATTCGGGCCGGACATCACGAAGCCTCTCACTTCAATCAGATTTCGATGGGGATGACCGACGACTGGGAAATCGCTGTCGCTGAAGGAACAACGATGATCCGCATTGGCCGGGCGCTCTTCGGCGCACGTTGACGAAGGTGACCAATGAGGGCGGGCACAAATTGTGACGAACGTAATTGAAAGGAATCGATAATATGGCTATGACTCCGGTGGAATTGCGGAACGTAAAGTTCGAGAAGAAGCTTCGCGGTTACAACCCGATGGAAGTTGAAAACGTACTCAATGAAATAGCCGGAGAATGGGAGCGCCTGATCGATGCAAATAACGCTTTGCAGCGCCAGGTGTTGTCGCAGGAAGAGAAACTCAAGCAGTTCATGAATCTCGAGAAATCGATCAAGGAAACGTTGTTGTCTGCTCAACAGGCGGCCGAAGAAAAACGAAAAGCGGCTGATCGCTCGAGTGAGGTCCAAATTCGCGAGACAGAAGCAGTCTGCAACGAGATGAAGCAGAAAGCATTAAGCGAGGTCGAAACAATGAAGTTCGAGTTGGCGTCATTAAAGATGCAGAAAGTGCGATTCGTCGCAGAGCTTCGTTCACTCATCGACACGCACCGTAAATTGTTGGAAGAAAAATCGCAGAGCGAAAACCTGGCCGAAGTCGCTGCCAACGTAGAGATGCTTAGCGCCAACACCGACGAACCGAGATAGGAATATCAAATGAACCTGATGGACAAGATATCCGAAGCGACAGAGTTTATTCGTAACAAAACCAAATCGGAACCGCCGATCGGAATAATCCTCGGTACTGGATTGGGCCGCCTCGGCGAACGCATTGAAAAAGAGACGGTGATCGATTATCAGCAGATAAGACACTTTCCCGTCTCTACCGTCGAGGGCCATGCAGGAAGACTGATTTTCGGAAAGCTGAACGGGAAGAGCGTTGTCGCCATGCAAGGTAGATTTCATTTCTATGAAGGCTACAACATGGAGCAGGTGACATTTCCGGTACGCATCATGAAGCAGCTTGGTGTCAAAGTGCTTATTGTGTGCAATGCTGCCGGCGGAATGAATCCGCAGTTTCGTGTTGGTGAGATGGTGTTAATAACCGACCATATCAATTTCCAGGGACAGAATCCGCTCATCGGACCAAATGACGAGCGCCTGGGACCCCGTTTTCCGGATATGTATAACTGCTACGACAAGGACCTCGTTGATTTAGCGGAACGAACGGCACTTGATCTCGGTTATCGAATCATGCGCGGTGTCTATGTCGCGGTCACCGGACCGAATCTTGAGACTGGCGCCGAGTATCGGATGCTGCGCGCGATGGGCGCGGATGTTGTCGGTATGTCCACAGTTCCCGAAGTAATCGTCGCTCGTCACCAAGGCATGAAAGTTCTCGGCGTGTCAATCGTAACGGATATGGGCCTCGCCGACAATTTGCATCCGTGCAGCCATGAATTGATTTTGGCCGCCGCCAACAAGACCGAGCCGTTGATGACCGAGATGATTGCGAAAGTGGTTGAAAGGATGACAGTTTGAAATTCGATGAGTTAAAGTCCGACTCTTCCTTAGCGAAACTTGAGGAAGCCGTCCTTGAGTACTGGGACAAGGCAGACACATTCCACCAGGGTTTGCGACTGCGCAAGGATGCGCCGCGCTTTACATTCTATGAGGGCCCGCCAACAGCTAATGGCCGTCCGGGGATACATCACGTCATCACTCGCACCATCAAAGATATGGTCTGCCGTTACAAACAGATGCAGGGGTTTCTAGTCGAGCGCAAAGCTGGATGGGATACTCACGGACTGCCGGTCGAAATTGAGGTCGAGACCCAGCTCGGGTTGAAGAACAAGAACGAGATCGAGAAATACGGTATCGCCGAGTTTAACAAAAAGTGCCGCGAATCGGTGTTCAAGTACAAAACCGATTGGGACAACCTGACCAAACGCACTGGCTACTGGCTCGACTTGGACAAACCCTACATCACCTGTGAGAACAACTATATCGAGTCCGTCTGGTGGATCCTGGCACAATTCTACAATCGCGGCTTAATGTACAAGGGACATAAGATACTTCCCTATTGTCCGCGCTGCGGCACCGGTCTGTCCTCGCACGAGGTTGCACAAGGCTACGAAGACGTCAAGGACCCGTCGATATTCGTCCGTGCAGAAGTGATTGACGAACCAGGCACGAAGTTTCTCGTCTGGACTACAACGCCATGGACGTTGGTTTCCAACGTTGCCTTGGCAGTTGCTCCTGAAGCTGGGTACGTCAAGGTTCAGTTCGGCGATGAAAATCTGATACTTGCTGAAGCGCTTGCGAGCCGTGTCTTAGGCGGCGAGTTCACCGTGCTCGACAAGTTCAAAGGCAAGACTCTTGAGCATAAAGCCTACAAGCCGTTCTTCCCATACTTTGAGGGCCAGCACGAGAAGATCTACTTCGTCACGCTCGCTGACTTTGTTACCCTCGATGACGGTACCGGAATAGTGCACATGGCGCCGGCGTTTGGCGCCGACGACTATTCGGTTGGGCTCAAATATGGACTGCCCGTCATACAGGCGGTGGGGCCTGATGGAACATTCCCACCCGAAGTCACTGACTACGCAGGCAAATTTATCAAGGACGCGGACCCGATCATCATCAAGGATTTGGATAAGCGCGGAATACTTTTCAAGAAAGAGATCTACGAGCATTCGTATCCGTTCTGCTGGCGCTGTCATTCACCACTGATCTACTACGCCCGAAAGTCGTGGTACATTAAGACCGCGGAAAACAAAGAACGTCTGCTGGCGCGCAATAGCGAAATCAACTGGGTGCCGTCAGAAATAGGCACCGGGCGAATGGGCGAGTGGCTGTCGAATAACGTCGATTGGGCACTTTCACGCGAACGCTATTGGGGCACGCCGCTCAATCTCTGGGTGTGTCAGGAATGCGAAAAGGTGCTCGCAGTTGATTCAATTGCGACACTTCGCAAGATGGCGACCAACGCACCTGCGGATTTGGATCTGCACAAACCGCATGTTGATCTACTCGACATAAAATGCGAATGCGGCGGCAAGATGGTACGCGAGCCGGAAGTCATCGATGTCTGGTTTGATTCCGGCGCCATGCCGTATGCGCAGTTCCATTATCCGTTCGAGAACAAGGAAATGTTCGAGCAGAACTTTCCTGCGGATTTCATCTCGGAGGCGACCGACCAAACGCGCGGTTGGTTTTATTCACTGCTGGCAATAAGCACTTTGCTATTCGACAAGCCTGCCTACAAGAATGTCGTCGTGATCGGCTTCATTCTTGATAAAAAAGGCAAGAAGATGTCGAAATCGCTGAAGAATACATTTGACCCATTCGAGATCGTGAATACCTATGGCGCCGATGCTTTGCGCTGGTACCTGTTGACGGTCAATCAGCCCCATCAGGTAACGCGGATGGATCTCGAAGGAGTCGCTGAAGCACAACGGAAGTTCTTGGATACGCTCAAGAATACTTATGCCTTCTTCGCGATCTACGCCAATATCGACAATCTCAAGGATCGCGCAGCCAATGAGACGGGCGGCGAGTTGAAAAAACTGCTCGAAAAACTCGCAGGCGAGCCGGCGGAGATTGACCAGTGGCTGCAGTCGCGACTGGAAAGCCTGAAGAAGACAGTCACGGTTGCGATGGACGCCTATGACATAACCCGCGCCTGTCGCTCCATAGATGAATTTGTTCAGGATGAATTGTCGAACTGGTACGTCCGCCGTTGTCGCCGCAGGTATTGGGCCTCGGGCGATACTCCGGACAAGTTCCGCGCATATCTTGAACTCTACAACGCTCTCGTTAACGTATGTTTGCTTTCAGCGCCGACTATACCGTTCTTGAGCGAACGACTCTATCGCGAACTCGGTAATGGCGACTCGGTCCATCATCAGCTATTCCCGAAGTTCGACGAATCGAAGATTAATGCCGGCCTTGAAGAGCGGATGAATGCCGCGATCAAGCTGGTCGGCCTTGGACGCTCGGCGCGCAATGTCGTGCAGATCAAGGTACGTCAGCCTTTGCAGGAGATGAAAGTTAAGCTACCCTCTGATATCAGCGAAGCCAATGTTGCGCCGCTGCTACAGGTGGTTGCCGAAGAGATAAACGTCAAGAGTGTGACCTTTATCGCTGACACCACCCAAGTTGCGGAATATACCATACTACCGAACTTGAAGGAGCTTGGCCCCAAGCTAGGCAGCGCAATCAATCCGGTGAAGGCAGCTCTGGCTGCCCTGCCGGAATCAGAGATCAAGAAGTTCTTGGCACTCAAAGAGCTGAAACTTACCGTCGACGGTAAGGCGTACACGTTCACCAGCGATGAAATCCAGGTGCGGTTGACCGGAAAGAGCGGATTTGCCGTTGCCGCCGATGGCGGATTTACGGTCGCGCTGACTACAGCTATCACCGACGAATTGCGCGACGAAGGCTTCGCCCGCGAATTGGTGAACAAGATCCAGAACATGCGTAAGGACGCCGACTTTGACGTGACCGACAACATCACAGTTGCCATCAGTGCGACCGACAAAGTCGTCTCTGCTGCCAAACGACATCTCGATTATATCAAGAAAGAGACGCTGGCGACCGCTGTTGACTTCGGAGAAGCCAGTGATGGCTTCCAGCGCGACTGGGATGTCAACGGCGAACCGGCCAAACTGGCTATTAAGAGATAGCTTTTTCGGATAGCAATTTGGGCCCAATTGGATTATAATATTAGGCTTATGCGTAAACGTGATTTAGAGAGATTCGAGAAGATCCTGCTCGCCCGCCGCGAGGAGTTGATGCGCGATATGGGGTTGTTCAAGGACATGAATCTTGATACGACCACCAAAGAGGCTACAGGGGACCATTCAAGCCATTCCTTTCACATGGCTGATCAGGGTACGGATGCGATGGAACGCGAAAAGGCGTTTCTGCTAGCTTCTAAGACGGGCCGGCTGGTTTACCACATCAATGATGCCTTGCGCCGCATCGGTAATGGGACTTTCGGCAAGTGTTTGGGCTGCGGCAAGCAGATCAGCACCGCTCGGCTTCTAGCGGTCCCGCACGCGCGATTTTGCATCTCCTGCAAAGAGCGTGAGGAAGAAGCCAAGGCCACTACGACCACGAGACGCAAAAAGTAGAATCGATGCCCTGGTCAGATAATCTTCGCTGGTCCGCCGCCAATCGCTATCTCTTCAATGTCTCATTGATTGCCGCAGTAGTTTTTCTTGCTGATCAGATCACCAAGATTTGGGCGCTCAAATCGCTTAGCCCGGTGACCAAGACCAGTGTTATCAGCGATCTCGTGCAGTTTACGCTGATTTTCAACGAGGGTGGCGCATTTTCGACCAAATTGGGATCAACCTATTTTTATTCTTTTGCGTCGATTGCAGTGATGATCATTGTTGTCATCGTATTGTTTAAGGACGCCGGTAAGAATAAGATTCTCGACGTTGCCCTGTCTTTAGTGCTCGGTGGAGCGCTCGGAAATCTGACCGACCGGCTGCGGTTTGGCGCCGTCGTTGATTTTATCGATGTCGATTTCCCGGATATAAAGCTTGAACCGGCAAGAGTTCTCTTCTTCGATTTTCCGGGCTACGCCCTTGATCGCTGGCCGGTATTCAATATTGCAGATTCGGCGGTCACCGTCGGAATGGTGCTAATAGTCGCCGCTCTAATCTTCGATTCCCGAAAGCAGAAATGTGACATTAATCACAGTCAAAATCCCAGCACTTCCTGAACCTGAACGTATCGATGTTGCCCTCGCACAGGCCGATCTCGGACTATCAAGAAGTCATCTCAAACGTCTCATTGGCGAAAAGCGCATCACCATCAACGACAAATGGGTGCGCGTATCGCAACTGGTATCCGGGGGTGAAGAGGTCGTCATCGATAAACCAGACGAAAAGAGGATATCTTTCGTCTCGGAAGAGATCGATCTTGAAATTGTCTATGAGGATGACTTTCTCGCGGTTGTAAATAAACCGGCCGGAATGGTCACTCATCCGGCGCCGGGCCATGAGAGCGGAACGCTCGCAAACGCGCTGCTGCATCACTTTAGTCAGCTCTCGACTGGCTATGTTCGCGGCTTCCCGGGACTCGTACACCGCCTTGATAAGAACACCAGCGGCCTGATGGTCGTTGCGAAAAACGATACCATCCACCGTAAACTGGCGTCCCAATTGATGAACCGCACCTTGACCCGCGAATATTGGGCACTAATCTGGGGTAAAATGAATCCTCCCAAAGGGTCAATCGACATTGCCATCGGGCGCTCCCGCGCAGACCGACGAGTGATGACTTCCGGCAGCCCGAATACACGGGAGGCGATTACGCATTATGAGACGATGGAGGAACTGTCGTTCTTGAGCCTTGTGAAGCTTCACCTTGAAACTGGCCGGACTCACCAGATCCGCACTCACCTTAAAGAATCCAATCACCCCGTTTTCGGAGATCCGGAGTATACCGGACGCGACGGACGATTGACGGGAATTGAGGCTCGCCATCGACCAATGGCGCTCAAATTGTTGAAAACGACTCCCCGGCAGATGCTTCACGCCAAACGAATCGAATTTATTCATCCGGAAACCGGGGTCTCTGCATCTTTTGAGGTTGAATTGCCGGAAGACTTTAGACAAGTTCTCGATATCATTCGTCACTATCAGTAGGAAAGGAAGATTATGAGCAAATTTCTCAAGTTAAGCTTACTGATACTGCTGTTCATACAAAACATCGTTAGCGAGGCCGACGCCGTTCCGCGTAAGTCACGCCCCTGGCCGGAAATCAACCTGTCGATTTTGCCCTCGGTAGTCGGGATGTCAAACTCCTGGGCTTTCGAGATCAATCGCCGCAGTGCGGCTTACTTGTCCGATCTGGACAAGCTGCACCTTGCCGTGAGTTACGGCCGGGGCAGAAACGAGAATGACATTACGGCTCTATCCGGGCAAAATGCCGGAAGATATGGCTATCGTTTTTACAGTGGAATTGACTACAGCATTGACAATTTCCGACTTGATGTTTACTCCCACTTGGGTAAGAAGACCTTTGGCTCGCTCTGGGCGACATACGGCGAGGACAAGAATCGCTCCACCAAGGATGCATTCTTGGTTGCCGAGCCTAACCGGATTAATGTCAAGACTGCGTTCGCGTGGAAATTTAAGCCGCGTTTGACGGCGGCAATATCAGGCGCCTTCAACAATTATCCGCGCTCCTATATTTTTGCGTTACAACCGAGCGGCACCTCGCCCGCCGACACACAGTTTGCCCTTCCGGCGAATGTGGGCGAGAATCTCGAAGGACAATTCGATGTCATGTATCGCACCGACAACAATCTCGATGTCATCGTTGGCGGTCGTTTTATGTATCAGCACACCAAGTTTGCCGCACCCGACCCGCCGATTGGAGCCGGATATCGGGATACTTCAGAAGTGAAGGAATTCGTTTATAGCGGCGCCCCGCGATTGATCGTGCGCAAGACTTTCCAATCGGGCAGTTACCTGCGCGCCGGTGCATCAGTGTACTTCAACCTATTTGATTACCAGTACACCGGCACAGGCAAATGGGATTATCCGTCAACTGCAGTGCCGTCATATCGCGCCCAGTCATTCGATACAATGATCCCCACTTGGGAATTCTATATCGATGGCAGCCGATTGATCGGAGCAAACGCAGCGATTTATTCAGCACTGGAGTTCGCAGGCTTTCCAAATCGACTGACCCGCAAAGACACGGATTTTGTGCCGGTAGATCTGTCGTTGGTTAATTCCGATAACATCTTCTCCGCAGCATTGACGGCCGACATCAGCGGCCGATTGACTCGCATTCTGCACGCCATGGCCGGAATCAAAGTTCGTCATGTCGGCAAGGGCGATGATTTGACTGGTGCAAATTCAGTTGACGGAATCTTGGACGATCGTTCGATGTATGCCAGCCTTCGCTTCGGCACGATGACGCGATTCTATCGCAATCTGTGGTGGACCATTCGCGTGAATGATCTGCGGTTATACACCTCCGAAGCAGTGGGTACAGCAGCATTATTCGAGAACACCTCATACATCGAGACCGAGATACTGTTTCTCGGTCTGTAGTTACTGAGCAAACCCTTCTTCCCCTCTCCCTACGGGAGAGGGGAACACCTCACTTCACCAGCTTAATCACCACATAGCGGCAACAATGCTGCAAACCCGGAACGATATGCAGAAGTGTATCGTCGAACTTGGTAAGTACGGACGCCAACATCTTCCGCTTCGGAAGCAGGTTCAGAATATCAAATGTCTCTGCCCTTATCTCGGAGAAGGAACCGGCGAACCAATCAAGGTCAGTCATAGTCAGTGGCTCTTCAAAGAGCGTGTGCTTACGACGTGCTATACGTCGATAAAGCCACAACACCGGATGATATCGCAGATCGTCAATAAACGCTGCCTTCCCGCCCGGTTTGAGGACGCGGGAGATCTCTTCAGGAGCCATTTCCAAATCGACGTGGTGCAGGGCGGCGTTTCCGAAGACGAAGTCGAAGGTGTTATCTGCGTGTGGCAAACTCTCGCCGGCGGCGACGCGAAAATTACAGCGATGATCCAATCCATTGTGAGCGGCAGTTTTGCCGGCAACGATAATCGATTTCTCGGAAATGTCGATGCCGTGGCATTCCGCACCGGAACGGGCAAAGTAGATTGAAGTCCATCCGGTGCCGCAGGCATAGTCGAGAATGCGCTTGCCGCTGATGTCACCGAAAAACTCCTTAACGGCGGCGTATGGCCGTTGATGAGCAAAGTACTGTTCGTAGTTTAGCTTGTTGGTGAATGTCAGCCCTCTTTGCGTCGCCAGCGTGCGCTCGGCTTCGCGGTCAAAGAACTCGGCTTCATCCTGCAGCCGGTCGAATACTTCCACCGTGAAATCTGTCATGGCAGAATCATCCCTTTCTGCACCCTTGCATAGCAGAGGAGTGCCCCACTGTATTGATTTTTGAAAAAGTCGAGTGACGCCCCGTCCAAGAAAGGAACTGATCCGCCTTTGAATTACTTCACAATGCCAAGATTGCGCCCTCTCGTTTGCGCTGTACGATAAAAATCATGGAGCCACTATGTCAAGCGGAAAATGGATGTATTTTACGATATTACGATTTTAGGGATGAGAAAAGTCGAGGTTTGCGTTAGAAAACAGAAAAGGGACACAGTCTCCTGCGTCCCTTGGGATAATCAAAATGACGATCAGTTCTTAGTATGCCATCAACTTTTCGGTCTCGGCGACAATCTGATCAATCTGCGGCAGGCAGGCGCGGTCGCCATCGGGACCGTACGCTACGCGCGCATCGAGCGGAGTGATCAGGCCAATTGGCGCATCCAGATAACCGAATGCTTCCGAACTCGAAATGACGGCCGAAATCGTCGGACCGGTACCGCCAGGGAAACGATCTTCGGAAACAATCATCACGCGACCGCAATCGATAGCCGACTGACGAATCGTTTCTTCGTCCATCGGACGCAACGTGCGCAGATCGATGACGCGGGCATTGATACCCTTCTCGGCGAGCAATTCCGCGGCCTTAAGACACATCGGCAGTGTGATGCCGTAAGAGATAATCGCGATATCGCTGTTATCCGGATTGTACACCTTCGCCTGTCCAAACGGAATCATGTAGTCGAGCGCCGGATAAGGCTTCTCAAGCGGAACGCCGTCCCAATCGCGACGATTGTAAAGAGCCACTGACTCGCAGAACAGCACAGGATCAACGCAACCGATTGCTGTGCGGAACAAACCGACGGCGTCTTCGGCATTCGAAGGACACACCACATGCAGACCGGGGATGTTCAGGAACGTTCCAAGGTTTGCCTCTGAATGCCAGAACGAACCGGCGCCCTGCTTGTATCCGCCGTACGAACAGCGAATCACCATATCGGCGTGCTCCTGCTTCTTTGATCTCTGATGCAGTGAGCAGATGCGGTCTTTTAGATGCTGATAAGCCGGCGACATATAGTCGATGAACTGGATTTCGGGAAGAACCTTGCGGCCCTGATGTGCGTGCCCGGAAGCGCGGCCAAGAATGCCCGCTTCATCGAGCGGCGTATTGAATACGCGATGAACACCAAAGGCGCGCTGCAGTCCCTGTGATACAAGGAATACACCGCCTTTACCCTTCAATATCTTCTGCTCTTCGGTGTTGAACTTCATCTTGCCGGAGAAATCAGCAACGTCTTCACCAAAGAGAATCGTGTCGGTCGTCAACAGAAATGCGTCAAAGAGCGCGTAGTTCATGGCTCGACGGAACGTCATCGGCCCCTGGTCTTCCGGCGGTTCAGCAGCCGGACGGGCGCCCATTTCGAAGTACTTCTTGTACTCTTTCTTGCGGTCGCCTTTATAAGCGCCGACAATCGAATTCCAGCGCTTTTGCGCCTTCTCGAATGTATAGTCCGTCACCAGACTGGCGACATATTCACGGGTCTTGTGCTGGCGATCACCGACAACTTCCTTGGAAATGCGCGAGACTTCCTCATCGTATTTCTCATACATTTTCTTGATAGCGTCGGCTTTGAGAACGCCGTCTTCGATAAGAGTCTTGGCGGCTTTGAGAATCGGATCGTTGGTGTAGTGCCACTTCTGCTCGGCTAATGCCATGTAGAATGACTGATCGTCGGAACCCGAATGGCTCTCTTCGCGCACGACCTTGATATTGCAAAGCACCGGGCCCTTGCCGGAACGGCAGTATTCGATGTTTTCTTTGAGGTGCTTGAGCACTTCCTTGATATCGGTGCCGTCGTAGTGGTCGATCTTCAGACCAAAGCGCTGGTAACCTTCAAACGGTGAGGTCGGATCGCCATCGGGGAATTGCTCTTCGACCGACACCGAGATTGCCCAACCACAGTTGTAAATCGAGAAGATATTGCGAGTCTTGTCAAATACTGAATAGAATACTGCACGGGCAAACTCGGCTTCCGAGGTTGACCCTTCGCCGATGGTCGTATAAACGATGGCATCCTTCTGCCAGCGTCCGCCGGGATAGCGCGACTGCTGGGAAATCGGCGTTGGATTCTTGATGGCATCGCCGATGCCGGCCGCTTCGAGAGCGTGCGCGCCTGTCGAAGAACCCTGGGCGATAATCGATTCCTTAGCGTGGGCGGCGTGGTGATGCTGAATCATACCGCCGGTCGAGGTCGAACGCGGGTCGCCGATGCATTCGAGCATCTTCTGGCGGATATCGATACCGCGCGTAAGATCAAGTGTCATATTGCGATAGTAGCACAACAGCGGGTCGTCCTGGCGCAGCAGGTGACCGGTGCAAGAGTCGAGCAGTTCTTTGCCGGATGAACCGATAAAGAAGTAACTTTCACCGCGGCGGGTGAGCAGTTTCTCTTCGATCAAGATACGGCGCGACTTGATCATCGTATCGAAGATCTTCTCAAGTTCATTCGCCGTTAGTCCGGAATATTCCTTGAGCGGTTTATCGCGGTCAGTGATATACTTTCCGACCTTATCGTAAGTCTCAACCTGCTGAAGTATTTCCTTAATATCCAAAGTCTCCTACCTTTCCGGGAGTCAACACAATAATTCGAATATAAGTACGTAAAATAGGCGCGAATTTGCAAAAATCAAAAGGATTTTTTGGCAGATTTAGGGACTATTTGGGGCGATGTTGGGGGTGGGTAGCGTGGCATTTGAGCAATCTTTTTGATTGATCTAATTGCAGAATGATCATAGTCTTAGGTAACAATTTCAGGCGGGTACGTTTTGAGCCAAATTGATGATGTCATTAGAGTGATGGCAGCTAACGGTGGGTACGCTACTCTTGGTTTCCTCTACCAGCATGTACTTAAGGCTGCAACAGCAAACTGGGGAACGAAGACGCCCTTTGCATCTATGCGAAGAATTGTCCAGGATGAACGCCATTTCTTCAGGATTCGCCCTGGGTTGTGGGCTTTGAACAGTCACCGTGAATCTTTACCTAAACAGATTGTATTGCTAATCCAAGTTGCGGGAGTTGTCGATCATAGTGGACATTCCTACTATCAGGGTCTGCTTGTTGAAATCGGTAACCTCAAGCGGTACCTTACCGCAGTCCCCCCGCAGGACAAGAACCGACTTTACTTGTCAAGCAAGCTATCCGAGATTACTACTGCCGAAGATTTTTATGCGTTCAGCTATGACAAATTCGTAAAGCGGGCGAGCACAATTGACGTTGTGTGGTTCAACCAACGTAGGATGCCGACAAGTTTCTTCGAAGTTGAACACTCGACAGACATCCAGAACTCGCTCGTCAAATTCGCCGATCTTCAGGATTTTCATACCGAGTTCTCCATTGTAGCCGACGAGGCTCGCAGGCGAGAATTCGACGCAAAACTTGGATACAGTGTATTCGAAGGTATTAAGGGGCGCGTTAGTTTTGTGTCCTATAATTCTCTCGCCGAATGGCACACCAAATTGAACGAGCTGGCGGCTGTGGAAATGCGACTATCCAAGTAGAGGCCATGTTCATCTACAACGAAGACCATACGATTACTGTTCGGCTGACCGGCGGCAAGTGGGCAACGTTTTACGCCACGGAATTGGACTTACATCACTTCATCTTAACGAGCGAGGTGCGTCCGACCGAGTACTTGCGCGAGGTCGGTATTCTTCAGATAGAGCAGATTCCCGCCGGGCCGGAAATCTGATGTGGTGTCCCCTGCATCGAAGGCTGGCACGAACCTTCCTGTGGTTGCGCACTGCTCCGTTCGTTTTTGTCATGTGTCGTGGTTACAACGAAGAAGACGACGTATTCACGGAACTTGTATGGGAAGACGACAGAGACTTAGAATTTCGGAACAAGGATTCGTATCCGGAATTTCAGTTGTGGATATTTCCAAGGTTTCTTGCGCACTACTTTAGGAACTTGCTGAATCTCGATTGATCTTGATACTTTCCTGCTCTGAATTGCAAGTAATTCATATTGCGGCTCTTATTCTCATCCCCAAAGCAACATTCGGAAAACAAGACAGTCGTCGCGCTGTATCCAAATCTTTTCCTCTTGCAATATAGATTATAACGGCCTATTTTAGCAAAGTCCAATTGCCGAAACTGAAATCTGAAAAACCGTCCCTCCGAAATCGAAGTTGGAGAAATGCATGAGTCTGTCTTCCGGACAACAAATCGGGCCTTACAAAGTTATCGAACGCGCCGGCGCCGGCGGAATGGGCGAGGTCTTCAAAGCCCACGACACGCGCCTTGACCGCACCGTCGCCATCAAGGTACTTCCCGCGCTCTACGCCGACAACGCGGCATTGCGGTCGCGATTTGAACGCGAAGCCAAAGCCATCTCCAGCCTGAATCATCCGCATATTTGCACCCTGCACGACATCGGCCGCGAGAACGGGATTGACTATCTCGTGATGGAATATCTCGAAGGCCAGACGCTCACCGACAAACTCAAGACCGGACCATTAAGCCAGGTCGAGCTGCTGCGCTACGGCATCGAGATCGCCGACGCTTTGGAGCACGCCCATCGGCAGGGACTGGTGCATCGCGATCTGAAACCGCAGAATATTATCATTACCAAGAATGGCGCCAAGTTGCTCGATTTCGGTCTTGCGAAATTGCAGGTTCATGACGGTGTAGTCGAGGGAATGAGCGGTATAACCCGCACGACACCGCTTACCGGCGAAGGTACCATCATCGGCACGATTCAATACATGTCGCCGGAACAACTCGAAGGCAAGGAAGTCGATTTTCGCAGTGACATCTTCGCATTCGGAGCGGTGCTGTACGAAATGGCAACGGGACAGCGGGCGTTTCAAGCATCGAGCCAGGCAAGCTTGATTGCTTCGATACTGACGAAAGAGCCAAGGCCGTTGAGCGAGTTGCAGGCGCTGACTCCACCGATGCTCGAGCGGGCGATCAAACAATGCCTCGCGAAAGACCCCGATCATCGCTGGCAGTCTGCCGGCGACCTCAAGAGAACTTTGCAGTGGGTTAACGAAGGCGGCTCACAAGTCGGCCTACCCGCTCCGGTGGCGGCGCACCGTAAGCGGCAGTTGCAGCTCGGCTGGATTATCGCTTCTGTGGCGACACTGGCTCTTGCAGCGCTGGCATTCATCCACTTCACTCAACCAAAGCCGGAGATTGTCACGACAAAGTTTTCGATTCCGGTGCCGGAGAAAATGCTGGTCATCACCTGGCCACGGCTCTCTCCAGATGGGTCGATGTTGGCATTTCTCGGGCGCGACTCTTCCTCGATTTTGAGGATCTATGTGCGGCCGTTAAATGCGCTTGAGGCCAATCCACTGCCCGGCACCGAGAATGCACAGAGACCGTTTTGGTCGCCCGACAGCAAGTTTCTCGCTTTCTTTGCCGGCAACCAACTCAAGAAGATAGCAGCGCAAGGGGGACCCACACAGTTGATTTGCGATGCCAACGGCGGCGCTGACGGTTCGTGGGGTTCAGCCGGAGTTATCGTGTTTGACGGAGACTCTAATGATTCGATTCGAAAGGTGTCAGCAAGCGGCGGATCAGTTGCCGCTGCGACCACAATAACGCGAGCCAGGGGCGAGCAATATCACATGTGGCCCTGTTTCCTGCCCGACGGCGAACACTTCTTCTATCTGGCGTTTGGCGATTCGTTGTCGAGAACGAGGGGCGGTCAGGCTCTGCATGTCGCCGCGCTCGACGGCACCATGGATAAGGAAATTGGGCGAGTCTTCAGTCGTCTGGAAATAACTCCTGATGGTCAGCTCATTCACAGCCGCGATGGTGTGCTCTATACGACGAAGTTTGACTTCGGCAAAATGGAGCTGGTGGGCGAAGCGATTCCGATAGCGGAAAATATATCCTCGCAAAATGAAATGTCCAACTTCAGCGTCTCCGAAAAAGGCCAACTGGTCTATCGCACCGGCGCCATGGGAACAGCGAATCGCCTGTTGACATGGTACGACCGAAACGGCAAGGAACTGGGCACGGAGGGCGACTTGGCTGACTATGAAGATCTGGCGATCTCGCCGGATGGAAGCCGTTTGGCATTCGGCATGGGCGACGCACGCAGTCAGAAATCTGACATCTGGATTCGCGACTTAAGACGTGGCGTCTCGTCGCGCTTGACGTTTGAGGATGAAGACGAAATCTGGCCGATCTGGTCGCCGGATGGAACGCGGATACTCTATGCGCAAAACGGCAGCGGTGTTTACGCCGTTTTCGAACAACAAGCCAATGGCGTCGGTGTGCCGCGGTCAGTTTATGCTGCAAGTGGGAAAAACTGTGGCCCGTCATGTTGGGGAGCTGACGGAGAGACGATTATTATGTCGGTAGTGGATCAGGCCTTCGATGTCATAACTGTCAAGTACTCTGACTCGACTAAAATAACCGCGCTGGTTAAGACTCCGGCCGTCGAGCAGACCGGAGTTTTGTCACCTAACGGCCGATACCTGGCTTACTCAAGCACCGAGACCGGTCAGCGGGAAGTTTTCGTCCGCGACTTGAGCCCTGCCGGCGGCAAGTGGCAAATATCGGCGGACAACGGTTGGGATGCGAAATGGCGCGCCGACGGCAAGGAACTCATCTACTCCACACGAAGTTTCGATTTCAAGGCAGTGGAAGTGAATACCGCTGGCGCTCATTTTGACGCAGGTCGGCCGGAAAAGCTGTTTAGACAACGGATGGCTATTACCGGCACGACACAATTTCGCTGGGATATGACTTCGGATGCGCAGAAGTTCATCCTGAATGTGCCGCAAACCGGCGAAGCTACCGGCGAGTTTGTAGTCGTGTTAAATTGGGCCGAGGAATTGAACAAGCGTTAAGGCTTCGAAGTGAGTTCGTTTGCGCATTGCGCGCCAAGGGTGAAAGACTCTTCAAGTTTTGCTTTGTCGCGTTTAACCGAGCCGAGTCTGCCTTCGCTATGAGAGTACGTTAATTTTCCGCACTTCGTGATACCGCACCAGATGAAGAATCCGCCGATCACGCGCTCGGCGGCATCATACTTCTCTCTTTCACCACCAACCAGAATGTAGGCTCCCTTGCTGCTCAAGATACCTTGGTTGTCAAAGACAGCTTTGCCGTTTTCGAACTTCGGCGGACGGAAGCAGTTACAGCGATCGATGAACAATTTCATCTGCGAAGACACCGTGTCGAAGTGAATTGGCGACGCCAACAGAACGAAGTCGGCTTCGCGTAGTTGCTCGAGGACCGGGTAGAGCTGATCCTTGTAGATGCACAACAGCGGACGCGGATCGACGGCGCAGGACTGACAAGGGATAATGTCGAGATCGTTGAGGCGCACATTGGTAACTTCAACATCGGCAATCACCGAGCGAAATCCCAACTCGAATTGTTCGGCGAGAATTTCAGTCGAGCTGCCATGGCGCGGCGAGCCGTTAACGATTAGCAGCTTCTTCTTCATCGACTAATTGATAATACTCCCACATGGCGTTATCAAGCAACTCCTGCACCCGCTGTTGTTCTTTTGCCAATTCTCCCAACTTTAACCAATCAGCGCCGTGCTTTTCGTCAAGTTGCTCTGTCTTGAGTCGGTCGATTACGGCTTCGTGAGCGGCAATCGTTTCCTCGAGTTCCTTGATGCGGCGTTTACGCGCAGCTGCCAAGTTCTTGAGCCGTCGTTCTTCCTTGTATGAGTCGCGCTTTTGCAGTCGCTCGCCGGCATAGCCGCCATCGGATTGTGACTTCTTACGCTCCACATACTCCGAGTACTTGCCGCGCCAGTCGATGATCTTGGCATTTTCCAGTGAGAGGACTCGCGTCGCTACCGAATCGAGGAAGAAGCGGTCGTGGCTGATGAAGAGTATCGTGCCGTCGAATTCGCGGAGGGCTTCTTCAAGAACTTCGCGGGAACCGATGTCGAGATGATTGGTCGGTTCGTCGAGAATCAAGAAGTTTGCTGCTAATGCAAGTAGCCAGGCCAGAGCGAGCTTCTTCTTCTCGCCGCCGGAGAGCATCTTTACCTGCTTAAAGACGTCTTCTCCAAAGAACAAAAAGCGGGCGAGATGACTGCGGAGTTTGAAGGCATCCCACTGTGGCTGGAGATTCCAGACAGTATCGAGCACGGTCTCTTCGGGATTCAGCATCGCCAATTCCTGATCGAAATATTCCATGTCGACATTCTTGCCCAGCTCGATGCTGCCGTCCTGAATGTCCAATTCACCGATGATTGCCTTCACCAAGGTCGACTTGCCCGTGCCGTTGCGGCCGATCAGAGCAATCCGGTCGCCGCGTTCGATTTCGAATTCGACATCGGAGAATAAGACCCGTTCACCATACGCGAAAGCAAGGTCTTCAACCTTCAGAATCGACAAGTATGCTCGGCGCGACGCCGACATCTTGATGATTGCTTTCTTGGTGTCGTGTGTCGGCGCTTGGATTCTCTCAACCTTGGCGAGCGACTTGCGCCGCGACTGCGCCTGCTTGGTTTTTTGCCCGGCGATGTTCCGGACAATGAAATCTTCGATTCGTGCGATTTCTTCTTGTTGATGCAGGTACTTTTTGAGAAGTAAACGGCGTCTTTCGGCGCGTTCAATACAGTAGGCTGTGAAATTGCCGTGATATAGCTCTAACTTCCCTTGCTCAAGCTCAACGATCTTATTCACGACGTGGTCCAAGAAAACTCGGTCGTGGGATACAACGATCAATGCGCCATCAAAGGCTTGCAAGTAGTTTTCAAGCCAGATGGTCGATTCGATATCGAGGTGGTTGGTCGGCTCGTCGAGCAGAAGCAGATCGGGGGAATGGAGCAAGACTTTGGCCAGCGATGCGCGGTTGCGCTCGCCGCCGGAGAAACTTGAGATGGGCCGATGAAAATCTTCCTCGCCAAATCCGAGTCCGATGAGTGTGTTCTTGATGGTAGTGTCAAGTGTATACCCGCCGCGTAATTCCCACTCATGCTGGAGTTCCCCGTATTTCTCGAGGTCGGCAGCAGTACCATGTGCAATGACGGTCTCCAGCTCTTCCATGGCGCTCTTGATTGCAAGGAGTTCAGAGTATGATTCAAGCATGGCGAGAAAGAGCGGGTAGTCCGATTCGATTTCGTCTTCCTGCGAGACGTAGCCAACCTTGATCTGACTATGAAGCATGATGGTGCCAGAATCAGGCAATACACGTCCCAAAGCAATTTTGATGATGGTGGTTTTGCCAGTGCCATTGGGACCGACCAATCCATACTTTTCACCTTTGACAACCTGTAGATCTACACCCCTTAGAAGATGGTCGTCGTTATACTTCTTTTGAATCCCTGCCAGTTGTAGGTAGATCAACCAGTGCTTACCTCCCCGGTGCGCGCGCTGTAGGCGACAGCCATTTCAATCAGGAGGAAGATAAAGCCGAACAGCAGGAAAAGCTTCCATAATTCTGTGCCAAATCGAGCGGACGCGATCGCTTCGGCCGGGTTTGACTCGTAGTCGATTACGATGACTTTCGTTCCAGCTATCTTCGCTCCTACCTGTTCAGGATCTGAAAAGGCCGGCACCGATTCATTGGGAGGAAAGTTGACCGCAAATACGTCAACAGCGCGACCATCACCGAGAATCTGATAGATTCCGGTGTGCTGAAGTCGTCCCAGATCAAAAACGACGGCACCGGCGCGGATAACCGCCGAGACATTGGTCGTATCACCTTTGGGTGAGACCAGTACAAACTGCCGTGCGTCCTGCGGACCCAATTCGCGAGTAATCTCATTACCAGCCAATAGCAATTCGCGTTGATTCAGCGGTTCAGATACGAGATACTCGACGGAGCGATTCATCATAATGACCATTAGTGGTCGAAACACGATATCGGAATAGGTATCATTCAAACTAAATGTGTACAACAGGGCTCTGCCCTTCCCGATTGTGGCTTCGAGGATTGCCGGTGAATTATCAGAAAACCGCGCCAATACCGTTGACTTGGCGGACTCTTTGGTCTTGAAATGTCCGACAAATTCAGCCTGCGGAAGTTTGTCAGCGGCAAATTGCCGGTAAGGTGAAAACAATGGGTGCGCAAAGTCGAAATTGTTCAGCAGATACTTGCCGCTGGCTGTGCTTGCAACCGGAGGAGCCTCAAGAGCCTGAAGGCCAAAGAGCGGCGAGGAAATTCTCTCGGAAAAATCAGCGAAATCGAGATCTGGGCGCATCAAGAACATGGCAGCGCCGCCGGAATTGACGTAGTTGATCATCGACGAAACAAGAGCTTGAGGCAGGCGGCCCTTGAGGTTGACGATTGCAGCATCGTATTCGCGAAGGTTGACCGTACTTGCTTGCAGGGCTCCGAGGATGGTGACGTTCTTGGCAAGATTCTCGCTCTCTGATGGCGCAAGTGCATTACTGATGAAGTAGGCTTCCTGGTCATCTTCGGAGATCAAGGCAATCTTGCTGCCTGACGGAATGCGCATGGCAAAGTGTGAACGATTATCGGGGAGAAGGTCGTCATCATCGATGGCGATGTTGCCATAAAGAAATCCGGCTTCGACCGGTGTGTAGCTGAATGCTACCTTTCCTGAACCGGAAGGGGGAATTGACAAATCGGTCTGTGCAACCTTGTGATCGTTGATCTCAAGCGACACTAGTACTTCTGCCGGTGTATCGGTCTTCTGATTGCGGATTTCTCCGTGAAGAGTAAAAGCTCGCCCGGAAGTAATTATCTGATTTGGAAACGTGACTTTTTCTGCTTCAACGTTGTCTATTTCAGTGCCTGATGTGGACGTAACAAAGAGCTTGACATCCATGCGCTCGGTCTCAAACAGGCCGAATTCGAAATTTCGCCAGGCGTCACCCTGAAAATCGCTAATGAGATACACTTCTAAGTTGGGATCGGTGGCTTCCTTGAGTAATGCAAAGGCACGGGCGAATCCGATCGAAGGGTTAGCCTCGGCGCTCGTGGGCGCCATTGTCTTGAGAATCTCCTTTAGACGGTCAAAGTCTGAGGTTGGCTCACCGGAATCGTAGAGTATGGTTGAGGCGAAGCCGATCATAACGACTTTTTCTTTTTCGGTGAAGTTGCCGAGTATTGCTTCCGCTCTCTCAATTCCCCGCTCAAAAAAACTGCCGGAGTTTGTCTCCGACGCCGACGAACCGGAGATATCGAGAAGCATTACCGCCGTGGTCGTGGTCTTACCGCCCAGAGCCGGCAAATATCCGCCTTCGGTAGTCGGGCGTGCAAATGCAAATGCAATGGCTAACAACGCCAGAGTGCGCAAGATCAAGAGCAGAATCTGGCGGATCTTGACCTGTCTCATCCGGGTCTTCTGAAGGCTCATCAGGTACTTGACCGTTGAGAATTCGATAACCTTCACTCGCTGTTTGTTAAATAAGTGAAGCAGCAGCGGGATAGAAGCGGCAGCGGCAAAGAGAAGCAGGAATGGATTTATGAAGTTCATTTAAGCCTTAGTCTCGAGTCTGGTTCGTAAAGAAGTATACGCTTGAGGCGGCCCATTAGTTCTTATACGGAGTCTTGAGATACTTGCGAGCCTGCTGTTTTTCCAGGTATCCTGTCGGCATGTCCAGAATTTGTTGATACTGCTCGCGCGCAGCTTTGCGTTCATTCTTCAGATCGCTAAGCTCGCCTTTGGCGAGCAGGATTTGCCCAACATAGAACATGCGCTCTTCGAGGAACAACGCCAGATCCAATTCTGTTTCCGCCAGATCGGGCGCTTTGAGACGAAGCGCCGCCTTGCCGACGCGCAGGTGGTGCAGCGAATTGTCCGAGAAAGCGCCGGTCAAGAGCTTCGCGTTATCGAGGGCTCTTTGATAGCAGGCGGCAGATGAATCGGGCTGCTTTAAAGCGGCATAAACATCACCGAGCACAAGATCGTAATCGACGCCGAAGGCGGGATTCTTCGCCATTATCCGTGCCTTTTGCATGATTTCAAGTGCCTTCGGATATTCGCCTTTGCTGGCTGCAATCAGTCCCAGCTTGTAGTACACTGTGTGCAGCGATGTATCGGCTTCTTCGAAGCTCTCGTAAATGCTCTTGGCGCTATCGACGTTCCCCATCGCCAGAAGCATGTTCGCGTAGAAGATGCGTGCCTGGTACGCCTTGGTTGAGTCGCGCAGGAGCGGTTGCAGTGCTTCGCTCGCACGTTCGAAGTCACCATAGGTATAGTAGAGGCTGGAGAGTGTTTGCGCTGACCAAAGACTGTCGACACCCTCGCTTTGCGCCTTCTCGGCATAGACCAACATCTCCGGATATTGCAGGAAGATCTGCGCCCTGGAACTGTAATAGCTTAGCGGGCCGGCCGCCAGTGTCAGGGTATCGAGATAACCGTGCCATTCGGAGACAACCTCGGTCATCGGCTGTCCATAGACCTGTTGAAAGGTCTCTTTCAGGGTCAGATCGGTTGCGCTTTGATACCATTCCAGTACTTTGCTGCGACCGCGGGTATTGAAGACATAGTTGACAAAAGAACCAGCTGCGTAGGCCGAGACCTCTCTTTCGACTGCGCGGAATTTACCGCTTTCGCCCCAGGTGGTGATATCCGGAAGGCGTTTGTTCCTGTAGTCATCACGTGTCCAAACCTCGCAGTACTCCATACTGGAAGCGGCGCCTTCAAGGAGAAACGCCGGAGCATAGCCAAAGACGCGCATCAGGCGCATCATATACACGACCTCGGGCTGCAGGGCATTGATGCCGTGACCGTAGTGGGCGAAGACGTTGTGTCGAGCATAATCATAGCCGTTATCCCAGCGCTTGTCCCAGCCAATATCAGGAGGAGCGCAGGGGCAGATATAGAAATTCGTCTTTGTGCGGTCAGAGATATGGAAACGCTCAACGAGTCCGTCGTAGTCTTTCTCGAAGGCGTCGCGGATGGCGTTCCAGTGATAATCCCCAAGTGAGCCTTTGACGAAGTGGAAGTCAAAGTCACCTGAAGGATCGTGGCTGTAACTACTGTCGCCGAACGCGTACTCGCAATAGTTTAGTGCCGTTCCGACCGAGTCGAAGGTGAGTCGAATTCGATAGATTGAATTACCGCGGACCAGTGCTGAATCGTGGAAGACTGACGCGCCCTTGAACAGGATGTCGGTGCCGAAAAAATTCCGGCTGGGAGTGGCCAGACAGTTAACCTGGGATTCAACTTTGACCACAGTATCGCGAACCTGGGCGGCAGAAAGGCGATAGCTAAAATTGCCCATGCTGAATTGGTATATCGAATCAAGTGGCGCAGAATAACTGCGACTATCGACAACCTTCCAAGGCTGCTCGCCCAGCTTTTCCATGAAATCGCAGGTGAAGTTGAAAGACTTCTCGACAGCAGACAATCGAGGGGACAGCAGCGCGACGACAAGAAAGATCGGCATCAAAATGAACTTCAAACAGTACCCTCAATTCTCTGTTTCTGCAAATCAACCACTTTATTTCTGACTAATACCGGCACAACATTGACAGTGTCTACAGCCGCTGCCGTCACGATGTCGGCGCCGAATCCCAGATCTTTCAGGTAGCGGGCGTGATCAGCGCGGCCGATTACGGCTTCAATCGAATTATCTCGATTCTTATACAACATCTGCGCGACTTGCGCCGCATCATTGTCGACTGAATATTTCCCGGAGCCGACCAGCAGATCAATTAAGGCACCGCCACAAAAGGTGTCCTCGAGGGAGAAATTCCCTTGTCTACCGGCACAGACGACGGCGACGTCTTTTTGTGCATTCAGAATCGTTTCCGCGATGATTGATAGATTGACGAAACCGCCCACCAAAGTCTGCGCTGCCGCGGCGCATTTCAGGATGGCGCGTGAACCGTTGGTAGAGGCAAAGATCAGTACCTTCTCCCGCACGATCTCTTCCGTGTATTCAGAGGGCGAATTGCCCAGATCGAAGCCTTCCACCTTAAGTCCTTCGCGTTCCCCGCAAAGGAGCACCTTGCCTTTGTCGAGATTAGCGCGCATCGCTGCGGCATCCCCCGTTGAACCTACCGGCACAATCTCACGGCAACCGTTTTGGACAGCGGTACAGATCGAGGTTGACGCGCGCAACACATCGACCACCACGGCGATCCGGCCGCGGATTTTCGCGTCGGTCACTGGCGCAGGACTAAAATATAACTTTACGATCATTCTCTTACTTGTGACTTCCGTCCTTGTAAAATCCGCCCTTGACCACTTCTGCCTGAACTCGTTTGCCGCGCACATCGATATCGACGGTTTCGCCGACCTTGCCGAATTCGCGTGCTACGTAACCCAACGCAATTCCCTGCTCGAGTGAAGGGCTAAAACATCCAGAGGTAACCGTCCCCACATTTTTATCACCGACAAATATCGGATAACCGTGCCTCGGAATAGCTTTGTCTATGAGGATCAATGACTGCATCCGGCGCGGAGGCTTGCCTTCCTTCATATCCACGATTGGCTTGCGACCTACAAATTCGCCCTTTTCGGGCTTACAGATCCATCCCAAACCTGCTTCAATCGGGTTCGTGGTCTGGTCTATGTCGTTGCCGTACAACATGTAGCGCATTTCAAGGCGCAGGCTGTCGCGGGCACCGAGGCCGATCGGTTCGATATCGAATTCTTTACCGGCTTCAAGTGTTTGTTCCCAAAGCTGTACTGCGATTGATGGGTCGCAATAGATCTCGAATCCGTCTTCACCTGTATAGCCTGTACGGCTGAAAAGGGTGTCTTTTCCGCAGAAGACCGTCCGCCCTGATTCATAATAGCCGATCTTATTCCAATCAAACTTGGCGATTTTGCGAATAACTTGTTCGGCCTTTGGTCCCTGAATCGCGAGCAGACCAAGTTCGTCGGACCGATTGACCATTTCGACACCCTTGGGTTTGTGCTCCATCAGCCAGGCGAAGTCCTTATCAAGGTTAGCTGCATTAACCACCAGCATATATTCATTCGGAAGACGGTACACGAGCAGATCATCAACAATCCCGCCGTGCGGGTAACACATGGCAGAGTACTGAACCTGGTTCATCTTGAGCGCAGATGCGTCGTTGGTTGTCACGCTCTGAATGAACTCTAAGGCTCCGGCACCGCGTACGAAAAATTCGCCCATATGGGAGAGATCAAACGCACCTACGCTTTGGCGAACCTTTAGGTGTTCCTGATTGATTGAACGATACTGAATCGGCATTAGGTAACCGGCAAATTCGACCATCTTGCCGCCGGCCTTTTCGTTACATTCGGTAAACGGGGTCTTCTTTATCTGACTCATGGAATGCAAACTCAACTTTCTGAGTAGTAATACTCACTCGTTATATTACACCGTAGAAAGCCAAGGTCAATCGGTTTTTCGGGTTTCGTCGGCAATTGCGCAGCTGCAAAAATAAAATCTCTGTTTTGCTTGATGAACTCAATCAAATTCACTATCACCACGCGTAAATGTGGTCGATGAGTGATTCGTGGCAGAGATTCGAGGGTTGATTGGGGACACTTTTTCCGTTTTCCGAGTACTGGTGGTTCTACCTTGCGTTTACCGGCTTTGTGCTGGTACTTCTCGCGCTTGACCTTGGGGTTTTTCACCGCAAGGCACATGCTGTCTCCAACAAAGAGGCCGTTACCTGGAGCATCATCTGGATCGCGCTGGCTTTAGCCTTCAATTTCTTCATATACAAATATTCAGCTTATGCCTTTGCAGACAATCCGCGATTAATGACGATTCCGGGATTCGATGCCGAGCAAGCGGCACGCGCCGTCGGTCTGGAGTTTCTGACTGGTTTCATAGTTGAAAAGTCGCTGGCTGTCGACAATATCTTCGTTTTCGTGTTGATCTTCAACTACCTTGCCATCCCTCTGGCCTATCAGCATCGCGTACTGTTCTACGGAATCATTGGGGCATTGATATTCCGCGCGATCTTCATTGCCATGGGTTCGGTACTGCTCGAGTACCACATCGTGGTCTACATCTTCGGTGCGTTTCTGATTCTTACTGGCTTCAAGATGATGTTCACACCCGACAAAGGTATTGAACCGGATAAGAATCCATTGGTGCGGTTGTTGCGCCGGTTCTTTCCGATTACTCCGACTGTCGAGGGTGAGAAATTCTTCCTCAAGAAAGATCTGCGTTGGTACGCCACGCCATTGATGGTAGCGTTGGTACTGGTGGAGTTTTCCGACATCATTTTCGCTGTAGACTCGGTGCCGGCCATTTTCGCCATCACCAAGGAACCGCTGATAGTCTTCACATCCAACGTCTTCGCAATCCTCGGACTGCGCGCGCTCTATTTCCTGCTGGCGAATATTGTCAATCGATTCCATCTGCTCAAGTTCGGATTGGCTCTGGTGCTGATCTTTGTCGGTCTGAAGATGGTGTGGCTCAACAACGCATTCGATGGCAAGTTCCCGATTTCCTGGTCGCTGGGAATCATTGTCGGCATTATAGCAGTTTCGGTGATCTTGTCCTGGAAGTTCCCCAAGAAGGAACCCGCTCGCTAAGCGGCATCATAGGCCTTTTTCAGCCAGCCGATCAGATCCTTGGTCACATCATTAGCGGTTTCGACGCGTACGCGATGACTGACCATGCTGTTGAACGATCCGGATGCTTCCAGTTTGCCGCTTGATTCGACGCCTTTGAGGTTAATGCCGACATCGATTCGTGACTTTGTGGTTGGCTGTATCAATCCAAATTGCTTGGAGCGGCGAAGGGAGACATAGGTTTTCTTCGGAGAGATTTCGACATCGCTACCGAATGCCGATACAGCCTTCACCAATCGGTCATAAACAGGACGCAATCCCGCCTTTTCGCCCGAATATTGGGCTGCAACCAAATCATCTTTCTCGATCGCATTTTCTCCCACCAGCCCGGCGACAGAATGGGCAATCAGATTGGCGTAGCCATGTCCGAGTTCATGCTTTGCTTTGAGTTCCTTGACGATCTGCCCATGTTTGACATCCCCAATCGCTTTGGCAATTTTGACCCATTCGGCCAAGGTCTTACCGGTTTTCTCTTCGAGATTCTTAATCATAGTCGCCGTTGCGGCATCGACTTTGTCAGCCATTTTCGGACCTCCATTAGTGATAGAAAAGTTGGTATTGATCTGATCTGAAAGATCGTCTCTCGATTGATATTATTCACTCGATGAGTAGTTTGTTCCAAATCACTATTACGCAACGGCGGGATTTTCTTTAAGGCGGCAATATCTAAAGTGGAAAGGCGTCAAGCGAAGATGTGGCACCGCCGCGATAACCTAACGGGCATGGATATCAAGGTACGATTCGACGCGCTTGAGCAATTCTGACTGACGTTTCAAGTCGGATGTGAGCTTAGCCGGATTTCCTGCGACGACGCTGCCATCGGGGAGCGATTTGAGGACTACCGCACCCATACCGACGACGCAATCGTCTCCAATGGTGATGCGATCAATTATGCAGCAGTTTGGCCCAAGCCAACTGCGCTTACCAATTCGTACACTACCGGAAACTTCAGCGCAGGCGACAACCATCGCGTCTTCTTCAATGATGACGTTGTGGGCGATATGAACGTGATCGTCGATTTTGGCATAATCCTTGATGACCGTCGGCTCGATGGTACCGGAGCAGACGGTCGTGAAAGAACCCACTTCGCAGTTCTCGCCAATGACTACGCCACCCAGATGCGGCAAGCGCAGCGGATGTTTGCCGGGTGACAATGCATACCCGTAGCCCCACCCACCGACAACGCAGTTCTCCTTGATGACGCTGTTTCGTCCGACCGTGACATTCGGTCCGAGGCGCGCTCCGGTCATCACATAGGCTCCGGCCTCGAGTCGGGAGTTTGCACCTATGGAAGCGCCTGGTTCGACGGTTGCGGTTGAATCAATCTTGACGTTTGAACCGATATAAGCGTGACGGACCTCATCATAGACCAGCCGCCCACGCAGATCCATTGTTGTTACGACAGCATTCAAAATTTCGGCAAAACGATAGCGCGGATCGTCGGCAAGAATGATGCCGTTATTTCTGGCAACGACAGAAGCCTCTTCACGCAGTTTCGCCGGCAGGATCACTACACAACCGCTTACGCTGGCCAAGCCGCTCAACGTGTCGTCTTTGGGGTCGGACGCGAAGATCAGCGAGTTGTCTGCCGGTCGGTTGGATGCCGAGATACGATCAATCGAATAACTGCGATTGCCTTCGAGGTCGAGAAGCCGATTAAGGTGATTGTTTAGTTGCTGCCAGTCAATCATGATAGGGCTCCGTTTAGAGGATTGGATCCTCAAGTTCGATGTGATCGCGATACCACCAGATGGGATGAATCAGAATCTGTAGACGAGAAAAGGCATCCAAATAGCTGCACGGGCAACCCTCGCGCCAGATGCCGCTGGAATCGGAAATGTATTTAACATCGCGTTGGAAGCGCTCATCGAAGGTGCAAAGCATATCGTGATTGGCTCGCAGAACATTGAGGTGACGATGAATCTCATCAGTGTTGGTCGAGCCAGTGGTTCTGTGCGGTGAGAAGACGCGCACCGGCAGTTCCAAAATGTCCTCGAGGATTCGCTTCTCACGGGCGAACACTTCCATACCGTCATCGCCGAAGACTTTGGCAAGATCGTAAAATTCAGTGTGCAGGCCGATTTCGTGACCGGCCGCCATGATCTCGCGGAGGGCTTTGAGACCGGGAAAAGAGAAGCAATTATAATAACGACTGTGGAGGCGCACGAAGTAGGTTGATTTCACTCCCAACTGCTTTTCCCAATTCGCCAGAGCGAGAGCTTTGTCGAGTGAGCGGTCAACGTCGTGGCGCAGAAATATGCAGCGTTCGGTCACTGGCTTATCGGTGAAGTAGAGGAACTCGTAACCGTTGAGTTGAAATTGTCTCATGATGTAGCCGTAGTGATCGAAAGAGAACCCGCATTGGACTTCGGACGATAGTTCTGTTTCCGCTGAAGGCAGTTTGTCCGGCGAAGGGGTAGCACTCATGGAGTTGAAGTAGCGTCTATATTAAGAGACAGTCAACAAAAACTGCCTTAGGCGCCAAATCACATTTTGCGACGATGCGATTGACATGTGCAACATACGGTCACGATTTTGGTATAAATAGGTCGAATAAAACCAATAAGTCATTAGGAGGATACTATGTCAATTGGCGCCGCAATCTTACCGGAATTTGATCACGAAATGGCCACAACTCGCAAAACTCTGGAGCGCGTGCCTGATGCCCTGTTCGACTGGAAACCGCATGCCCGGTCGTACACAATGGGTGCATTGGCTGGACACTTGTCGAATATCCCAGCCTGGACCAAATCAACCTTGGAACATGACTCTCTCGATTTTGCCCCCAATGGCGTACCGCTCAAGCAGGACGCTCCCAAAAACACCGTTGAGATTCTGAAGAACTTTGATGCGAATGTCGCCGCTGCACGTGCCGCGATAGCCACAGCCAACGATGCCGTCTTCGCCGAAACGTGGACGCTGCTGGCAAATGGCCAAAAGATCTTCGCGCAACCCAAAGCGGGTGTGTTGCGTGGGTTCATCATCAGCCATTTGATTCACCATCGTGCGCAGCTGGGAGTCTATCTGCGATTAAATGATATCCCCCATCCGTCGATGTATGGACCGTCGGCCGACGAGGGAATGTAGTCAAGGCAGCGCGATTGCCGGGTTCCTGCCGATTGGAGCGAGCAGGAACCTGACCTTCGCTCAAGCACTTGATGCTCTCAATAATCGAGTGACAGAATTCGACCTTTGGTGAAGGTGAAGAAAACTTGCTTATTCGCGATCTTGATTCCGGGAGCCAGGTCTGCGGCAGATTTTCCCGCTGCAGTCAGGCAGCCTGGACACGCCATCAGTGTCACTTTCTGGCCGATGAGTTTCTGAATTTGTGCTTTGGAAGCCGGGAACTCCTTGAATGTGACGTCGGGTGCATCTTTAAGCACAAGATCAATTCCGGTGATGTCAAAATAGACTAAGACATCGTGGTCCTCCGACATCAGTTCAGCCATCCGCAATGCCATTAAAGCACGGTGCGGATCATCAGTTCCATGGCTTATGTGAATGAATACCCCATCTCGGCTCTTCGATTCACTTTCAGTCTGGGCGATTGCTCCAAGTGCTACCACGACTACAGCGAGAACTGCAATCCAGATCGCTTTCATAACGGCTCCTTTCATTTTGCGTGACGTTCGTCACAAGTAAATCAAGATCTAGCCATTCTACTGGGAATGGGAAATCTACTGTTCATGATCCGTCCTTCGAACCTGCATAAAAACACAATGCGAGGCTGATGTTTTTCAACCACGGCAGCATATTTTTCTTGACTTATTATGCGCATATGCTCATAATACGCTTGGAGAGAAAAAATGGCAAGACCAAAATGTCCAAGATTCATTGCTGAAGCTCACAACACGGCATACTTCAAGCCCCGCGGAATCCCTCTATATAAGCTACAAGAAACGGAGCTCACATTCGATGAACTTGAAGCCGTGCGTCTGGCCGACCTTGAGGGTTTGTATCAGGAGCAAGCGGCCCAGCGGATGAATGTGTCCCGTGCAACGTTTGGTCGAATTGTGGAATCAGCACATCACAAGATCGCTGATGCTTTAATCAATGGGAAAGCGATCAAGATTGAAGGAGGTGTCATTCAAATGGCACAAAAGAGAAATTTTCAGTGTTCCGAGTGTGAGCACTCGTGGGAGGTTCCCTTTGGAACCGGAAGGCCACCAGCGTGTCCACAATGTGGAAGTAAGAACCTTTGCCGCAGTGACGAAGGCCGCGGTCAGGGCATGGGCGGAAGACGAATTAGATGCCGCAAACAAGGAAGGGGCGCAGCTGCCTCGGGAAAGGAAAGCGAATGAAAATCGCCGTAGCATCCGATGACGGACTTGCGATATCCACTCATTTCGGCCGTAGCGCAGGATTTGTCATTTTTGTCGCTGAAGGAAGCGAAATCGTGAAGTGTGACTATCGATCGAATTCTGCAGGCCACCATCATGAGGGTGAGTGCAATCATGAACAGGATCAAGGGCAACACAGCCACGCAGGATTCCTGGCGGCACTGCAAGACTGCCAGGTCGTTATCTGTCGCGGGATGGGCCGGCGCGCGATTGTTGACATGAAAGCGAACGGTATTGCGGTTGCGATTACATCGGAGCCGATTGACGTTGCGACGGCAGCCAAGCTCTACGTACAAGGCAAGTTGCCGGCGACAGACGAATCGGTATGCTGTAAACATTGAGGCAGTTCATTCTTGTCCTAATTGTTGACAACAGGGTCTAACAGTACATGATTGAATTTGTGATTGGTGATCTTGAAAGGAGAACCACGAATGGAGCAAACTACGCGACTTCCGCTTATTGGGGAGAAGGCACCCTCATTCAAGGCGGAAACGACACAAGGGCATATCAACTTTCCCGATGATTTCAAAGGAAAATGGGTAGTGTTCTTTTCGCACCCTGCTGACTTTACGCCGGTATGTACGACAGAGTTCATGACGTTTGCTGCGATGCAGCCGCAATTTGAAGCATTGAACTGCAGACTTCTTGGACTGTCGATCGATAGCACGTACAGCCATATCGCCTGGTTACGAACGATCAAGGAGAAGATTGAGTACAAGGGTATGAAGAACATCGAAGTGATGTTCCCTGTGATCAGCGATTTGACAATGGATGTCTCGCGCGCCTTCGGAATGCTTCAACCTGCAGCCAGCACTACACAGGCCGTGAGGGCCGTCTTTATAATGGATCCCGAGGCGACGGTTCGGGCAATTCTCTATTACCCGCTTTCGAATGGCCGGAACATGGAAGAAGTTCTTCGTTTGGTAAAGGCAATGCAGCTTTCGGACAAGCATAAAGTTGCCACACCTGCAAACTGGCAGCCAGGTGACGAAGTAATTGTTCCGCCTCCGGGCTCGTGCGGTATCGCCAAGGACAGGATGGAGAAACCAGATCCGGATGTTCGTTGTCTTGATTGGTTTATGTGCCTGAAGAAGTGCCCGAAGTGAGCACTAACAATATGAAATAGAATTTCGAACTCGATTCCCTTCCTGCGTTGAGAGAAAGCGCCCGTTTGCTGTGGTTCAAGCGGGCGTTTATTTTTGTCAGCTGCTGTGTAGAATGTAGAACTTTGTGAAAAAAATCACATTTTCATCTTGACTCCATAATTATTGCCGAGTATTTTGTCGATAATGATGTTAGTAAGTCTTTACTCACTTGAACCGACTAACACTCGCGAAGTCTGTACACAGAAGATTTCGCGCGATTAGCTGGTGAAGAACAAACACTACTCTTGGGAGGAGTTTCTATGAAGAAGACTATGGTGCTATGTCTGCTGCTCGTGCCGCTGATGTTCATAGTGGTGTCCTGCTCCGACGACGATGATCCGGTTGCCCCACCAACCGTCGAGCAACTGCTCGCCACTTCTCTGCACAACACGACGGACGGGATGGAGTATTTCTACAGGCAGGAAAATGGCGGCTTTGAGCAGTTCACAGATGTTCCCTATGAGGATCTTGGGTGCAAGAACTGTCACATCACGCCGGAGAACTGCAATACGTGCCACGTTACCGATGGCGATACGCCGGAGAATTCGACCTGTCTTTCAGCCTGCCACAGCCGCCAGGCTGCCGAGCAAGGTACAGGCGGGACTGGACCGAATGCTGATTATCATCTTAAACCGATAGCCAGCGGCGGTCAGGGAATGAAATGCGCTGATTGTCATTCATCGCAACAAGTTCACGGTGACGGACATTCGTATAATTCCCTGCTTGAGAATCAGACAAATGTCTCTTGTCAGCAGAGCGGCTGTCATGAGACCATTCCGGCAAACACTTTCCACTCTACGCATGGAACTGATGAATTCGAATGCCAGGCGTGCCATGCCAAAGCGGTTAATACTTGCTACAACTGCCACTTTGAATCAGAGATTGATCTTCATACGAAGATTCCGTTCGGCAGAATCAGCAATTGGAAGTTCCTGGTGAAGAACTCCTCGAATGACAAGGTCACTGTCGGTAACATGCAGACGCTGACCTATCATGGCAAAGCCTTCTATGCGGTTGCCCCTTACTACGCTCATACTATATATGATGGCGCGGGCATGACCTGCGGCACCTGCCACAGCTCGGCGGCAGTGACCGAATACAGGACGACCGGAAAGATCACGATGACGCAGTTTAACAACGACACCAAGACGTTGACGAACATGCAGGGCGTGATTCCGATACCGACCGATTGGACGACGTCGTTGAAGTTTGATTTCCTGACCAAGGATGCCGGCGGGGCGTGGATATTGCAGTCGCAGGCTCCGGATGGGACACAGATGTTGTTCGCCGAGCCAATCGACATCACTAATATGCCGACGCTGTAAGCAAGAAGCGAATACGCTCGAGAGGCAGGTTCCGCGAGGAGCCTGCCTTTTTTGTTGGTGCGGCGGCGCGCAAATCGGCAAATTTGTCGGGCAATTTTTTCTTGACCTTCTGCGTATAATGGATATTATAGACCTACCTAATCAACAACTTGCGATCGCACTATCTTTTGGCCAAGATAACCCCGTTTATCCCGGAATGGGAGAGATCCTTCGAAAGGAGAAATCGTATGTTGGGTAGAGTAGCTATTTTCGCTTACGGCGTGATTGCCTACCTGGTCTTTTTCTTTGCGTTCCTTTACGCCATCGGCTTTGTCGGCGGCATGATCGTACCCAAGACTATTGACTCGGGCGAACCGGCGGCGCCGATGACCGCGATTTTGATCAATGCGGTCTTGCTCGGGTTGTTTGCCGTTCAACACAGTATCATGGCGCGGCCGTGGTTTAAACGCGCTTGGACGAAGATCGTCCCGGCAGCCGCCGAGCGCAGCACATTCGTGCTCCTTGCCAGTTTGCTACTGCTGCTGATGTATTGGCAATGGCGTCCACTGCCGCAGACAGTGTGGCAGGTTCAGAACGAGGTCGTGACGATGATACTTCACGCACTCTTCTGGATTGGCTGGGGGATTGTGCTCGTTTCGACGTTTATCATCAATCACTTTGACCTCTTCGGACTGCGTCAAATATGGTTAAATTGGCGCGGTGAGCCGTACACCTATCTGCCGTTCAAGGTCACGGCGTTTTATCGCGTGGTTCGGCATCCAATCATGCTGGGATTCATTGTCGCATTTTGGGCGGCGCCGACGATGAGCCAGGGGCGTCTGCTGTTCGCAATTGCGACGACGGCGTACATCCTGGTGGCACTGCAATTCGAAGAGCGCGATCTCGTTCACTATCACGGCGAGAGGTATACGGCATACAAGAACAAGGTGCCGATGATTGTGCCGTTGCCGAAACTGGCAGAGAAGCAACTGCCGGATGTCGCAACGGAGCGGGAGTAGTGAAGTAAAGGCAGGTCGCTTAGAGGCCTGCCTTTCCGCGCCTCATTCTATATTGTCGCGCTTCTCCAAATTATGCCGACTGCAGAGCAACTGCACATTCTCGGCTGTTTCGGACGAGCCGCCCTTAGACCAAGGAATTATGTGATCAAAGTGTAGATTATCAACTGCCGAACAAATAGAACACTTTCCGCCGTCTCGTTTCCATACCTCAAGCTTGACGCTTGTCGGAATCAGCCGGCGAACAATAGCTCCTTTGGGCACGGGAATATCGAAGTTTTCCTCGCCCTCTACCGCCACGAGCTTGAATTTGAAGACGCCACGGTTTTCGCTCTGCTCCATCCATGAATCGATGAGATGGAACATTCCGTTGTAGGCCCAGATTCCAGGTTTGATTTTTTCGTAGACTCGTACCCGTTCTGGCGATTGAAGACCCTGCTTGCAGCGCAATGCTGCCTCGTAGAAAAGACCGTTCTGGGTTAGAGAACCGTTTGGCGTCCGCATGGGTTGATCGACGGACTTAGGATCCGCGATTGATGCAGACATTGGCACGTCGTGACCTTCATAGACAAGTGTGGTACCCTCATCAATGAAACGGTCGGCATACGGTGCGTTTGGCCGCAGCGACATCAGAATCACAGAGTGATTGTGGCCGCATCGAAAGTTCATGCCTCTCTGCAGACTCAGATTCTCGCGGCTGCACATTTCCAAATATGGGATGATCTCGTTTGGCAATTTCAGGCTTCTCTATATTTAGATATCAAAAGGCAGGTCTCGAAGAGACCTGCCCTACTAAACTGGATTCCCGCCTTCGCGGGAATGACAGAAAATGTGATCCTACTTCGCGGCTGCCTTGGTGTAGTTCAGTTGGCCACCGGCGAGCAGGATATCAGTCTGGCGCGGTGACAGATCGAACTGGGCCTCGAAAGTGTAGCCCTGCGTCGCGTTCTTGACGGTCAAGCGATTGCCCGCTTTAAGAGCCTTGCGGACATCGGTAATCTCCAGGACGTCCTCCTGCTTGATGTTGTCATAGTCGGCCGAATTGACAAAGGTCATCGGCAGGATACCGAAATTGACCAGATTCGTCTTGTGTATGCGCGCAAAGCTCTTGGCGATCACGAACTGCATGCCGAGATACATTGGAGCGAGTGCGGCGTGTTCACGCGATGAACCCTGCCCGTAGTTCTCGCCACCGATAATCGTGAAGGTGCCGGATTCTTTGGCGCGCTTGGCGAAGTCCTTGTCGACCTGGAAGAATACAAACTCCGAGATCGCCGGGATATTCGAGCGCAGAGGGAGAACTTTGGCGCCGGCAGGCATGATATGGTCGGTCGTGATATTGTCGCCGAGCTTGAGCAGAGCCTTGCCGCCAATCTTGTCGGTGATGGCGGTGCGCAACGGCAATGCTTTGATATTGGGTCCGCGCAGAATTTCCGGGCGGTCGCCGTTCTTGGCTGGAGCGAGAACACCGCGGTCATCGATATAGAATTTCGGCGGCAGATTCAGCTTCGGCTGGGGCCCGAGATCGCGCGGATCAGTAATGACACCTTTAAGCGCAGTCGCGGCGCAGGTTTCCGGCGAAGCGAGATAGACGTAAGAATCCTTGGTACCCGAGCGGCCTTCGAAATTGCGATTGAAGGAGCGGACCGACTTGGCGCCGGATGAAGGAGCCTGGCCCATGCCGATACAGGGACCGCAGGCGGATTCGAGAATGCGCGCGCCGGATTGGATGACCTTGGCGAGCGCGCCGGAGGTGGCAACCATCGTGTAGACCTGCTTGGAGCCGGGCGTGACGGTGAGGTCGAGTTCCGGAAAGACCTGCTTGCCGTCGAGGATGGCAGCGGTGATTTCCAAGTCATACAGCGACGAGTTGGTACAAGAGCCGATGCAAACCTGCTGAACCTTGGTGCCCGCGACTTGACGAACCGGAACAACGTTATCCGGCGAATGCGGCTGGGCGATCAACGGTTCGAGTTTGTTGAGATCGATTTCGATCACCTTGTCATAGGTCGCGCCCGGATCAGCAGAGAGGGCTTTCCAATCTTTTTCGCGTCCCTGCGCGGTGAGATATTCCTTGGTGTTTTCGTCGGATGGGAAAATCGAACAAGTCGCACCGAGTTCAGCGCCCATATTGGTAATTGTCGAACGCTGGGTGAGGGTCAGCGACTTGACGCCTTCGCCGTAGTATTCAATCACATTGCCGACACCGCCTTTGACGGTGAGGATGCGAAGCACTTCAAGGATGACGTCTTTACCCGAGACCCACGGCTGGAGTTTGCCAGTAAGGTGAACACCGACGACGCGCGGACACGGCAGGTAGAATGCGCCGCCACCCATGGCGACTGCGACATCGAGGCCGCCGGCTCCCATGGCGATCATGGCGAGTGCGCCATTGGTCGGCGTGTGCGAATCGGAACCGAGCAAAGTCAATCCCGGCTTCCCGAAGCGTTCGAGGTGAACCTGATGACAAATGCCGTTGCCGGGTTTGGAGAAGAAGATTCCGTAGTTGGCCGCGACCGACTGCAGATAGCGGTGATCATCGGCGTTTTCGAATCCGGCCTGGAGCATATTGTGGTCGACGTACGAGACCGAGATCTGCGTCTTGACCCGATCGAGTCCCAACGCTTCAAATTGCAGGTAAGCCATCGTACCGGTGGCATCCTGCGTGAGGGTTTGGTCGATGCGAATACCGATCTCGGTACCGACTTTGAGTTCACCATCAACGAGGTGTTCTTTTAGAATTTTATGGGTAAGATTATCAGCCACTGAAGTCCTCCGTGGGAAAAAACAAGCACTATCTTGTCGTATATAAATACTTATTTCGCCCTTGGGTCAATGGATTTTAGTTGGGAAATTGCTGGCTGAGATCGTACCAAGACAGAACGAAGTTAATCAATCGAACCGATTGCCGACAAGTAACGTATGACTATGTCTTCCATTGCCTTCCAAGGCGACCGGGGATCGTTCTCGGAAGAGGCGGCCAGCAGGTTTTTCGGTGCTGAAATCACTACTGCACCCAAGCAGACTTTTCCCGAAGTGTTCACGGCCGTCGAAACTGGACAGGCAACGCATGGTGTCATTCCGGTCGAAAATTCGCTGGTCGGGAGTATTCACCAGAACTACGATCTATTGCTGCGACACAATCTCAAGATTGTCGGCGAGCAGAACCAAAGGATTGTACATCACTTGATTGTCAATCCGGGAGTTAAGATTGAGGAACTGACCTCGATCCACTCGCATCCAGTAGCGCTTGACCAGTGCAAGGATTTCCTCAAGAAGCATCATCGAGCGCAAGCAATTGTCGAGTACGATACTGCCGGGTCGGTGCGACTTATCAAGGAAAAGAAAATGCTCACCTCCGGTGCAATCGCCGGTTCATACGCCGCCGAATTGTACGAGATGGAAATAGTGGCCTCGGCAATTCAGGATGAGCCGGACAACTACACGCGGTTCTTGGTCTTGTCCAAGTATCCGGCGGAACGAACCGGCCGGAGCAAAACCTCGATTGTATTTGCGCTGAAGAATATCCCCGGCGTGCTGTTCAAGGCGCTGTCGGTGTTTGCGCTGCGAGATCTGGACTTAACCAAAATTGAGTCGCGGCCACTGCGCAAGAAAGCCTGGGAATACTACTTCTATCTTGACTTCATCGGCCACATTGACGATGAGGCTGCCAAGAACGCTATTGCGCATTTGCGCGAGATAACGACGTTTTTGAAGATTCTCGGTTCATATCCGATGTCGGAGTAGAAGTGGGGCAAGGCCACGCACTCGCCTTTCTTCCCTCTCCCGGATGAAGAGGGAAGCAAGCAAAACCGCGTAGAAGTCGTAATCACTTACATCGAAGCGCTGGGATCAGGCTGCATTACTCCGAAAATATTGCCTTCGGTATCTTTGAAGTAGGCTAGCCAGCCGACGCCGGGAATCGGCATCTTTGGGACGACAATCGTGCCGCCGGCTTTGGTGATTTGTTCGATTGACTTGTCGATTGATTCGATGCCGATGGTGTTGTAGACATTCCCCATCGGGTCGCGGCGTTTCATCATCCCGCCATCGATTCCAGGACAGCTGGTATCGCCGGTAGAGATCAGCCAATAATCCATTGGCCCTTCCCACTTACTGAATTTCCAGCCAAAGACGTCGGTGTAGAATTTGCTCGCGCGATCGGGGTCATCAACGTGAATTTCAAAGTGTACGACACGGGACATGGACAATTCTCCTGCTTGGGATTGTAGTTAATATGGATTTAGTTAGTTCTAAATTGTGAGAACGGTGCGAATCCGTCAATCACATTCTTGGACGACGGACTGCGATTATTGTTCAGGAGACGCGATGACTTCGCCGCCTATGTGAGTAAGGCCTTACTTTCGGGATTGAAGAGCACCCAGAAGGCATAGATCCCAATAGCCGTGCCTAATGGCGGATTGATGACGTTAAAAACCGCCATAATCAGAACAACAATTCGAGCCCATTGCATTTTTCGCAATAGACCCCAGCCGCCGATAATCTCCGGAATACCGGTGAGCACGCAAAAGGCGCCGACAGCAACGCCGATAATTGACAAGACAGCAAAAGCTTCCTCATTACCGGTGAGCAAACCGCCGCCAAGGAACAGGCCAAAGATGATCAATCCAAATACAATGGACAGGATTCCCCAAATGATGAAGAGAATCCCCAGCAAACGAACATGACTTTCCAAGTATACTCCTCCACTCTGCAGGCCACTATGCGGCCCGCTATCATAATGACGGACTTTTCACCAGCAAGTTGCAGGATAGTTTAATCCGCGTGTCGCTTTTCTCCGCTTGTTTCAAAACATAGATTTATTGAATATTAATTCCAATAGCAGCCTGTACAGGGCTGTTCAACAAATACCCGAGTAGTTCGTAATACCAAAGTGCCTCGTAGCGCTGGAATCTTGGTAGTTAAGAAAGGAACCCGCGATGAAGAATTTTATACTCGCGCTGGCGATATTCGTAGTTGGAGAGAGTTTTGTTATGACAACCTGTGCAATGACGCCGGAAGAGGCTGCAAAGCAGATAGCCGAAACCGAAATCGCCTTCGCAAAGAAGGCGTCGGACACGACAATGGCGATCGCATTCCTGGAGTATCTTTACGATGAGGCGGTAGTCTTTCGTCCGGAGCCTGTCAACGGAAAACTCTGGTATTCCAGCAGACCTCCCAGCCCGGCGCAGCTAAAGTGGTGGCCGATATACGTTGTTTCCTCTTCGACCGGAGATATGGGACTTTCGACCGGACCTTATGAATTCAGGACCGAGAACTCCGACACGGTACCCGTCTACCACGGACATTTCGTTTCGATTTGGAAACGACAAGCCGACGGCAAATACAAGGTGATGGCCGACTTGGGCAATAGTCACGACAAACCGGAGGCAAAAGTGACCGCGCTAACGATCGGCAATGCTAGCTCGGCGACAGCTCCTAAAAAGTCGGGATTAGCGATTCCCTCTTCGGAGGAGACGCTAGTGCAGGCAGAATCATCGTATTCGGCAACTTCATCAACAGAGGGAGCGCTTGCCGGATTTGAGAAGTTCTTCAGCGACGAAGTCCGGATTTATCGCGATGGTGATTTTCCGTTCATAGGCAAAGCAAGTGCGGTAGCGATGTACCGTGATTCGAGCCTGTTGATATCATCGCAGACGACATTCAGCAGCGTTTCCCAAGGCGACGACTTCGGATACACCTACGGCATTGCCAAGCAATGGAGCCGGAAGACTTCATCGACCACTGGTGTAAAGTTGAGTTACTTACGTGTGTGGCAGCGCGCCGACAACGGCCATTGGAAGGTCGCACTGGACATCGCTTTACCGATGTCCAATTGATTGCCGGAACCTTTGCCCCAATTCGTTCGTTTCATCCTAAAGTATGAAACGCGAGCGACTCCTTCTGTTTACCCTGGCGGCGATCAATTTCACCCACATCGTCGACTTTATGATAATGATGCCGCTTGGCCCGCAGCTGATGCGGCTGTTCGACATCTCGCCGCAGCAGTTTTCTGCCTTGGTATCCACCTACACGTTTAGCGCCGGAGTATCGAGTTTCATCGGCGCCTTCGTGCTGGATCGTTTTGACCGCAAGAAAACTCTGGCCATAGCCTATGTCGGATTTGTGATCGGGACATTCGCGTGTGCGCTCGCCCCGAATTATCAGCTGCTGCTTTCGGCGCGAATCGTCACCGGCGCATTCGGCGGAATCTTGTCGGCACTGATATTGTCGATCGTTGGTGATGTCATTCCGGAATTCCGGCGTGCGACGGCCATCGGAATCGTGATGGGTGCGTTCTCGGTCGCTTCAGTAGTCGGCGTACCGTTTGGGCTGTTCATAGCCAATCAATATTCGTGGCATGCGCCGTTCATTTTCCTGGGGATTCTTAGCACGGCGGTGTTGGGACTGATTGTAGTGGCAGTTCCGCAATTACGTTCGCACTTGGTACATGACATTCCGCACCCCAGTCCGATTAAGGTACTGACCAATTTGGCGCGTAACGGCAATCAGCTCTCGGCATTATGGTTCACCATCATGCTGGTGTTGGGACATTTTACGATCATACCGTTCTTGAGTCCTTATATGGTGGCTAATGTTGGATTCAGCGAATCTGACTTGACGTACATCTATCTACTGGGTGGCGCAGTGACAATATTCACTTCGCCGATGATCGGCAGGCTGGCGGATCGAATCGGCAAGCCGCGCGTGTTTATGATGTTTGCCCTGTTGACTCTGATACCGGTGTTTACATTGACGAATCTTCCCAAAACCGCCTTGCCGCTGGCGCTGATGGTCACGACGATTTTCTTCGTGACTTCCAGCGGACGCTGGGTACCGGCGACGACAATGATAACTTCGACTGTGACGCCACAGAGTCGCGGCAGTTTCATGAGTATTAACTCGTCAGTGCAACAGATCACTGCCGGCATAGCGGCTTCAATTGCGGGTGTGATTGTTACAAAGGACGCGTCGGGCGCATTGGTGAATTACCAATATGTCGGCTATCTGGCGATTGGGGTGTCCCTGCTTGGGATTCTGGTGTCGCGAAGATTGCGGACGGTCAGTTAGGCTGTGGAAAGATTTCGATTAACCATCAGTTCGTTTGAGAATCATTACACCAACTGTAAAGCCGATAGCCCCGATTGCGAGCAAAATGCCGAGTGGCTGAAGTAACTCGGCAAAGCCAAAACCACGCCAAATAGCGCCTTCGGCAGCAAGGACGCTCCACTTGACCGGACTAAAATGGCTTACGGTCACCATCCAGGATGGCATCATCATCAGCGGCACCATACCGCCACCGGTCATGGAGAAGATCATGAAGAGTCCCCAACCCGTGCCGGAGACGGATGCTTCAGTCTTACCGAGTACGCTCATCATCATCATCAGACCGACAAAGCAGAATGAGGCGCACAGAACTGCTGCAAGAAGACCGATCGGCGAAGCGACGTTGACCTTGAAGATTAGTATTCCGATCAGCAGCAACATCAAACACGTAATCGAATTGGCGATGAAGCAGGCCAAGCCCTTGCCGGCAAGAATTTGAAATCGTGATATCGGCGCAAGACGCAGGCGCATAAATGTGCCGCGAGTGCGTTCAACTACTATCGAAAGCGCAAAGGAAGCCGCACAACCGATCAGTGCCCACTGCAGTCCCTGTGGAAACGTGATCTCGAAACTCGAGCGGGGTCGGATGCTTTGTTCGGCAACGTCTTTGAACTCGATCTTGACCTGGCCAAATGCTGCTGCGGAGGTACCGCTGCTGTCTCCAGTTGCCGAGTCGAGTGTGTTGAGCGCGACTAAAAATGTATCAAGCGTCGAGTAGAGATTTCCCAAGATACCCTTCGTCGCGTTGTCGACGCTGACAGCGGTATCAAGGTTGGCGCGCTGTTGATCGATGTTTCTTCTCCAGCCCTTCGAATCCATCATCGCCGATTGCATAAGTTTGTAGTAGGCTTGGCTAATAAGACCGTTGAGGTAACCGGCTTCGGCTCGGCGGGCCGGATCAATACCGACTTCGATTGCGACTTTGTTATCGCCAAACATCGCAAAGGCATTTTCGCCGCCGCCGGTGAATTCGACGTACGCCACGATAGCGCCGTGCGAAACGAGCAACCGCGCACTATCCCGAGGCAACGGGCGAATCTGTAGTACTTCCGATTTGGCGAGTTCACCATAGAACAGCTGTCCCAAAGGACTGACTTCATCTTGCACTGTGGCGATCTTCAGCGATCGCGCACCGCCTCCGCTCGAACTAAAAATCGAACCAAAGAATAATGCCATCAACAGCGGAAACACGACGACCCAGAAGAGTCCCATCTTGTCGCGCACCAATAGGCGCAGATCTTTCATTGCCAGATTAAAAACCGCTCGCATCAGTCGCGCAACCTCCGGCCGGTAAGATTCAAAAAGACGCTCTCCAAATCCGGACGCTCAATATGCAATTCCGAAAACGCCACCCCCTGCGCCTGAAGCGCCAGTACATCGGCAAACGGCTGGTCAGATTCAAAACGCAGCGTCAATCCATCGCAAACGCCGGGCAAATTGACGGTTGGCGCCGGGGGGGTCTCCAGTTCCGTGATGACGACGGCCTTACCACCGTGGCGAGCGAGCAGCTGTTTGACGGTATCGATGTCAAGAATCTTACCGTGGTCGATGATGGCGACACGATCGCATAGCCGTTGAGCTTCCTCCATGTAATGAGTAGTATAAATCACGGTGCGGCCGAGACTCTTCAGCATCTCAATTTGGTCGAAGATTGCATTGCGAGATTGCGGATCGACGCCAACAGTTGGTTCATCGAGGAAGACAATTTGCGGATCGTGCACCAACCCGCAGACAATGTTAAGGCGGCGTTTCATACCTCCGGAGAATTTCGAGACAAGATCCTTTCGACGGTCATTCAGTCCGGCCAACTCCAACGACCAATCTACGCGAGTCTTTAATTTGGAGCCGTGCAGACCGTACATTCGTCCGAAAAACCCGAGGTTCTCTTCCGCGGTGAGTTCTTCATAAATCGCCAGTGCCTGCGGTGCTGCACCGATTTGCAGGCGCGCGGAGGGTTGCTGTGGGCTGCCGAAGCCTTCGAGATTGACACTACCGGAATCCGGCACCAGGGCGCCGACCATCATATTAATAGCGGTAGACTTTCCTGCACCGTTCGGACCGAGTAGGCCGAAGATTTCACCTTTGCGGACATCGAAAGAAACACCGTCGACAGCGGTGATTTGGCCGTAGCGCTTGCTTACGTTTTGGACGGTGATCATTAAGCCAACTTACGCAATGTGAGGAAGTGTTGTTACAAAAAAAAAGGGCAGGCGAAGACGCCTGCCCCATGTGGGAGTGCCTACCTGTTGGCAGTGATGCGCGAAGCGCAGTGAGCGAATAGCCTCTCTACTGAATCGACTACCTCGCGGGAAGCCGACATGGCATGTCCAAACGCCTCTTTGACTCCGGCTTTGTCACCAGCCCGCAGCGCCTTGATGGCCTGATTGCCGTAGTGGTGAACGCGCTTGTGTGGGTCGGCGATCGCGCGAAATTCCGGGAGTCCGGCGTATTCGGCAGCATCGGCAGAATGATACCACTTGCCGAAACGGCAGGAGTGGTCATCGACTCCTTTCCAGGAAGAAACTGAAACCTGCCCATCGATGGTTCTGCGCAGATTTTCCAGGTAGCTCAAGTGATCGTTCTTGGCCAATGCCAGCGCGGTTGTGTTACCGCCAGAGAGTTTGAAGCGGCTGACCATGGCGCTTAAGCCTTCGGCCTGACGACTCAATTCTTCAGCAGCCGCAGCGGCCTGTTCAACGCCGCTGGCGTTTTCCTTGGTAACATTGGCGATCGACTCGATGTTGATGGAAATCTGATTTGACGCAGCCGATTGCTGTTCCGAGGCGGAGGCCATCTGTCCAACCATTTCCTGGACACGCTGGGCGTGATTGAGAATGGCATTGAGACTCTCTCCGGCTTGATCGGCAAGTTGGCGACCGGATTCGACTTCCGTGATGCCTTTCTGCATGGAACCGACAGCGCCGACCGTGTCGGACTGGATGCCCCTGATCATCTCGGTAATTTCCTTGGTCGCCTTGGTGGTGCGTTCGGCGAGCTTGCGCACTTCGTCGGCGACGACGGCAAATCCGCGTCCCTGCTCACCGGCGCGAGCGGCTTCGATAGCGGCATTGAGCGCCAGCAGGTTGGTTTGGTCGGCGATATCATCGATGACGCCGATGATTTCGCCAATCTTGTCTGATGACTTGGCCAGATCCTGGATAGTTGATGCGGATTTTTGCACGACATCGGCAATGCGGTTCATGCCCTCCATGGTCTTGGCGACGATTGTCGCACCGTCGCGCGCCGCGTTTGCCGCCTGTTTGGCGGTCTGCGAGGCATCTCCGGCATTCTTCGTGGTCTCCATTATCGTCGCGGCCATTTCTTCAACAGCGCTGGAAACCTGGGCGGTCTGGTCGGTCTGTTGTTGTGCACCGCGCGACATTTGTTCGGACGAGGAGGCAATTTCGGTCGCCGCACTTACGAGCTGCGATGCGTTGTCGCCTAGCTCCTTGACCATGGAACGGAGATTCGTCACCATCCCCTTGAAGGCGTGCCCGAGCACGTCCCGGTCCGATCGCGGCTCTACTTCCACCGTCAGATTATTGGCCGCAATGTCCTTTGCGGCCGACGCCATGTATTTGATGTAGTCGGTTAACCTCTCAAAGGTACTTGCGAGGGTACCGATTTCATCTTGTGATTTGATGTCCAATTTAAAATCGGTATCTCCAGTTGCAATTTGCTCGGCAACCGCAGCCACCTGCTTGATCGGCCGGCTGATGGAGCGTGAGAACAAGAACGATATGAGAAGCGCAACTGCGAGCACCGCCGTCCCAGCCCCGAGAAGAGTATTGCGCCCATGGACGATTGGTGCAGTGAACTCGTCGAGGTAGCTGCCGACTCCAATGATCCAATCCCAGTCCTTGAAATAGGCGTACGCGACAATTTTGTCGCGTTCCTTCGTGTCGCCCAATTCCTTATTCACCCAGGGATAAACAATCCAACCGATTTCGCCGTCACCCATTTTGGGAGCTTTGGACATCATCTCCTGAATGAAGCCGTAATTGCTGATGTCAGCGCCCTCTTTGGCGGGATGAACACGAAGTACACCTTTGGTGTCAATCGCATAGGCATACCCGGTCTCACCTATCTTCTGGCTCATCAGAGCTGAACGCAACAGCGGCGACTGCTCTTTGGTACCGCAGAACAAGGAACCGACAATATTCCCACGCGAGTCGCGAATCGGTTCATAAGCCGTGACATACCAGTCATCGACTACGATAGCGCGTCCGATAAAGGTCTTTCCGCCGCGAAATACTTCATCATAGACCTTGTCCGAAAGCGCCGTGCCAACAGCGCGTTTGCCGGTCTTGTCCTTTACACTCGTAGCTATGCGGATAGCACGGTCTCCATCCTTCATGAAGATAGTGCAGAAGGAACCGGTTAGACGGGTGATTTCGTCGGCAAACTCGGTGTTACCGTTGATCTCGCGACCACCAACAATTAACTTGCCGGCGCGCAAATCAACATCCCGACCGCCCATTTTGTTAAAAGCAAGACGCGCCATGTTCAGATCGCTCTCAACTTTGTCTTTGGCGTTTTCGGCCTGCAGCTTGCACATCTGCACTGCGACAGACGCTAATCGCGCGATGTCGGTCTTCGCTGCATCCGTCATCATTCGCTCGTTCTGTCGCGTCGAGATGAACACGTTGATGGCGATTGCTAACACCAGCAAACTGCTGGTAATCAGCATGAGCTTACCCATTATGTTTAATCTGATCTTCATGAGGCTTTATCCTTCCTCGGTTATTGGATCGTGGTACTTTTATCGAAATCTGTGTCAAACAATCCGTACAAACCTGCAATTGGTGACCGGCGTTGGCTGCATGCCCCGAGGAATTCCGGTACAGAGAGGGCGACAGCGATTCTTGCCGACGCCCTCTTTCGTTTTGTGTTGTCAGGTCGACTCATCAATGCGGCTGCCCGAATTGCGGCAGACAACAAGTGAGCCTTCCCCAGCAGGTCTGTGGACTACAAATCGGCCAATACGTGCCTTTCTTCGCCCGACAGGATTCTCGACAGATCCAGATGAATCAGCAGACGATTGTCGAGTTTGGCGACGCCGCGAATGTAGTCCGATTCCACCGAAGTCACGACATCCGGGGTCGGTTCAATCGTCGATGCCGGGATGCGCAGAACTTCCGATACCGAATCTACCACCATGCCCATTGTCTGACCTTCAATGTCCACCACCACGATGCGCGTGTTTTTGTCATGCGCGCTTAATTCCATATTGAAGCGTTTGCGCAGATCGATAATCGGGATCACCTTCCCGCGCAAATTGATGATGCCTTCGACGAACTCCGGCGACCGCGGCACCTTGGTAATATCCACCATGCGATTAATCTCTTGCACCTTGAGGATATCCACACCGAACTCTTCCGTGCCGATCTGGAAACTCACCAGCTGCAGGATCTCATCCGACTGTTTGCGCGTGACTTTATTATCTCTTTCTTCCATCGTTATCTCCTTAGCTAGCGCCTACTTCGTGATCTGGAACTTGCTGACCATCGTCTGCAGTCCTTCGGCCTGACGGTTCAATTGTTCCGCCGCTGAAGCCGACTGCTCGATGCCCGCCGCATTCTCCTTGGTCACGTTGGCAATCGATTCAACATTGCGGGCGATCTGCTCCGAGGCCGCTGACTGCTGTTCGGCGGCTGAAGCGATCTGCTGGATCATATCCTGCACTCGCTGGGAGAAGCCCAGTATGGCGTTGAGGCTCTCACCGGCTTTGTCCGCCAGTTGACGGCCGCTGTCGACTTCCTGAATCCCCTGTTCCATCGAGACAACCGCACCCTTGGTATCAGCCTGGATACCCTTGATCATGTCTGTGATCTCTTTGGTGGCTTTGGTCGTACGTTCGGCCAGTTTGCGGACTTCGTCGGCAACCACGGCAAACCCGCGTCCCTGCTCACCGGCGCGCGCCGCTTCGATCGCCGCATTGAGCGCCAAAAGGTTGGTTTGGTCGGCGATGTCGTCGATCACGCCAATGATCTCGCCAATCTGATCGGATGACTTCGACAACGCCTGGATCGTGCTCGCGGAATCCTGTACGACCTTGGCGATCTTGTTCATCCCTTCGATCGTTTGCGAGACTACCCGCGTCCCTTCCGTCGCAGCCGTGGCGGCTTCACGCGCCATGCCCGAGGCTTCACCGGCGTTCTTGGAAGACTCGACGATCGTCGCCGTCATCTCTTCGACGGCACTGGAAACTTGAGCGGTCTGGCTGGTCTGTTCCGACGAGCCGCGGGCCATTTGCTCTGACGAGGAGGCTATCTCCGTCGAAGCACTGACCAGTTGCGTCGCATTGTCCGTCAGTTCCTTGATCATCGTCGAGAGGTTATTCGTCATCGTCTTGAAAGCATTGCCGAGTGCGTCTCTGTTGCACTTTGGTTCCAGGCGCACTGTGAGATTGTTAGCCGCGATTTTAGTTGCTGCAGCTTCAAGTGTCTTCATATAGTCGACCAAGTTTCGGAAGGAGTCGGCCAACTTTCCGATTTCGTCACTGGAATCGATGTCGATATTGACATTGACGTCACCCATCGCAACTTCATCGGCCACTTTGTTGAGAGACCGAATCGGTCCCACAATCTCTCGGGTAATCCAGAGTCCCAGAATTGAGACAGCCAGTAGTGTAGCACAGGTGATTGAGAGCAACACAATTGTGCCGGAGAAAATCTTCTCGGTTGCTGATTTCTCGGTGTCCGAGTTAAATTGGTTCGCTAATTGCACAACTTTGTCAATGGCGCTGCGATGTTCTTCATACAACGTCGTCAGTCGATTATCGACCAGTCTATTGGCTTCGCGCAGATCGCCACGCCGCACGGCAGGTAGTAGTTCTCTCTCGACTATGCCGTAGAATTCCATCGCAGGTTGATAAGAGGTCTCGACCAACTTTCTTTTCATTTCTCCTTGCGGGAGGAGATCGACCCAAAACTCATGTCGAGTATCAAAGTCTGCTTTGAGCTGTTTGAGGCGATCCTCAAGGTTCCCAATCTCGGTCACCTCTTTTGCTTTTGCCAGTTGCTGTACTACCAGATATGATTCGATGATGTACTCAGGTGGCGGGAGAATGTCGGCAATGAGATCCTTTCCAGCGACAATCTCATGGTAAACCGGGCCGTTTACCTGCAGTTCTTTTGTAAGCATGAACGATGTCACTCCAAAAGCTGCAAATCCAGTCACAAATACCAATAGGAGCAAGACCAGTTTGCTCTTGACGCTTAACCTCTTCAGAATATTCATCTCCGCTCGACTCCTCTCCTTAGCGCTTTCTGTTCGCTTACATTCCGTTCTGCCATTCGAAATGTGCGTGCCTCGCGGCCGGATCTCCGATTGGCGCATATGTAAATCAGAGAGGGCGACAGCGATTCTTGCCGACGCCCTCTTTCGTTTTGTGTTGTCAGGTCGACTCATCAATGCGGCTGCCCGAATTGCGGCAGACAACAAGTGAGCCTTCCCCAGCAGGTCTGTGGACTACAAATCGGCCAATACGTGCCTTTCTTCGCCCGACAGGATTCTCGACAGATCCAGATGAATCAGCAGACGATTGTCGAGTTTGGCGACGCCGCGAATGTAGTCCGATTCCACCGAAGTCACGACATCCGGGGTCGGTTCAATCGTCGATGCCGGGATGCGCAGAACTTCCGATACCGAATCTACCACCATGCCCATTGTCTGACCTTCAATGTCCACCACCACGATGCGCGTGTTTTTGTCATGCGCGCTTAATTCCATATTGAAGCGTTTGCGCAGATCGATAATCGGGATCACCTTCCCGCGCAAATTGATGATGCCTTCGACGAACTCCGGCGACCGCGGCACCTTGGTAATATCCACCATGCGATTAATCTCTTGCACCTTGAGGATATCCACACCGAACTCTTCCGTGCCGATCTGGAAACTCACCAGCTGCAGGATCTCATCCGACTGTTTGCGCGTGACTTTATTATCTCTTTCTTCCATCGTTATCTCCTTAGCTAGCGCCTACTTCGTGATCTGGAACTTGCTGACCATCGTCTGCAGTCCTTCGGCCTGACGGTTCAATTGTTCCGCCGCTGAAGCCGACTGCTCGATGCCCGCCGCATTCTCCTTGGTCACGTTGGCAATCGATTCAACATTGCGGGCGATCTGCTCCGAGGCCGCTGACTGCTGTTCGGCGGCTGAAGCGATCTGCTGGATCATATCCTGCACTCGCTGGGAGAAGCCCAGTATGGCGTTGAGGCTCTCACCGGCTTTGTCCGCCAGTTGACGGCCGCTGTCGACTTCCTGAATCCCCTGTTCCATCGAGACAACCGCACCCTTGGTATCAGCCTGGATACCCTTGATCATGTCTGTGATCTCTTTGGTGGCTTTGGTCGTACGTTCGGCCAGTTTGCGGACTTCGTCGGCAACCACGGCAAACCCGCGTCCCTGCTCACCGGCGCGCGCCGCTTCGATCGCCGCATTGAGCGCCAAAAGGTTGGTTTGGTCGGCGATGTCGTCGATCACGCCAATGATCTCGCCAATCTGATCGGATGACTTCGACAACGCCTGGATCGTGCTCGCGGAATCCTGTACGACCTTGGCGATCTTGTTCATCCCTTCGATCGTTTGCGAGACTACCCGCGTCCCTTCCGTCGCAGCCGTGGCGGCTTCACGCGCCATGCCCGAGGCTTCACCGGCGTTCTTGGAAGACTCGACGATCGTCGCCGTCATCTCTTCGACGGCACTGGAAACTTGAGCGGTCTGGCTGGTCTGTTCCGACGAGCCGCGGGCCATTTGCTCTGACGAGGAGGCTATCTCCGTCGAAGCACTGACCAGTTGCGTCGCATTGTCCGTCAGTTCCTTGATCATCGTCGAGAGGTTATTCGTCATCGTCTTGAAAGCATTGCCGAGTGCGTCCTTTTCAGATTTCGGTTCGACCCTGACGGTCAAGTTATTTGCAGCTATCTGTGTCGCGGCGCCAGCCAATGTCTTCATGTAGTCAATCAAATTGCGGAATGACTCGGCCAGCATGCCAATCTCGTCCCTTTGCTGCACATGGATGTCATGCAGAACATCGCCGACAGCGATCTCGTTGGCAACACGGGTGATTTCGGCCAGAGGGCGGGCAATAGCTTTCGCGATCGTGAAGGCGACGAAGCCGCCCAACAGGAGGGCACCAAGCACAAATACTATCGACAGAGTCGTGAAGGTACCGGCTTGATCGACTGCTGCTACCGTCACATCTCTTGCAACCTCATTATTGATCTCAATCAGCCTATCGAGGAGCTTCGATACATCCAGGGCTCTTTGGCGTGCCTCCAGCGACGCTTGAAATACGTTATCGTCCAGAGCGGTTATCCGGGGATTGTTCAGAGCCATACCGCCTGCGACCATTCGATCCTTGTCCTCCGACAAGTCACGCACTCTTTCGTGCGTCCGTTTCCACTCTTCCCATGCCGGAATGAAATCTTTCCAGACTCTTGCTTCTTCGTCTGTCTGGGGAAGCGGCGCATAGATGTCCCATGCCTCTTGACCGCGTTTAAATGCTGCATCTATCCACGCATACTGCGCCTGCCGCACATCGGATTGCATCATGCGCTGATTGATGAGACCGCGTTCGCCAACCCAGACTGACATCTGAACTTCTTTGAGCACGAGCAACGATGCGACACTGGGCAGTCGAACTTCACCGATTTCATCGATCGCAGCGTGATTCGATACAGCGCCATAATAACCCACCCAACCCGTCGCCAAGGTCAGTACCAACACGATTCCGAAACCGATATACAGTTTCTTGCCGATTCTGATGTCCTTCCAACTCATACTTAACTCCCTTAGATTTTGTAGCTCCGAATGGCTTCTATGTTCATGGTTTAATTATCCAAGTAATCATCTCAATTGGCGGTCTCGGACTCATTCTTATTGGTTAACTCCTGTCGTTCTGCCGCGGTGAGCTGCTGGCCGGAAGCGACGCCATCAAGTGCGCCGTGAACAGTTTGATGATGTTGCGCCTTCTCATTTGATTCTGACGCTCTCCCTTGCCTTTAGGAATTCCATAAAGTTATCGACATATAATCGAGTTCCTCGACGATGTTTCGCACCCGGCTCGAACTGATCGGATGAATCGAAATTCTCATCCACATGCTCCAAGGTGAAACAGCTGTTTCGACATGAGATCAGAACCCGGCCACAATCTGCACCATTCCAACTACCTCGTAATTCGGCGCTCGGATTATCTCGCAACGAATCTCCGTCTTGAGTGCGACCAGCAAAGCCAGACCAGTTTCGCACTGCGAATCCCGTTTGCTCGAGGTCGAGTTCGGTTTGACCGATCGAGAACTTGCTTGTCTTGTCAGGATCGCTTGAGTAGACGCCGCGGACATCGACAAAACCGCTTAAGAGAGGCCTCCGGTCCGACCTAGCCACCACGCTGTCATTCGGTTGTGCGACAACTTCCGGCAGACTTAACAGCTGGATGACAGCCGAGAGGATGCAGATGTGTCGAATCAAAATGCCGCTGCCCTTTCCGAGTGTTGCTTAGATGTGCCATTCACCGCCAATCAACGACGGTGAACTAAACATCGACTTGTTGTGCTATTATCGACAAGCCCTTAATCTACTTTCTACCAATCAGTGGAATTGTTCACAAATTCAGCAATGCCGATCGGACATGACTGACCGGGTCAAGTAGAAGCGAGACGAGTTTCGAATCGAAATGATTTTTAGAAGATGCGGAGCTTGATATACCGGCCCGGATTCAAGCGGAAGTCTTCGAGCAACGCTTCAGCACGGTCGAGCGTGCGGCTAAGATTCTGGTAGAGGGTATCATTAGTCAGCAGCTGCCCGGCGGATCCTTCACCGGCCTGGACTTTGTCAGTGATAGTGCGCCAGCTGGTGATAATCGAGCGGAGATCTTCATACGGTTTGGGATCGTTCATCAGTTGGGCGAAGGTGCCGCTACCGTTAGTCAGGGAATCGAATAGTGTATTCGTATTTGAGGCGAGGTCGCGCATTTCGACATAGAAAGTCGAATCTGTGATAAATTTGGCGAAAGAGCCTTCGCCAGACTCAAGCTGTCTGGTCAGATTTTCAGTCAATATTAGTAGTTTGTCCAAATCGAAATAGACGTTGGGATCATTGACGAAGAGCCCAAGTGAGCCCGTTCCATTATTGATCTTTTCGATGATTTCTTTGGCGTGCATGGTAGCCAGACGAATATTCTCGACGGCTTCGCCACCTTCAGCAATAATCCCTTCAATAGAAGAAGACTTCTCCGCCAAGAGGTATTCGCCGTCTTCAAGCATCTTCGCTGTATCACTGCCGGCGGAAATCTCGATGGTTTTGTCACCCAACAATCCCATCGTTCCGATGAAAGCCTTTGAGTCGCTGCGTATGATCGATTTAACAGCTTCATCAATGGCAAGTCGCACTTCGAGCCGGCCCGGTTCAGTTTGCGAGAATTCGATTTCCTTGACGGTTCCGACGCGCATTCCTGATAAGCGCACGGGCGAGCCCGGGAGAAGACCGAAGACATCACTGTATTTGACATGCAGAGTATACTTGCTCTTCCAGATGCCTTCTTGATCACCAATCGTGAAGACGGCAACGACCAGCAGAACGACCCCGAGGAGCACCATCAATCCAACGCGAACTTGCTTTGACATTAGTTATACTCCCGCCCGCAGGCCAGATACTCGACGATAAAGGGATCTGTTGATGCTTTGAATTCATCAGGTGTGCCGGAAAAGGAAACGACGCCGTCGCGAATCAGGGCAAAACGGTCACCGACATAGAAAGCAGAGATCAGGTCATGCGTAACCACGATGGAAGTAACATCATGGGCTTCCTGCGTGTTCCGGATTAGTTCGTTGATCGTCTTTGCCGTTAATGGATCAAGGCCCGTGGTCGGCTCGTCGTAAAGCAAATAACGCGGCTTGAACGCCAGCGCCCGCGCCAGAGCCACTCGCTTCTTCATGCCGCCAGATAAATCTGAAGGCATCTTTTTCTGGACACCGCTCAACTGCACGAAAGACAGCACTTCTTCAACTCGATCTTCGACTTCGCGGTTGGACATGCCGGTGTGCTCTCGCAACATATACGCGACGTTTTCCTGCACATTGATCGAATCAAAGAGCGCCGCCGACTGAAAGAGCATTCCCATTTTTTTTCGGACCGGCACCATTTGCTCCTCGGAAAACGTCGTGGTGTCTTCATCATCAATGATGATTGTCCCGGCATCGGCGGACATCAGGCGCAGAATTAGTTTCAGCAGTACCGACTTGCCGGAGCCCGACTTGCCGAGTATCACCATGGTCTGCCCTTCGTCAATCCGCATGTCGACTCCGGTCAGTACTTCTGCGTTGCCGAAGCTCTTGTGAATGTTCTTGAGATGTATCAAATGCGGTCCTATCCCGTCTCAAACATCAGGAAGAAAATCTTTACTAAGAGAAAGTCAAACAGAAAGATAAGTATTGAAGATGTGACAACCGACATCGTAGTCGACTTACCGACACCTTCGGTACCACCTGTAGTCGACAACCCCAGGTGACATCCGACTAAGGCGATGATGAACGCAAAGACCACCGGCTTTGCCAGTCCGGTGAAAATGTCCTGCAGTGCCAGGGCTTGAATCGTGGTCGACTTATAGAAACTGAAATCAAGACCCAACGAGTAGAGTGAAATCAACATACCGCCAATGATACCGACGATATCGCCGATGACGGTCAGGATCGGAAGCATGATCAACAAGGCAATCAGACGGGTGGTCACGAGTTTTTTGACCGGATTGGTCGCCATTGCGCGCATCGCATCGATCTGTTCAGTGACTTGCATCGAACCGAGTTCGGCGGCGATGCCGGCGCCGACGCGTCCAGCGACAACAAGTGCGGTCAAAACCGGTCCCAGTTCACGAACCATTGAGAGAGCGACGACAACACCGATGTAAACCTTGGCGCCGAAACGGGCAATCTGATAACCAGTCTGTAATGCAAGGACCATGCCGGTGAAAAAGCAGGTGAGCAAGACGATGGAAAGTGAGCGCACGCCAATCTGATACATCTGTTCGAGAATGGTGTCGAAGTAGCTGGGGCGCGTGAACATGTAGCGCACGCTGTCGATAGTGAGCCGGAAAAGCTCATACGTGTGAATGGCGCCCTTTTCGAGAATTCCGCCGGAGCGCACTTCAATCTTGCGCATTCACCCTCACAGTCCCCAATCGCTTCTCCAACTCGGTGAGGATTCGCTCTTCCAGCAGACCAAATGAAGTGCATTTGACTTGCCGATTGTTGGCAGTGATCGTGAGCAAGGTGGCGAACTCGAACTTGACTTTGGTCTCTGCGCTTCCACTCACAAGAATACGCATTTTACCGCGCCGTGTTCCCGGATATTGCGCACCGAAAAAGTTCATGCCGCAGTCACAATATTCCGGCAACACTTCGAAACTGTCGCTGACAATTGTGCCTCTCTGCAAATCTGTGCCCGAGATTGGAATTTTTTCAGATTCAAGAATTCTTTTCAGGGTTTCCATAACTTCCGCGCGATTGCTGCGCTGAAATTCTGCAACAATTGGTTCGCGCATAGTTGGCCGGCGAGTTGTGCAGGAGACTGCCATCGCAATCAATATGACAAAAAACAACCAGCGCGCCATATCTGCAAATGTACGATAATTTCTCCGTACACTTCAAGACTTAATTGTGAAGAATGAATTAGGTGTCAGCGAGTCTGTTTGTTGCGGTTGCGCCGGTGTCTGATGACCTCGAGGATTGCCGGCACCGCGGAGATGAGAATTATCACTACAATGACTATCGAGAAGTTGTTCTTGACGAAGGGGAGGCTTCCAAAGAAATATCCGGCATAAACAAAGAGCCCGACCCAAAACATTGCGCCGATTATGGTGAAAGGCACGTATTTGCGCCGATCCATCTTCGCAACACCCGCGACAAACGGCGCAAAGGTGCGGATAATCGGCAGGAAGCGGCCAACAATGATGGTCCGGCCCCCATATTTCTCATAGAACTGCTGCGTCTTGTCGAGGTACTCTCGTTTGAGGAAACGGCTATTTCCAGAAAAGGCTTTTGGACCGATGAATCGACCGATGGTGTAATTGGTATTGTCGCCAAGTACCGACGCCAGAGCCATTAGGGCAAAGGCGATATTTGGGTCGAGTGCGCCGGTTGCGGCCAGCGCGCCGGTGGCAAACAGGAGCGAATCTCCGGGAAGGAAGGGTGCGATTACGAGTCCGGTTTCGCAAAAAATGACCAAAAAGAGGATGGCATACGTCCAGGTACCATATTGAGATATCAGTTCTGCCAAATGTTTGTCGAGATGCAGGAACAGATCGATGAGATAAGTGACAATTTCCATCGCGGGAATATACGTGTTGCGGGCGAAGTGGCAAGGAGTTATGTATATGGACAGACAGACACATGTTCGCACTGGGTAAGAGTGGTAGTCTGTCTGTCCCTTCCAACGTTGGCACCCTGTTGGCTTGGTCAACACGAAAAGTGAAACAAGGAGTCGATATGCACCTTCCAGAGCAACATCGCACACACCGCGTGGGCTGGCTCCGTGCCGCAGTCATGGGCGCCAATGACGGAATTGTGTCGACGGCGAGCTTACTAGTCGGTGTTGCAGCAGCAGACGTGAGCCGAGGCAGTATTCTGGTTGCCGGTTTGGCAGGGCTGGTTGCAGGGGCAATGTCAATGGCCGCCGGAGAGTACGTATCAGTGAGCACGCAATCCGATACCGAGCGGGCTGATCTTGAACGCGAAAGAAATGAGCTGGCGAATGATCACGACTTTGAGTTGGAAGAGCTTGCCGCCATCTATGTCGAACGCGGACTCGATGCACCGCTTGCGAAACAAGTTGCACAACAGCTTATGGCTCATGATGCGTTGGCAGCACATGCCAGGGATGAATTGGGAATTTCCGAAACACTTAGTGCCCGACCATTGCAGGCAGCAATGGCTTCGGCAGCTACGTTTACAGTCGGAGCCGCGTTGCCTCTGGTGGCCGCCATTGTCGTTCCCACAACAGCTATTGTGCCCGTGGTATCAATTTCATCGCTTGGGTGTCTTGCACTGTTAGGCGGGTTGGCTGCTCACGCAGGCGGGTCACCGTTGTTTGTCTCGATAGTGCGGGTAACATCCTGGGGCGCTTTGGCGATGGCGTTAACCGCCGGTGTTGGGGCACTATTTGGTGTCGCCTTTTGAGTTTAAAGAGATTACCATTTAGGTGTCGTCGAGAATAATATCAAATTCGATTGAGAGGAGACAGACAATGGGTGACAAGGGCGGAAAAAAGGACAAGGAAAAAGGAAAGAAGCAGAAGCAGAGTAAGCACGATCAGCAGGATAAAGCGAAGCAGGACAAGCAGCCAAAGAAAGCTTAACAATCACGCTTCACTTCTCGAATTGCTTGAGCGGCAGAGCCACGAGAATTTTCGTTCCATTGACTTCATCACTGGTCACGTCAACCGAGCCGCCATGTGCGGTGACAATCTGAAGTGCGATTGGGAACTCAAGTCCGAGACTGACCCGTTCATCATTCACCGCGAATCGCGGATCAAAGAGCCGGTTTGATTGCTCCTGTGAGAGCACGGGGCCGGTATCGTGCACCGCAAGGTGGATAACGTCCTGCTGGAGTGCGGTTGAAATATTGACTCGACCTCCCACAGGGGATGTAATCAATGCACGCTTAACGAGAGTTGCGACGAGCTGGGAAATGTCGCGACCAACACAGAGATATGCCGGCAATGGCGCGAGATTCGTGGTAATCACGGTCTCCGGCTTACCAAAAGGGCGTAGCAGTGAGATCGCATCGGAGATCGTCGCATTGAGATCAATACTGCGGATCAAAGATCGGTCAAGATGAGCGAATGACTTGAGCGTAGCGACCAGTTGTGAGATGCGGTTGGCGCTTTCCTTTGTCCCCTTGCATACCTCCGAGAGAATGCGAATACTGCGGCACAACTCGCTGTTGGTCGAAACCGCCGGGTCGCTGGACCCAGGGTCGATTCGTTCGGTCGCACGCTGCGCCACTTCAGCATTTGAGAGTATGACCGCGAGCGGCGAATTGAGCTCGTGTACGACCCCGGCAACGAGGTCCGTCATTGCCGCTGCCTTTTCGGCATGTACCAGTCGTCCTCGGGTTTCGTGCAACTCTTTATTTGCGGCTTCAAGTTCACGCGCATAGTTGCGGATTGTCTCTTCCGCACGCACACGTTCCGTAAGATCACGCACAACTCCGGCGGTAACGCCGGTATCCGAAGAGCGATGAATCGCGATGTCGCAGATATGTTCTTGTCCCGAAAACGGGCCGACTATACGCAGCTGGTATCGATCTGGTGCCGGATCGCCGCGCAGTCGTGCAGCATGGTAGCCAACCACACGCTCACGATCATCCGGGTGAACGACGCGATCGAATGGGATGCGCTCCAATTCGGCGGCGGTCGCACCAAGCAAGCGTTCGAGCGTGGGGTTAACCTCGCGGAAACATCCTGTTTCGCTGTCGATGACGAATATTGCGTCGGAAGCATCACGGAAGAGCGACCGATACTTCTGTTCCGATAATGTAGTTTGATGCGCGGCCTCAAAACGGCTTCGACGCGAAGCGAAAAGCATACCGGCGATCCAGGCAGCCAGAATTGCCTGGGTACCGAAAAAGATCAATTCACTCGGTCTGATTGGCGCCGGCCAGATCAGAACAAGTACGAGGTAGACAGCAAACATTCCCGCACCCATTGCAAACATCGCCGCAAAGCCGCACGGCACAGTGCCGAGCGCAACGAGCATTAGAAGCGCCAGATAATTGGTGGACTCGATCTCACCCTGGTGAATCAGGTCATCTACAAGCACGACCGTGGTAGCAATCCACAGGAACAAGGCAAACACTTTGGTAGCATTGCGAATGGCAACTTGAGACCTGGACAACAGAAATAATCCGGCGGCGCTAAAGGAGATTAGAAGTTCGTCCCAGATGGCAGTGCTGACGCCCGGTTCACCACGCCAACTCGGAGTCAGACCAAGAATCAGCAAGTATACGCCAAGCATAGTCGTCGGCAAGACGATGCCGACGAGGCCGGCGACCCGAAGACCACGACGGGAGAATTCCTCGATTTCTGCGCGAAACACCGGGTCGTTTTCAGAGTGACAAGTGATTCGGCGAATATATTTCCAGAGCTTCATCCTCAATCCTCGGACTAACGCGCAAGTGATAGGCGTATAATCTACCGGATGACGTTAGAGTAGACTCGGACACGCAACTTGGTTGTGGAGTGGTCAGGCGAGGTGTATTGCCTAAACAAAGATAGTCTGCTCTACGAAATAATCCAATACGAAAGTTACATCCAGATCAGAGGGATTGGGGAAGATGTATAGTATGGTGGGATTAAGTCAAATTTACGGTAAACAGGCCGGAAATCAAAATGCACCATCTAGGACTCGAACCTAGGGCCCGCTGATTAAGAGTCAGCTGCTCTACCAACTGAGCTAATGGTGCATTCAATCGACTATGTCTTAATATGAGGGTGGATGGGATCGAACCATCGGCCCTGTGCTTAAAAGGCACATGCTCTACCACTGAGCTACACCCCCATAGCACGATTGCCAAAGATATAAACCCTGCGCCCATTGTCAACCTGATTGGGAAGATTTTTAGGCGGAAGATGATGATGCCTATTTGAAATCCAGCAGATCCTTGCCGGAGTTCTTGGCAAGGTCATACGCCCATTTGGTGATAATGAGCGAGCAGATCACGCCGGAGACGGCATCCAGCGCATAGATTTTCCAGAGCCAGCCCGCGGTGAGAGCCGCAATCGCGGTCAGGCTGGTTAGCGCATCAGCGATGACATGAAGATAAGCGGCGCGGATGTTATGGTCAGAGTCCTCTTGCTTGTGATGCAGCATTACTGCACTTACAGCATTAACTATGAGACCAACGACCGCAACAACGATGGCTTCCCCAAACATGATCTCTTGAGGATTCAAGAACCGTGCGACCGATTCAATCGCCATCCAAATGGCAATTACTACAAGCAATAGCGCTGAAGTGTATCCCGACAGGGCAAGAATCTTACCGGTGCCCGCTACAAATCGGGGATTACCGTGATTGCGGCGTGCCACCCAATAAGCAAACCACGTCAATCCGATTGCCAGTACATGCGACGACATGTGCCAGCCGTCAGCGAGCAGCGCCATAGAATTAGTGTAATAGCCAAATCCGATTTCTGCCACCATGGTGACCGCGGTAAGCAGGACAACCCATTTGGTCCTGCTTTCGTGATGATTATGATGATGCTCTGAATGGCTGTGTTCGTGCGGGTGATGATGATGGTGCGAGTGATCGTGCGAGTGCGACATCCACTGAAGATAGTAGTGGCTATCCATAAGTCAAGCTACGGCTCTGCGACTGCACGAAAACAACAACAATCCGGTTGCTGAAACAGATGAAAAGCCTGAAAATCAGCGCTGCGGAAACTTCGCCAATAACGCCCTCTTGCGTTTTTCTGCTTCCTCGACGGTCAGCGGGAAGTCGGGTCCCGTGTTTTCAATCATTACTGAAGAAACGCATCCCGCAAAGCAGCCGGCTTCGTACCAATCGTAGCCCTTGTCGATAGCGTAGATCATACCGGCAGCGTATGTGTCCCCTGCCCCGGTGGAGTCCTTGGCAAGGGTCTCATAGGCAGGAATGCGGTACATCGTCTTACCATCATAAATGACGGAACCTTCTTCGGCGAGGGTGATGATCACGATTTCGGGACCCCACTCCTTGAGCATTTTTGCGGGGCTCTCATAGTCTACGCGTGGATCGATGCCTGTTAGCACCTTGCATTCCATTTCATTGGGTTTAAAGACCGTCGAGAGAGAGGCGATCCGTTCGATTTCCTTGGTCTTTTCGTGGGTGATGCGTCCTTCTTTGTCGATACTGCGAAGGAACCCCTGCGGATCGACAAAGATCTTCGCACTCGATCGTGCCTTGACAATCTCGACGTACTCTAGATCCAGCTCCTGCAAGATCGGGCCAAACAGGATCCAGTCGGAATCAGCATATTTTTCCGGGAAGAAATCAATGGGTCCTGCGTCGCCGAGAACATCGAGAGTGCGATTACCGTGCTTATCGTAGTAAATCAGCTTAAAACCGCCAGACATCTCCGATTCCTCCACTGCGTATTCGATGCCAAAGCGCTCCATCTCACTGCGGAAAACCTTGTCATAATCCTTGCCAATGCGGCCAATGAGGGCCGTCTTCTTGCCGAGTTTGGTAAGGGCCAGGCAAGCGTTTGTTGAACAGCCGGACAAAACACGTCCGTCGGTTTTGAGGTATGGTGTCTCAATAAGGTCAAATACTGGATTGCCGATTCCGGTGATCATCTTCAAGTTTTCACTTTCGTGGATTGACTTCCCTTGTGTTTCCAAAGCGGCGACGCAAACGTTGAAGTCAGAGCCAAGGCACTCGGACAGTTTGTGCAGCGCGGCGCGGTTAGAATAGGCGTTTACCCGGAAAGCGTCAAGCGAATTTCGCCACCCGGCTGGGTATCTCACAGATCATAGTTTGCTGCTACTATTGAACTTAGAGAAACAAACCCATCATTATCACTTTTCCCTTGACAACGCGGATACTTTTGTCTACACTGGTTCCAAGTAACTCTGGGTGGTTATTAAAAACCTCTGCAAAACGTTCGAGGATAGATCAAATGTCCAGTGATGGTCAGTTGAAGCCTTCCCGCTATAACTTCTTTGTCGATCTCCCAACAGGGCGCAGGCTGGCATTCAATGGCTCTACCGCTGCATTGGCCGAGATTGATGAAGAGACCCTCCCCCGCTTCTTGCGCCTATTAGAATCGCCCGGCAAGACTGAAAGTCAAGCTGATGTTGAACTACTCGATCAGATGAAGTACGCCCGCTTTCTTTGTCCGGCAAATCACGACGAAGTTTCTGAACTGCAGATTCGCGACAAACAGCAGCGACAAACGAAATCCACATTCTTCCTGACAATCGCGCCGACACTGGCATGTAATTTTCGCTGCGATTATTGTTTTCAAAACTCCAGTGTCACAGTGATGGACGATAGGGTCGCAAACGCCCTGATTGCATTCAGCGAGGAGCGGCTGGCCGGCAGTGAGCGGTTCATGATCACCTGGTTTGGCGGCGAGCCGACACTCTGCCTGGATACGGTAGTCGGCTTGCAGAAGCGACTTGCGGAAATGTCAGAACGGTTCGGAGTCAAGGAACTGACGTCGACAATCATCACGAATGGCTACATGCTCAACGCGGTCATGGCCCAGCGACTCAAAGAAGTCGGTATCGACGAAGCGCAGATCACGCTTGATGGTCCACCGGAAATCCATGATCGCCGGCGGATGATGTCGGGCGGACGCGGCACTTTTGACCGGATTCTGGCCAATATTGAGCAGTCTTGCCGCATCATGCGGATCATCGTCCGAATCAATGTCGATAGTGAAAACAGTTCGGCGCCGCTTGAGGTTGTGGATATTCTTCAACAACGCGGGTTGCTACAGCATGTGAATATCTATTTTGCACCGGTTAATCCCTCCAAAGGCGTCTGCGCCGATGTCAGCGGTCGTTGTCTAAGCACTGAAGCATTTGCTCACCTGCAAGTCGATCTCTACCGCGAGCTGGTTCAGCGGGGTGTCTATCGGATCGAATATCCGCAGGTCGCACCGGGTGGATATTGCGGTGCAGGGAACGACCATTCATTTGTGGTCGCACCCAACGGGCTTCTGTTTAAGTGTTGGGAAGAGCTGTCGTTGATTCCTGACGAAGCCATTGGTGATCTGTTCAGCACTTCTCGAAGCGAGCGCCAACAGCGCAATTTAAATCGTTACCGCAATTTCGATGCGTTTAGCCATTCCGAGTGTCGGGAATGCACAATTTTGCCGCTCTGTTTGGGCGGTTGTCCCAATGCTGCGACCAATGGTAGCAGCGAAGAACGAGGATTTTGCTCTCCGTGGAAGTACAATCTGGGAGAGATGCTAACATTAAGGTACAAGTGTAACACTCACGAGGAGGTAAGAGGATGAAGTTCATCGAATCACCAAGCACTGCCATTCAGAAGCCGTGCCCATGCTACAAGAAGCTGTTTCTGATTCTGCCACCGCTGCAGGATTAACACTTCTGATTGAATAGCACCGGCGCCTGATAGCGCCGGTGTTTCTAACTGTGAGAGGTAGATGACAGCAGAACCACGTCAATCACAGCGTCGACCCGATATCGTTGGGATCGAAATAACCAGAGCCTGCAACTTAACCTGTTCGCACTGTTTTACGGCGGCAGGGAGGCGGCCAGCGAAGGAACTCACGACCGGCGAGCTGCGCGACCTGATTGATCAATTATGCGAACTTGGCCCGGCACGCGCCATCGGTTGGACCGGCGGTGAGCCGCTGTTGCGCGATGATCTGGTCGAACTGATGGACTACGCCTACCAAAAGGGCAAAACGCGGTCGGGGATCACCACCAACGGATTGCTGCTGGATTATGACCTAGCAGAACGCTTCCGCGATGCCGGTGCCTATGCAATTCAGATCAGCATTGACGGTTCGAATGCTGAAAACTTCGCCCGTATGCGAAACGCGGAGACGAAAGACTTCGCAACGATTCTGAAGGCGATGGATGGTGTCAAAAAAGCCGGCCTGCAATTGCATCTGGCGATGTTGTTGGGCAGGGAAACGCTTGATGATGCGCGGGCTTTTCTGAAGCTCGCAATCGAGCATGATGCCGACGGTGTGCGTTTCTGCGGATTCGTACCGGCGGGTCGTGGACATCGCGATTCGGTGCGCGAGCGATTTGAATTTGGCGATCAACTCGGCGGCCCGCACGAATTCATCGCTGAAGCAACTGCCATCGAGAAACCGATGGTTATGTTTGATCCGGCCTTTGGTCCGTTGCCGCCGGAATATCAGTTTCACGAATGTGTCGCAGGTGTTCAGACAATGTACATTGCTTCCACCGGCGCCGTCTATCCGTGTACATCCCTAATTTCGCCGCGATTCGAGATTGGAAACATTCGCAAACGCACATTGTCTGAAATCTGGAACGACCCGAAAATGACCGAGGTCGCAAACTTCGATTGCAGCAAGATTCATGGCAAATGCAGTGATTGCGATCACATCAGCGACTGTCACGGCGGCTGTCGGGGAATCGCTTATGCCAGCAATCTTGATGTTTGCTCTTCGATACCGAACTGCCTGTACGAATTCAGTCACTCTTCAGCAAGTCAACCGAAGGTACATCCGGTAAGTTAAGTCTTGAAAAACACTGAAATCTGATGAAGTGTGAACGGGGGCTATTTCTCGCGCTTGTCGAGAATCTTTTTTGCGTAAATGAGACGTTGGACACTGGTGAGATAGGAAACTGCACCAACTACGATGAGCGAATAAGTCAGAGCATTGTATCCTGGTGCGAAATTCTCGACAATCGCCCCGACTATAATGATCAGGAACTTCTCCAGTCGACCGACGGCGCCAACGGCGACGTTTTCGATCTTACCCTGCGATTCGGCAGTCTCACGGGTATAGCTGGCGGCGATCATACCGAAGAGTGCGAACATCGCCCAAAGCGGATTTACCACACCGGAGGCGGCAATACCCATCAGGATTGCGGCTTCGGCATATCGGTCCGACACGTGGTCAAGAATTCCGCCGAACTTGGTGCCGCAGTTGCCGGCGCGGGCGGTGGCGCCATCGAGCATATCAGCCAGCATTGCGGCAATCATCACTACCGCTCCCCAAAGGAGTGACCCCTTCCAGAATAAGCCGGCTGAAACCAGCGATATTAGGAAAGCGATGCCGGTCAAGATGTTGGGTGTCAGACCGAGCTTGAGACAGATTCGCCCAAACGGGATTGATGCGCTCTCGTAAGAAACTCGTCGTTTTTGCTGCATCTGTTGTGTCACCGTTTTATCAATCATGCTCCAGCGAGCCTCATCCATATAGAAGTGTTGTCCCAAAGTAAAAGCGCAGAGACTCGAGAACTGTCTCTGCAACACTTGGGCTGGTAATGATAGTCATGCAGGAATTTTGCGTCAAGTGAAATATGGGGCCCAGCGACCTCAACAATGGTCCCTCTCCCGCCAGGAGAAGGACCTTGTGAGATTAGCAGTCGTAATAGAGCTCAAATTCTCCGACCGTGGGCTGTCGTCCAATATTGCCAAAGTCGTCGTTTCGAACCGTCAGCCAGTTCTCGATCAGATCTTCGGAAAAGACGCCGCCTTCAAGCAGGTAAATGTGATCGGCTTCAAGCGCTTTTGTCGCCCGATCCAGTGAAGTGGGAAGCTGGTGAATCTTGTCGAGTTCGACTTTTGACAAGTCGTCGAGATTCTTATCCAACGGCATTCCTGGATCAATCTTGTTCTTGATGCCGTCCATACCGGCCATCACCATTGCCGCATAGCCAAGATATGGATTCATCGTCGCATCGGGTGGGCGGAACTCGAAACGCATCGTCTTGGGGTTTCGCTGATATCCGGGAATACGGATACATGCCGTGCGGTTGCCCATCGAATAGGTACCAGCCGTGGGTGCTTCGAAGCCCGGGACCAAACGCTTGAAAGAATTCGTCGAAGGATTGGTAAATGCAAGCAGCGAATCGACATGCTTGAGTATGCCGCCGATATAGTACAAGCCTTCCTTGGAAAGCACATTGCGCCCGCTCTTGTCGAAGAAGATGGAATTGCCGTTGATCGCGAGATACTGATGGACGTGCATCCCCGAGCCTGGCTCATTGAAGAGCGGCTTGGGCATGAAGGTCGCAGACTTGTTGCTGCGGAAGCAGTGATTCTTGACCATGTATTTCACCAGCATCGATTGGTCAGCCATTTTCAAGAGCGGCTGAAACGCGGTTTCGATTTCGTGCTGACCACGGCCGCCAACTTCGTGATGGTGGTATTTCAGTCCGACACCGACATTCTTCAGCAGTGTAGAAATCTCTGAACGCAGATTGAAGGTTCGGTCCAAGGGAGGCGCCGCATGGTATCCTTTCTTCCAACCGATTTTGTAGCCGAGATTGTCGGCGGATTCGTCGTCAATGGTATCCGCTTCGGCTGATTTCACCATGTAGTAAGCCATTCCGGGCTCCTGGCGGTAATCGGCCTTATCAAAAACGTAGTATTCAAACTCGGGGCCGATGATGGCCTGTGCACCTTTGACGATCTTTGCAACATAACGTTCCGCTGCCGCTGCAACACGCCGGGGACAGCGGGAGTAGGGTGTCACGGTGCGATTGGATTCCATTATATTTCCGATAAATGAGATCGTCGGCTGATCGAAGAACGGGTCGATGAATGCCGTGTCGCTATCTGGCAACAGGATCATGTCGCCGCGCTCGATTCGGGTGAATCCGCGCAGTGATGAACCATCGATGCCGATGCCGTTTTCGAACAGTTCTTTATCAAGAGACTCTACCGGCAGGGTGATATGATGCCATCCACCCGGCAAGTCGACAAATTTCACGTCAATGAATTCAGCTTTGTTGTCCTTGACGATCTTCTTGATTTCTTCAAGCTTCATTTCTATACACTCCTAAAGACTTTGTCGCTTGTGACAAGTTTCACATAACTTAAACGTTGTAGTCAGTCTTGGCAAGTAAATTCAGATAATATGGGTATGCGATGGTCGTCGGATTGCGACAGAAAGCGTGTGGTGTCAGCGCTCGTTAGCCCGTCAATCTTATTGACTTATGGTGGATTCATGGCGTATCTTGTCAGGTATTCAATCTTACCTTCCCCAAGGAGCTAACGATGCTGAACATCCGTGTACTGCTGACAGTCATAACCACAGTCTTCGCAATGGCTTTATGCCCGTTGTCCTATTCACAGACTGGACAAGGTGGTCTCTCCACTGATTTGATCGAACGCCTGCGAGTCAATTTCGAGAATAACGGACGCAATCCTGCGATCTACAATGCCCTGACGGCTAATGATATTGCCAATCTTGCGATCAATCGCGAAAAGCTGATAGCTCACAATCCTATCTTCAACAAGGAAATTACCACCGGAGATATTACGAATCAGGAATCATCCGGGCGCTGCTGGATGTTTGCCGGATTCAATATGCTCCGGCCCAAGGTCATGGACAAGTTGAAACTGGGGACCTTCAAGTTGTCCACCAACTACTTGTTCTTTTGGGACAAACTGGAGAAGTCGAATACGTTTCTGGAATCCATAATTACGCTTTCAGCTCGACCGCTCGATGATCGTGACGTTGTATTGCTGTTGAAAGATCCCGGCGGCGACGGTGGCTGGTGGTCCTATGTGGTCGATCTGATTGGGAAATACGGCGTGGTTCCGGAGCAAGTTATGCCGGAGACCTGGGCAACTTCACACACCGGCGGACTAAATGCGATTCTCGGCCGCAAACTGCGTAAAGATGCTGCGACGTTGCGTGAGATGTTTGCTGAAGGCAAGAAAGCGCCGGAGCTTCGCGCCACTAAAGAAATCATGCTCCGCGAGGTTTACGCAATTCTTGCACTCAACTTCGGCGAACCACCGCAGAAGTTTACCTGGCGATTTGAAAGCAAAGACTCTACCGTGGCGCCGCCGCAAGAGTTTACGCCAAAGCAGTTCTATCAGGACATGGTCGGTGTCAAGCTGGAGGATCAGGTGGTCATCTTTGATCATCCCGGTGTCGACTACTTCAAGTACTATGAGATGAGTTGGTCCGGAAATCTTGCTGATCGCAATAATCTGCGCTTCATCAATCTTCCGATTGACAGTCTTAAACGATATGCGCTGGAAACTGTGCTGGCCGACAACCCGCTGTACTTTGCCTGCGACGTCGGCAAGGATAACTACGGCGTAAAGGGTGTTCTACAGACGGGTATCTACGACTACAGCTCGGTGTACGGATTCGATGTTAGCTTGACGAAGCGCGAACGAATTCTCTATCGCGACAGCTCGCCGAATCACGCCATGGTGTTGACCGGTGTCGATACACTCAATGGTCAGGCCATCAAATGGAAGGTCGAGAATAGTTGGGGCGACAAAGGCGGCGACAAAGGATATTGGACAATGTACGACGACTGGTTCAACGAATATGTCTACTGCGTGATCATCGACAAATCGCTCTTGCCGAAGGAGGTTGTGGCGCTACTGGCCACGCCGCCAAAGACATTGCCGGCCTGGGATCCGATGTGGAGCGTGATGAAGAGTTTACAGTAGGAGCTTTCTTACTGCCCGTTATCGCGGACACTCTCGGAATGGTAATACTCGGATCGGCAAGATCAAGCATAGTCACAAATCCCTTTGCAGACGACGCTATACAAACTAGTTTCAGTGACACTTTGTAGTCTTCTGGTGAGGAATGGCCATTTATGTTCTGCAATTATCCGGTCCCCATCTGGTTCTATCTGGCGGTCATTCCCGTTCTGATTCTGTCGTTGTTCCCGCGTTATCTTGAAGCCGTCATTTCGTCCCGTCTGCTTTGGATAGGCGGCGCAATCACGTTCATCACCGGAATGCTGTTGATTCCATCGGAAAATCACCTCATGGGAGATGGTCTGCAGCGTCTATCTGATCCTGAAAAGATCTTCATGTACACCGAAGCTCTGGATATACTCGCACACCGTCTGGTCTATCTCATCGTCGGGTCGGCAATCTGGAGTTATCGTATCGTCGGCATCATCGCCGGCATCTTCTACCTAAACGGAATCCGGCTTGTGATGCAATTCGGCACCGGCGCGACCGAACGGGCGATCATCGCCTTCGCCTTTCTCTGCACGGCAACTGTCCAGTTCTACTTCGGATATGTCGAATGCTATGGATTGTTGAATGTATGCACCCTTTACTACATCTACTTTGCCTGGAAATGTATTCATGAAGACCGTCTGACCATTTGGCCGGCTGTGTTCTTCGTACTCGCCACTGCGTCGCATCTTTCTGGTGCGTCACTGTTACCCTCGTTGCTCTACCTCTATCGCAACAGTAATCGCTGGGTGAGTCGCATCGCACTCAGTCTGTTGATTCTCGCCGGCGTGGCGGTCTTCTTTTATGGTGAGCTCTGGCGAAGTCTCGTTCCGGTGCTTCCAAGTGAGACATCCGCATATTCGCTCTTGAGCGGCGACCATATGCGCGATTTGCTATGCGTGCTCATCGTGGTTTCACCGGCTTTTTTTCTTTCGCTTTTCGGCAAGCGATTCGACAGACCGGTGGTGTTCTCCCTGATTGCGCTGGCCGGAACTGCGCTGTTTACAATCTGTTTCGATCCGGTCCTCGGCGCAGTGCGCGACTGGGATGTATTATCGCTCTTCGCTTTGCCACTGGCTGCAGTAATCGCCTTGCGCGCACCAAGATCGAGTATCACAGTGGGCGTTCTCGCTGTCCTTGTCGTAATCAGGATTGTCCCTTGGCTCTATTTCAACAGTGAATTGCAGACTGAATTCATCAAGACGCACCTCGAGAATGACATGCATTACAACGCCGCATTCTCAGACGGCGAACGGCTGGACAGTTGGGGGTTTCTCTTGCACCAGATTGGCGATCTGGAAGGCGCCGAAGCGGCCTGGTCTAAACGTCTTGAATACCAGCCAGGCCGACTTAGGACGCTGTCGATGCTGGCGTCTCTCCAATTCCAAGTTGGCAAATATGACGAAGCTTTGGCGTCATACCGACAAATGATGCAGGCTGATCCCCAAAATTCGAAACCACGTTATCACGCTATCTACACGCTCTTTCGAATGAACCGGTTGGAGGAAGCTATCCGCCTGTTCGCCGAGTCATCGCCGGAATTTCGTTACAACAGGGGTTCGCAACACTTGATGGCCGGAGTTCTTGGCGCAGCCGGACGACACGAAGATGCAATCGCTCTCCACCTGCTGAATCCGGCGACTGATGCGGAAGGTTATCTTCCCTTTGTCCTCGCCAGAAGCGCACTAACAATCGGTAGTGTCGAGTTAGCCGAACAGTTGATTGAAACCGCAATCGCGTTGGATTCGACGAATATCGCTTACCGGAAACTGGCGGAGTCTATCGCACAGAGCACACCTTAGACAAAGCGGTGTATTGAGAGAAGTAACTTCGACCCAAAAAACAAGCCGCCAAGAAATCAATCTTGACGGCTTTCTTTTGCGCACTTGGCTAATGGACGGTAATTCCAAAGACCTGAAAAGTCCCTAATTGAATTCCGGCTTCACGATCTTGCCGGCAAAGAGAACGGCACTGGAGTTGTGTTCGTATATGACAATCAGGAACGGTCGGTTGAACACGTAGGACGGACCGATTGACGTTGTTCGTATACCGACAGACGTTACCGCTGCGGCTTCAGTACCAACCTCGTCGAGCTGGACGAACGTCTTCTGGATAACTTCGCTGATCGCTAGGTTACCTTCGCGATTGATGCCCCGGAAATCGGCAAAGTCCGTAAAGGCCACCCCCATGCCCAGCGTTGTGAGCGGGACATTCAGCTTGGTGTCGAAGGCGAACTTGAACTTCGGCAGCCAGAGTTCTTCGTTCCGCATTACCAAGGCTGATAGCCACTCTGACCATTGTGCCTGATCAAGTCCAACAATGACCTCATCGATGCTGTTCTGTGGATCGGCCGGAATGGCGGCAAGCAGTCGGTAATCGCCGTTGCCATATGGCAGTTCGACACCAAGTACGCCATTTTTCGCCATAAAGCGCAGGCTGTCGGTATTCATGTACATGAATTGGCATGACTGCGTTGAACCATCCGGGCAGTGGAACTCCATCGGCCTGGTCTTGGACGGATCGAATTGGTAGGTCCACGCGCCTTTGAAGTAGAGCGCATTAATCAGGTACATCACTGCGTCTTCGGGAATCACTTCGATAATCTTTTCAATCTTCCCGTTGGTCTTGTCCTTGACCCAGTCATTGATCGTCACCACCGCTTGCGGAGATTCAAAGTCCAAAGCACTCACGACTGCATCAAAGTAGGTGCGATTGACATCCAGAAATTCTGATTCGACCTCGAACGAGTTGGCATGCCAGATCGAATTGGCGATTTGAAATTTGACATTGGAATCGAGCCCGGAAAATCGGTCGATAAGACCGCGATACGAATCGTTGATTTGCTGCGGAGTGAGTTCCGCGAAACCAAGCGTGCCCTGCATCGCCGTCTGTGTTTCGCCGCGGGCGCCGTTGTAGGTCATACCCAGCGCGATTGAAGCGCTCAAAGGTGAAATGAAGACATTCTTGTTGAGATTGGGAGCTTCCAGCGCCACGACTTCGCGAAGAAGATTCCAGGTAAAGGCATTGCCTGCCTCGACCAGTTTAGCCTCGGCGGCGGTGACTGGTCCCGGTTCATTGACTGGCGGTTTATCGACGGATTTCTGCTCGCTGCAACCAAGAAGTAAAAGCGACAACAACATCGCTGCGGAAACGAACCCAAGCTTTTGCATAGTGCCTCCTATTGCACTTGAAATGTAATGCCTGTCACGTCCATTGCAAGTCAAACTTTGGCGTCAATGATATAGACGTTCGAAGTCTATGCGTGCAAAACGGAATTTTGAGAATTGATCGATCAATAATGCTCTTGCTCTGAATAGCAATGCCGCCAAGAAGAAATTCACGGCGGCATTACAGAATGGGCAGCGCTAAGAGCTAATTCACCTATCCGAGCGGAATGGCGTTCTTGTTCTGCTCCAGCCACTTGTCGAATGATTGCAGGGACGGATTCAGACTGCGCGAAACGTCGAGACTGCGTGCACCGACGAAGTAGCCCTCGAAGTCGCGCTTGAACTGGAACATGTTGCCGAGATCGTCAGCGCCAGGGAAACCGAAGCCGCGGTAGACCTCCGGCTCGACCGAATTGTAGACGACCTTGCTGCCGAGTGCCTTAGTCATGGCCGCTGCCATTTGTTCGCCGGTGAGATGATCTCCCGCGATGCCAACGGTCTTGCCGATGAACTCCTGTGGTTTCTTGAAAACGCCAAGCGCGCATTTGCCGATGTCCGCGGCGGCAATGCCGGGAAGCTTCTTGTCGCCCATCGGGAATGTAATCGCAAGATCTCCGTTCTGGTCTTTCTTGGGACCGAGGCCGAAGTAGATGAAGTTGTCCCAATAGAACGATGTCAGCAGCAAGGTGGTCGGCACGCCCGCTTGCTTGAAATAGGCATCAGCCTCTCCCTTGCCGTCAAAGTGCGGGACCTTGTACTTGCCGTGCAGGGTGGGCATGCGGTCGTCGTTAAGCGGAACCCACTTGCGGGTATCTTCGAGAGTCGACCAGATGACATGCTTGACGCCGGCAGCCTTGGCGGCATCGGCCATAATCCTCGCTTGTGCGACTTCCTTCTCGGCGGAGAAGTGCTCCCAGAATGCCGTAACACAGAATGCGCCGTACGCACCCTTGAAGGCGTTCTTCAGGCTCTCAAGATTGTCGATGTCGGCAGTGACGACCTCGACGCCGAGTTGGGCAAGTTGTTTGGCTTTGTCGGAATTGACATTGCGTGTCAGCGCCCGGGCCGCAAATTCGTCGGACGTGTCGGCAAGAATTGCCCGAACGAGCCCGCCGCCTTGTGCACCGGTCGCGCCGACGACAGCGATGATCTTCTTGTCTGCCATAGTTATCTCCTAATGATTGAATGAATTAATCACAAGTGTCTGTTCCCTGCTTTTGCTTAAACAAATTGGGATTCAACACGGTTCCCGGATTGTGGAGATTGTAGGGTGATGATTATCATCACTTCAACCCCTCTCCCAATACAAGGAGAGGCGAATACGAATTCTTCGCTCGGATGCTCGAAGGTGCTGCGGGTCTGTGTGGTCAACCCACGAGGACGAGCGGGGGTAAGGTCTTAGGGCCGTTTGTCCCAAGGCTTGACCACGCCGACTATTACCACTGACTCCTTCAATTTCATAGCTTCCAAGACGCCAGCACAGATTTCTTCGTCGGTCAACCATCTTGAGTCGGTTGGAGTAATATTGAAGCCAAGAATGATGCGGTGATATTGGATATCGCGGCGTTGTTGAAATTCGATGCTTTCGCATTCGTCAATGTGTTGCGGGTTCGCTGCGGCGCTGCCGAGGATATCGAAGAAGTGTGGCGGTGCGGATTTGTTACCGATCATGTCAGCGACAACACGACGCGCTTGCGGGGAGTGGCTGTGAATCCAACATACAGCAGTCGATACTCTGCCGTACTTGGCGACTGTCATGGCGATGGCTTCGGCTAACGCGCTGGAACTGCTGTAGTCGACCGGCAGCGGCACGATTTTGCCGGGCGAGGAAGCGGCCCTTTCGCTCATTCGTTGCAGTTTGCCGGAGCTTCGTGCGGCCACCGAAACGGTCTTCCCTGCTGCTGCCAAGGCGATGCAGACGTCGGCGAGCATACCGGAACCGCCGATGACGAGATGGTGGGAGTAATGGGACATTTGTGGATATACGGAGTGGACGGTCGGGGTGTGAAAGGCAAGTAATGAGAAAGCGCCTGTTAGAGGAACTTTTGTTGTAGGTAGGGATCGAAAGCGAACTACTGATCCAGCGTCCAGACATTTCACGCCTGGAAATACTTGATAAAAAACACTTGAATCATGGCTCCATGTTATCTATTTTTGGGGACGCAATACCAATTTTCACGATTCAACTTTCTTGCATAGGATGAAGACTATGTGTACTGCCTTGACCATTGTCAACCCCTGTTTGCGAAATCGAATACCCGGCTACCCAACGGCACTGTCTCTTCCCGCACTGCTTCTTGTTTTTGCGCTCTTGTTTGCAGCGATAACCGTCAGGCTTGAGGCCCAGGATTGCCCATTCGACTTCAATCTTGTGCCAATGGGCTTGTTGGAGGCGGACGGCCAGCCAATACAAGCAGGGAGTTACCCGGTGCCCGAGTTGGTCGACATCGATGCCGACGGCGATTTGGATCTTTTTGTGGGCGATCGGTCGACCGATCGAATAGCGTTTTACCGCAACACTGGCGATGCAACGAATCCCCAGTTCACATTAGAAGACCCAACGTATTTTTCAATTTGGGTTAATGATTCACCGGCGCCGTCATTCTGCGATATTGATGCCGACGGTGACTACGACTTGTTTATCGGGTATGGGTACCATGTTCCTGGAGACAATTCGGGAATCGAGTTCTGGAGAAACCTCGGAACTGCGACAAACGCTTTCTTCCAAGTCGAGACAATCATCTACCCTGCAATTCCAAATGTCGCTGGAGTAGGAAAACCGGCATTCCTGGATATAGATTTCGATGCTGACTTGGACATTGTTGTTGGAATCCGCTATTCCGGAGCAGACCAGTTCACTACTCTTGATGGTATTAGAAACAATGGCACGGCCGCGTCTCCGGTCTGGGGAGAAGTATTTTTCACATTGGATTTGGGCGGAATCGCAGGATCCGGGTATACCGGGATATATCCGACTTTTGCGGATGTCGACTGCGACACCGACCTCGATCTACTTTGTTCCACAGCCAGTCATCAACTGCTTTATAGGAACGCTGTGCCATACAACTACGGCACCCGATACGTTCTTGAGACTCAGAACTTCAAATGCCTGAAGCCGTTCCTTTCCTCAAACAACTACGGCAATGTGCCAATATTGAAGGATTTCAATGGCGACAATGTTCTTGACGTGATTATTGGCGTGGGAAGCGGAACCGACATTCAAGGCATTCCGGTGGTTCCCGGTCAATTGGCATACTTCCTCGGTGAAGCTGTCAGCGATCAGGATGGGGATGGAATATCCGATACCTGGGAGCATATGGCGGTCGATCTTGATTGTGACGGAGTCGATGATCTGGATCTTCCGGCAATGGGGGCAGATTACCTGCACAAGGATCTCTTCGTAGAGATCGATTGGATGGCGGCAGGTCCGGGAGAGGTTGAATCTCACCAGCCCAAGAGCCAGGCGCTTGACATTGTCACTGAAGCCTTCGCTAATGCACCTGTCAACAATCCCGATGGTCTCACTGGAATCAACGTTCACTTCGATTACGGTCAGGGAGGACAATTCAACGGCGGGAACATGCTTGGACATGATGACAATCTCACATTCTTGTTCGATGACTTCTATGAGATCAAGACTGCGAATTTCGACATGGCGAGATCCCGCGTCTTTCACTACTGCATTTTTGGTCATGCCCATAGTTCTTCAACGTCGAGTGGCTATTCGATTTCGACGCCCTACAATGTTCCCTCTTATGACCTGGTAGTCACCCTTGGCGGTTGGTCCTCAAATCCAGGAACCATTGAACAGCAGGCAGGCACTTTATTGCACGAATTGGGGCACAATCTTGGGCTCGATCACGGCGGAGATGAGACGTTCAACTATAAACCCAACTACCTTAGCGTAATGAATTACTTTTTCCAGGTTTCCGGCATCTTCGCCGACGGTTCATGGGGTCACATTGACCTTTCGCGTTACGCACTGGGCGACCTCGACGAGTCCGCCCTTGAGGAGGCGGCAGGCATATCCGGCGGGCCCGGGGTCCCGGTTCTGGGATCAAGCTATAGTTGTGGAGCCCCGATCGACAGGCGAGATATCGCCGACGTTGGCGCAGCCATCGACTGGGATTGTAACGGGAACGCTTCAGGAACTGGCGCAGTCGCTGATATAAACGGCGATGGCTCCCTGACGATTCTTGGCGGAGCGCACGATTGGGACAATCTCATATTCGATGGTCGACCCGCGACAGCAAAGGGCACCTCCAAGTCGCCCCAGCCGGACCGCGATTTCGCTGATGAATTGACCGAGGAAACGTATGTCGAATTCTGTCGGCGTAGAGGCGATGCCGACAATAGTGGATTGATAACCATCTCGGACGCGGTTTTTGTGATCGGCTACATCTTTGCTGGCGGTGCGGCGCCGACATATGCCTCGGATGCCGATGCAGATTCTAGCGAATTGGTCACTATCTCTGATGCGGTGTTTCTGATTTCGTACATATTTGGAGGCGGTCCCGAACCAGGCTGTTATTAGTTCTCGCTGTAGCCTTCAAGAACTCATGAGCCGTCAGTCCAATCGAACTGACGGCTTCCATTTTGAGTCGTAAACTACGTTAGGCTAGAGATGCAAGCGGACGGTCCGATTCGCACTTATCGTAGACCCATCAATACCATAATTCCATTGACTTTTTTCGTTAATCTCGTATTTTTGTCCGACGATCTTACTGACAACTCCAGTCTCCCATTGATACAAACGCTTTCAGAGAGGTTTTTTTGGCATGTTCGCTAACTCCAAAAGTGCATTCAGAATGACATTGGTGCTAATCACAGCTTTGATCCTCACAGCAGTTGCGTTGCTCGATCAGGCGTCATTGGCGTCGCCATGCGGTGATATTAACGCGTCGGCACAGATCGATATCTCGGACGCTGTTTATCTAATTCAGTACATTTTTGACAACGGTGCGCCGCCACTCGATGATGCCGGTGGCGACCTAAACTGCAACGGCCAAACCGATATCACTGATGCAGTATACATGATCAACTACATATTCGCTTCCGGTCCGGCGCCTTGCAACGGCACAATGTGCAGCATCGGTGTTTTGCTCTCTGGTGATCCGGGAGCGCTCGCTTTGTCAGCAATTTATGGTTACGGTCCGATAGCGTCAGACAGAGGCAACATCGAATTGTCAGGACTGCTAAAGGACAAATTGTCTGTCGTTCTCAATCCAGCCGCGACGGTTGGAGAAGTCAACGCAGCAATCGAGGGAATTGATGCCCGAATTAGCTGGATGCTTCCAGGTGAATTGAACATGACTCTGAGTATTTCACCAGTGGAGAACCAAGTCGAGGCCGATTCCATTGGCAATCTATTGGTCCAGTCAGGCGCATTTCTCTTTGGGTATTCAGCGCACCAGCCTCAAACGTCAGGCGTTAATGAATCGGCTGAACTTCCAGAGAGCGGACAAGGTGAAATCTCCCATCTGAAGAAAATGAGGATGCCCGCTGCCTGGAACGTGAGATCGCTAATCGAAGGAAATGCCGTCGGGGTTACGGTGTTCGTTCCCGATACATATTACAACTCTATTCCGCATCCGGAAATCTCGTCGCAGCAGTTTGTATTCGGCACGGGCGAGCGTTCGTTAACTTCCACAGTCGACGGCAATCACGGGTTTTGTGCTTCGGGAATCATTGGAGCCAATTTCGATAACATCAATACAACCGGTGTGCATCCCGGCCCGTCGGCTTACCTCGCGATTCAGTCGATGATGATCGGCGGGCTGACCTTTCCAGAGATTCTGGCGAACATATCTCAGAACATGCCTTCGGGACGATTTGTCCTCAGCACTTCGCTAGGATACAACGTCGACCTGTCAGTCACCGGTAAGGTCAGGCGGGCAATGGAGGCACTTTCGTGGCGAAACATGGTCAAGAGCAGACAGAGCGATTTCATCCATATCTCAGCTGCAGGAAATGACGGCACTAACACCGACGATAGCCGGTATGCCACCCTCAATTCGCCATTCAATATCGCTGCCGCATTCACGACCCCATTCGAGCTCTATACGTCAGGCCCGATGGACCTCATCGATTCTCTGGGTCTGCTCGCATATTGGAACTACTATACAGCAATTGATCCCGACAACTCTCTCCCGATGAACAATCTGATCATGGTGGGGAGCTCTGACGCGCTCGGTAACGAGAGCATCTTCTCGAATCGCGGTTCATCGATTCGTGTGCTTGGTGAAGGCGTATCGATGCCTTGTGTTCGAATTGATCCCGTCTCGACTGACGGTGGCTGTGAAACTGTTGGTGGCCATCTTGTCGCACATTACGATGGAACTTCCTTCGCTGCTCCGCAGGTCGCTGGATTGGCAGCCTATCTCTTGAGCCTTGACCCCGACCTTGATAACTGGCAAATCAGGGAGATCCTATTCGACGCGTATGTAAATTCGCCGAATCCCGGATTCGTTGATGCCTATCTCGCCGTCCTTGCGATCGACTCTTACGCCAGTAGCACGGTGATTCGCCACAAACTGCTCGATATCGCCAATGCCAACGACATTGCGTCGCCAGATGGCCAATTCGATGAGCACGACATTCTGCTCTTCTTGTCAAAATTCGCTGAATTCGAGCAAGTACGTTCGGGAGTTGCGAACGCGCCGGAAGACTACGAACGCTATGACTTGAATGGTGACGGTTTCACCGGAGGCAACTATTCTACAAAATTCGACCTCGACATGAACTATCCGCCCGGTTACTCGCTGCTTTCCACTCCGAGCGCCAGCGGGTTTATCGAAACCGATGAGATGAATGCGAATGATATGGATGTGCTCTGCTATTATGCTCACACATCTCTTTACACCGGATCGATAACGGATCGCGACTCGCTTCTGGTCGACTGCTCGTGTAATGCTGTACGAAGTCCGCAGGCACAATGCGGGCTCTGGCTGATGGTAACAAGCTTTCCCGATTATCTCGTAACCAGCGGCAGTGCGACGCTCTCCGTAAGAGTCGGCAAACTTGAGGGACAGGACACACTCTGGCAGGCGGGTGCCGGAATTCTATTAGTCACTACCGGCGGTACGCCAGTAGTGGCTCAAGGCACTACTGATCTTAATGGCTTCTTCAATACTTCGGTGAACAAGGATGCACAGGCAACGAGTCTCAATATCAATATCAGTGCATTTGAAGACACAGTGCTGGTGGCTACTGGATCGGAGACAGCGTGGTTGGCTTCGGCGGTTGTGCCGACACTTCACGTGGGCGAGATCTGTGCCATTGGCGTCGGATGCGTCTTCCCGTCGACGCTTGGACCGATCAATGTGAATCACGTGGGAAGCTACCTCGCTTGTGAAGGTTACGGTGATGGTGTCGGTGTCACCGGCACGGTGGCCGTCAACAGCAGTCTAACAATCGATCCCTCTACCGGTTCTCTACAGGAGTATCAATTCTCTGTGAGCTCAAGTGGATCGCCCACGGTGCATGTTGTCAGTGATTTCGGTGAGAATTGCTATGCCGACGGTAATAGCGGCGGCGGCGTGGGTGTGAGATTCACCGTAACAACTCCTGTTCAATTCATCTATTCACCTCAAACTTCGACTCCGACTTACCCGAACTCGTCGCAGAGTTTCCGGCTTAGTCGAATGGGTGGAGCAAATCTCATCTACCAGTATCTGCCCGATCCCCAGAATGCCATACAGGATGTCAGCATTACACTACTCCCGGGAGATTACGAAATGTCGGCCGGCAGCGGTTCTTGTTGCGGCGATACGGAGTACTTTTCGCTGACAGTGCAGTTTGGACCGCCGGTTGTCGCCGCGACGGTGAAGGCTGGGGAGTAGGGATTTGCGTGGCTGAAATGCATAGATCCTGAATCCCCTGCCCTACTCATTTAATCTACTCTTTTGTCGACAGTCCTCAATAAGGGAGGATTGTCAAATGTCACGAATCGAACAGTTGGAAAAAACCAAGGGCAGTCAGCATTGGCTGCAGTTAGCTGTCAACACGAATCCGAATTCAATCGATGCCAAGATCAGAGCCGCGCTCGGATTAAAAGGCGATGAGTCGATTGTCTGGCGCTCACCGCTTGCAAATGATAAATACTCGGAGTACAGCGACGAGGATTTCCTGAAAAAGCTCGGGTTCGAAGGCAAATTTCATCATCGCTCGCTGGAATCGTTTTGGCCGCATCGTGGTCCGGTTTGGGATGGTCTTGCGACAACCAGTCGCGGCGATGTCATTCTCGTTGAAGCCAAGGCTCACCTCGGTGAAATAGTCTCACCCGCTTGCGGTGCGAGCGAACCGGCGATGAGTTTGATTCGCAAGAGTCTAAACGAGACGCGCGAATTCATGGGAGTGACGAGCGGCTCCGACTGGGCCGGCACATATTATCAATACACCAATCGCCTTGCGCATCTGTATCTGTTGCGTGTGCTCAACGATATTCCGGCATGGCTGGTGTTTGTGTACTTCCTCAATGCACAGGATGTCGACGGCCCCAAGACCATTCAGGAATGGAAGAATAAGATCGCTTTGATGCACGAACAGCTTGGGATTGGGAGGCATCCGTTGGAGAAATGGGTGGTGGAGGTGATGGTGGGAGTTCGGTAGGATACAGGAAAGCGTCCGAAGCTATGGCTTTGAGCCTGTTCGACTGCTTGCCGTCTGTCAACCCAATTCTCAATTTTGTTAGATTGTAATAATGCGATTGCCAAGAGCACACCGCACGTATTTGATTCAGTTCATCAGCTTAGATTTACAGAGGTGTGTGAATTGCCGCAGAAGATTGAATTGTTTAGTCCACCTTTTATCCAATGTCCTTATTGCGGCGTTGACGCATTTGGCATATCCCATATTGGATCAGATCATTATACCCGACGCTGCAATTCCTGCTGGAGGCCCAAGGGGTACGAACCCTCAAACACCTACGAACTGCCTAAGCTTTCGAAGAAAATCATATATCTCGACCAATTTGCGTTGAGCAATATCGCAAAAATTTTGAGTGGCATTGAGTTGAGGACGGACAAGGATACCCGGCAGACGTGGAAGGATATCACTGGCTGGGTCTCAATGTTGGTACAGGCACAACTCATTGTTTGCCCCTCTTCATGGGCACACGAAGAGGAGTCGACCACGGCTGAGTATTATGAGATACTCAGGCGTTTGTCGAATAACTTGGCGTGCGGAGTTCATTTCTATCATTTCGACGATATTAGAAACCGGCAAGTCTACAGCATTGCAGGTAAGTATTTTGAGATTGCCCACAGGCATGTCGCCATCGAGCGACATCATGTAATGCATGGAGAGTTAAACGAGTGGCAAGAACGTTTCTTTTTCGGGATGCCAAAGCTTTTCGACAATGCTGGTGCTGAACGACTGAGAGCTGACCGCGAACAAGTTGATAGTCGACTTCAGCAAGTGTACACTCGATGGCAGTCAGAAAACAATCGCAGTTTTGAGGATTGGTTCTCTGAGGAAAACGAATCATTCGGCACCATGATCTGGAAACAATACTTTGAGAAGCGAATGAAGATGATGCAATACAGGCTGAATCCAGTTGGGCCAACAAATCTCGATGTGCTACCCAATAGTATTGACATTCTTGTATACTCTATCATGGATCTCTGCGGGCAGATTGGAATCTCTGGGCCAAAAGCGCTTGAGAGATCCAAAGAATTCTTACACTCAGTTGAATGCCGACAAGCTCCATGTACTATAAATGAGTCTCTTTTGTGGGCTGCAATCGCCCGCAAACTGGCCAATGGACAAAAAAGGATGCCGACGAGGGGTATAAGAAATGATGTCAACGCGATAGCACATCTATACCCCTACTGCGACGCGATGTTTGTCGACAAGGAGTGCTACAGCCTTCTGAGAGAGCAACCACTACCACATCGCATGATTGGCTCGCCCCGGTTATTCTCACTAGCAAACGTCAAAGAACTTATAGAATACCTGAAGTCAATTGAGAATGAAGCTCCAGTGGGTCACTTTGAAAAAGTCAGCGAGGTATATGGCGACTGGTGGAAAAAACCGCTTTCAGATTTGAGCGATAAGTAGAGCAATCGATGCTACAAACATGATTTCAGATAATGCGGGATTGATTCGCGCAAACGGCTTTCGTCGCAGTGCTATCGCAATCTGACTTCGTACTTTTTGGCAGCATCATCGAGAAACATCCAGCCCCAGCCGATTACTCTTTCATCCCTCAGAACAACAGGTGTCAATTCATCGTCAGTAATTGCGCCGTCTGCAGATTTCAGATCTGTATAGTAGAGGTAGACCAAGAGTGTGACGTCGTTGCCAGCCAGCGTTTCTGTACGATATGGGTTTACATAGTCTTGACGCTCGTAGCCGCCGTTCACTAGTCCTTTCCAGTACTTGCCCTGTGCCTTCTCTGTCCCCATTACCACAATCATTGAGTCTTTCGGCATTCCAATGAACAGCTTAGTTAGATTCTGACGGTTCTTAGCCCTAAATTGATCTGCCGTTTCAGACATGTTGTTAGTACAACCGATAATTGTCAATACGGCTAAGATGGCTAAGGTTTGGACGAAGAATACTGAACCCACTTTCATATTGCCTCCTAGTTCTTCCTAATACCTGGAACTGAAGCGTAGGGGCGCTTTCGCGCCCCTACGAACTCTATTCGCGCTTGTTGCGCGATGTCAGGAGCACAGGGCTCCTGACCTACAAAACTACTTCTTG
>CAYJKI010000003.1:0-128517 GCA_964370935.1 uncultured Ignavibacteria bacterium | reverse complement strand
GGCAGCCAATAGAGACTGCCGCGCACTTACTTGGAGCCCATTTCCTTTGACCTACCGTTGCTGCGAATCCCCTACTACTTCTTCTTCGTCGCGGTCTTCTTGGCGACTTTTTTTGCTGCCGGACGTTTGGCGGCGGCTTTGAGCGGCTTCTTGCTGGAAGCCTTGTGGCCATAGGTCGCGATAAACTGCTCGGTCGCGGTGCGGGCATCGTCATCGAAGTACTGCACTGGCGGCGACTTCATGAAGTATGAAGACGGCGCTTCCATCGCGGATTTCAGCTTGGCATCGAGCGACAGCTTGCAGCAGCGGACGGCATCGATCACCACACCGGCGGAGTTCGGCGAATCCCAAACTTCCATCTTCAATTCCAGATTCAACGGCACATCGCCGAAAGTGCGGCCTTCCATGCGGATGTAGGCCCACTTGCGGTCGGTCAGCCAGGCGACGTAATCGGACGGGCCGATATGGACATTGTCGGCACCCAGGTCGTAGTCGAGCTGCGAGGTGACGGCGTTGGTCTTGGAGATCTTCTTGGATTCGAGGCGGCTGCGCTCGAGCATGTTGAGGAAATCGGTATTGCCGCCGACGTTGAGCTGGCTGGTGCGCTCAAGCTTGACGCCGCGTTCACGGAACAGGCGGGTCAGGACGCGGTGGGTGATCGTCGCGCCGACCTGCGATTTGATATCGTCGCCGATGACCGGAAGACCCTTCTTCTCGAAACGGGCGCGCCAGTATTTTTCACGGGCGATGAAGACCGGAATGCAATTGACAAAACCGCAGCCGGCTTCGAGCACCTGCTCGACATACCACTTGGTGGCTTCTTCGGAACCGACGGGAAGGTAATTCACCACGACATCGGTGCCGGTTTCCTTGAGCACCTTGGCGACATCGACGGCGTCACCCGGCGCTTTTTTGATAATCTGCGAGAGATAGTAGCCGAGCCCATCGTGGGTCATGCCGCGGACGACCTTGACACCGGTCTTGGGGACGGACGAAAACTTGAAGGTGTTGTTCGGCTTGGTGAAGATGGCATCGGCGAGGTCCTTGCCGACCTTGTTGGCGTCGATATCAATCGCGCAGGAGAATTCGATATCACGGATATGATAGCCGCCGAGATTGACATGCATCAGACCGGGGACAAAGTCGTTGTCCTTGGCGTTTTTGTAGTATTCCACTCCCTGGACGAAGGACGAGGCGCAATTGCCGACGCCGATAATCCCAACCCGTACTTTACTGCTCATGTGAGTCTACTCCTTTATGGTTACTCCTATTAGAATTTTCAAACATAGACATTTAGTTTAACAGAGTCGGTGTTTCAGGTCAAGGGGTTCTTGCAGGGGGAGCGAAGCCGTTGAGTCACTCGCTCTTGTGACGAACCAAACCGGATCCGGGCAGGCCATTCGACCGTTGTACCGCAGGTTTGCCTCTGTTTCTGCCGAGTGACGAAGGGTGACGATGCCTTTCGTCACTTTTTGGGTAAGCGCTACAACAGGTTACAGGATAGTGACGAAGAGGTGACGAAAGCACTTCGTCACTTTTGAGTTCTGCATCGAAGAATCCTTGTCCAAATCCAAATAATGAGGACATCATCTACTCTCCGGCAATGACTTAGCAAACCCGCAAGATCATAGTTTGATTGGCACCGAAGTTGCAAATGCATATCAGTGAATCTATCTGACTTTTTGGACTCTGCAAACTCTGATGGACAGAATGCCGGTCTTTGAGTCAGAGCGAAGAACGTTGCAATATGCCGAATGCCCGCGGGTGATTGTGGAGGGAATTCTCCCGATCTACCAAAGCCGCAGTCATCCGCGACATCGGAAAGGTGACCAACCTGTGCCGTCGCCTGACGCCGTGAGAAGGCGGGGTGCAGCGGCCCAGCGGATCGTCCCTGTTCGCGACAGGGATGACCGCGAGCCGCTCGTAAAGACGGCAGGTAGTGCACAACGTTTGCGCATGACACGGCATGTGGGAGGCTATATGACAAAGAACAATTTCGACATTCAAAACAAAGGAGACAATATGTCACGGCAATTGACAAAACTGACTTCGATTTACTTCGCACTCTTGATTCTGGTTTTAGTGGGCGGCTGTTCAGGTGATGACTGTCCGACCTGTCCGAAGGACGAGGTAGTTCAGCCTTACAAGGGATGGCTGTATTACTCGGAACACAATCCGAGTCTTTATGACATTTACAAGGTTGACATGGAAACTGATTCCATTGTCGACAGTCTGATGTTGCCTTTGGAGGAATCGGCAATCTTCGACGTTTCCGCGGATGGACGTTTACTTGCGGTCCGCGATGCAACGTTTGATTTCTATTCAGCTAAGACCTGGCTCTACGATGCGCAGACATTTGATCTATTAGGTGAGATACCATATGCGGTCAGTCCATACTTCGATTTGGAGCATGGCCGCATTGTCGGCATGAGAGCTGACTCGCTTGACACGTACATAACAGTGCTTTCTTATCCATCAATGACTCTGCTGCAGGAGGACACACTCGGTGGCTTTCTTGGGCAGTATCTTGATGCAAAGCGAGGCTTCATTTACGGTTGGGGAGGTAGCAGTCTGCGTTTTCGATTCTACCGTTTCGACTACATCAATCGCGAATTGGAGTTGATTCCGATCACGCATTGGGCGGGCGATACGGTGCAGGTCATCGATTTCTGTTTGAACCAAAGTGGGAACCGAGTCTACATTCGCGGTTTGTCGGTTCCGGGTCCGTTCCAAGGTTTTACGTTCACGGGGACCTATGACTTGCAGTCAGAAACGTTGCTATGGAGCTACAAGACTATGGGGCAATACGGCGGACTCGCACTCTCTCCCGATGAGAGAGAGGTTTATATGACTGACCCAGGAATCTCAGGGTATTCTGGACTCAACCCCGGCGCCTTTTTTGTCTTGGATTCCGGATCGGGCGCGTTGTTAGAAGCAGTCTCCACCTTCGGCTATCGCGACAATCCACTATCACCGCTCTCAACCAGCGACGTAATCTTCTCTCCTACCGGCGAGAAGGCCTATCTCGCAACAGGAGCGGTAGGTGATCGTCAACCAGCTTCGGTGCTTGTCATCGACACCGAAACCAGAAATATCACAAAAATTCTCTCACCGGACCTGCAACGACATCCGCGAAACTTACGGATAGGTCCGAAAATATGAAAGCAAAACAAACATGAGACACTTCATACTTTCACTCTTGCTGACACTTGCTTCGGCAGCAGTTGTATCAGCCCAATCTGACTATTATTACTATGATAGTGATGGAACCCCAATCTATCTAGACGTGTTCGATTCGCTGGTTGCCGTTCGATTCGACCCGAGCCACGGAGGCACGGCACAGTCATTCTCGATTGAACAGCCGATGCTGGTGGATGACGTAGAATTCGAATTCATCGGTAACCGAACTCACATTTTTCGTATCGAACCGGGCATTTCTCTTGCACAGGCAATGTTTGGTCTTCGGTTACAGCAAGACGTTGCAATGGTCAATCCAGTGGCTTACAACCGTTATGGTGGTCGCTGGAAGATGAATAACCAACTTCTCGTGACGTACAACCAATCAAGCGCCCAATACGAAATCGACACGCTTGAAATCAGCTTCGGTGTTAGTCGCGTCGAGGTCATCGACGACAGCTTGAGGATGGTTGTACTGGATTACAATCAAACCACGCCTTTCGACATCACAAAAATAGCCAGGGACTACTTCAATACCGGCTTGTGCCTAGCCGTCGAACCAGTCATAACCTTCGCAGCATATCCGGCTTCGAATGACCCGTATTATTCTCTCCAATATCAACTTGACAATGTTGGGCAGGAAGGCGGGACGGTAGACGCCGATATTGACTGGAGCGAGTCGGATCTTTATCAGGGTCCATCAATGACATATCCAGTTGTAGCCTTGATCGACGGAGGATTTGAGCAGATACACGAAGATCTCCCTACGCCATGGTATACTTGGCCATATGATGCCACTGGAGAGTTAGTTGATCAGACCCCGCCAGACAACGACCCATGGAACGAGTGTACCGGAAGTGACCCAACCTGCTGGCACGGCACTGCAGTACTGGGTGTTCTAAAGGCAGCCACCGGTAACGCGATTGGATTGGCAGGGACAGAGAATCGACCATTTGTGATGCCGATTAAGATTATCGACGCGCACAATAACACCAACGCACGTGCGATTGGGCGAGGGTTAACTTGGGCACGCCAACCGCACGGCGGGGTAAGTGCTCGAATTGTCTGTGTTACTTGGCTTTTCCCTGGCTATGTTTCTCCCAGTATTAACAATGTTCTGAAGAGCTGTTATGACGCGGGCAAGGCAGTTGTAGTTGCTGCTGGGAATGATGGAGAGGTCGACTACCCTGCTAACTCGCCCTACGTCCTGGCTGTAGGCATGTCTGATCGCAACGATGCTCGCGCCGATAACAGCGGTGCTGGACCGGCCTTGGATATCCTTGCTCCCGGCAAGAATGTGTGGACTCTCGACTTGATGGGCGCTGCGGGTCTAAGTCCGTTTGCGGTTAATTGCGATGGTAATCCCAACTACATGTGTAACCAGACAGGTACGTCCTTCGCTGCGCCCCTCGTTGCCAGCATCATCGCTAAGATGTACATCACCAATCCCTGGTTCATGGGGCCGCAACAACAACCACAATCCGCCGAGTACATCTACGAGATTATTCGCCACTCGGCTGACCGCGAACTCTATGGCGGCGGCGACGGACGTGTGAATGACCTGGTCGGCTGGGGGCGCGTCAATGCCGATAAGGCCGTCCTTATCGTCAAGCGCGGCGATGCCAACAACGACGGGCAAGTCAACATCAGCGATGCCATCACGATTCTCAACTTCATCTTCAATAGTGGCGAAGGACCACAGCCACAGTTGGGTACCGGTGAGGTCAATTGCACCGGAAATCTCAATATCTCTGATGCTGTATACCTGATAGATTACATCTTCGCAGGCGGAGCGCCACCTATGCCCTGCCTATGATTTCAAGAACCGCAGGCATCTGGTTCAGCTGAATTTGAGTCAACTAAGCCCGCAATCTCCTATCGAGGTTGCGGGCGGTTTTGCTTTGAATATCTCGTATCGACTCGGAATCATATGCCCCGAATATGGATAATGACGTCCAATAGTGACAGGCTCTGACAGTAAATGCGGGGAGAGGCGGCGGAAGAGCTTCAAAACCTGAAAAGAGTCGAATTAGCCCCACTTTTTTTGCTTGACAAAATCTCACTCGTTTGCGTCTTTTAATTAACAATTATAGCAGTTCGCTGAAAAAACTTAGGTCCATCACATTCGACAGAAACGGCTGTTGTTCAGTTGTTGAGCAACGCCGGGGGAGAAACATGGCACAGCACTTTGAAGCGAGACTTCGCAGTCAAGTTGTGGCTATGCGTATGCCGATAATGATATTGGACCCGCAAATTCGTGTTTTCAAAATTTTAATCGAGGTAGATGATTAGTATGAAGCTGACCGCCAGACTTACGCTCCTGCTGGTCCTTGCAGGGATTCTGGTACTTTCCGTGCCTTCGATGGCCGGTGAACGTGCGGGGGCCAATCCGCAAGTGGTGCAGCTTCAATCATCGACTGACGTTGCCGCTCCGACGTTTATGGAGTCGGTGATGATGGCCGTGAAGGCGCAGCTTCGGTTGTGGCTTGGTATCGATTCGACGCAGGTTGTCAAGCCGGAGATCAAGACGACAACCTCCGATGGACCGGAGAAGGGCGTCACTGATCCGAATAAGCCGAAACCATGGCTGGAGCTGAATGATAACGGTGGGGAGAACGTCTCTTAGGCGGAATCGTTAATGAAGAATCTAACTATCGATACACTTCGGCAGCAGCTCTTAGACTCGATCAAAGCGAGAAGTTACGCTGAGGCTCTCTTGTTCGCTAAGTCCCTGCGACGAGATGATATAGCTGAACTTTCGACCCGAGATCAGTCTGAATTGTATTATCTGATTGCGCGGTGTCTATTCGAAACAGGTGAACACAAGCGGGCAATTTTAAAGATCAAGACTGCTCTGCGACTTATTCGACCTATTGCCGAACACAGCCTCTATGCAAGAGAAAAGCAACTTCTTGGAAATATTCTTGCGAGGACGGGCCGAGTCCAAGAAGCGCTCGAATGTTATGTGGAGAGTTTCGCCGGATTTAAGCGTGCCTGCTCCTACCAAGATATTTTCGGATCACTTGTAAATATTGGGCTGACTCACTTTGCAGTTGGCGATGTTGCCTTATCGATGAAGTACTTGTCTGAGTCGCGTGAAGCTGCTGTCAGGTACAATTCCATTAGTGAAGTGCAGTTAGTAGATCGAAATCTTGCGCGTTCACAAGCTTTGGCAGGATCCCTCGTCGAGGCAGAGAGAGCAGTGAATTCTCAACTTGGTGATGAGGTCATTGTTGGACTATCACGTCACTATGCAAGTCAAATACTGGGCATCGTTTGCGCATTTAAACTTCAAAGTGAACGCACCAGAGTCATCCTCGAATTGGCCGAAAGAGAATTCCACATGTTGCGAATGTCCCGCGACGTCGCCGTCTGCCTCGAATACCTCGGTCTCAACGAATACTTCGCCGGCAACTATGCCAAGGCGCGCGAATACTACGATCAGGTTCTTGCCATGCCGGAACCGACAGCTTCGGCAGTGGCGCAGACTTTGCGGATGCTGACCGATGTTGAAATCGCCGAAGGCAACTGGGACGCCGCCAAAGCCACCGCCGCCAGGGCCGATGCCGCAATCAATAAGATTTCCGAACGCATCGAACTGGGCGCACTGTGGCGGGCTTACGGGCATATCCATACCCACGACAACGACCACGCCAAGGCGCGGGAGTATTTCGAAAAATCAATCGATTTGCTGCGGCAATTGGGAGCGCGCTATGAATTGGCTTTGAGCCATTTCGATGCTGGCCGCTCGAAGGCGTATTCGGTGGAAGCACAAGTTGAACAGCTCAAAGCCGCGAAGGCGCTGTTTGTCGAGATGGAAGTTCCCAAACGCGTCGCGCAGGTGGATGAGGCGCTGGGGAAAATTGCGAGCCTGCGGGCAGGCAATTCCGACAAGACAAAACGAAGCCTCACGCTTAAGAGCGCGACAGCCGCGCCGGTGGTAGTTGCAGTGAGCCGTTCGATGACCGGGATCATGGAATTAGTCGACCAGATCAAGAACAATGATATGACGGTGTTAATCACCGGTGAAACCGGCACCGGCAAGGACCTGCTGGCAGAGTATATTCACTCCACCGGCAATCGTTGCGGCAGTTCATTCAAGGCGATCAATTGCGCCGCCATGCCGGAGAGTCTTCTCGAACTGGAGTTGTTCGGCGCGAAGAAGGGAACCTTTACAGGATCTACTACGGACAAGCCGGGTCTTATCGAATCCGCCGACGGCGGCACATTTTATTTCGACGAGATCGGCGATGCACCGGCGGCGATACAGAGCAAACTTCTGCGCGTGATTGAGACAAAAACAGTACGTCGCCTCGGATCGAACGAGGATGTGCGCGTGAATGTGCGTTTTATTGCGGCGACGAATCACAATCTTCAGGAGCGGATCGCGAGCAGGGAATTTCGCCGCGACCTGTATTATCGCCTTGCTGAAGTTGAGATAACGCTTCCGCCGCTGCGTGATCGCCGCGAGGATGTGATGCCGCTGATTTCGCAGTTCCTCAAGGCCGAAAAGGTCGAGTTGACGACGGAGCAGTATCTTCAGCTTGATTTGCGCGTTAACGGTTATGATTGGCCGGGCAATGTGCGCGAAGTCCGTCGGCTCGTCAAGCTGGCGACTGCGACGGCAACGAATGGCGAATTGATTCCCGCCTTGGAGAGTGCGCTGGATTTGTTGAATGATTCGGGCATCCCCCAGACGAAGGCGGCACTGATCGAGTTGCTTGCTCGAAACAACGGCAACATTGCAAGTGCGGCGCGCGAGTTGGGGATTCCGCGGACGACGCTGGTTTCGCACTTGAAGAAGTTCGGACTTCTGTAACTGCCGAAGTGACGAACGAGTGACGAGGCCTTTCGTCACTTTTTGATCAACTCTCCCAACGACTTACAAGACATTTGATGAAGAGTGACGAAACGGTTTCGTCATTTTTTGATTTATAGCCTCGAATTTCCCGAGTACTCCACTTCCCTTTCACCACACCGTCATTCTCCGGCAACGACTTAGCAAACTCGCACGATCGGAGTTTGTTTTGGCATCGAAGTTGCACTGGGGAAGTGCGAGCCGCGTTGAAAGCCAAGCTGCAAACTCTGATCGCTACGCGCAGAATGTTGCTGCTTTCAGGGTGAATGTTGCAAAGCTCCGCCAATCGCAGGCGTTGTGCGTTGACGCAGAGGGGGACGCACAGCCGCCTGCGACGGCGGCGGGGGGAGACATTTATTCTTTGTTCACAAGTGTATTTGATTGGATTTCTTAAGACTGGGGAGACTCAAAATGTCACAAGCCAAACCGGAGCTCTATTACACCGCTATGGCGGCCACCGTCATTCTTGTCTCCAACGTATTGGCGCGATTCATGCAACCGTGGTTGGCGTGGTTCATTGGCGGTTCTTGTGGCGTTATTCCGTTATGGTTTAGCCTTCCATCTGACCGGCGTGTCTGGTGGAAGGCGTTACTCGCAGCAATCGGAGCCAGTTGCGCCGCGGCGGCAATTGTCTATCTGGCAGGTTGATGATGCATTGAATCGAAATCGCTGAAGATTCCGGCTGGTATCTTAGAAGTAGCTGACAGAACAAAAAGAATGACCCAGGCAGGCGATACGGGATTATTCCGGATCTCCACTCTCGCTCGATTGCTCTTTCCTCTCCAAATACAAAAACCCACCCAGCAACTGCACCCAGTCGGAGAATGGACGACCCTGATTTTCAGGTTTGTTGCGAATTCGGGAAATCGCATTCAGCTTGGAGTCAAGTTCATCAATGAAGTAAAGAGCGAAGGCTTCCTCGAATTCCGGTTCGACCGGCGCCGAATATTCCTTCTTGCCTTGATGCGACAGAATCATATGAAGGAGTCGCTTAACGTTGACATCACCCTGCAGACCCAACCGGTCGGCGGCGGCTTTGACAATCTCGAATCCAATTACCATGTGTCCGAAGAGCCGGCCATCGACCGAATATTCGAAAGTCGCTCCTACCTCCAGTTCAGAAATCTTGCCGACATCGTGCAGCAGCGCCCCCGAGATTAACAGCGACCGGTCGAGATAGTCATAATGCTCACAGACCTTCACCGCCAATCGCGCCATCGAGAGAGAATGTTCAGCGAGACCACGCAGGTAGCCATGGTGCCATTTGGTTCCGGCGGGCGATTCGAAGTAGTGGCGTTTGACGTCTTCGTCGTAGAGGACTTCAACGACCAGCGCATGCAATTCTTCGTCGGTGATGAGATTGACCATCTCTTCAATCCCGGCCTCGAGTTCCTCAAGCGAGAATTCACTCGAAGCTAGAAGCTCGGTGGAGTCGTATTCATCGGTTTTGGCAGGACGGATTTTTTCGACCTGTACCTGCATTGAACCGCGATAGGAACTGACCAACCCCTTCACCTTAACCACGGTGGCGTCTTTGAGGGTCGGGTAGGTTTGTTCCGCCTCTTCGCCCCAGAGCACACCGGCAATGCGGCCGGTGGAGTCGGACATTTCCAGTTGCAGGCGCACGCCGCCGGTAAAAGGCACGAGATCACACTTGGTTAGGGCGTAATAACCCAGCAGCAAGTCGCCGGTATTGACGTCGCGAATCTTCAAGTTGTTAGCCTCCACAAGACCTTGCGGCTTCCGGTTGCACTTGCGCCCAAAGGCAGTTGAATGGATTCATTGAGACAATAACCCGATGTCGAAACGGAATGTCAAGCAAGATTGGAGCGATGCTAATCGACAGTGGTGCACATTATTATTGTAAACGCCGCAAACCCAATGACGGAGAACAACCTGGTGATGCCTTCTCTCTTTTCCGTATCGGAAAACACGACGCTAATCGAATCAACGCGCGAGAGGTCCACTTGGTAAGTTCCGTATTGATAATTGCGAGATTCCATGATAATGAGGGAACCATTTTCCCAGGAATAGCCGCTGGGATGAACCTGCTTGGTCGAGTCATAGTAGATCGTTTTGATTTTATCAGGATGTGAATCGCCCAAACGCCAGTTCGGAACTAAACGCGCAGGAAGCATTTGTTCTTCGCGTCCCGGAGGTAAACTGAACACGCCGGAGGTTGAGTCCAGCAAGCGGGATGCCGCCAATTCATCATCACCCTCCCAGTCGAGGACCGGCAAGTGCTTTGGATTCAGTAGCGTTACTTCCTGATTGCTGTAGCAACCGGCAATTGTTAGAAGCAAGAGAGCAAATGCGATGATTGCCCACTGTGACCGAAGATTCAAGATTCTCATTTCACCCCTCACAGTCAGTAGGTCTGCTTGATTCGACGAATAATCTCGCTCGTTGAAAGTCCCTTGACCAATTTCATTCGCACTACCTTACCCCCATGCGCCAACACGTAGTCGGCGCCCACTATCTCGGAGATTTTGTAGTCGGCTCCTTTGACAAGGACACGTGGATTAATCAACGGAATGAGCTTGTCAGGCGTCTTTCTTTCTAAGGGGACAATATAGTCCACGACCGTCAGCGCAGCAAGTACTTTCGCCCGATATTTATAGGGTATTAACGGCCTTAGGTCACCCTTGTTGATTTTGACCGAAGCATCGGTGTTAAGTCCGACTATGAGCAAATCACCAAGTTTGCGGGCGCGTGTCAGATAATCAACATGGCCCGCGTGGAGGATATCAAATACTCCATTCGTGAAAACGATTCGCTGCCGTCCTTTGTGAAGACGCGCAACTAATGCAGGGATTTGGCTCTTTGTGATGATCTTCGTCATAAAAGCTATCGTAGATTGTCAAGGTTCGCTAGCTACAATTGCTCTGCTATTGTCTCAAACAATTCGTCGCGGCTGACATACGCCGTACCAATGTATCCGACGACGATTCCAGCCGCCTGATTGGCGATATAAGCAGCTTCCAGTTTCGTTGCTCCCGCCGCCATCATAGCGGTCATGACGGCGATAACAGTGTCCCCTGCCCCGGTCACGTCGAATACTTTTTTCGCAACGGTCGGAAGATGGTTGAAGTTGCCGTTTTGTTCGAATAGAGCCATGCCGCGCGCACCCAGCGTAACCAGTATTGAATCCAGTTCCAATTCCTTCAAAAGCCCCCAACCAACTTCTTTGAGCGAGTCATCGTCGCGGATACGCTTGCCGGCCGCGAAGGCTGCCTCGTGTTCGTTCGGTGTGATGACCGAAACCTGCTTATAGTTGCGGAAATGGGTTTCTTTCGGGTCGACTGAAATGAACTTGCCCTTGCTGCGCGCCAGACCAACAACCCGATTGAGAAATGATGATGTGATGACGCCTTTTCCGTAGTCGGAAATGAGCAGGCATTGAATGTCGCTTAAACGACCTTCGATGTGGTTGACAAATTCGTTTTCGGTATAGCCGTCGATTTCATCCCGCGATTCACGATCGGCGCGAACGACCTGCTGGTTGTGAGCAATGATGCGCGTCTTGACCGTGGTCGGCCGTTTCTGGTCGCTGACGAGTTTGTGCTGGCCGATTCCCTCGCGTTCGAGCAGATGCTTGAGCCGGGTGGCGTTTTCATCGTCGCCCACGAGGCCAACCAGTTCGACATTGCAGCCGATGGCGCTGATATTGCGCGCAACATTGGCGGCACCGCCGAGGTGAATCGATTCGGAATCGACCTCAACCACCGGCACCGGCGCTTCCGGCGAGATCCGACTGACGTTGCCCCAGAGGTATTGATCGATCATCAGATCACCGTAGACCAAAACCCGGGCGTCGGCGAGATTTTCGAACAGCTCCTCGAGCCGTTTATGTGTCAGAATCGACAAGTTAATCTCCTTGACTGCAGCGCATATTATATTACACTGGCAACGCCTTGACAAGGAGGAACCATGAACAAGCCACCCACTCAACAGATACAATTGGAACTGCGAGAAGCCGAAGCCGAGGGGATCTATTCGAATCTCGTCATGATCGGGCACTCCCCGTCGGAGATTATTTTCGATTTTGCTCGATTTTTACCTGGCACGCCCAAAGCCCGCGTCTTTGCGCGCATCATTATGACCCCGCAAAATGCCAAGTCAGTACTGAAGACACTTGAGGACAACCTCAAGAAGTACGAAGAGAAATTCGGCGAAATCAAAATACAGGGTGAAGTCGACCAGAAAAATATCGGCTTTGCCAGACCAGAGCCGCAATAATCGCCCAGCGATTAAATCGAATTTTATCCTGCCAAAATTAAAGGCGCTCCCGCAATCGCGGAAGCGCCTTTGTTTTTCCGACTAAGCAGACTCTTTACGGACAGAACGGAGCCGGACCGCCGCCGAAGATGAAGTTGATAATATACACGGCATCGGAAATATTGATGCTTCCGGTACCATTGGCATCACCAAGGCACGGCTGCGCGGGTGCGGCGCCGCCTGCAAAAATGTAGTTAATAATAAACACGGCATCCGAGATGTTAATCGAGCCGGAGTTGTTAGCATCACCGCAAAGACAAGGCGGAGCTGGTGGAGCGCCGATCTGCCCGCGAATCTCTTCCACTGGGAATGCAACCGAGTGGACATTGACATAGAGCTCTTCCTGCAGCATGTCAATGATATCAGGTACGGTCAAATACCATACTTCCTTGATCGGGCTGGCCGGACTGCCGAAACCAAAGATGATCGGACCCGACACACAGATAGCGCCGCGATGAACATGGCCGTCAATTGGGCTGGAGACGTTATGCGTAAGATCAATCGTTACTTCGCGTCCACCCGGCTTGAGTGTGGCTGTACAGGTTCCGGTAGCTGCACTTCCGGTTCCGGCGCACGATGCCGCCTGCGACTCATCTAAACCGAGCACATATGCCTGCGGCTGTTCGAGCACCAATTGCCCGCGAATTTCGCCCGATGGGAATCCGGTCGAATGAATATTGACATAGAGGTTTCCGGCCAACAAATCCGTGACGTCTGCGGCAGTAAGAGCCATCACCTCATTCGAGGGGCTCGCTGGACTCGCAAAACCGTGACGGATCGGTCCTTCGACATTTGGCGCTCCGAAATGAACGTGAGCATCGATCGGACTTGATACATTGTGTTCGGTGTGCATCGTGAGTGTCTTAAGATCCGCACTTAGTGTCGCCACGGTGAAACCCACCGCCGGTGAGCCGGTGCCCGCCCCGCCGTTGGCCAATGCGCCATTCATCTTCATGGCGATGTTGACGCTTTGTCGTCTTAGCTGACCGCGGATTTCACCCGAAGGAAAAGCTGTTGAGTGGATGTTGATATACAGATCGCCCTGCATTAGATCTTTCAAATTGAGCGAATCGAGGCTCCAATTCTCATTGACCGGGCTCGCAGGATTGGCAAAGCTAAATCGTATCGGACCTTCGACGCCCGGCAAGCCGAAATGAACGTGGCCGTCAATTGTGCTCGGTACATCATGTGTGACTTTGACATTCAGGCTGGTGCTGGCAGCATTCAACTCACAGACCGAAGCCCCTGATGCCAGCGAATTTGAGCCGACACCCGCCAAGGCCTGCGCTTCGTCAAGCGTGAACACGAACTTGATCGGCGCCTGCACAATCTGGCCGCGAATCTCGCCGTTCGGGAAGCTGGGTGAATGAATGTTGACATACAGGTCACCGGCCAGCAGCGCCGCCACGTTGGATGGACTGATGGTCCAGGTCTCATGAATCGGACTCGTTGCCGAGGTAAATCCGAACCGAATCGGACCGCCATCAACGCAGGGCGCGCCGAAATGGATATGGGCGCCACTGGCGCCGAGAACATTGTGCTCAACATAAACCGACAGCTGGGTTTGGGCGGCATTGAGGATAGCGATACCGAATCCGGTCGCGGCGCTTCCGGTGCCGGTACAGCTTACTTCCTGATCATCATCTAACAGAAAAGTGTAAATCGTCGGACTGCAATTCGAAACAAAAATCGTGTCGATCATTGAAAGCGGATGAACGGAGCAGACATACGGATATGCCCCTACCGGATCGGAGCCGGTAAGGATCAGGTCGTAAGTCGATCCGACAACGCTAAACAGAGGCGATTGAAATGTCTTCGGCGAACTGGGGTCGGAATCGACCTGGTGAACCCCGCCGGCCCAAGTCCAGCGAATCGTGTCGCCCAAGCAGGCCTGGGTCTTGCCCGGCGTGAAAAAGAAGTTTCCAACCGAAATGTTGTGGATTGTCGCCTGCAGCGGACTCGCTGCCAATCCCAGCATTGCGATCAGTCCCGCCAACGAAATGCGTGACAGAATGTTCATCCTACTACCTCCGATGAGTATTATTGAATAAATGGTTCTATTTCGGCTACTTTAGAGCTGCGAGCCATACGCAAACCGCGTCGCCTCGATAATCGGTAGGCGATGCACGTTCGGCGCTGCGATTTTTTCAATTGGCAGTAACCAGAGGACTTCGCCTCTGAAGTAATAGAGTATGTGCTGTTTCAGATTCGTACACCAATATAGTCGATATTTACAAAAAAGCAGGACTTTTTGGGTCTATGAATGAAGAACAAAGGCGGTTCTTAAAGCATGAAATCCGCGGTTTCCTTGCGGATTTCTGCGGAAAAGATCGAGCGCCCGGCGAATCGCCGGGCGCCCGTTTGACCCTGAACTTCAGTCGAGTAAGTTTGTGAGCAGATTACACAGTGTCTTCCTTGTGCATCCGCACGATCTGCAGCGCGCTTCCCGCGCCCGGGAATCCCTTCACCTCAACCAGTTGGCCAACCGGGAAGTCATCAAGTGTGATCGGCTCATTGTTGAATCCGGTGAGTACCGCAGTCTCGGAAACGCTTCCAGTCCAGCTCTGTCCGACAAAGGTCACCGTACGGGTCGCGACGTCGATGGTGGCGATTGCCGCTTTGAACTGGATGTCGTTCATGAGGCCGTTTGCGTCTTCCAGTTCAATGGCTACAGCTAGCAGTGTGCTTGCATTGACGATATTGGCATGAACTTCCACGGAGTCACCTACCTTCAGGTCGGTGAAGCTAAGCAGTGTGTCCATCGCAACAATGCTAGCATCGTCGTCGCCGCGTCCGCGTTTGCCTAAGCCATCTTCGGAGCGCGAGAGATGAGCATAGATTATCGTGCTGGCGTTTACGGTGATAGTTTCGGTCCGGTTGGCTACCGCGAACGTGCCTGCTGAATAGTCGATAGCAGTGACTCTGGACTTGAATTCGAGGTCGGAATCGCCAAGAGCATCCAGCTTGCGAAGGCGTACACGGTCTGCCAAAATGCTTCCATCTGGTTGATTGGTTCCGCGAATATCGACGGAATCACCGACAATGATTTCGGAAAGGTCAATCTGAACCTGCAGATCGTGGTTCATGACTTCGGCATTTGGCATGACATTGATCGTGGCAGGATTCCCGACAAGGGTCATTGTGCGTGCTAGTGCATTGATCGTTGCGACGCGGCCGCCAAATTCGACTTCAGCACCGTTGTCTTCGAACTTAACACGGATTCGATCTGCAAGAATGGAGTTGTCGACTTGGCGATTGCCGCGCACTTCGACGGAATCACCGACAACGATTTCACTAAATGTGATGGGTGTTTCGCTACCACCGTTGCGGCGAACGATTTCGGCGTCGCCAGCAGCATAAACAACTTCGGCATTAGTTGTGAAGGTCAATTTGCGCAGGTCCACATCTACTGATGCGACATGGCTGCCGAATTCGACTTGAGCAGCGAGATTCGCATTTGTTCCGCCACCCTTGTTATTGGCGGTCGAGTTGTTGCTGGGTGATACCGGCGATTCGCTGGAGCACCCGAACATCATCATTACGACCGCAAGTCCCCCAATCAGTTTTCCCGTGAGTTTCATCCATCCGTTTTGCATTGTGGTCTCTCCTTTCGCGATCGCTCGCGACGTGTTATGTATTTTGATTGATTTCTTCTTCATCGGTGTTGTACGACAGAGATACCACAAGAATCATCCGTACAGTCCATGTTCCAAAAGATGATAAAATAGTGCGTTCTACCCTCTTTTACAGTCCGCCCAAAACAGGAGTAACCTTGCCATCATTTGAGGCGCCACAAAAAAACAGGCGAATGAATTCGCCTGTTCTACTCAAGCTGCCGGTGTTGCTACCGGACTGTTTAAGTGCCGACACGGGCACCTTGAGACCTCTACACAGGAGAGACGAGGGTCAAAACACAGATCTTCAGCGTCCCGTCAGCAGCCGGGACACCCTTCACACTGACTTGGTCGCCGGCAGAGAAATCAGCGAGCAGCAGTTCGTTGCCTTCGCCATCGAGCAATTGCGCATTAGGACACACCGTCCCAATCCAATCAAGATCAACGAAAGTCACGGCATTATTGTCAAGATCGACCGTCGCCAGAACGGCATCAAACGTGATGCACTGTTTGACTGCACAATTGGCGAGCTTGATCTTGACCGCCAACAGATTCGCTTCATCGACGATATTGGCCTTGACTTCGACAACGTTACCAACTGCCAGGTCGGTAAAGGTGAAAATCGTGTCGCGGTCCTTGATAAGTCGTTCATGCTGTTGATTGGCTTGCGGTTCGGAATCACCAAGCGCCGCATTTTGATGCGAAGAAATTATACCCCAAATGACGGTGTTCTCATCGATTGAGATCGTCTCGGTACGACCGTACACGGTGAAGGTGCCGGCGGTATAGTCGATCGTGGCAATTGAATCTCGGAAAGCGAGGTCATAGCCGCAGGCTCCGTCGGAGGCCATGATTCGCAACCGCTGCGCAATGACATCACCATTGGCTTCGCGATGTCCGTTAACTTCAACTGAATCGTTGATTTGCATGTCAGCAAACTGTATACGGACCTGATGTCCGGCGACAATCTTGAACATCTCGCAGTTCTGCAAGGCATAGACCGTGTCCGGTACTCCCGCAAATGTAACGCGGAACATTTCCTGATTGAGCGACTGGATCCGCGCCGAGAAATTGACCTGGACGCAGTTTGGACAATCGTCCGGACTGGTCAGTGGCTTATCAAGCGGACTCACTGGTGAATTGGGTGAACTTCCCGAACAACCGATCATTATCGCAGTCAATGCAAATCCGATCATGCTGCGGACGAGTTGGGTCAGGGTGCTTTTCAACATGGTACAACCTCCCGAAGGGTTGAATGTTCTCGCCCGGTAGCATTCGGCGATATCTTTATTCGTAATACAGAGTACTTTCTCCGTGTTTGTCGTTCACTCGCCGGGCAGAAAAATCGTAAAAAAAGTCGATGTTGTGATGGCGGGCAAAAGAAGAGCGGCAGGATGCTCGAATCCTACCGCTCTTCGGACGTGTCTTTTGGACGCGTCTACGGGCAATTTGCGCAGGGAGGGTCGCTATTGGCGAAAATATAGTTGATGATCACGATAGCATCGGAAATGGAAAGCGTGCCGCTGCAGTCGCAGTCTCCTGCCATTGTCGGAACAGGAGGCGGGCCGCCGGCAAAAATATAGTTGATTATAAAAATGGCATCCGAAATGTTGAGATTGTTCGTCCCATTGGCATCCCCACAAGTGAATCCCGTCAAAGCGGCAAGCGCTGCCGAAGGATTGACCAGCCCCTTCCCTAAATCACCGGCATACAGCGGGTTAATCGAGTCAATATCGGTTGCCGTTTCGGCAAGCACGCTATCGATTGCATCTGCAGTTAGATTCGGATCAATCTGAAGCATCAGGGCCGCTACGCCGGCGACCAACGGCGCAGAAAAGCTGGTTCCGTCCCACCAGGCATACAGTGAATCCAGGTGCGGGGCATAAACTCTCGTGCCAGGCGCACACAAGTCGACCTTTTTGCCCCAGTTCGAGAAGTCGGCCTTTAGGTTAAGCGAGTCTAGCGCCGCAACCGCAATCACCGACGACTTCAGTGCCGGGAACGGGAAGAGGTTTTCGTCACTGGTCGAGTCGTTTCCGGCGGCGGCAATAACGACAACACCAAGACTTTCGGCATAATTTATCGCATCGTGAATTGCCTCGTGTCTGCCTCGCAATCCGAGGCTAAGATTGATTATCTGGCAGCCATCATCGACTGCCTTTACGATTGCGCGCGCAATGGTGTAGCCATTCCCGCGGCCAAGAGTGTCGAGACTCCGGTAAGCATATAGATCAGCACCCGGTGCGACTAAGGCGATTGCGCCGGCGACAAAGGTACCGTGCCCGGATGCGACTCCGCCGGGTTCGTCATTGGCATCAATATCATCATCGACGAAATCATATCCGGAGTGGACGTGTGAAGACTTTGCTACAAATTGCGGATGATCGAAGTTCAGGCCGGTGTCTATGATACCGACTTTGACCGCAGTACCGGTGGCAACTGTCTGTGCGTCCGACAGCAGCAATGTTTCCGCAGCCGGTTGACTTTCAAAAGTCCCTATCGCCTGATTATCAAGAAACGGCGAACTGCGTTGGAACGGTTCCGGTGCATCAAGGTAATAATTCGCGCCGCAATAGAGTACAGCAGAATCCAATGAAATGACTGTCGCCAGGCTTTCGATATCTACACCCGGCTGCGTCTGAAGAAGATAAGCATTTGTGGAAAAGATCGTGTTCAGGACCGTCGTGCCATACTGGCCATTAATGTAGTTTATATTGTAGCCTTGACGCATTTCGCAGACAAGCCTTTCGTTTTCGAATTCTCCGCTATTGTTGGCGTAGCCAACGGCAGAAAAGAAAATCAGGCTGATCACTGCCGGCAGCAAGGTCAGCCGGTTTAGATATTTCGGTCTTAACATCATCTACTCCTCATTCTCCTGCTCCAAACACCGAGAAGGCGCCCCAATGGTATGCCGATGGGTATTGCGCCCGCACAGTGGTCGCAGCGTAACGGATTGCAGCAAGAATGCTCGCGCTCTTAAAATAACTATCGTAGAATGCCGCCATCCAGACAGCGGTGGTTTGATCGGACACCGGCCAATGGCCGGCGATGACATTGCGCGCACCCATCTCTAAGAGAGATCGTACTAGTCCAGTGGATTCTTCACCCGGCAAAGCAACTTGTTCACCGGAGCGACAAGAAGCCAGCGTGACGAGATGGACGAAACATTGCTTAAGACGAAAGTCGGTAGCGAATAGTGCACCGTCCTCTAAAGCTAAATACGAATAAAATGGGTTATCTGCGCGGAGAAATGCGTGCCCGGCAAAGTGCCAGAGTCTTGCTTCGCCTCTTTCTGGCCAATCTTTGCGACTGCAGGGCGAGTAAATCTCGGTAAAACCAGACAGGTTTTTGACCAAATTTTCCAGTTCACGGTCAACCTCTGGAAGATCTTCTGCCTTCCCACGGAAGACTTGGACGCGTTTCGAAGAGACCGTAATCGATTGCGCGGCACGAAAATGGCGGATACTCGGCGCAATAATAAAGTGATGCGTCTCTAATAGGGGTTGGCCATCGACTATTAACGCCCGCCACGGCAGGTTAGCCAACTCCCCTTCTGGGATCAACAGTACGGTCTCGGCATTTGGATCAACGCCCAATGGAGCCCACAGCCACGCCCCAAGATCACTCCAGAGGCTCTTTTCGAGCGAAGCATCCATAGTGTCCTGAAGATGACCGGCCAGCAGTTCCCCTTCCAGGATGAACCGCCAGCGTTGCATCGCATCAGCAAGACGGCGCCGACCATTCACAATTCGCCCGACACTTGTATTCGCGCGATAGTGAACGAAGGCAATGATATCATCGTTGCGCAGGTGAAACTGGACGATCGGCGTCCTCTGTGACGTTGCCATGATGTCTTCGAGCAAACGATCGTTATTCGTCACCGCCTGGTTAGAGTCGCGATCGACGGCAATTAGTTGCTCGCGGATTTGTTTCTGTAAATTGGACATCGCCAGGTTGCGTGCTACTGCCGATAATCCGCGCTCCCCAACACCGCTGATTTGATGCGCAAGCGAAGAAACCTGGCGTGCCAGCGCGTCGAGACTTTCATTCACCTTCTTGCGCGTGCTGTCCGCTGCCTCCGCCATCGTAATTGGCGACCACATTCCAGCTGTCTTATAACGCTCCGACCATACGGCCGCCATACCGGGATCATGTTCCAGTTCAGAAGCGATCAGCCGCAGATGTGGTGAATCTTGCCGTTTGCCGAACGCACTGCGCAACTCGACCGGGGGCAATTGAGCGCGGACGGCATCAAGCCGGTCCGCCGCCCGACGCCAATGTTTGCGAGCTTCCGCAATATCCCCACGCCGGTAGTCATGATCGCCGCGTACCGTTTCCCAGATGGCAAATAGATGCGGTACAGCTTTGACGGCTGCGTTCTTTTCGAGCCGTGCGAGAGCCGGTTTTACACGGTTGGGATTGTCGGCATCCTGTAAATCACAAACAGCCTGCCACAATGGAAGCTGCCCGCTATTGAAGTAGGCACGTGCCTTGGTCAAGTGTGTCCGGTGTGATTGTACATCACTGCTCTCCAGATCAGCCGCGAGCAGACTGGCTGCACCCAGGAACCCGTTGTTTTTATCAGCACCAAAACCTGCTTGAGCACGACGAAGTGCTTTGCGTGCCTCTGCAACTTTGGCCAGCGCAAATGCGGCTTGTCCGCGAAAGAGAGCCGATTTTGATGTTTCGTAGCGGAGTCCTAATTTTTCGAACAGGACTTCGCTCTTTCGCGACGATTCGAGTGCATCCTCGTAGAGGCCCAATCCAAGATACACCTCGGCACGATCCAGATTACACAACGCCTCGCCGCGCGGATCACCGCCCTCCCGGTAAATCTTCTCGCATTGTGTCAACTCCAAAAGCGCGACGTGAAATTTGCCGGTCAACATCCGTAGCCAGGCAAGACCATAACGGGAATCGTTGCCGTCCAAAGCATAATCATTGGTATCCCAGATCGCGATCGCCCGTTTGTACAGTGTTTCGGCTTGTTCAAGATCAAAGAGCTGAACCAGCGTATTGGCGCGATTATAGAGAGTTCGCGCCAGAGCAACTTGATTGTCGGATTTCTCAAAGAAGACAGCTGCATCACGATACAGCTTTTCGGCTTCGCGATGGCGGTCCTGTCGGTGCAGGAGGTTGGCATAGTTGACCCGAGTCTGTGCGAGGTCCGACGCCGCCTTGAGCCGCATGAAGGTCGTGATTGCGCTGCGTGCGTGCACGCGCGCCTTATTGAAATTGCCCAAATACATATACACGTCGATAAGCGCCCGGTCGATTCGCGATCGCACAAGGGCGTCCCGGCTCATCAGCTTGCGCACCTTGAGGTAGGCATCCAACGCCTCGGCGTGCTTGCCGCTCAAGTGGAGCACGCGCGCCAGAGTGCGATAGCCGGTGCTTTCAAGAATGCCACCCCGCTTGGCTGCCTGTTTGACAAACTTCTTTGCCACGGCAACAGCTTGCGAAAGCGAGGCACGCGAAACTTTTTGCACCTCGGCGTCACAGGCCGAGGCCAATTCAATTTCTGTCAGTCCGTCAACAACCCCTGTTGCCAGGAATCGCTCGACAGCTAATTCGTTTGTGGTTTTTTCCACGTTAACTCCGGCAATTCGATCACGAATTCGTCAGAGCGGAGAGTAATCTTCCGCGGGGGACGGGTTCCCGACCACTGGTATAATCCCGCGCTGTCAGGCAGTAGTTTCTTCTTATCGGCTTCGAGCTGGATTGGCGATTTGGACTGCCCCTTCACTTGCGCAACAAACGCCCAGCCCTTGGTTTGTTTCTCTGCACGCAGGTCAAAGCGAATCTCTTCACTTTCAAACCGGATGCGGCGGTCGCTTTCAACACTCTCTCCGCGAACCCCAACCGGTTGCGGCATTGTCCAAGAGTCAAAAACAACCCGGGCGACAAAGGACTTGATCTTCTCGAATACTGCAGATTCTTTACCAATTTCAATGGCTCGCTGAACCCATCCGATCGGGGCATCGGGCAAGTGGAGCTTGCCGGCCACTAAATAGGTCGAAACCAATCTGACAAGGTCACGACACTCGGGACAATCACTCAGGTGGTCATACGTCGTAACTTCTTGCTCCCGTGCCGCTTCGATGATTTGTTGTCTTGTCAGGTGCATATTCGTCTCATTCTTTCCTTCAGACTACAGAGTCTCACTCCCCGAATTCCGTACTTCAACGTAGCCGTTTTCTTCGAGGATTCGTTTCAGGCGTTCCAAGCAACGCCGGCGGATCGGTCCCAGGGAGTTGGAAGCAATCCCCAACGATTTGGCGATTTCCTCATACGATTGTTCTTCATCGGCGAAGAAGAAGGCATCGACCAATTTCTGGCAACGAGGTTCGAGTTGGGCAATAGCACTTTCGAGATGAGCCTGTTTCTCCAGATCGAGGAGTTCTTCATCGGGAAGCCGTGATGAATCTACCTGTTCATTTGACCTATCGTCGCCGGGATCAGAACCAGCACGACGCTTGATACGAAACGCCTCCCTTTTTGCTGTCGTTACCAGCCATGCGGAAAGGCGCGTCGGGTCCTGTAGCTTCTTGCGATTGTTGTAAAGCAGTATCCAGGTCTGTTGGAAGCAGTCGGCAGCATCAACTTGCGAAAGACCGGAGCGGGTCGCAACCGTGTATACAAGGGACTGGTAGCGCTTGACGATTATCGCCCAGGCATTCGAGTCACCATCAAGTACTTTTTGCCACAGTAGCGGATCGGAATTCGGCATAGATGATTAATAATACGCAATTTGAAGGGTTGCGTCCAATGTTAGATGCGGAATTTGCGCTTCGGTTGAGTACTATAGCTCATGAAGCTCCTATCAAAGTCTCAGTGGCCAGGAAACATACTGAAATCCCCGAGCGTGAGTTTCTCAATCACCAAATAGAACACCCGAGTCTCGCCCCCATTGATCAGGCGTAGATAGACTCGGGCGCGTGGGGAAGGTAAGGTCCCCGTGGGGAATTGAAATGCTCTGGATGGTCGCGCAATTGTCTTTCTAAGCAGTGAGATTGCGGTTAGAATCTTGTTAATTTGGGTCTGTTTTAGTGCCCGGCAATAAGAAGATGCCCGGGGGGAACGGGCATCTTCCTGGGAGTAGTGGCTGAAAGGACAGGTATCGGAAATCGTGAACATAATGCCAGTTTCCAGTTTGACTGTGATGAGCCGAGGAATAGAAATCGGCTAATTCTGCAGCTGCCGCGCCCGATCCGGCCTAATTCTCGTTGCCTTTCTGACCGCCTTATCGTATACACCATAAGCGCATTGCCCGCTGGAACTGGGTTGTCGCCAAGGAGATACAATGAAAAAACGTAAAATCACCGCAGAAGATCTGCTCAAGATGAAGTTTGTGGACGGTATCGCGATGTCGCCGGATGAAGCCGAAATCGCCATTAGCGTCCGCACAATAGCCGAGGACCGTAAGAAATACTTCTCCCATATCTATATGATTCGCTCCGATGGCGACAATCTGCGCCAATTCACGACGGGCGAAGTCTCCGACTCGCTGCCGGTATTTTCTCCCGATGGCCAGTGGCTGGCCTTCACCTCCAAACGAGGTGAGAAGAAGGGCCTTTACGCGATGCCCCGGCATGGCGGAGAAGCACGCTTAATATCGGATATGGATGGCGGATATGGCGACTTGTCATTTTCGCCGGATTCAAAGAAGATACTCTGCACCTTCCGCAAGAATGACGAAGTGCCAAAAGGCAAAGATGGCAAGAAAGAACCTCCTGTCTTCCGTCATATCACCCGCATGTTCTATAAGATGGACAACTATGGTTTCTATCCTAAAGAAGAAAGCCAGATTTGGACCTTTAATCTCAAGGATGGCGCCGGAACCCAATTGACCAAGGGCGGGTACAGCAAGAGCTCACCGGTGTTCTCACCGGACGGAAAGTCAATTGCCTATTTAACCAACGTCCAAAAGAATCCCGATCTCGACACTGACCTGATTGACATTTTTGTCATTCCGGCAGGCGGAGGCAAAGCCCGGTTAGTTGACACACCCAAGGGACCAATCGCGGCCGTGAAGTTCTCGCCCGATGGCAAATGGATTGCCTATCTCGGGCACGATAATCCGAATGATTCCTGGGGTGTGACAAATTATCACGTCTGGAAAGTGCCGGTTCGCGGCGGCAAGGCAGTCAATCTAGCGAAGAAACTCGACCGCATGTGCGTCGACGAAACGATTTCCGATACAGTCGAAGCTCATTCATCCGGACTGCTCCACTGGACACCGGATAATCGCTGGATCTACTTCGTGGTATCGGACGCGGGCGCAACCAATCTCTACCGCGTATCCGCCAGCGGACGTAATCTCGAGACGGTTCTTGCCGGCAAACAGCACATCATGGGATCCTCCCTGAACGGCAAATGCACCAAGGTTGCCTTGGTGATATCGAGCCATGTACAGCCGGCGGAAGTCCACACCTTCGATCTCAACAAGCGTGGCGCCAAGCAGCAGAAGATCACCGGATTCGGCAAGTGGCTTACCGATGAGGTGATGTTGTCTAAGCCGGAAGAAGTAATATTCCGCAGCACCGGCAACTATCCTGTCCACGGCTGGATCATGAAACCTCCGGACTTCAAGCAAAACCGCAAGTATCCTTCGGTGCTGCAGATTCACGGTGGACCGCGCGTCCAGTACGGCAACACGTTCTTCCATGAGATGCAGCTAATGGCTGCTTCCGGTTATATCGTTTACTTCAGCAACCCGCGCGGCGGTCAGGGTTATGGCGAGAAACACGCCGATACCATTACGAACGGCTGGGGTACCGTCGACTATGACGATTGCATGGCGTTCGCCGACTTTATGGAGAAGAAACCGTACATCGACCGGAAGAAAATGGGTGTCACCGGTGGCAGTTACGGCGGCTACATGACCAACTGGATTGTTGGCCACACCAATAGATTCGCGGCGGCAATCACCCAGCGGTCGGTTGTCAATCTTGAATCGATGTTTGGCTCGTCGGACATCGGATTCCACATGCCGAGGGAGATATTTGGGACCCCCTACAGCAATCACGATTCATGGCGCAAGATGTCGCCGCTGACCTACGTCAAGAATATCCGCACACCACTGCTGATCTCGCATTCGGAGCAAGATTTGCGTTGTCCAATCGAGCAGGCTGAACAGTTGTTCATTTCGCTCAAGATGCTTGGGCGAACAGTGGAGTTCGTGCGCTATCCCGATGAACCGCACGGACTGTCTCGTTGCGGACGCCCCGACCGTAGGTTGGCCCGGTTAGAATGGTTCTTGAAGTGGTTTGACCGTTACCTTAAAGGCAAAAAGAGATAGTTTTGGCGACAAGTGGTGGATCAGCAGCGGCTTCTTCAGGCGCAATCGCAGCCGCTGCTGCGGCTAAGCAACACACTGATCTTCTGAAATGGGAGATAATGACAATGTTTGAACCAATTACCTGCCCGGTCTGTACCCGGGGGAAACTGTTACCGCTGTTGATGACCAACGCAACTAACTGGGTTTGCAGCCAACCGGATTGCGGCTACGTCATTCATCAACACGGGTCAGACAATACGAAGATTTGGAAGGGACAGGCACACAAGCCCTCGGCCACACATCCGACCGACGGTTGGCTTGAGACACCGTAGCCGCTGGAACCACGTCAACACCGCATTTCGGTCCTGTACCGATTAAAGACAGCCCGTTGATTGTCTATTGAAATCAATGGTAATCAACGCGTTTCGGTTCATCCCGTTTGCGAAAACCTGCCTCGACGCCAAGATTCCCCTTGCTGGAACCGTCCGGATTGATATATTTTATAAGTTTATAGCTAATACTTTTGGAGGATTGACTCAATTATGATGCAAGCATTGCGCGATAACACCAAAGTTATCATTTGGATATTGGTCATCGCATTCGTCGGCACGATCGTCTTCGCCTGGGGTATGGATATTACCGGAGGCAGCGGCGGTGGCGGCACACCGGCAAACGTTGTGGGAAGTGTCAATGGTCGGGATATCCCGCTGGCCAACTTCGGAATGGCGGCCGATCAGTATATTGAAAACCAGCGCCAACAAAACCCCGACAAAGAATTCACCGAATCCGATTACCGTCAGGCCCGCCGACAGGCTTGGAATGAATTTGTCAACGGTTACATTCAGCAGGAAGAAATCGAACGCTTGAACATTCAGCTCACTGATGCTGAGTTGGTTGACTTCCTTCGTCGCTACCCGCCGGCGGAAGTTCAAAACCTTGAGCCGTTCGTCACGGATGGCCGATTTGACTACAACAAGTACCTGCAAGGCATGACCGATCCCCAACTGAAAGACTTCTGGCGTCAAGTCGAGACAATGGTCCGGCCGCGTCTGGTGACTTTCAAGTTGCAGGAGTATATAACGTCAATGGTTCGCGTGTCGGACAACGACCTGCAAGACCAGTATCTGCGCGAGAATGAAAGAATTCAGGTTGATTACGCCTTAATCCCTTACAACAAGTTCGTGCTGCAGGCGGTTGACATCGATTCTGCGCAGGTAAAATCATACTACGAGTCTCATCAAGATGAATTTATGCAGCCGGAGCAGGCCTATTATACGGTTATCAAGGCCGTTAAACAGGCTTCAGCCGAAGACGAAAAGTCGGTGGTCGAAAAGGCAAACCAGATCAAGGCACAACTTGACGCCGGTGCAGACTTTGCTGCTTTGGCGGAGGAAAACACGGAAGACCCTTCAGGCAAGGGCCGCGGGGGTTCCCTCGGATTCTTCGCCAAGGGCGCAATGGTTTCCGAGTTTGATTCAGCCGTTTTCGCTATGACAGATGGCCAGATCTCGACACCTGTAAAGACCCGGTTTGGATACCACATTATCAAGCGCACCGGTTTCCGCAAAACCAACGAACTTGAAGAGGTGGAAGCTTCGCATATCCTGCTGAAGGCTGAAGCATCGCAGGAGACACTTGATGGTCTTCAGGCAAAGCTGGCCAAGTTCAAGTCGGAAGCAAATGCATCGAATCTGACCGCCAAGATCGAAGAATACGGCCTAACCGCCGATCCGGAACGCAAGATGAGCCCCGGCGGTACGATTATGGGTTTGGGCAAGGACGCTGACCTGGAGAAGTTCTTGTTCGCAGCCGGTGACGGTTCATTCTCGGATGTGATCGACCGTCCTGATGCGTTCTACCTGCTTCGCAAGGTCCGCGAAATGAAATCCGGTGTGGCGCCACTTGAAGAGGTCTATCCCATCATTCAGCGAAATCTTCTCAACGAAAACCAGCGTCGATTGGCTTATGACGCCGCGATGCAGATTTACAACTCTGTGATGAGCGGGCAGAGTCTCGCTGACGCCGCCAAGGGGGCCGGGGTGGCAATTTCGGAGTCGGGTATGTTTGCTCGCGCGGGACGTCTGCCCGGAATGGGCAATGATCCGAGCTTCATCGGAGCGGCATTTGCACTGTCGGAAGCCAAGCGATTCTCGCAGCCGGTCTTGACGCAAAACGGCGCTGCCGTTATTGAATTCAAGGAACGTGCCGCCGCGACTCTGGACGGGTTTGCTGCCCAGCGCGATACTCTACGCAGTCGCGCCCTGCAGACGGCGCAGAGCGCCTATTGGGATAAATGGTTCACCAAACTGATTGACGAAGCCAAGATCGAAGACTACCGCAAGCAGCTATTCGGCGAAACCATGTAACTACTACTGCCAAAGTAGAAATAACGAAGACGCGACAACGAACAACGTTGTCGCGTTTTTCTTTGCCCGCCAATTGGTGCGGAATGCCATGACGGCGAATTCAGACCTTTCAGTTTGAAACACGAGAGCCGTTCCAGTACGCAAAAGAGGACTTCAACCTCCAAAGTCGTAGTCTGCCACAAATTCACCCCTGCGTCAGAGTTAGCTCAAAAAAATCTTCAAAATGTGACTCAAGGAATACTCGCCTGTTCCGATATGAAAACTATTGAAACGAAGTTCATGGATGGAACCCAACGATAAACAGGATGTGCCGCATTGAATACACTGAAAGCTCACTCCGACCGGCTCCCGGAGCTCAACTGCTCCAACGAGACTCTGACTGAATTAATGCAGGCTTTGACTCGCAACTATTCATCAACAGAAATCCGGCAGTATGTCGATCGCCGCATTGGAGCACTGATACGTTTGTCCGGCGCTGCGTTGGTTTCTACGGATGAGCCTGGCGCTCCACTAAGACTGGAGTTTGGTCTGGAACAACTTTCGGCCGCATCACGCGCGGTCGTAGAGCAATCCTTGATGACAATCTTGAGCGACATGAACGCGACACACGCCGACTCTGCTCCGAAACAAAAATCAAAAACTACGTCCCGAGTTACTTTGGTCTCCGCACGCACCGAAAAGACTTCGGAGCATCAGGGGACGAGCGACTTGACGACAGAAGTGGCTTCGGCACTTGCGCACAAGTTGCGCAACTACCTCGCCGCAATAATCTCGGCCGGTGAGCAGTTGGAAGAGACGATTTCCGGAAAGGAAGTCGACGATGGATTGCAGCTGACGCATTTGATCTCCCGGGCCGCGCAGGAACAGCGGGTGCTCATTGATCGATTTATCCAGGCATTCGGCCCGATCAAGATTCGTAATCAGAGAGTAAATCTATATCAGATCATTCGCTACAACATCGAGCAACTGCAGCTTCGGCACGGTTACAGCATTATCTGCGATGGCGGTGATGATCAACTCAACGGCATCACTGACCCTGACCTGTTGGGCCGAATAGTAACCGAACTCACGACCAACGCCGCAGAGGTCTCGCCGCAAGACACTCCCACCGTGCAGTGGCAAACGCGTGACGGACGACTGGCTATCCGGGTCAGTAACAGCGGCGCAATCGGACCGGACCAGATGTATGGAACATTCCTACAACCGTTCTTTACCAATAAGCCGGGACACACTGGGCTGGGCTTGAACATTGCGCTTCGTTCTGCCGAGGCCCTCGGGGGAACTCTGCGCCCAATTCTGCTGCCAGATCGCACGACGATGGTAGTATCGATTCCATTTCAAATCGAAGATTCGACTAATTTGCATACCGAAAGGAACTTCTAATGTCCTCCATTCTCATTGTTGATGATGACCGCAATGTTTGCGGCGCTTTAAAAACACTACTGTCGCGGAACGGTCATGAAGTTGACTGCGCTTACCAGACAGCTACCGCCAAGGAGACTCTCGACAAACGATTCTTCGATTTGATCATTACCGACCTGCGGCTCACCGACGGCTTGGGCACCGATATTATTCGCACGGCCAAGACCGTCTCCCCCGACAGTGAAGTCATTATGCTCACCGGATTTGGCACCGTCGATTCGGCAGTCGAAGCGATGCGCGCGGGAGCGTTCGACTATATGACCAAGCCGTTCAGCGATACGGAAATGCTGTTAACGGTCGAGAAAGCGTTAAGCCAGAAAGCCATGAAAACAGAATTGCGCCATTTGAAGCGTGCGTTTGCCGATTCGTTTGATTTCGACAATATCATCGGCGGTTCGAGTGCCATTCGGGGCATCATCGATGTCGTGAAACAAATTGCTCCGCAGGAGATCAATGTCCTGATCACCGGCGATTCCGGTACCGGCAAGGAACTGATCGCGAAGGCGATTCACAACAACTCGCAAAGGCGCGAAGGCAAATTCGTCGCAATCAATTGCTCGGCCATGCCGGAGCTGCTGTTGGAATCGGAATTGTTTGGACACGTCAAGGGCGCTTTCACTTCGGCAACGGCCAACAAGAAGGGTCTGTTTGAAGAAGCCACCGGGGGTACAATCTTTCTCGACGAAGTCGGTGATACGTCAGCCTCCCTGCAGGCGAAGTTACTGCGGGTTCTTCAGGAAGAGGAAATTCGCCCGGTCGGTTCCAACGAGACCTTCAAGACGAATGTGCGCGTCATTGCGGCAACGAACAAGAATCTGGAGCAGATGGTGGCGCGCGGCCGATTCCGTGAGGACCTTTACTACCGGCTCAATGTCATTTCGCTGCATGTACCATCGCTGGGCGACCGTCGCGAAGACATCGTTCCGTTGGCGCAGCATTTCCTGGCCAAGTACTGCACACATTTCAACAAGCCGATGAAGCGTTTCTCTGCTCAAGCTTGCGAGAAGCTGATGGCGCATGAATGGCCCGGCAACGTGCGGGAACTGGAAAACACCATCAAGCGTGCAGTTGCACTCTCGATCTCCGAAATCATCGACATCGACAATCTGTTCTTGATGAAGCCAATGCCGAAGCGCGAAGAGAGAGGCGATTCACGGACGACTTCAATGCAGGACTCAACTTCTCTGCAGGATATGGCGCGCGAGCACATCGTTCGGAGTCTCAAGGAGAACCGTTGGAATTACTCAATTACGGCCGGCAAGCTAGGGATCGGCCGGACAACGTTGTGGCGCAAAGTCAAGAAATACAATATCGTCAAGGATTAACCAGTCTTCACGCTCATAATTCTCCCAACTCGAGGGCATCCGGTTTCGCCGGATGCCCTGTACTTTTTTGGCTTCAGCCTACTTTTTCTGCCCGGTGAAATCGGCGATTTGGAATGGTGCCGAACCTCATTCAATGGCTCAAAATTCGGCATCGGAACAGGGAACTATTGAACCACCGACTTGTTCTCACTATTGACAAACGGCTGGCTGTTGGTTAGATAGTGCTAACCATGTTTCGCAAGAAAACACCAAGCCTAAAGAGCGAGTTCGAATTAGAAGCCATGGTACATACCGAGGCTCTTTACCGGACAGCTTTGCGAATGACCAAGAACCCCGGAGATGCGGAGGATCTGGTACAGGAGACTTTGTTAAAGGCTTACAAGAGCTTTGACCGGTTCGAGAGAGGCACTAATGCCAAGGCCTGGTTGTTCAAGATCATGACCAACACCTTCATTAACACCTATCGTGCCCGACAGAAAGAATCCACTTCAGTCTCCTTTGACGAAATCGACGACAGCTACTTGCACAGTCAAATAACCGGCATGTCCAGCGAATCGGGCAATCCGGAGAAGGACTTCTTCAACAAGATCCTGGATAGCGATGTAGTAGCTGCGATTGAGAAACTGCCCGAGGAATTTAGAATGGTCGTCGTATTGGCATTTAATGAAGGTTTTGCATACCAGGAGATCGCCGACATCCTCGGCATCCAGGTTGGAACAGTGAAATCAAGGCTTCACCGCGGACGCAAAATCCTTCAGAAGTTGCTATGGGAATATACAAACAACAGCACTGCACCTAAGGAAAGAGCAGAATAGTGAACTGTCGGGAAGTATTAGCTAAACTCTACGATTATTTGGACTCGGAACTGGCGTCCGACGAAAAACAGCAAGTGCAGAACCATCTTGAAGTTTGCGGACACTGCCTGGAGCAATACAAGCTTGAAGAAGATTTCAACAAGCTCGTTCAGCAGAAGATCAAATCGCCGGCCGACATTCAGAAGCTCAAAAGCAAGGTGCTGAATGAAATTGAGAAAATTGACCGCGGTTCGGGCGGAAGTGCTTCCGGTCGCAGTATCTTCTACCTTTTGGCTCCCATCGCTGCTGCCGCAATAATCACATTAATCCTGATAAATCCCTTCTCGCCAAAAGGCTCGGTGCTCGAAGCCGTCTATCCCTACGCAATGGAGCACAACAAGTGCCTCGATCACGTCCTTGAATACCTGGTGCAGTCGCAAGATCCACAGGAAGTCCAGGCGGCGCTTGCTCATTTTGGCAATCTACCCGACGACCTGTTCCGCTCACCGCAAAGTGATTACCGGCTCGCGGGTGCTGCATTGGCGCGCACCGATAACGGAGAAAAACCGCACATCGATTACAATTACAGCGGTACGGACGTATCGATATTTGTCCTCGACCGAGAAACCATCGATAAGTCGGCATTCCGGCAGGTTCAGCACAATGGCAAGACTTACTTTGTCGGTAGTTGCCCCAAGTTTCACTATGTCATCTGGCAGTGCGAAAGTCATGAGTGTATTGCCGTCAGCAAACTCGCCGAAGACCGCCTGCTGGGATTCGCCTCGACATTTTAACGGCACTGACCATCAATTAATCTCTAGCGGCGGACCGATTGGTTCGCCGCTTTTTTTGCCCTTGGGCTTGTAGAATTCGTTCTTGGTGCAAGACGTGTCTGTCGATATCTTGATAAGATGAATACAAGATACCCTTTCTTCTCGGTAGTTTTCCTGGTTGTCGTCCTCGCGATGACAGCTTGCCAATCAGCCGGTGATAACACTTCACAATTGGCTGCGGCTTCGAGCGGTACCGGACAAGTGAGCTGGTCAGATTGGAACAAGGCAGCGTTCTCGAAGGCCGCCAGCGACAGTAAACTCGTGTTTCTTTACCTGACGACTCCGTGGTGTGTGCCCTGCGCTGAAGTCGATCGTGAGCTGTTTACCAACGATACCATTACGGCAATTCTCAATAGTCGATTCGTGGCAATCCGCGTCGATGGCGACCGCTTCCCCAACGTGGCGGAGCGATATTCGCTCGGTGGCTACCCATCCTGCGTTATTCTGACTCCCGACCTCCGTCTGCTGGGCGGAACTGTCCGCGTGCCCGCCGACTCGATGAAACTGTTGCTGGAAAGAGTAGACGATACGTGGCAACACACACCGATCATCGCCGAGATTCAGGCAGCGCGACTTGATAGTGTTTTCCGCCAATCGGCTTATGCGCGCAAGGCACAACGTCCGTCAGACGAGTTGATTCGCTTTACCGAACGCGTCGTAGCACATTATTATGACTCGACCTATGGCGGGTTCGGGAATCAACCGAAGTTCCCGCTGCCGGAGGTCAACGAATTCGCCTTCATTGCCACAGCGCCAGAAGGTGGCCCGATGTTCAAGAACGAGATAACCCATACACTTCTCGCCCAGCAGAAGCTGCTTGATCCAGTCTGGGGTGGCTTTTATCGAAGCGCGGCATTTGCGGATTGGAGTAGTCCCAGTCACGAGAAACTGCTAGCCGACAATGCCCTGCTACTTTCGAACTATCTTGACGCTTTTCTGTTTTCCAAGGACTCGACATATAAAGTAGTTGCAGAAAAGATCGTCGGCTACCTTGATGAATTCCTGCGCACAGACAGAGGTTGGGGATTCTATAACAGTCAGGCGGGCGTCGTTGCGCGCAATAATGACCTCATTGATCCGAAAAGCTATTTCGCTAAGAACGACGGTGGCAGGCGTGAGTTGGGCCTCCCGGCAGTACAACCAGAAATATACACTGCTGCCAATTGTTATGCCGTCAGTGCCTACCTCAAAGCCGGACGAATATTCGGACGTCAGAGTCTGATCGACTATGCGGTAAAAACGCTCGATTCACTGCGCGCCCGGGGACTTCAGGACGACGGACTACTACTTCACCGTCCAGTTAACTTAATGCCCGACGATCCAATTATTCTCGCAGACCAGGTTGCGGCAATTACTGCCCAGCTCGACGCCTATGAAACTATCGGCGATCAGCGATATCTAACGGGTGCTCAAGAACTGTCAAAGGCGACTTACGAGCGATTCCAGGATCCTTCTCTGGGCGGACTCAACAGCGATATTGCCGCAACAGATGCCATAGGCCGCATGTCGGTTCCGATTAAGCCGCACGCGATCAATTGTGCCGCAGCGATCAACTACACGCGAATGTTTTACTACACAGCTGATATGGACTATCGCCAGCCGGCAGAACATATCTTCATGTATCTGATGGGCGTGCCGATTCGCAATGACGACCTTCGTCTGTGCTCACTGTCACGCGCCTATCTCCGTATCACACGATTCCCGACTAAGCTGGCAATACTTGGCCCGCGAGGCGAAGACTACAATCAGTTGGTCAGCGCGGTCTTCAACCGGAATTTTCCCCGATTGACATTGACCCACCTGGGCGAAGGTAAGTCACCAACGAGCTATGGTGAGCTGAAATTTGCCCCAACCAGCCGTGCACAGCTTTTCGTTTGCGGCGATGATACACTATCCCGCCCGATTACCGCAGTCGACAGTGTCGAAACCGTGGTCCGTGAATTCCAAATCAGCTTGATGAACAAAAGATAGGTCTGGGCGACCTGCAGATTTGCCGTCACTTCCCCGCTCCGATTCCGGAGCGGGGAAGACTTGAGAATAGATTTTATCGAGGCATCGACGGAATAACGCTCATCGGATACTTGCCCTTATAGGCAAATCCCGTCCGAAGAGCGGCTTCAATCTCTCCGCGCGACTGCGAGGCAACCATCTTGGGGTTGTATTCCAGTACCGGCGTCACAAAAACACGAATTGCAAAGGTTTCGAAAGTTGGCAACCACTGCCATTCCAATCTTGACTCACCTGGCACTTCGGAAACATCGCGAGCACGCCAACAGAGTGTGTCAGAATCGTTTGATGTGTCAATTCGCAGGTCGGGCCGTGCGCCGCCGAGTTGGAAGTATCCGACGTAGAAGAGCGGACCGGCGGGTACGTACCAGTCTACCGGAAACATATTCCAGCCGTCAGTGACCGAAAAAAATGAGTTGCTTACCGCGATTGTATTGAAAGGAACGTAAAGATCCACTGTCTGATCGAACCCGGCATCGTAAGCCAGAAGCTGAATCACAGTATCACCCTGACAGAAGTTGATCTCTAACGAATCGATAAAGATGTGTTCCTGGCCGTGTGGCATTTCGAAACCCTTGACCCAGTAATAGTCGCGAATATCGACTTCTTGACAATCTTCAAATTGACCATCGTCGGTGATTATCCACTCGCCGTTATTGAGAATATGGACGTCAATGCTGTCGCGCGTGGTGTTCACAGCACCCGGAGCGTTGATGATAATAACGGCCCGCGAAGCGCCCAATTCGTCGAGTTCTGCGCGATTCACGGTCAAGTTGACCGTACCATCACCCTGCCCGGACAACGTCGACAATTCCAACCAGCCGCCATGGGCTGGAGTCGCTTGCTTGGCGGCAGCAAAGCGATAGGCAATTGTCAGATCCCAGGCCAAACTGCCGGTACCCTTGTTACTTATTACGAAATTCGCGGTCGTTCCAGATGCACCCAGGTCGATCTTGTGCTTATTCAGGGCCAAGATGGGTCCGTTGTCGGTGCAGGTCGGGCAGTCATCATCACTGCAGCCAAAAGCCAGCAGTGCCAGCGACAGCGACGCCAGAATAGTCAATTTTCGGAACATTGATTCCTCCGAGTATCTGTTGTTTGCTCTTCTATTCACTTGGACTTGAGTACCAGAACGACCGTGGTAGTCGCCCCATTGGTTACCAGTATATGACGCACGGGACAAGTGAACAACAAATATTTCCCATTTTGCCATCCGAGCCGTTTGCCACGGAGCGTTTCTGATTGAATCCGGACACTAAATATCCGGCGCCAAAAGTCGAAATAGATAATACGGACTCATGTCCGTGGCAGTTAAGCGGGTAACAGATGATCGATCGACTTAGTGAAACATCGACGCTCATTCATCCAAACAATGAGCAAGGCGAAGTTGCCGAAGGTAATCAGCAACCCATGCTGGTTGTCATGCACGGCTCGCTTCTCGGGATGACGTATGCGATCAACGACGAAGCATTGATCGTCGGCCGGACCGCCAATCTGGATATTCCCATTGACGACGACAACGTCAGCCGCCGGCATGCCGAGATCTTCCGGGAAGGCGATTGCGTAAAACTGCGCGATCTCGATTCCACCAACGGCACATTCGTCAATTCGCAACGGGTCAAGGAATCTGTCCTCTGCGACGGCGATTTGATCCTGATCGGTAGAGTCCTCTTCAAGTTCATTCGCTCCAGTTCAATTGAAAACCGCTTCTTCGGCCAAATGTTCGCCCTGGCAACGACCGACTTCCTCACCGGAATTTTCAATCGCCAGCACATCATGAGCCGTCTGGAGAGCGAGTTTGCCCGGGCACGCCGCTACCTGCGACCGTTATCATTGCTGCTCTACGATATTGACCACTTCAAACAGATCAATGATACATTCGGACATCTTGCCGGTGACCAACTGTTGATCGAAAGTTCGCGGTTAGTAACAAAGAATGTTCGCCAACAGGATTTCTTCGGTCGTCTCGGCGGCGATGAGTTTCTGGTCATCTGTCCGGAAACCGAGCTGAACAACACGGTGCTGATGGCGCAGAGACTGGCGCAACTGATTGAAAAATGGAGCTACTCCTACCAGAGCCGTAAGCTCGATTTCAGTATCAGCATCGGGATTGCTGCATTGTCGGATGAAATGCGCACTTCGACTGACTTGATCTCCAAAGCCGACGACTTGATGTACCGCTCAAAGCACCGTGGCCGCAATCACGTGTCATTCTAAGATTCGACATTGGTCGGATTACTTCTTCGAAAACAAATCAGAAAACGAAACGGCGGATGATTTTATCCGCCGTTCGGTATTCAATTTGGATCGTTCTGCCGTCGCTGTGCTATGGACACAGGGCGCACGGGACGCTTCCGCCCGCAAAGATAAAGTTAATGATATAGACAACGTCTGATACGGTTATCTGACTGTCGCAATTAACATCTCCTACCAAGAGCGGGTCCGGTGCCGGACCACCAGCAAAGATGAAGTTGATCAAGTAAACGACATCCGACACAGTCACCGTATTAGTCTGATCGACGTCGCCGCAGGTTTGGTCGCAGGCATCGCCAATTCCATTCAAGTCAGAATCTTCCTGGAGCGGATTCGCGATGCTGACACAATTGTCGCAAATGTCGCCGACCAGATCGCCGTCAAGATCTTCCTGGCCCGGGTTCGCCGCAAACCGGCAATTGTCGGTAGAGTTGGGGACACCGTCGCTGTCGGCATCGGCAACCACTGTCGTATCGCGCAGTTGCAGGATGTAGAACTTGCCGTTCATATTCGAGGCATATACATAACCGCTGTCGGCAAATGGGAATGTCCCCCAACATCCGTCGAAACCCGTAGCAGTGGGCCAAGTATCGAACTTCGCCACTGAAACGGGAGCCGCCGGATTCGAAATATCGTGGATTTCACAGCCGGCTGCATAGTGCGATGTATAAACGAAATTTCCCCAGCAATGAACATTGTGGGCGACATTCGAGTTGCCGATGTATTGACCGACGAGCTGGATGTTGCCAAGGTCCTGAATGTCCCAGACCTTGATTGTCTTTCCCTGTGTCTCTTCTGTGGTCACCATGTAGTTGCGGTCATCGGTAGGCCAAACGTTGTGAACGTAGCCGGCGCTCGGAATTGTGATTTGACCGATCAACTGCGGCGAAGTTTTGACCGCCATATTGTAAATCGACACGGTCGGCGCCCAGCCATCAGCTACATAGATCGTGTCGTCTGTCGCCAGGACATCGTGAATTCCATCTGCATTGCCGAAGCTGTGAACGTGCACTGGGTTCTCCGGATCGGCCAGACTCCAAACGTGAATCGACATATTGATCTGATTGCGGCCCTCGAGATAAGCATAGCCGTTGAGCGTATCAATTGACAGATTGTGTGAGGTCACGTCTCCGGAAGGATGGACATTGATTGATTTCACAAAATGCACGCTGTCTGGAAGATACTGCATATCGATGATCATCAGCCCCTGATTCGTACCGATGCATTCGGACGTAATATACGCGTAGTGCTGGTACGTCTTGATGTCGCGCCAATAAGCGGAGCAATTGTTCTTGGGACCCGGCACCATCTGCACCGCCGTCCGGTTCGACACATTGACAAAAGCGACTCCGTCGCGTACGCCCATGATGGCATATAGTTTGCCGTCCGGTGCTTTCCAGCCCCAGCAGTCGCTGCCGCCAAGACTGCCGGCACTTGGATACGTAAATGTCGCGATGCTGTCCAAAACATAGTCGCTGGCTTTGGCTTCCATGCCCCAGAGGGAGAGCACTGCTGCGAAGAGAACTGCGATAGATGCTCGGCTCAATTTTCCTCCGTTTGCCTTCTGGCGTAAGTAGAAGTGTGGGTATCTATTAGATAGATAATATACCCATTTAGGCGATATTGTCAACCCTTTTCGAATCATTGGTATGGTACTCAATGGGCAAACAAAAAACGGCGGATGGAAACATCCGCCGCTAAGATAATCAGCTCGAGAGTCTCGTTAGTTGTTTGCCTTCAACTGGAACTTAATTTCGTAAGTCACCCAGAGAGCGACCGGCTGCTTATTCTGCATAGCCGGTTTCCACTTACACTGCTTCGCAGCTTCAAGCGCCGCCTCTTCAAATCCGGCATTGGCGCCCGATTCTTTAGCGATGATGGCATCTTTAACATTGCCGCTGCGATCAACGAGCACTTTCACCCAGACACTTCCCTCAATGCCGGCTTTACGGGCGATTTCGGGGTACTTGAGCGGTGCATCCTGAATCTTTACGGGACGCTCTTCGACGGCCACGAATTCATCAGGTGTCGGAATATACTCTTCGATGGGAATATCGAATTGGACGTTTCCCGCACCATCGCCTTCGGTAAGTACCGGCGAACTGATCTCCGCCAGCTCTTCCTGTGAGACGATAACGAAGTCTTCGGTCACTTCTTCGTCAGGTACGGCTTCCGGCAATGTAAATTTCGGTGCCGCAATTTCTTGCGAGACCTTGACCTGCACCTGGCGCGAAGCCACTGACGGCGGCGGACCGAGTTCGGACAAGTCGCGAATGATGATTGACTGCGCCTCTTGAGCATCGCTCGACATCAACATACGCACCAGCGCGATAATTGCAAAAACCGAGAAAAAGGCCGCGAACACCAGGAACATAGCATTGCGCATGTTCTTCTGGTAGGTGCGCTTGAGTTCAATCGCACCGATTCCGGACCACTTGCTTACATAGACATTGGCTGACATAGTTACCTACCTCCTCCTGTCTGACTGTAAACGCGTTCTTCGAAGACCTTAGTGTCGCGGTCTGACCAGTGATCGATCGAATACCGGAAACTGAAACGTTCTTCTTCGGGATTGGCAGCCTTGTACGCCGTCATGAACTCCTCGTTGCGCCGTAGGAGCGCTTCGGCAACTTCGACCTCATCAAGCAGGTCAACCATCCGCGAATACTTAGCTTCGGGATGAATCAACAGCAGAGTATTCAATTTCGGGCGTTCCCAATTGTATCGAATGAACAACTCGCGCACTGAATCGGCAGGAATCGGCCAAGGAGTCTTGATATCTTGTCCCGTGACGCGTTCGGCGCCGATCTTGTAATAGTAATCGTCGTATTTGTCGACGTAAATGCGCAATAGGTTACTTTCTTTGACCTTAATGCGGTCTTCCGCCGCTTCTTCTTCTGCCTTGGGAGGAAGGTTAATCTCCATCGCCTGCGGCATTGCGAAAACGGTCGTGACCATATAAAAGATCAGCAGCAGAAACGCGATGTCGACCATCGGGGTCATGTCGATACGAATACCGAGACGACGCTTGGGTCGGCGTAGTCCTTTGTGTTTTCCTCCGCCAGACTCTTTTTGTATTACATCACCAGCCACAGAACGTCACCTCCTTAAATGACTTCCGCTTCCAGCTCGGTAATGATCTGGAATCGCGATAAGTTCTCTTCCACCATGGTATCCATTACTTTCTGCATGGTGCCGAATTTGACATCTTTGTCTGCCTTGATAATCACGAGGGCGTTTAGGTTGCGCGCTCGAATCGTGTTAATCACTTTGCCCACCGTGTACGGTGTAGCCTCCATATAAACACGTTCCAGCGTAGCGACCATTCGGCCTTCAATTTCCTTGTCGACCTTCTCGACGTAGTCGACGAAGATCGAATCATCCGGCGTCACCGTCACGACAATCTTGTCTTTGGACGGCAGTTGAATCTGCGAGTGCGACGACGGCAACGACACGGCTTTCTGCTCCGGTGGTTTGAACTGCGTGGTCGCCATGTAGAAAATCAGCAGCAGAAACGCGATGTCGACCATCGGGGTCATGTCGATGCGGATCGAAACCCGCCGTTTCTTCTTGATAGCCATTGTTTACTTGGTCTCCGACGCCGACTTAAACAGTTGCAGAACTTCATAGGTTGCTTCGTCGGTCGTGTAGTTGAAAGAGTCAACCTTGTTCACGAAATAGTTATAAAAGAAAATACCAAGAATACCGGAGATCAAACCGCCTGCGGTATTCACCAATGCTTCGGAAATACCGGTCGCCAGCGAGGTTGCGTCGATGACGCCGCCGGAGGCATGGCCGGTCGCCGCGAATGCGCGAATCATACCAATGGTTGTACCCAGAAGTCCGACCATGGTTGCGATGGAAGCGATAGTGGACATGGCGATCAGGTTACGCTCAAGCAGTGGTCCCTCGAGAGCGTTGGCTTCTTCGATGGCTGACTGCGTGAGAGCAATCTTCTTCTCGGCGTCAATCTTGTTGTCATCCTTGACCGACATGAAGCGGTCGATACCGGCACGGAGAACGTTGGCCGTGGTACCGCGCTGCTTGTCGCAGGCCGCCAAAGCGCCTTCATAGTCACCCTTGCGCAGCATGGCAATCAGGTTCTTGAAGAATACTTGCACGGAAGATTTGCCCTTCGCTACGCGCAAGGACAAGAAGCGCTCGACTACGAAAGCCAGAAGCATGAAAAGCACGGCAATAAGAACTACCACCAGTGGTCCGCCCTGATAAGTGGAATGCGCGATCGTGCCAACCGGCTGTGACTTGAGAATAACGCCCCAAATGATATAGCCGACTACAAACGCGATAAGCGCATTGAGTGTGACAAAAATCGACTGTTTCACCTAATTAATCCTCCAAATACATATTTATGAACAGCAACCTAATTACGAATTGACGGGCAACTCCCGTTCAAATCTCCTTGGACTTGTTAAAATTCAGGATAAACCCGAAAACGGAGAGCCAGAAGCCGGCACTTGAAAGCTGAACCAGTGTGACGACCGAATAACGGGAGTCAATTTCACTGATGCCGAGATACTGACCGAAAGGAATACGCTGGCCAATGAGGCTCAATAAGACGATCAAGAGAAAAATGCCAAAGGGAATAGCATTGAGGCGCAGTGTGCTCTTGAGCTTCTGGACATAGACGTCCTCGGATGGCGCCTTGCGGAATAACGTCAAAAGGACTAACACTCCGAGAACCAGCGAGATCACCGCCATGGCAGCCATGAGATAGACGGTCAGCGGAATCACCCAGCCGTCCATCTTCTGGACATAGAACCAAAATCCGCCCATATTCAGGACGCCGAATAAACCATTAAAACCGGCCGGTCCGTAAAGCGTTGTCGCTTTCATCCAGGTCAAGAACGGAGCAATTATCATCATAGCGCTGGCGATAATGATGAAGATGCGGTCGACTTTGCTGACGACATTGGAGTAGACTACCGAATTGCGGTAGACTGATCCAATCTGCTCCTTCAAACCGGCAATGTAACTCTTGCGTTCATTTTCGTTGCGCCAAAAAGGATCGTTTTTTGACCCGAAAACTTCGAAACCGATATAGCGATACCGATCGTCAGCCGGATCAATTTGTTTCTGTTCAGCCATCAGGTACTTCCTCGAACCCTATATATCCAGGTTTTCTTTGAGGTTCTTAAGTGTTTCATTGTTCGGCGCACACTGCAATCCGCGATTGACCCACTTAAGAGCTTCCTCATCTTTGTCAAGAGTATCATAAAAACTAAGAGCTTGCGACATCCAAATAATCACGTCGATTTCCTTACATTTGTCAACACCATTTGCTTCCATACGCTGCCAGCATTTGGTGAGCGCTTCTATGGCCTGTTCCTTCTTGGCCGGCTTTTCGGAGATAAAAATAAATCCTATCCACTTATAAGGTTCGTAGTCCTTGGTATCGGTGTCTGCCCATTTGCGCAACCACTCCATCGCCTTATCCCGGTTCTTCATCTGGAAAAGATAGGTGGTCGAGAGGGTCTTGAGAACAAATGGGGAGTCCGGTTTCAGCTTGTACATCAACTCCAGATATTCGACAGCTCTGGTAAAGTCGTTCATCTTGATATAGCTGAATGCGATGTATTGATAACTCTGAAGATGCGTTGAATCGATGGCGATGCGCTTCTCAAACCACGGAATCGCTTCCGCATAACTGGTTCGGTTGTACAGATCAAACCCGAGACGATAAATCAGTGACTTTTCATCTGGCTTGAGCTCTACCGCTTTCTTCAGATTCACGATCGCCTGGTCGAGGAATGTCGTATCGGGAGCGCCTTCTTTCTTGGAATCATAAAAAAGCTGTGAGTACGTTACACCACGGTCGCGGAAGAATTCGAAGTATTCCGGTCCCCAGACAAAATTGGAGTCACCTTGGGAAATCTTGTTCTCATACGCCCGGTAGGCATTCACTGCTTCATCGTAGCGCTTCAATCGAAACAGCGCCTTAGCCGTAAAGTCATAGGCTACCGACTTGTCCGAACCCATCTCGATCGCGCGGGAAAGTTTCTCGATTGCCAGGTCGTAACCACCGACGTAATAATAAGCCTGACCAAGACGGTAAAGAAGATCAAGAGTCTCCTTGCCGCCGGTTGCGACATAGCGCTCGTAAGCCCAGATTGCATTCTTGAAAATGTCCGTGTATCCGTTACCGTTTCCACCCTCGTTCTCGAGGGCAGCGCTGACCTTGGACAATCCGAGAATCATGAAGATATCACCCTGGAGATAGTACGCTTGCGTGTAATTCGAATCTAAACCAATGGCCTTGGCCGAATTGTCGATGGCTTCTTTGAATTGCTTCTGCATGAAGTAGGCGCGAGCCAGCTTGTAATAGGTAACCACATCACTGGAATCGCGCTGGAGAACTTCCTTGTATCCCAAAATTGCTACCGCATAGACGCCGTTTTCATAATTCATGTCGGCAAGGTCGCGTTTGTATTCGATATTTTCCGGCTCTTCAAGTTCCGCTTTGCGCAAAGCGATATCTGCCTCGGAAAACTCCTTCTTAGCTACGTGGTAATGTCCAAGATGATTCAGGAAGCGGCCCTTGGCCGTCTTGCTCTTGGCAACACCTTCATCCAAGATCTTCTTGGCTTCAGCCCAACGTTCGCTTTCGATAAAAACCAACGCCAGATAAGCTTTGGCCTCGTCGTGCTTCTTCTTCAACTCCAGGGCTTTGTTGAATTGCGCTTCTGCTTGCGTCCAGTCCTCTTTCTCGACATAGACGCGCCCGAGCCAGTAATACAACTCTGCATAAGTCGGGTCTTTGGCGATCGCGTTATTGATGAAAGTGACGGCTTCGTCAAACTTGCGGTGCATCACCAATTCGGAGGCATCGGTGGCGGCATCAGCATAAACGCTGGCCGACATGCCGAGCAACAGCAGGGCGAAAATCGTTGCTGTTATGGTCTTTTTCATTCTCTTTGTACTCCAATCAGTTGTCGGCGAAACTAAAGACTGCCAATATAGCTTGGGTGTTCGGGAGCGTCAAGGCTTTTCCCGATTCTTGCGACCCGAGTTAAAGATCATCAGCAATCTGACGCCGGCATAGGCGATAATGATTAATCCAAAACCAAATCGATAGGCCGGCTCCAATATGCCTATGAAGCCCGACATCACCACAATCCCGACGAACAAGACGATTGTTACAGAGACATAACTGATGATCCGATCAAACTTCGGCATATCGATCTTTCAATTCCATTGTTTATACAGTCGGTTAGCCGAATTCTTCCCAATCATTCTCGACCAAATCCGCATTCGTCAGCAAGATACAATTTCTCTATTTACGTACTATCCAAATACTGTGCCGTTCGTCGTTTTTTCTCGCGGTGTAACTTGAATGCTAACAAGAGAATAGGCGAGCCATTTGTGCAACGGTGGAGTCTGTCGTGGCTACCGCAGAATCTGCGCTGACATGTTTGTGACAGTCTTGAGATGTTGTTAGACAACAACGAGATACAGCTTTCATACGATCAGGCCGCATTCGCGAAAACCTGCGCAGATTGCCTAAACTGTCGATGTTTGTGCGCTTCGCCGTTACAAAGTCGTTCCTTGCGATTTCAACCATTGCGCCGTTTCGCTGATAAGCTGCGACTCGTTGTCGTAGACACTGACTTGCACCGGTGATGCAGCAAAAAGAATCCGCCCATAGTTCTTGCGGCCCATGCGAGAATCGGTGATGATTACTGCCCCCCAGTCACTGGCGCTGCGAATCATACGACCCACACCCTGGCGATACTTGAGCACCGCTTGCGGTAATGAAATTGTCATAAAGGCGTTCTCACCCTTCTTCTCGGCTTGCTCTTGGCGCGCCAACTCCAGCGGATCATCGGGGACCGCAAATGGCAGCCGCGTGATGAACAACAGTCGCAGTAATTCATCCGGAAGATCAATCCCTTCCCAGAATGACTCAGTTCCGATCAATATTGCGTTTCGAGCCAAGCGGAAGCGATTCAGCAATGTCTGCGGCAGATTATCGGGAGTCTGATAGAGTACCTCGCCGGCTTTCCCCTGCGAATCAAGCAGCGGCTTGGCAATATCCTCCACCATCCGGTAAGAAGTGCACAACACAAGAGTAGGCAAGCGAGCCGAAGAGCGAAACTTCAGGATCAGACTTGACAGTTTGGCGGCATATCCAGGTTCATTGGGTGCCGGCAGATAGCGGGCCAGGCCGATGCGTAGTTGCTCCTCCAATGGAAATGGCGAGCGAATCTTGACCCTGTAAGCCGTGTGTTCGCTATCGGCGTTGAATCCCAGGCGTGATGATGTCCATTCGAATTCGTCCTCGGAATCGAGCGTCGCTGATGTAAAGACAATTGAGTCGAATTTCGAGTACAAACGGCGAGCGAGCAATTCACCAACATTGAGTGGAGCAACGGTTATCCATACCTCGCCGGAATCAAGAAGGTGCGCCCACATCACCTCCGACTCCGCGGCTACGGCACTCAAGTGTTCCAGTGTGTTGATAAAGCGCCCCATCGCGGTCGTTTGGCGGCGCAGCTGGGTGAGTCCCTCGACTTTGTCTTCTTCCGACTTCGGAGTCAATCCCTGCTGGATCTGTGACAGGGTCTCACGCAGCTGTGCCAGATAGTCTCTTTCGGTCACCCAAAGGTCGCAAAGAATATCGTGAATCGGTTCACTGCTTCTGAATCGCACGCGATCCTGCTGCGAACGCGAACCGCGGCGCAATATCTGCCTCACCGATTCAGCGGCGATGCTCACGCGTGAGTGCAACCGCGCCAGCAGATTCTCCAGTCCAACCATCATTTCCGGACTGTCGGCTGTCTCCAGTGCCTGGTTCAGCAACAGCAGAGTCTTCTCGTCGGTCAGACGCTCCAAGGAACGGGCAAAAGCTTGCATTGGCAAAACCTCCGAGAAGGAGTTGATCGCCTCATGTTCAAGGCGATGGGCTTCGTCGAAGATCGCGTGTGAAAACCGGCCAAGGATGTCGCCGCCGGACACCAGGTCGGAAAACAACAATGCGTAGTTGGTAATAACAATATTCGAGCGGGCGGCACTCTTGCGGGCTCGAAAAGCGTAACAATCATTATAGAACTGACAATCCTTGCCGAGACAGCTTCCCTCTTCGAGAGTGATCTTCGGCAATAGATCTTCCGAGTCGGGTTGATCGAAAATCGCTGTTTCCGTCAAGTCGCCCGATTCGGTCGAATGCTCCCACACAACCAACGCCGCCATGTATTCCGCCGGAATGCGCCCCATGTGTTCGCTTAAGTCCGATAGGAAGAGCTTATACTTCAGCAGGCATAGATAATTGCCCAGCCCTTTCAGAAGACTGACGCGAAAACCGTCGGGAATCAGACTACGGATTTTGCGCAAATCGGACCGAAAGAGCTGCTCCTGCAATGATTTTGTGCGGGTGACGATGACGGCGCGATTTTCGTTTTCAGCACACGAGGCGATAAGGGGCAAAAGATATCCGAGCGACTTACCCGTGCCGGTAGCCGCCTCAAGCAAAACCGTCGCATGCTGCTGGATGCTTTTGAGCACTGCTTGCGCATACTTGGCTTGACCCTTGCGCATTTCGTAGCCGTCAATGTGTTGACTCATCTTGCCGGACTCGGAGAAAAGCTGGAGCACATCGTCGGTACTTAAGCGGCTGCCGCTGGTGAGATTCTCAAATCGGTCGAGTGTGTTCAAGTATTCTGGATTGATGACATAGCTTGAATCGGGTTTGATGCGCGGCAATTGATTGAGCCAGTCGCCATACTCCGGTGTCAGGCCGCGGAATATCGTCTTGAGTGCGCGCACTGAACCGCCCGGCAATTCCCGTACACGCTGATTGAGTATATCAAAGAGCCTTGTCAGCGCTTCGGCGGGCGATACGCCTTTGGGCAATTCAAAGGCGCGCTCGTATTCCTGAAGGCTTCGTGCAGTCAATGTGGGAAAGAAGAGGCGCAACAAGAATGCCAGGTCAATGAGCGGAGCCTTGCCAAGATAAGCATCTGTCTTCTGCCATTCCCGCGATTGTGAATACAGATCGCGATTGAGAAACTTGAGACCTCTGGATCCCTGCAGAGATAGAAAAAATTTCTCGATCTTGGCGCTGCTGACCGAAAACTCCGCCTCCTCTGGAATGACAAGAGCGTCAATAGGACGGAGAGTTTCAATTCCGAGTTCAAACAACTCCAGTGACAAAATGCGTGCAGTCACTGCCGGCGCCTTGATATCGCACCAGAGAAGTAATTCGGTTTCGTCGTTGCCGGGCATCGTCGTTTTAGAAGATTAACGTCTTAGGGCGCGTTTGATACACAAAGGTCAATTCCAGAGACTCATCTTTGAGATTGATATTCTCAACCAAAACCAACGCGTAGCAGCCGTCTTGAGTCAAGATGTACAGCTGGTCGCCAACTTTGACTGGAAGTAGCTCCTTGCCACTTCCCGTCGGGGTGGGCAAGGTTTCGGAAATGTCGCCGGACCGGCGCAAAATCGGGAAGTATCTTGTTTGGCGGAGCACGATATCGATTCGCTGCGGCGATGCAAGGTGTGCCTGATCGTTGATTATGGCGAGATACATGTCATTGGATAGATCGTCGGTTGGAACTGATTGAAGGCGTGCGAATGAGAAACCCGCATCTTCTTTGCTGAATGACGAATTCAGTCGTATCCGGCCCTGTGGACGCGGGATAATCTCGACCGTGTCGCTGCAGAACAATTCAACTTCGTTCGGGTAGACGGTACTAACTCGAAAGCGGTAGCGCACACCGTTGTCCAGACCCGCAGCTTGAAACGACTCGCTCACGTAGTCGGGATCTAGATCACCGGGGTAGGGTGAAGCGGTGATCTTCTCAAACTCGCCGTCTTCGCGCGCCATATACACATTGTAGCCGCTAAGGATACGGTTTTCCGGCTGATTTGTCTGCCACCGCAACTCGGCCCCTTGCGAGACCGCACTTACGGTGAGATGCGAAGGTGCCACGCCGACTGCAGCAGGCGGACGCACAATCGGCGAGGTCGACTCTGGTTTGGGACCGCAAGAGGTCAACCACAAGACTGATAACAAAAGTAACGGAGCGATTGATCGTCGCACCTGCAAGCTCCTTTAACCGGAAAAATCTTCGACTTGGTGGCTCAACTATTTAAGCGACCGTCGCGGCGGACCGATATAGGCGGCATTTGTGTCACCCAGTTTTCGCATCGGTTTCTGCGTCGTCTTCTCTTCATACACATGGGCGATCAGACCGGAAATGCGGGACAACATGAAGAATGCCTTCCCGAGCCGCCAGTCGAATCCCATGTCAGACGTGACCGCAGCAATTGCACCATCGACATTGATCGGGAGCGGTTTGCCGCCAATTTCAGCAAATGCCTTTTCAATCGCCTGCGCCAGCGACGTATGTCTGCCGGAAAACTGGTTCTTCGCCGCGATGGCAAATAGCTTGGCTGTGCGCGGGTCCGCCGTATGCAGACGGTGGCCGTAGCCGGGCATGCGCTGGTTCTTCTCTTTCATGGTCGCAACGAGCGCTTGTGCCAGAGCATTGACATCGCCCTCTTTCTTGGCAGTCTCCTGCATGATTCGTGCGGATTGCTCGATGGCACCTCCGTGGACGTCGCCAATGGCCATTATGCCGGCGGCGACTGCGGTGTTCAGCGAGTTGCCTGCCGACATCACTGTCCGTGCCGCCAGGACCGATGGCGGCGTCACGCCGTGATCCACTGAGGACACCATAATGGCGCGGAACATCTCCGACTGACGCGGATCAGGTAGTTCACCTTTCAACACCAGGAAGATTGTATCGCTAAAGCTGGTGTGGTCCATCAGTTCGGCAACGTCATAACCGCGCACACAAATAGAGTTGGGTGCAATCTCCGTGATGGAAGTCTGCCACTGGTTCTCGCCGCTCATTTTCCGCCTCCTTGCTGCATAGCGCCACGTCGTGCATCTTCCTTCTCATCCGTGTGCTCTGGAAGGAACGCGAGCCATTGCTTCTCCAACTGGGCTACATCGACGCCGGTTGCTTCCTTGAGCGCTTCGGCAAATTCTTTGTCACTGTGGTAGATCTTCATGAACTTCTCGTATCCCCACTCCCACATCATGTATCCGCAAAGCGAAGCTGCCTCAATTTCGCGCATCGCCTGATTGAGCTGGACATAGTCTGCATTGCTGGTCAAAACTGATACCGGATGGATTTTTTGCTCACCGACAAAATTGAAGGTCGCCTGATGGTAGTTACGGCCGGTGTAATCCAACAACATCGGAACTCCTTCATGTATAAACGCAAATCGGGACGGACCATCAGGCAGCTTGGACATGACAAACTCGGCGAACGGTCGACCAAATGGCGGACCGTAGCCGTAGTAAATGCGATTGCCAAGGAAGAACGGTACGTCACGCGAGGTATACATGGCCATTGTTTCCATGTTCTCAAAACAGTAGAATTCTACCGGCTCCGGTGTAAACCAATTCAGGACTTCACAATCAAATTTGTATATTTCCAGTGCCTTCTTAAGCAGGTCGGGCGCAAATCCGCGCAGCGAGTCAGTTGGTTGGAAGAAGAAGTTAATCATTCGATGCTGCTGGTTTCCCCAGACGAAATTGACCGGACGAATTCCGCTGGAATCGGCGGCCTGCAACGGCTGTTGTACCGGTTTTTCCGGTTGGGCGGTTTCGGGTTTCTTCTCCGAACAGGCGTTGAACAACAAAACAATTGCCGAAAGTATCGCAAGAGCCAATGACCGCATTTGTATCCTCCTGAATAATCATCTAATCGGTGCAATAATACCGGATTGGGCTCGCTATGTCAACGAGAACACCGAGTGGCGTTGACTGCAGTGCTGGCCGTTTTGATGTATTGCGCCACAGCTACGATTACACCATCTTGGCTGAATGCAGCGCGCAATTGTCATCATCGGTGGTTTCACAACTTCCCCCGGACATTACAGCAAAATGGCCGAGCAATTGCGCGGGCTAAGCGGTCTGCCTGTAAGCATCGTGCCAATTGCCATGGGCGAGTGGCCTTCAGTTGTACGGCGCTCGGGATGGCAGAAACTTCTACAGCGACTCGAAAACACCCTGGCAATTGCGGTCGCTCAAAACAATTGTGATAGAATCTTGATTGTTGCCCACAGCTTGGGCGGTATCGTCACTCGCCTTTACCTTTCACCACATTCGACATTAGAATTCACGCCTGAATTTGCGAACCATATCGAAAGCGTAGTTACCCTCGGTACCCCCCACCGACGTGGTGTTGTCCGCAGGTTGACCGTCTGGAAGGGACTCGGAGAATGCCTGGCACAAGACTGTATGCCAGTTCCGATCCTCTCGGTGGTCGGCAATGTTGACTATTCTTCCCGTGGTCGCGTTGCAAATCGCGCCATCGCGCTGCGTTATCGCTTTCATGGCGCTGATGCCGGCGAATCGGGCGACGGGATCATCCCCGTCAATTCGGCCATCTACGACGCCGAACGCATGCTGACCATTCCGAACGCCCGCCATGACTTTCGCATCGGTCACCCTTGGTATGGTGATCCGGAAATCGTACAAGTGTGGTGGGAGCGAATCCGAAGCGAGATTGGCGACTGAATGTCGAAGACCTGTCGTCCTAATGCCGTAGTGGTGTAGAAGCCTCATCATTCATGAATAACTCACCAAAGTGAGTCTGAACGCAGTCTGGACAATAGCTGTGCGAAAACGTAGCCTCGGAATTGTGCTGGATATACTGCTCAATTGGCACCCATCCGTCTTTCACTCTGATCTTCTTGCAGAACGAACACACGGCAAGCATCCCCTCCAGATGGCGAATCTTGCCGAAAAGCCAGCGTGTTATAAGTAGGACGAAGAGCAAAAGGCCCAGTACAAAAACCGTCTCGTAAATACTTTCGACGTAGTTAATGGGTGTAGGTTGAAATTCGAATAATGCGTGAGGAATATCAATCAGCTCTCCGAACCACGAGAGTGCTATCACCAGAACGAACCCGGCGATTTCACAGGCGCATACGAAGGTGCAAAGTCTTTGGCGATTCATAGCTGGTTCATTCCTACACGTATTATTATTTCGGCAGACGGACAGATTTCGAGAAGTAAAAATCGCGGCTATACAAGATAGTCGCGATTAAGTTTGTGAGGTATCGTGGCTACAGAAACTGGTGTAATCAGCTCTATCGGCTATGGCAGCGGTTTGTAGACCAGCGCTTTGGTTGGACAAAAATGGGCGCAGGCCGGATCGCCACCGCACAAGTCACATTTGATCACTTCATTGTGCTGTTGGTCGAACAATGAGCAACCAAACGGACAAGCGGCCACACACGCCATACAGCGCACGCAAACTTCGCGATCGATTTCGTAAGCTCCGGTTGTCGGATTCATCTTGATGGCGTCGACGAGGCACGACTTGACGCAGGCTGGATCTTCACACTGCAAACAGACAACCGGTACCCACATTTCCTTGTAACCGGCATCGAGCGGATAAATCCGACTGCGGCCCGGTTTGCCGTTTTGGGCGTGCGTAAATGAACAAGCAAGTTCGCAAGTGCGACAACCGATGCAAAGATGCGGGATGACTTGGTACTGCATTTTCATGATGACACCTCGCGATTCCATTGCACGATTTTACCCATGTTTACTGCAGTGTCCTTGCGATGCGACTCATCGTTGTACTTGAAGTATTCCTGCGGAATCGCGCGGTTCTTGACCAGGTACTCGGAAAATTCCTTGGTGATCGACGGCGCGCCGGTCTTAGCATCACGCAATATCTCAAACTCGCGTTTCCAGATTGTCCGTTTGAAGCCCGCGTCTTCGAACTTGATGTAACCGGTCGGACAGTTTAGCGCGCAAGCCAGACAACCAACACAATCAGGCGGCGCCTCATTGAGTGGCGGCGCGATCTCTCGGCCATGGCCGCGGTTGACCGCCGAGATTGCCGAAAAACCCATACGATCGCAAATACGCACGCAGATCCCGCAAAGAATGCAGTCATTTGGTTCCGGAACAGTCTGATAGCTGGTCTGGGTCACCCCGTAGTCGGCTGCCATGTCCTGAATCAGTTTGGTCTGCGGGTGCCGCGCCAGATAGAGATCAAGTAGCGTCTTACGAAGTTCAATTACCTTTGCCGAGTGTGTCTGGACAATCAGACCATCAGCAATCGGATAAAGACAAGAAACGACGTGATCGCTCCAGCCCTTCCATTCGGCCTTGGTGACTTCAACTGTACAAAGGCGGCAACCACCATACGGTTCGACGGCTTCGTGATGGCAGAGCGCCGGGATGTCGATCTTTTCGCGCCGGAGCACACCGAGCAAATATTCGCCGGTCTGGGCGCGGACAATCTTGCCGTTAACAGTAATTGTGACCGTACTCATCTATGCCACCTCGATTGCGTCAAACTTGCAGACCGCTTCGCAGGCGCCGCACTTGGTGCAGCGTTCCTGATGTATGTAGTGCGGCTCTTTTTTCTTGCCGGTGATTGCATTGTAGGCACAGGCGGTGATACACGCCAGACAACCGGTACATTTCTCTTCAATCACAGTATAGGTAATCAGCTCGCGACAGACGCCGGCGGGGCATTTCTTGTCGCGGATATGTGCGATGTATTCGTCACGGAAATAGCGAAGTGTCGACAGCACTGGATTGGGGCCGGACTTGCCGAGACCACAGAGCGAGCCGAGAACAACCATATCGGAAAGCTTCTCGATCTTCTCCAGGTCCTCCATCGATGCTTTGCCTTCGCAGACTTTGATGGTCATTTCGTGCAGTTGATAAAGACCTTCGCGACACGGCGTGCATTTTCCACACGACTCGGAGACGAGGAAATTCAAAAAGTAACGCGCGACATCGACCATACAGGTCTTGTTGTCCATAACAATCATGCCGCCGGAGCCCATCATTGAACCATTCTCGGTGAGTGAGTCGAAATCAACCGGCAAATCGAGCATCGCATCCGGAAGACAGCCGCCGGAAGGCCCGCCGGTCTGAACGGCTTTGAACGGGCGGTCTTCAAGAATGCCGCCACCTATGTCGTAGATGATCTCGCGCAAGGTTGTTCCCATCGCGACTTCAATCAGGCCGGTATTGCGGACCTTGCCGACCAGAGAGAAAGCTTTGGTACCGGAATTATTCGGACGACCGATTGACTTGAACCAGTCGGCGCCCTTAACGATAATGAGCGGTACATTGACATAGGTTTCGACGTTGTTAAGAACCGTTGGTTTGTCGTGCAAACCTTTAACGACAGAGCGGATGTACTTGGCACGCGGTTCGCCGACTTCGCCCGCCACGGAACGCATGAGAGCAGATGATTCTCCGCAGACGAAGGCGCCGGCACCGCGAGCGATGCGGATATTGAAGGAAAAGTCTGTCCCAAGAATATTCGCTCCAAGCAGTCCATACTCAACGCAGTCATCAATGGCCTTCTGAAGATGAATTACCGCCAGCGGGTATTCTTCGCGAACATAGATAAAACCTTGCTTCGCCCCCACTGCATAAGCGCAAATCATCATGCCTTCGAGCACGCTGTGCGGATCGCCTTCCATAATAGAACGATCCATAAATGCGCCCGGGTCGCCCTCGTCGCCGTTGCAAATGACATAGCGAACGTCGGATTCGACCGACTTGCATGTCTTCCATTTGCGACCGGCCGGGAACCCGCCGCCGCCTCGACCGCGCAAATTGGCTTTGTCGACTTCGGCAATCACCGAGTCAGGCGTCATAGTAGTTAATGCTTTCGCAATTCCCGCGTAGCCGCCGGCAGCGATCGATTCTTTTATCGAATGGGCAGCGATCTTGCCGAGATTGCGCAGTGCCAAACGGTGCTGATGCTTGAAGAACTTGACGTCGTTGTACTTCTCGATCTGTTTGTTGGTAACCGGATCGGTAAACAGACGGTCAGTAATGATCTCCTGACCCTGTATTGATTTGGAAATGATCTCCGGAATGTCCTTCGGTTTGACCTTGATATAGAATGTCCCCTGTGGTTCGATTACGACCAGCGGTCCCTGTTCGCAGAAGCCATGACAGCCGGTCTCCTTGACAGCTTCGACCGAGAAATCGGTGATATTGTTCTCTTTCAGAGCAGTATGAAATGCCTCCACAAGTTTGGCAGCGCCGTTGGCAAGACAGCCTGTTCCGCAACAAACGATGACTTTTTTCTTGTGGCGGGCTTCATCGGCGACGAACAGTGAGCGCAGTTGTTCGAGATGTTGGGATGAGGTGATTTTCATGATGTTATCCCTTCACCAACTTCTTCGCCCCGGTTACCTTGACCGAACCGTGGTACTGCTCATTAACAATAACCACAGGCGCCATCGCGCAAGCTCCAACACATGCGACGACTTCGAGTGAATATTTCATGTCAGCAGTTGTCTGTCCGGCTTTGATTTTCAACTCATTTTCGATTTGATCCTGAATCAGCTTGGCGCCGCGAATGTGGCAGGCCGTGCCGACGCACACGCGGATGACTTTTTCGCCTTTGGGATTCAGACTGAAGGCATTGTAAAAGGTCGCGACCGAGAAGACCTTACTTAGTGGAACCTGCAATTTTACTGCCGTTTCCTTGAGCGCTTCGCAGGGCAGGTATCGGTACTCTTTCTGAATATCCTGCAGGATCATGATCAGCGATGATGCGTCCTGGGGATGGCGGGCAAAGATATCGGGTAATTTTGAGAAATCGTGGTTCATGCCTTCACCTTGGCTTTTAGCGCCGACTTGGCAAATTGGTACCCCTCGTCGACGACCTGCAGGTTCATTTCCAGGAGATCTTTCTTCTTCCCCATCTTTTCCTTTACCAGTTCGATCAAGGTATTGTAGGATACCACTTCGGTGGCTCCGACAAAGGCGCCGAGCATAATCATGTTGACGGTCTTGGTGTTGCCGGCTTTGATTGCAATATCATTGGCGGGGACAAGAATTTCGGCAACATCACTTCGGTTCGAAGTAATATCTATGAGTGACGAATTGACGATAATTGTCCCGCCCGGCCTCACTCTCGGTGCAAACTTCTCCAGGGACGGGCGATTGAATACCACCAATCCCAGTGGAGTGTTGATAATCGGCGAGCCGATGCGGCTGTCCGAAACCACAACTGTGCAATAGGCTGTGCCGCCGCGCATCTCCGGACCGTATGACGGTATCCAGACAACTTGCTTGCCCTCGTGAATACCCGCGTACGCCAACAGCTGCCCCGCGGTCATGATCCCCTGTCCACCGAATCCGGCGAAGGTGACTTCGTACTGTGACACCCTACACCTCGATCCTTGGCTCGGGTTTCTTGAAAACGCCAAGCGGATAATACGGCGACATATTGCTTTGCACCCAGTTCGTGGCTTCGCACGGTGTCAGTCCCCAGTTGGTCGGGCAAGTCGAGAGCACCTCAATGAGCGAGAAACAACGCCGGTCAATTTGATTTTGGAATGCCGTCCTAATCGCCTTCTTGGTGCGAACGATATTTTGCGGCGTGTGAACGGCAACACGTTCGATGTATCCCGGAGTCCGCAAGGTTGACAGCAGTTCGCAGATACGCATCGGCCAACCGGCCTCTTCGACATTACGACCATACGGCGAAGTTGACGTCACCTGTCCCGGCATGGTCGTCGGCGCCATTTGGCCGCCGGTCATGCCGTAAATGGCATTATTCACGAAAATCGTAGTGAACTTCTCGCCGCGGTTGGCCGCATGCACGATTTCGCTAAGCCCGATCGACGCCAGATCGCCGTCACCCTGATAAGTGAATACTATCAATTCCGGGCTGACCCGTTTGAGCCCTGTAGCCAGTGCAGGGGCACGGCCGTGCGGGGATTCGAGGAAATCGACGTTGAAGTAATTGTAAATCAAAACCGAACAACCCACCGGTGCCACGCCGACAGTGCGTTCGCGGATGTTAAGTTCGTCTATAGTCTCGGCAACGAGGCGATGGATAATTCCGTGAGTGCAGCCGGGACAATAGTGAGTAACGACATCGCTAAATGCCTGCGGGCGAGCAAAAGTAATCGTCGTGGCATTATCTTTAACTTCGTTCATATTGCTCACCTCATTTCCCCTTCTTGCCGTCAAGCAGTTCCAGAATGCGCTCGCGGACCTCTTCCGGAGCAGGGACGATACCGCCGGTACGACCGAAGAAGTCAACCGGCTTCTTGCCCTGCACGGCTTTGTCAACATCCTCGACCATTTGTCCCATGCTCATCTCGACTGTCAGGACACGCTCGATGTTAGCCTTGGCAGCCTCGGTGCGAATCTGCATCTCCGGGAATGGCCATAGCGAGATCGGCCGCAATAAGCCTATGCTGACGCCTTCTCTTTCAAGATCATCGATGACAGTCTGGCAAATACGTGCCATGGTGCCATAAGAGACGATCAGCATGCGATTCTTGGCGGAAACTTTGTATAGTTCAAAGCGAATCTCGTTCACCTTCATCTGCTCGTACTTTGCATGAATTACGATGTTGTTCTGTTCGAGCGCGTAAGGGTCAAGGAACAGCGACTTCGTGATCAACGGCTTGCGTCCCTTCGCCCCGGTGATCGCCCAATCTTTTGCGGGCAATTCCGGTTCGTCGTACTTGTCCGGAAATTCCACCGGCTCCATCATCTGGCCAATCATGCCGTCGCCGATAACGAGTACCGGGTTGCGGTACTTGTCGGCAAGGTGAAATCCCAACATCGTCAAATCCACGGCTTCCTGCACACTTGCCGGAGCGAGAACGAGCAATCGATAGTCGCCATGCCCACCACCCTTGGTGGATTGAAAGTAATCCGACTGCGCTGGAAGAATTCCGCCAAGCCCTGGACCTCCGCGCATGATATTGATAATCACCACCGGCAACTGCGCTCCGGCCATGTAAGATATCGCTTCTTGCATCAGACTCACGCCCGGACTGGAAGACGAAGTGAACACCCGCTTGCCGGTTGAAGCCGCGCCAAACAGCATGTTGCCGACAGCGACTTCAGATTCGGCCTGAACAAACACTCCGCCAACTTCGGGTAGGCGTTTAGCCAAATATTCGCCGACTTCGCTCTGCGGAGTTATCGGATAGGCAAAGTAGTGGACACCGCCTGCGCGGATAGCGGCTTCGGCGATGGCTTCATTGCCTTTCATTAATATTCGCGTCATGTCAGCCTCAATATTCGTACAGCACGAAGCGCGTGCCGTGCATCTTGACAGTTATCGCCGCATCAGGACAGGTAATCGCGCACAGTTGGCAGCCGATACAGCGCGAAGGATCGTGCATCAAGGCATAGAAATATCCGCGCATGGTAATGTCCTTGGACATCGAGAGAATCTTCTGCGGACAGGCTTTGACGCAAAGTTCACAGCCTTTGCAGTAGTTCTTATCTATGATGACACCCGGCATAAGTTTCCTTGTCCAGCCTTCGCCTAATGGTTTTTTGCCGTGCTGCTTGCGTGCTCCCACGGCTTCAGCATGCGTCGTGAAAGTGAAAACAGCGGCACTGATATATTCAGGTTTTCAAGTTTGGCTATCACTTCATCCATCCCGCTTGCAAACACCAACGGTATTTCAGCCCGAGCAGCGACGGCCTGCGCCAGCTTAATTCCATCGAGAATGGTCTGCGGTGTGGTCTCACCGATCAGGTGCGTGTTGGAGACGATTCCAGTGAAATTCAATCGCGCCGAGGTTTCGATATCGTGCATCATCTTGAGTGCCCCGTCGACAGTCGAGGTAAACGGCCGGTTGGCGTTGAGCACCATCAGAAACTCGTATTGGGCATTCTCCAGCGCGTCGTGCATTGAACTCAATACTCGCGCTCCCAGATCATCCCCACCGACATCGATAATCACCCGTCCCGAACTGCTTTCGATCGAGGCGCGTATTTGTGGAACGATAATCGGCAGGTCGGCGAAGGTTTGCTCGCCCAGTGGATTGATCGGGCGAATGCCGTAGGTTTCCATCTCAAGGGCGGCCTCGCGCGAACGGAAATAGGGATTTACGATGTCGAGATCAATGATGCTAATGGGGTCCTCGGAGTGCTGCGCCAATTGGATGGCATAGTTGACCGCAACCTCGGTCTTGCCGGAGCCATAAGCGCCGGCAAAAATGACGATGCGTTTGTCGAACGAGATGTAGCTGCGATCAGTCATAGCGCCTACTCACAATAAGTGACATTTTTCACAATGTCAACAGTGTACATCCTACATTATCGGACATAATTAGTCAAGTAATTAAGAAACTTTTTTGTCTATTTTTGGGACTATTCTGAATGCGAACGTAAAAGCAAGACTGAATAGGTCTTAACCCAATTGGCGATTCCAATCGGAAATGTAGTGATTTGCGGAATTCAATTGCACGTGAAGTGGTTCACATGCACGATACCGTTACTGGTCTTGCATCAGGTCCAGATGTGTTTGAAGCAAATGCGCGTACTTCAAAAGAGAGCGTTGACAAGACATATTGCCTCCCAACAAAAAACGCCGCCCGGTTGAGCCGGGCGGCGCATATCGACTTATTTATTAGGCATTCATTGCAGCGGACGATAACACCGCAATGCTGTCAGGTGCGGATGTTATCCGTTACGACGTCCGCCGCCGTAATCGCGACGCTCGCCGAAACCACCACGGCCACCGCCGCCACCGCGACGATCACCACCGCCACCACCACGAGAACCGCCGCCGCCGCCACCCGCTTCACGCGGACGGGCTTCGTTGACGTTGAGGGTACGACCAAGCAGTTCCTTGCCGTTCATGCCGGCGATAGCAGCCATTGCTTCCTCTTTGGTCGCCATTTCAACAAAGCCGAATCCACGGGGTTCGCCCGAGAACTTGTCTTTAATGATGGTGGCCTTGGCTACATTGCCGAAGCTCGAAAACGCCTGACGAAGATCCTCTTCCGTTGCCTGACGTGACAGATTGCCTACAAAGATGTTCATTTCTCTCTCCTGTTTGGTTTACCGGCGAATTGGCAGCGATGGCAACTACGCGGCGTTCGCGGGTAAACAATGATTGTTGCGCACTATTGCGCCTCGTCTCCTGATAAATTTCTTTGGCTTGATTCTCTTACGAAATGCATTGACCCTAAAAATTAAAGAGGAAGACTTGTGGTTGCATACAATACATTATCGGCAAAGACCACATTTGTCAACATTTATTTTGTCGTATTTTGGTTAAATTGTTGCGAGCCATCAGTTAAGGCGACAGGCAGACGGAGACGAATTTCAGCCGTTCGCCGTCCGTCTCGCGATGATTGCTCCGCTCGTCTGGAAGAAAAATCATGGACAACTTTCGATATTAAGAATATTCGCGTACCATAGAGACCATGAGAATCAGCTTCTTTGTCTTCGTCACCATCGCTTCACTGATTGTCGCCGCCTCCCACGCGGGAATTCTCCTCTCACTCGTCAAGTTCTTCCAAATTGGACCGGGTCCACTACGCAAGATACTGCTTGGCGCAATGCTGCCGCTGGCATTCAGCTTCATCATCACGTCAATGCTCGTTCACACGCACGAAAATGTTGTCACGCGCTTCTTTTATGTCATCTCCGCCGGTTGGCTCGGCATCTTTCTGTATTTGATGATGGCGACTGTCCTGTGTTGGGTTGCGTTCCTTGTCGTGAAGGCAATCGGAGTGAACGTCAGCACGGTCTGGATAACCGCGCCGATTTACATCGTCGCACTGTTGTTCTCGCTCTATGGATTCTGGAATGCGGCGAATCCGGTGTTGAAAAATGTCTCGGTCCAAATCGAGAATCTTCCGGAGCAATGGAAAGGCCGCACGATTGTCCAGGCTTCGGATATTCATCTCGGCGCGATCAATCGATCCGGATTTGCGCAGAAGGTCGTAAACCTCATCAACAGCGCCAAGCCGGATGTCGTGGTGATCACCGGCGACTTATTCGACGGCGCGGGTGAGGACTTGAGTCATCTGGTCGAACCGCTGAATCAAATTCAGGCGCCACTGGGCGTCTACTTCATCACCGGCAATCATGAGACCTATGTGGGATTGCAGAAATCGTTTGATGCTCTGCAAAACACCAATGTGCGGATTCTGCGCGATGAGATTGTCGATCTCGAAGGAGTACAGTTGGTGGGAATAGACTATCTCACTATCGGAAACTCCGCGAAGCTGGATTCAATTGTTGAGCAGATCAATCCGGCGCAGCCGAGTGTCGTACTCTTTCATGAGCCGCGCTTTGTTGAGATCATGAAGAAGGCTGGCGTCAGCTTACAGTTGGCGGGGCATACTCATCGCGGACAGATGTGGCCGTTTAACTACATCACGAAGCGTGTATACAATGGCCTTGATTATGGGCTGTATACTGATGGACGCTACAACCTCTACACTTCCTGCGGCGCCGGCACCTGGGGACCGCCGCTGCGGTCGGGGAATCGACCGGAGGTGGTAGGGATAAGGGTGGAGTAACGCTGACATTGAGGGAATAGACTCGCCGCCGGATTGTATTGTTGATACAACATACTTTGCGAGGTGAACGTGAATCGATTTTTGTTTCTACTCCTTGTCGGGTTGATGCTGACTCCCCTACTCGCCACGAATGGCGCCAAGATTGTAATCGATCCCGAATCTGTAACTTTCTGGATTGCGAAGGCACGCACGCTGGACGCCGACAGCACGGAAGTGACCGTTCGGTTCTTCCAAGGTTTCTTTGAGTGCACGAACTACACTCTTCCTGTCAAAACCAATCTCGATTCCTCAACCGTGACAATCAGTCTTGGCAAGCCGAAAGCACCTACCATGTGCCTCACGGCATTTGGACCTGCCGCCGGCGAATGCACATTGCGACTGTCAAGGGGTGAATACAATCTCAAGCTTGGTGGCAATCAGAAGGTCGACTCATACTCTCTGATTGTGCGCGATTCGTCAGTCGTGCTTAGAAAAGTAGAATCTACGTTCAGCGCACCTGCGAGACTCGATTCGCAGGAATGGATTCAAGTAGCGGATAGTGTCTGGGAGTGCCGGGTGACGAGATAGTTGTGGACAAGATTGCATGGTCCAACAGATGGCGGTCAAATTGACGATCGCCGCAAATATTCTTCTTTAAGTATTCTTCTTTGTAGAGTCCACCACCTATGGCCTAATGCTTCAATACGAACTTGATTTCATAAGTCACCCAGAGTGCCAATGGCTGATTTTCAAACGTCGCAGGTTTCCATTTACAGTTAATCGCACCCCAAAGGGCACTTTCCTCAAAGCCGCATTCACATCCCGACTCCTTGACGACCATCGCTTGGGCAACCTGTCCGCTGCGGCTAATCAACACTTTTACCCAAACGCTTCCGTCCATCCCGGCCTTTCTCGCTTCTTCCGGATAACTGATGAACCCATCCTTTACTTTTTCCGGTCTGTTCTCAACTTCGATGAATTCGTCCATGTCCGGACCGTCTTCCTCTGCCGGTTTTTGCCAATCGTATCCGGAATTGAGTGACACTTCGTCCGCACGAGCTGACCAGTGCCAACGCTCTATTTGCCGAATCGGTCTTCCGTCGTCGGTTATGTTCAAGTAAAAGGCAGACTCGTAAGTGACCCAGATTGGGACACGCTTGCCATTTTTGATGGCTGGTTTCCATGTAGATTTAATAGCTGCTGACAGTGCTGCTTCTTCAAATCCAACGTCCGTACCGGAATCTTCCAGAATGCGTGCGACTCTTACTTTTCCCTTCTCGTCGATGAGTATCTTTACCCAGACCGATCCTTCTGCACCCGTTTTCGATGCCTCCTTCGGGTACTTCGGAGCAATGTATCGAGATCGTACCGGTAGTTTATCGGGGCGATCAGTCTCTGTGTAGTATTCTGAAATCGGCTCTTGGTACTTCGCATCAATCCAGAGCCACTCGCGACTCGAAAGCGTGTCCAGTTCCGAGAGCGTCCAAGTACGGGCGGCGGCATCGGTATGGATTGCACAAACAATTGCGGTGCACACAGCGATAAACAGGAAAGCCACTTTCCGTAACTTCATTGTCATTCAATTTCCCTTTGGTGTATCCACACTCCCATTGAAGATAGTCAAATTAGTATAGCATCGGTTGACAGACGAAGCAAGTCTGAATGAATGGTGAGATTGGCGGACACTAAAGCTGGATCCCGGCTTTCGCCGGGATGACAGCTTCGTAATGTCAGTAGTTTGATGACTGTTGCGTAATGATTGTGCGGACAGCGAACAAGTCCGCCCCCCTACGGCCGTACCCCCTGATACAACGCAGTGATGTCCACATCCTCGATCATGTCGATGATGCGGTAATCATCCTGTGCCAAGAGTTCATCGGCGACCATCTCGATTTTGAAGCGGTGGGCTTTTTCGATTTCCTTGATGCGGTTGACATCCTCGTTCATCATGAACTTGGCGACATCGGGATGGAAGCGCACTTGGTAGCGCTTGCCGGCCTTGGCGACCTTGGCGCGCATAAACCAGCGTTCGACCTTCATCGCCATCGTTTCCTTCGACATGATGCGGCCAAAACCGTGACAGGTTGGACACGATTCGGACAGCGTGTACATGATCGACGGCTTGGTGCGTTCGCGGGTCATTTCGATTAGGCCGAAATCGCTCACCGGAAGAATCGAATTTTTGGCTCGGTCGTTGTCGAAACAACTCTTGAATTCCTCGAACAGAACTTTGCGATTGGCATGCGAGTACATGTCAATGAAGTCGAGAATGATCAAGCCGCCGATATCGCGCAGGCGAATCTGGCGTGCAGCTTCGTGAGCGGCCTCGAGATTGGTCTGCAGGATCATATTCTCCGGATCCTTTTTCGTGCCGACGAAACGGCCGGAGTTGATGTCGACGGTCGTGAGGGCTTCGGTGTGATCGATGATCAAGTAGCCGCCCTTGCGGAACCAGATCTTGCGGTCGATCATCTTGTCGATTTCCGGTTCGATATTGTAGGTGTCGAATACCGGCACATCGGATTCATACAGCTCAATGCGGTTCTTCAATTCCGGATCGATCGACTTGACATACTTCATGGTGTCACGGAAGATGTCTTTGTCGTCGACAATCAGGCGGTCGACATCGTTGGTGAAAACGTCGCGCATGACCGACGAGGTCATCGACTCTTCCTTGTGCAGCAACGTCCCCGGCCGCGCGCGATCGGCCTTGGTCTTGACTTTGTACCAGATCTTCAGCAAACGGCGAATGTCGTTGGTGAACTCTTTCTCTGTCCGGCCTTCGCCTTCGGTGCGAACAATGATGCCGACCCCTTCCGGCTTGACATCATACACCAGCCGGCGTAGACGGCGCCGTTCAGCAAAGTTAATAATGCGCTTGGAAACGCGAATGTAGTTCGACCCCGGCGCGAGGACCGAATAGCGTCCCGGCAGCGACAAGTCGCTGGTAACGCGCGGACCCTTGGTGCTGATCGGTTCCTTGATGATTTGCACGACCAATTCCTGACCGACCTTGAGGATCGCTTCGATGCTCTCGTACTTGTGACGCCGGGTGACTTCGGCATTGACCTCTTCCTCTTCGGCGTCGATATCGTAGCGCGCCGCTGAATCGGATTCAAGGCTGATGTCAGAGATGTGGAGGAAGGCGGCTTTTTCCATGCCGATGTCGACGAAGGCGGCCTGCATACCCTGGACAATTCCCGTGACGCGGCCCTTGTACATGTCGCCGACCATGCGTTCGGAGTCGGCGCGCTCAACGTGCAGCTCGACCAGTTTGTCGTCTTCGGTGACGGCGATACGAGTCTCGTGCTCGCCGACGTTGACGATGATTTCTTTTTTCAATGTACTGCTCCTGACAGTTGTCAGGATGCGGAGATCAGCCGAACACCCGGCGTAAGCCGCACACCATTGAGAAACGCATTTGAGTCCATCCGTTTTTTGCCTTCGAGACAAACCTCGACCAACCGGACAGCGCCGGCGCCTGATGCCACGATCAGGCCATGAGATTTGTCTGCCGCAATAATCTCGCCGGGAACGTGGGTCCCATTGACCTGTTCCGACAAAGCGGCGCGGAGGATTTTGAGACGTTTCCCGTCGAGGACAGTATATGCATCAGCGGAACCGGCGAGGCCACGAATCTGATTGACGATTGCAATGGCTGGACGGGACCAGTCGATGGGACTGTCGGCGGGTGTGATTTTGGGAGCGGGTGACGCCAGCGTATCATCCTGCGGGACGGGGCTAAGCCCACCGTCCTCAAGGCCGTCGATAGTCTCGACGAGCAGGTTTGCGCCGATGTCAGCGAGCTTCGGGTAGAGGTCTTCGTAGGTCTCATAAGGACCGATCGAGACTTCGCGAGCGAGCAAGATGCCGCCGGTGTCGACCGATTTCGCGATGCGAAATGTCGTGACTCCGGTTTTCGAGGCGCCGTCTATTATTGCCCGTTCGATCGGGGCGGCGCCGCGATAGCGCGGCAACAGGGAGGCATGCAGATTTATCGCGCCATGGCGCGGTAATGCGAATAGCTTTTCCGGCAGGATTCGGAATGCAACGACTGCAAAGAGTTCGGCGGCAATTTCGCCGATGCGTCGCAGGAATCCCGCGTCAGTCAATTTGTCCGGCTGCAAGACCTCGAGGTTTTTGCTCAAAGCAAATTCTTTGACCTCTGATGGTGTCTGTTTTCTTCCCCGTCCAGTCGGCTTATCAGGAACTGTCACGACTGCCGCAACTTGATGTCGCGACCGCAATAGCCGTTCCAGCGCGATTTGCGCGAACCTGGGCGTACCGAAGAAGACCAACCGCATCCAGTGGTTATTCTTTGTATTAGGATACCTTTATTTTTTTCAACTTCCCGGAGAGCATTTCACGCTCCACCGGGTCTATATGATCTATAAACAAAACGCCGTTGAGATGGTCAGTCTCGTGCTGGATAGCTCGGGCAAACAAACCTTCCGCACGGACTACTTTCTGCTTCCCATCCAAGTCGGCATAGCGGCAAACGACTTCATTGGCGCGAGAGACTTCCACGAACAAACCCGGGAAGGACAAACAGCCTTCCTCTCCGCACTGCTCACCCGAGGTCGACAGGATTTCGGGATTGATCATGACCACTTTGTCATGCTCCAACTCAACCGCTTCGAGATCCAGGATAAAAAAACGCTCGGTTACTCCAACTTGGGGAGCAGATAGTCCGACTCCCTTGACACGGCGCAAGGTGACAAACATCTCCTCAATGAACTCCTTGAGTTCCGGAGTGATCTCCTTCACCGGCGTGCACATTTCGCGCAGAACTTCATCGCCATATATGACAATCTTCTGCCGGGCCACGTTTAGGCAACTTTCTGCGCTATAGCTGACTTAAGGAACTCCATTTTGACTTCATCGGAAACTTTGATGATAATCTTACTCTCATCTTCGGAGAACCCAAAGATGGTACCGTACATTCCGCCAGTGGTTATGATCCGGTCGCCCTTCTTAAGTTCGCTAAGCATCTTGGTGTGCTCTTTCTGGCGCTTCTGTTGGGGGCGAATCATCAGAAAATAGAGAACCAGAATCATGAGAGCGAATGGCAGAACCATACCCCAGATACTGCCTGCGCCACCCTCCCCACCTTGGGGAGCGGCCATTAATAGAAAATCCATTTATTTACTCCTCCGAGAGTATTATACGCTGTCGGCTTCATCCTTATAGAGTTTGAAAAAGCTCTCCTTGAATTCAGTGAACGCATTTTCGAGGATCGCCAGACGTGCCGAGCGGACTAAGCTAAGATAGTAATGAAGGTTATGTATTGTCAAGAGCCTCATGCCCGCTATTTCGGCGACGTTTATCAGGTGGCGAAGATAGGCTCTTGAATAGTTCCGACAACAGATACATTCGCAAGCTTCATCAATCGGCCGATAATCACAGGAATACTGTGCCAGTTTGACATTCAACCTGCCAAATCTGGTAAACGCCGTGCCGTTGCGGGCGTTGCGAGTCGGCATCACGCAATCAAACATATCAACACCACGCTCTATGGCTAGAACTAAGTCGGATGGCGTCCCGACTCCCATCAGGTACCGCGGTTTGTTCTCCGGCAGGATACCATCCAGCAATTCAAGTAATGGAAACATCTCCGACTTTGGCTCCCCGACGGAAAGGCCTCCAATCGAATAGCCAGGAAAATCCAGATCGACCAAGGCATGGGCAGAACGCTCGCGCAAGTCAGGATAAATCGAACCCTGAACAATACCGAACAAAGTCGGAGCAAAGTTGCCTACGGTTGGACAAGAGCTATCAATATTGGCAGGTCTCTGTGAGACCTGCCCTACAATATCCAGCCAGTGCTTCTTCTGGCGTTCAGCCCATCGCAAGGTCTGACGTTCGGCGCGGTCGGCGTCAGCATGGGTGCAGGGATACTGGATACACACATCGAGCGGCATAATGATATCAGCGCCGAGGGCGACTTGGACATCAACGGTCGACTCGGGAGTAAACAAATGCGCCGAACCGTCAATGTTCGATCGGAATTGGATTCCGTCGTCACTGATCTTACGAAGTTCCTTGAGCGAGAAAGCTTGGTACCCGCCAGAGTCAGTCAAGGTCGGCCCTCGCCAACCGTTGAAGCGCGCCAGTCCGCCGGCATCACGGATAATGTCGAGTCCGGGCCGCAGGTAGAGGTGGTAGGTGTTGCCCAGGATAATCTGCGCACCGACCATGCGGAGATCGTCGGCATCGAGGGTCTTGACCGAAGCTGCAGTTCCGACCGGCATAAAGATCGGAGTTTGTACCATGCCGTGGGGAGTAATTAACTCGCCGGCGCGAGCGCGGCCGGAATTGGCGGTGAGCGTGAATGCAAAAGTCATGGGGTGGGAATATAGGAATGTCGAGAGGAGATGTCCACACCTGATGTCTGCGGTTTCAAAAGTGTGCGAAAGTCTCATCGTCCAAAAAACATCTTGACATTCTTTGTCGATGTTAATAAGCTCGTATTCAACCAATTCACAAAAAACACCCCGGCAACGGGTCCAGATTTAGACACTTGTAACAAGGCTCGAATTGCAGTCGATGAACGGCTTATTACTATCGCCTTGCCGCGCCGTGACAGTCACGGCGGTTTTGTTGCTTGCGGTAATAATGAAAAAGGAGGTGGGAAACCCGTAAGAACTTCGCTCGCATGCCCCTGTTTGCAAGGGGGAAATCATCCAGTACAGAATTAGAGTCTACCACACGATGACACGGAAAACGTGGAGGATGCAAATTGATGAAACGCACTTTCGTTATCGCTCTCGGGCTGATCGCAGTACTCGCCGCTCTGGCACTGGCGGACGTCCAGGTCGCCAATGTCGTTCGTCCCGATGTCCCCGACTTTGTCGGCTATGTCCCTGACGAGTTCGTTGTAAAATTCAAGCCGGAAGTTGGCAAAATCAGCCAGACACAGACGGCACTGGGAATCGTCGCCATTGGTAATGCCGGAATCGACGCACTGTCGCGCCAGTATGAAGTCGCGCAGATGCGCGAACAATTCCCCGGCGCCACACCGATTTCCGTCAGAGGCGAAATTCTTGACCTTTCGCGCTATCATGTGATCAAATTTGAGAGCGGGCACAAGCTCGAAGATGTCATGGCGGAATTCCGCAACAACCCGATGGTGGAATCGGTTGAGCCGATCGGAATTCATGCTCTCTATGCCACTCCCAACGATGGATTTTATGATCCGGAACAGTGGCATCTGAATCAGGCGTCAAATGATAAAGATATCGATGCTCCGGAAGCCTGGGACATCGAGTCCGGTGATCCCGGTGTAATCGTAGCCGTAATGGATTCCGGTGTTCGTTACTACCACAAAGATCTTGGCGGCTCGGCGGCGTCCTCGACGACCCCGACTGCGGCCGACGGCAACATGTGGATCAACCTTGCCGAAAAGAACGGTACGGCCGGCGTCGACGACGACGGCAACGGCTACGTCGATGACTGGGTCGGATACGATTTCGTTACCGGTCTGACCGGATGTTGGACCGGCGAAGACTGCGCAACCGCCGACAATGATCCGCGCGACTTCAACGGCCATGGCACACATTGCGCAGGCAATGTCGGCGCTATCAACAACAACGGCTATGCGTCGTGCGCTGCTGCCGGTGGCTGGGGAAATGGTACATTGCAGCCGACTGCCAATGGCGTGAAGGTTATGGCCCTGCGTATTGGCTACTCGGCCTCATATCTCGGTCAGGAAGCCGGATACGTTCGCATGGACTTTGCGGCTTCAGCATTCTATTATGCCGCTAACAACGGTGCGAAGATCGCTTCCTGCTCGTGGGGCGCTTCAAACTCCGGCGGTATTGATGTTGCCATCACCTATTTCCTGAATGCCGGCGGAATGATTTTCAAGGCAGCCGGCAACGCCAATAATCAGACTTCAGACTACATGACGGCGCGGACGGATATCATCGCCGTTGCCGCGACCGATCAAAATGATTGCCGAGCCAGCTTCTCCAGCTACGGCACCTGGGTCGAGATTTCGGCTCCGGGCGTGGCGATTCTAAGTTCGTATCACGACCACGCCGATGCCGCCAACGATTATGTTGCGACATTGGATGGCACTTCGATGGCTACACCTATTGCGGCTTCGGTCGCCGCGCTGATCTGGTCAAAGAACCCGACTTGGACAGCGACGCAAGTGCGTGATCAGCTGTATACCACTGCGGATCCGATTGATGGCCTTTCGTGCAACTCCGCCTATGCCGGAAAACTGGGTGTGGGCCGAGTTAATGCCTACAACGGTGTCAATTCCGGTGGTGGATGCACGGCGCCGGTAGCCAATTTCAGCGGCACGCCGACTTCCGGCAGTGCCCCGCTTTCGGTGACGTTCACGAATTCGTCGACGGGTACAGCGCCGTTGACATACGCATGGACTTTTGGCGACGGAGGGACATCAACATCTTCCAGCCCAGTTCATTCGTACACAAATCCCGGTACTTACACGGTTACGCTGACGGCAACCAACGCCTGCGGTTCCGACGGAGAAACCAAGACGGGATACATCACCGTCAGCACACCGCCTGCACAGCAGTGTGATGACTTCAACGACAACAATATCACCAACTGGGTGAACAGCACCGGTACTTGGACTGTTTCCGGCGGAATCGTAACTGGCAATTCTACGACGCTGGAATCCAAGCGCACTTCCCCGTTCGGTTCCTTTACTAATCCGACAATCAGCTGTCAAGTGAGGATGAATACGGGGCGTACCAATCGCAACGCCCGCATCATCTTCAACTATATCGATGCCAAGAACTATCGTTTTATTGAAGGCAATGATGTTACGGATCGCTGGATAATTTATTCGCGCGTCTCCGGCAAAAATACTGCACGCGCCACGTTCAGTTCCGCTATCGCAACCGCAACTTGGTACGATGTGGAAGTTGTCGTTACCGCAACCGGTAATACCACACTCAAGGTGAACGGCGCCACGCTAGGCTCATACAACTTCGGTTCAGCGCCAAGCGGACCTGTGGGTATCGGCTATAGCCGTGCGAATAGCAACTTCGACAATTTCTGCGTCGGCGCGAGTTCGTCTTTTATAGTAGCGGAGGGCGAAACCGAGGAAGTCGGCGAACCGATTACCAAGACCTCGCCGCTGCCGACAGCTTTTGAGTTGGCGCAGAATTATCCAAATCCATTCAATCCGACCACAACCATTAAGTACATTCTCTCGGAAGCTACCAACGTCGAGTTGGTGATCATTAACGTCCTGGGCGAAAGAGTGAAAACACTCGTTAGTTCCGCACAGGCGGCCGGAGAACATTCCGTCGTTTGGGATGGACGCAACCAGTCCGGCTCGCAAGTGTCATCGGGCATTTATTTCTACAAGATGACTGCGGGCGGAGCGACAGAAACCCGTAAGATGGTGATGATGAAGTAATTCTCGACATCACCCGGGTATTATAACCATCGCGGCGGCGCTGCAAGCCCGCCGCGATTTTTTTGGGTTTCTTGGAATTGCGGATAAACAGCAAATCGGCATTGCTTTCTGCTCGATTTTAGCTAATTTCTACCGAACTATCTACTATAGGGGGTAAACTGCTACTAAGGAGCTCGCCATGGCTGTCAGGTCGTACGAAGATTATATCGCATCACTCAAACGTATGCGACCAAATATCCACAAGTTTGATGAATTAATTGAAGACGTCACCACGCACCCGGCAACCAAGCGGACAGTCGAAGGTCATGGGCAAATCTTCAAGTTGACAGCCGATCCCAGCTTGCGGGATGTATTCACGACAATTTCGAGCTTAACTGGCGAACCGGTGTCGCGCTATCTCTCTCTGATCCAAAGCCCCGAAGATATGTGGGCCAATAGCCGCTTGAAACGAACGATGTTTCAGAAGACCGGCACTTGTACCGGCGGACGTTGCGTCGGCTGGACCGCGTTCAATTCAATGTATGCCGTGACCTATGACATCGACAAGGAGATGGGTACTGACTACCATCTTCGCATCCGGGAGTGGTTACGCGACGCCCAAAAACGCGATATCACTATCTCCGGCGCCCTGACCGACCCCAAAGGCGACCGCGCCAAAGGCGTCGCCGAACAAAGCGATCCCGATTATTTCCTGCGAATTGTCGAAAGACGGCCCGACGGTATTGTCGTGCGCGGCGCCAAGGTAATGATCTGCGGAGTTGCTGCCGCAAACGCGATCTTTGTCCTGCCCGGATCAGGCTATTCTGAACACGATGCCGATTACGCTGTCTCTTTTGTTGTGCCGCGCGATGCCGAGAACCTCACGATTGTCGAAACCCGCCATCCCAGCGATGGCCGCGACTATGAAGATGGTTTTGATTCAGCAGTCCAGGAGGGCGGAATCACGCAGGCTTTCTTGTTGTTTGAAGACGTCTTCATCCCGAATGAACGCGTGTTTATGGCGGGCGAGTACAAATTTGCCCAGGCAGCGGTGCTGAACTTCATCTGCAACTATCGCGCCGCTATCGGCGGTTGTGTCGCCGGACAAGGGGATGTCAAAATCGGCGCGGCGCTTCTAACCGCCCGCACCAACGGATTGAATTCGAAAGTATTCAAAGACAAAGTCATTCAGATGCAGATTAATAACGAGACGACCTTTGGAATGGGTATCGCTGCAGCAGCAATGGGAAAAAAGCACCCGTCTGGTGTGTGGTTGAGCGACCAGCTACTATCAAATGTCAACAAGGTGTTGGTTGCGACCCTTCCATATGAGACCTCTCGGCTCGCACAGGACATCGCAGGCGGCATCGCCGAAACGGGCTGCATACCTTCATATAAGGACTTCAAGTCTACGAAATACGGTCACCTCATCGAGAAATACATGGCGGCGCGCTCTTCTGCTGAATCGCGTCTGAAGGCTGCGCGCTTGGTCGAGTGGGCGACAATCGGAGCAGGTGTCCCCGGCTGTATGCATGGCGGCGGGTCGCCTGACGGCGCAAAGTTAATGATTCGTTCCTATGGCAAGGTCGATGAGAAAGTCGAAATGGCCAAGCGCCTGGCCGGTATTACGGAAGAAGTACCTGAACCGAGCGGAAAGTAGAAACTTTCTGGCTGTTGGAAGATGCGGGCATCACTCTAACAGCGCGGATATCTTCTTCGCCAGAGTGAAATCGAACTCCGTCAGACCGCCGACATCGTGAGTATAGATATCAATTGTCACGCGCGGATATGTTAAGAGCACATCCGGATGGTGATTGAGATCGTCGGCAATTCGGGCGATCTGATTGACGAAAGTCACTCCATTGCTGAAATTTAGCGTCTGAAACTGCGAACGCAGTCGTCCGTCGATATAACCCCAGCCCGGGACATCACCCAGACGGGCAACAATTTCTTCTTCAGATAGCTTTTTTCGACTTACCATAGCAATCCCTCATCGAATCATCTATATTGTTTCCTCACAGGTTTTGACTGGCCATCGTTGTCCAAACAATGATGAGTCGTAACCTTTTATTGGTACGTAAGAAGAGTATGGATTTCTCGGAATCATTTGCTGTAGCGTTGAATTCACTGCTTGCTAATCGAGTGCGCCTGGTGCTTACGATGCTCGGTATTATCATCGGCGTCGGCGCGGTAATTACAATGATCTCCCTTGGTGAAGGTGCCAAGCAGGCCGTCGAAACACAGATTCAACAGCTTGGAACGAATATTCTGACGGTACGCCCCGGAGCCTCCGGTCCCAACATGAATCGCGCTGCCGGAAACACCGTTGAGTTCAAGCACGAACACGTTGAAGCTGTCCGGGAACAGTGCAAGTCGGTTGAGGCCGTCGTCCCCGAGTTCTACCAATACACACAAGTCAAATTCGGCAACCAAGTAACCTATTCGCAGATCTGCGGAACCGAGCCAGCCTATGAATGGGTGCGCAATTCGCCGGTATCCCAAGGTGAGTTCTTCACGAATAGCGACAACGCCCGCCGTGCCAGAGTCTGCATCATTGGCGAAAAGGTGCGCGAAACTCTCTTTCCCGGAGACGGCAATGTCGTGGGCGAGCAAGTTAAGATCAAAGGGGTCAATTTCGAGATCGTCGGTGTTCTCAAAAGCAAGGGCGAAGGTTGGGGCGACCCCGACAACACGGTAATCGTTCCGATCGAAACAGCGCAGAAGCGCCTGTTTGGGACTGAACGGGTCTCGCAGATTTCTATTAAAATACCAGATATAGCATCCATGGATCCAGCCGCCCTCGAAGTCGAAGGCGTGCTGCGTAAATACCTCAAACTGCGACCTGACGAGGCAAACAATTTCTCGATTCGCAGCCAACTTGACATGCTAAGCACCTTCGGGGAAGCTTCGAAAACTCTAACGACGCTGCTGGCCTCGATCGCAGCAGTCTCTCTGCTCGTTGGCGGAATCGGAATCATGAATATCATGCTGGTCTCGGTTACAGAACGTACTCGCGAAATCGGAATTCGCATCGCCATCGGTGCGCGCAAACGCGACATCCGTTATCAATTTCTGATTGAAGCGGTTTCAATTGCTCTGATCGGCGGAATAATTGGAATTCTGCTCGGAATTGGCGCCAGCTTTGCCTTGGCGAAATTCGCGACTTGGAATACCAGTATTGCCCCCAATTCAATATTCCTTTCTTTCTTCTTTGCCTTTTTGGTCGGCGTCGTATTTGGACTATTCCCGGCGGTAAAAGCATCGAATCTCAATCCAATTGAGTCCCTTCGCTACGAATAATCGCAGCACCTTGACTTCACCGGCCATCCCGCCTATATTCCCTGCTCCACGAAGGAGTATATGTGTCTGAATACAAATCATCACTTAAGGCAAAGCTCTTGGAGCTGGTTAACAAGCATGCCGTAGTCCACGGCGATTTCATTTTGTCATCCGGGCAAAAATCAACCTATTACATCGACGGCAAACTGCTGTCGCTGATGCCGGAGGGACTCAACTATCTGTCGCGAGTAATTCTGGAAATGGTCGACGGTGAGAAAGTCGACGCAATCGGCGGACTGACACTCGGTGCCGATCCGATTATTGGCGGTGTTGCGACTTTGTCCTATGAATCAAAGAAACCGCTGGCAGGCTTGATCATCCGCAAGGAGAAATCAGGTCACGGCCGCGAAAAGCGTATCGAAGGACCGTTACGCAAAGGGATGCGCGTCGTGGTGGTCGAAGATGTCGTCACTACTGGTTCATCGTCGTTCAAAGCGATTGAAGCGCTGGAAGAAGCCGGTTGTGAAGTTGTCAAGGTGATCGCATTAGTTGATCGACTTCAGGGCGGAAGCGAAGCCTTCGCTGCCAAGAACATCAAGTTTGAACCGATCTTCACTCTCAAAGATCTCACTCTTTGATGTCTGAACTGAAGGTATATCATTCCCAAGACTGCGACCGCAGTGTGTTGAAAGATCAGCGCATTGCGGTCGTGGGCTATGGCTCGCAAGGTCGCGCATTTGCTCTCAATTTGCGCGATTCCGGCTGTGATGTGACGGTGCTTCTCCGTCAGCAGAGCACATCTCGTAATGTCGCTGTCAAAGAGAGTGTGAAGACCGGTGAGCTTTCCGATCTATCCGAATTCAACGTAATCATTTTCGCCATTCCTGACCACGAACAACCTGCAATCTACGAAGAATACTTTGCCACCGATGAGGTACATCGCATATTCGTCCTCTTGCACGGATCGAATTTCCATTTTCAGAATATTGCCTTCTGTGAAAACCACGGCGTGATACTTGTTGCGCCGCATGGTCCCGGCCGAGACCTGCGTGAGACCTATCTCAACGGAACCGGGCTTTCCTGTTTTCTTGCGATCGGACAAGATGTTTCCGACACTGCAAAACCGATCGGACTGGCTCTGGCCGACGCGATTGGCGCTGGAAAAGCCGGAATCTACGAAACGACTTTTCATGACGAGGCTGTCGGAGACTTGTTCGGCGAACAGACCTTGCTGGTCGGCGGACTTGCAGGTTTGACCGATGCCGTCTTCCGTACCATGGTTGACAAGGGGATTCCCCCGGCAAACGCCTATCTGGAAACGATCAAGCAACTCAAGCTTCTGGCGGCGATGATTGAACAACACGGACCGGCTGGAATGATAGAACGCGTTTCCAAGACAGCGGCGTTCGGTTCTTTGTTGGCGATGCCTTCTCTGTTTGATCAGACTTTTCAGCAACGATTAGAGGCGATTTACTACGCCATCGAAGGCGGCCAGTTTAATCAACTTCTTCTCGAGGAGGCCAAGAACGATTTTCAAATGTACGAAGGCTTATTGAATCTGGTGAAGCAGCGTCTTTCGCAAAAGACAAGTGAGCAATTCCAGCAGGACAAACAAAAGCCATGGCTGTAAAGATACAAATCAGGAACCTCCGCCCGGAAGATTACGAGGACATCATTCGCATCTGGACCGAATGCGGTTTGCATGTCAAGCCCAAAGGACGCGACAGCAAAGCACACATTCTCGCCGAGATGGAAGAGAATCCTGATTATCTGATCGGAGCGTGTGTCGATGACAAGTTGATTGGTGTGGTTGTCGGTTCCTACGATGGCCGCCGCGGCTGCGTTAATCGATTGGCGGTAGTCAAGGACTATCGCAAACACGGAGTTGCGCAAGAGCTGATCCGCGTATGCGAGGAGAGACTGAAGGCATCAGGAGCATTGGTCATTTATGCATTAATCGAAGTCGAGAATATTCCGTCGCAGACTCTCTTCAAGAAGATGAGATACCGCCATCATGACGGCTTGATGTTCTTCTCAAAACGTGAAAGCGACGAAGTGTGAGAGTTTTTTTCCTGAAAACGCTGGTCTTAGTGCTGACTGCTGTGCTGATTCAGGCCTGCGGAAACAGAAGCGAGGTTCTGCAGCGGTACTCTCTTATTGCCGACGGCGAGCGGTCGGCCTTTGCACAGACTCTGGCGACATATCCGATGGAGTACGATAGTTCATCAATGGGGGTATTTGTTAAGAGCGTCAATGGGGTCCAAAGCACGAAAACAGCTTATTGGCTTTACTTCATTAATAATAAGCCTGTACCAAAGGCAGCGAATGACTTCGTGCCGGCGGCCGGCGATACGATTGAGTGGCGACTAATTTCGGGCTATTGATTTATTTCGGCGTAGAATCAAGAACAGCACCAAACCAAAGGCAAAGAGAGCAACTGCTATCAGGTGATTGTAGGTAAAAGTCACTCCGCCAATCTGCGTTTCCATTTCCGCTTCGTAATAACGAACATATTCGATCGCAAAGCGGAAGACGGCCTCGATAATTAGCATCAGCGAAAAGGTGGCGCCGTAGAACTTCTTCCCTTTGTCAAAACGATGGAGCAAAAAGAATAACCCCAGTCCGTAGAGCGAAGAGTAGATCTGTGTCGGATGCAGATGCGCGTCGCCAAACTGCGCATACGGAATCGATCCTTCAGGAAATGATACACAGAACGGCAGGTCACACGGCATTCCAAAACAGCATCCGTTGAGAAAACAGCCAATCCGGCTGACGAATATCCCCAGGGCCAATGCCGGTGCAAAGATATCCATCACTTGCCAGAGACGTTGTTTCTTCAGTCTGACATAGATTAAGGTCGCGGCAATTGCAAAGACGACACCGCCATAAAGATTCAGTCCGGCAATCCCAAATTGTCCGCTCGCACCAAACGGATTAAATGAAGACAACAGATTATCCGAAAAATCCGACCAATGGAATATGACATAGAATACTCGAGCACCGATGATACCGGTAAAGATAACGACAAAAGCGAGGTTAAGTACAAAGTTGACATCGATGCTCTCCCGCAGGGCGCGCATCCGGATGTAAACAATACCCAGGAAGAACGACAATGCGAGCATAAGCCCGAAGCTGCGCAGGGCGAATGGACCGATATGAAAAATCTCTGGATGCATCAGCGCGAGTGAATATAGGTACTCATATACGTTTTACAACAAGAAAGCCGGCGGTGCCGAGATAATCTGTGATGCCGATCCGTCAAGCGGATCCAGATTGCCTAAATCTGGACCCGTTGTCGTTTCATGCGAAGATTCGCCCGAGCCCAAGTGAACTGTTTTGCTCTATTGTCCCAGTATCAGCGGCAGTCCGTTCCTGGAGTTACCGATGATGACAATCTTCGCATTCGGCGACTGCGCCAGTTTCTCTGTCGTCTCGATTCCCTTCCATTCCAGCAACTTGTCGTTGATTCCGGCGGAAACTATCTTCTGGAAGTCAGCGATACCCTGCGCTTCAATGCGCTTGCGTTCGGCTTCCTGCTGTTCTTTCTGCAAAATGAACTCCATGCGCTGGGCTTCTTGCTGTGCGGCGAGCTTTTCATTAATCGCCTCGGAGATTCGTTGCGGCAAAGTAACGTCGCGAATCAAGATGCTTTCGAATTCGACGAATTTGTCTTTGAGCTTCTCCTTAACCGCGGCAAGCATCAGTCCGGCGATTTCTTCACGCTTGGACGAATAGAGCTCCTCGGGAGTATAGCGACCGGCAATCGAGCGTGACTCGCCACGCAAAGCAGGCGCGACTACGACATCGAAGTAGCTGGGTCCAATCGTGATCTGCAAACTATCAAGTTTGTCAACAATTGGGCGATACCACACCGACACTTCGAGCGACACTGTTGCGCCGTCGGAAGTGAGTAGTTTGAGAGTCTCTTTTGCTTCCTGTGTTTGGACCTTGTAGATATAAATCGTGTTCCACGGCATGTGCCACGCGAAGCCTTCCGGATAGATAGTCCCCATCTCGGTACCGCCGCCAAACTTGAAGTACTTGACGCCGCGGGCGCCGGATTCGATCTGGGTACCACAGCCGACAGCGACAAGTGCGAGCATTAGAATGATCGCAATCTTGAGAATCGGGACATTTCGTGAATTGGTGGACATAGTGCTTCCTCCGAAGTTTAAGCCTTCCCGTAGGCTTTACGGGAAGGCGGGTAATCTGCTATTTCGCCAGGGTGAATTTAGTATCAGGGTTTTGTTAACACAAACCTTGCGTCAACGGCGCGAGTGTTATTTTGGTCCGCAGTGACGATGAAGGGGTTGATGTCGATTTCGGCAAAGTCGGGGAAGTCGAGCACCAGTTGCGAGAGTTTGGTGATGGCATCTTCAATCGAAACAATGTCAACAGGCTTAGACCCGCGAAAGCCGGTCAGCAATTTGTAGCCCTTGAGACTCTGAATCATCTCACGCGCATCGAGATCCGTGAGCGGTGCAATCCGGAAAGATACGTCCTTCATGATTTCAACATAGATACCCCCCAGACCAAACATGATCAGCGGTCCAAACGACGGGTCGGTCGTCATACCAATTACAGTCTCGACTCCGCCGGTGATCATCTCTTGAATCACCACCGAGAATTTCTCTTTGGAGTTGGGCATCGCCTTTTTGATGCGCTTTTGCATTTCGCCATATTGCTCCATGACCTCCTGGGGCGTGCGCAGATCAACGGCGACGGCTTTGTACTCCGTCTTGTGCAGGATGTGCGGCGTGTTGACCTTCATCACGACCGGAAAACCGATCTTCTGCGCAATCTTGGCGGCTTCCTCTTTTGAGAAGGCATACTTGTATGCGGCCACCGCGATCTTATAAGCATCAAGGATTTGCAGCGCATCGTCTCCGACAACGGCCGGATTCTTGGCAGCGCGATTGCGAGCAATGATTTCGGCGACCTTGTCGCGATCACCCTTGATTTTGGCGATCTTACCCTCAGGCCGCGACAGCCAGCGGCGATACTTGTCGATATGCGCAAGCGTCGTTGCAATTGATTCCGGGAAAATCATCGCCGGAATATCAGCCTGACGCAGACGGTCAAAAGCATCGGAGCCATACGTCACTCCCATGAAACAGGCGAACATCGGCAGCTTAGACTCGTGTGCCGTGTCAATAATCGCATCAGCCACCAGATTGAGGTCAATTGTCACGGGTGGAACACAGATGGCAATGACTGAATCAATGTTCGGATCCTTAACAACATGCGAAAGCGATTTGCGGAACTCAACACCGGTCGCACCGGCAACGAGGTCGAGTGGATTGTGAACCGGTGTGCCCTTTGGCAATATCGGTTGAATCGCCTTGACAGTCTTCTGATCAAACTGCGGCAACGACATTCCCGAACCAATCAAAGCGTCGGTCGCAAGAATTCCCGGACCGCCGGCGTTGGTGACGATGGCGACGCGGTTGCCTTTGGGGACCGGCATCTTCGCCAGCGCATTGGCGACGTCGAACATTTCTTCAATCGTGTTGGCGCGAATCACACCAGTCTGCTCAAACAATGCATCCACCGATACATCAAGACCCGCTAACGCGCCGGTGTGTGATGAGGCCGCCGCTGCGCCTTGAGTGGTCTTGCCGGATTTCACCACGATGATCGGTTTGACGCGGGAGACCTCGCGAGCGATTTTACTGAACGTGCGCGGATCACCGAAGTTCTCGAGGTACAGTAGTATTATCTCCACCGTCGGGTCGTCGCGCCAGTATTCGATAATGTGATTACCGTCGATGTCGGCTTTGTTGCCAATGGAAGCAAACATCGAGAGGCCGAGATTGATTTCCTGCGCCTGCGCGAGAATTGCTTCGCCGAGCGCGCCGGATTGCGAAATCAAACCTATCTTGCCGAACGACGGGCGAATCTTGGAGAAGGTCGCATCGAGATGAACCTTTGGGTCGGCGTTGATGATACCGAAGCAGTTGGGTCCGATCATGCGCATGCCGTAACGCTTCACCAACGCCGCGACCTGAAGTTCGAGTTCGGCGCCGGCTTTGCCTTGTTCTTTGAATCCGGCGGTGATCATAACGAGACCCTTGACACCCTTTTCACCGCACTGCTCGACGGTACCAAGTACGAGTTCTTTCGGGACCACAATCACGGCTAAATCGACCGAATCAGGCACGTCGAGAATGGTTGAGTAACACTTGATCGAGTGAATGACCGACTTGGTAGGGTTGACCGGGAAGACTTTCCCTTCAAATTCGTAATCGATGATGTTATGGAGTAGTTCGCGTCCGATCGATCCTTTGCGGTTGGTTGCGCCGATGACGGCTATCGATTTCGGGCGAAAAATGAAGTCGAGACTTCCTTTCACGGCCGGTTCCTTTCGTCAAGTTTACTCATGGCGGATACGATAGCCCAGCATGGGTGAAAATTCAAGGGGAATGTTGGGGGGAAGGGGCTCGTTACCCTACCCTCTCCCCAGTGGGGGAGCGCAAAGTTCAATAGGAATTCTGATTTGGAAACTGGAATAAAACTCTACTTCAACAACGTCATCTTGCGCGTATCAGTGAAATCACCAGCTTGGAGACGGTAGAGATACACGCCGGAAGCGACCCTGTTGCCCGATTCGTCGCCACCGTCCCACTCGGTTGCGTAGTTCCCTGCCGGCAAGTGTTCATCCACCAATTTGCGCACGCGTTGTCCGAGCATGTTAAATATGTCAACCGAGACTCTTGATGCTGCGGCGACTTTGAATTCGATGGTTGTCGTCGGATTGAAGGGGTTGGGATAATTTTGCGATAGAGAATATGACTTCGGCAACGGCTTATTGGTCATTTCGCGGACGGCGGTAACGGTATTGAGAGTCATTTTTGCCAGGAAGCCATCATTGACTCCAAAGGCGATTGTCAGAGTGTTTGGTCCGAAAGTGATATCGGTGCTGAATTGTCCACCGCTATAGGCAGCAGTTCCGGTCGCATTTGTCGCCAGAGCATAACTTAGCGCACTCGTGGCGAAGGTATCACTTCTTTTCATCCAGCGTCGAGCACCATCGGATGTTAATCGCGCTACCAGGACATCACTTCCAAAGGTATTGAGAGTCGTGTCAGCGAAGGTCAATCCAATTCCGTAATTCCCTCCGATTAGGAGGTCGCCATTTGCGAGAACCGCGATGGAATGAGCTGTGGCTGTGGCACCGAGTGGTCCACTGCTCCCTTTCACCCATTGAAACACGCCGGTATTAGTGTATTTGGCAACAAACAGACCTTCAATAGCAGCTCCGGCAGATACAGAGTCGGTCTCAAATCCCGCCTTCCCATTGTACTTACCGACTAGATAAACCTCGCCGTGCTCCGTAGTCGCTATTCCAAGGCCAATGTCTACCTGCCCCGGAGTTGATACGGCGCCGGCTTGTTTGGCCCACTCGACGTTGCCGTCAGCGTCATACATCACCAGGAAGATGTCCGGATCGTTGATGCTTGACGAGCTAAGCGTCGTTGTGCCAAAAGTAATAGAGCCTTTGAACTGCCCCGTCACGAGCACACAGCCCCAGATGTCAACTTTGACATCACGATATTGTAAATAATAAGCCGGGTTAGTTGGTGCTGTTCGCGTCCAGACCGTATCGCCATCGAGCGTGTATTTCGCCAGCGTCCGGCCTATGGCAACATAGACGTGGTTGGATCCGCAAAAGATTCCGCCCGGTCCTGCCGTCTCTGCTGGAATCTTCTCCGCCCACAAGACATCGCCGTTGCTGTTGTACTTGGCCAAGCCGACGGTCGCTGATACGAACGGAAACTGCTGTGTTCCAAAATCCCAGGGGCCAAAGAAACTCCCGCAGACATAGGCATTTCCGTCAGGATCATTCGTTATGTCAATTGACTGATCGAGAAATCCCGACGAGCCAAAACTTCTCACCCAAGCTGGTGGTCCTGCGCTGTTGAGTTTCGCTACATACATTTCGGCGCCGTTGCCGAAGCCCTTGACCTTGGTGCCGCCAATCAAGGCGCTGTCGCCATAATCACCAACGATGTAGACGTTCTCGTTTGCATCGACCGAGATGGCGCTCACCCTATTTGTGCCGAATCCCCCCGTCGAAAAGGTGGCGATTTGTTCCGCCCAATTCCAGGTTTGCGAGTATGCGGAAGTGGACACAAGGATGAGCCCGAGAACAAAGATTTGTCGAATATTGACTACTTGCATGCATTTACTCCTGTTATTTAAACAAGATAATCAGAGAGCCATGATTGGCAAGGAGATATTCAGGGCTGGTATCATATCAACGACTCACCATTACCAGTCACCGGAAGGTAGGCTCGGGTTTGACAAGCCCCCGGGAATGTTAAAATGTCAGGCCCTCAAAGAACGAATTTCGTTGCGATAATGACGATAACGGATTATCATCTTTGTGTCAGCCTCACTTAGAGGCGCTTGACAATCGTCCATTTCAGCCAGCCATCGGTAACTCGCGAGGAAACTGTGAGCTTCAGAAGCATACTCCTAATTACTTTGTGCTTTTTGGTGGGCACTCCGGCCTTCGGTCAAGGCTTCTATGACATCGACAGCGTCCGGACAATAGAGCTGATTTTCCCGCAAAGCAATTGGGATCGTATTCTCGATGACCTGTACGCTGCCGGAGAGGAAGAGCGATTGTTGGGCACGGCAATTATCGACGGCGTAGTTTACGACAGCGTGGGCGTGAGATATAAGGGGCAAAGCACTTATAGCACCAACCGGGTAAAGAATCCTTTCAACATCAAGCTCGACTACATCCGAGACAATCAGGAGATCGAGGGCTACGGCACTCTCAAGCTCGCCAATGCCTGGTATGATCCAAGCTTTGTGCGTGAAGTTCTTGGTTATGAAATAGCTCGCAAATATATGCCGGCATCGCTCGCCAATTACGCCAATGTCTACGTCAACGGCACCCTGCTGGGGCTTTACGTCAGCGTGCAAGACGTCGACAAATTGTTCATGCGGACACATTTTCACAGCGACGGCAATGCACGTTTTAAAGGTGAAATCACCGGACCAGCGCAGGTCTACGTGGTTTGGGGATATCTGGGACAAGATTCGGCAAGTTATCAATACCAATATGAATTGGATTCTGATGCCGGTTGGAAGAACCTGATCGACTTCCTTGATACGTTGAACAACTTCCCTGCCGATGTCGAAACCGTACTTAACGTCGACCGCCACTTGTGGATGCTGGCCTTTGACAACCTCATGGTCAATCTTGACTCACCGATTAATTTTGGACACAATTTTTATCTTTATCAGGACGACTCGCACCGGTTCAACCCGATTATTTGGGACTTGAACATGTGCTTCGGAAGTTATCGGAAAGTTTTTGGCACGGCGGGCTTGAGCCTTAGCCAATTACAGCAGCTATCACCTTTCTTGAATGAGACCAATCCGAATTATCCGATCATCAGCAAAATCCTCACGAACCCGACTTATAAGAAAATCTACATCGCCCACATGAAGACGATGCTCGAAGAAAATCTCTTGAACGGCTGGTATCTGAACCGGGCAATGGAATTACAGGAAATTGTCGACGCCCATGTACAGGCCGACCCCAACCTGTATACCAGCTATGGTGCATTTCTCGCCAACATCAACAACACGGTCGGCTTGATACCCGGAGTCGCAGAACTGATGTCTGTGCGCACCGCCTATCTGAACGACCTTGCACCAATTGACAGTCCGGCGCCAATCATCACAGCGGTCACTCATTCCCCCCAGCTTGTCGACGCCAATCAGTCGCTGACATTTAATACCAATGTGACTAACGCCACGATTGTGAAACTGGCATTTCGTGACAACTTAATCGAGCCGTTTACCAAGGTCGCAATGTTCGACGATGGTGCACATGGCGACGGCGGGGCAAATGACGGGGTATACGGAGCATCGATCCAGGCTGGTTCTGCGGATATCCACTACTACATCTACGCCGAGAATGCTAACGCTGCCAAGTTCGAGCCGCAACGCGCGGAGTACGAGGACTCGGTGGTAACCGTTGTTTCGCATAATTCATCTGCAGTCGTTATCAATGAATTCCTGGCGAGCAATGCCGCCACCAACACCGATCCGGCAGGTGAATATGAAGACTGGATCGAATTATACAATCCGACAACCGCGCCAATTTCGCTCTCCGGTCACCACCTCTCGGATAACGCTCTTAATCCCGGCAAGTGGACTTTCCCGGACACCCTCATTGCCGCTCAAAGTCATTTGATCGTTTGGGCCGACGAAGACAACGGCCAGCAGGGTCTGCACGCCAATTTCAAACTCTCGGCAGGAGGCGAAGCTGTAGTATTGACTTCGCCGGAGTTGGTGATCATTGACTCTCTTACCTTTGGAGCACAGACGACCGACATCAGCATGGGTCGCTGTCCTGATGGCACCGGCGCCTTTGCATCAATGCCCCCCAGTGCAGGAACAGCAAATATTTGTGCGGCTGTTGCTTGCGGCGACATGGATGGAAGCGGTGTAATTACAATCGCTGACGTGGTCTTCTTCATCAATTACATGTTTGCCGGCGGACCGGCACCCAGTCCCATTTCTATTGCCGACACCGACTGCGATGGTACTCCCACTATTTCCGACGTCGTTTTCCTCGTTAATTACTTTTTCGCCGGCGGACCGGAGCCTTGCGCCGCCTGTCTTTGAACGACGGACCTCGCGTTTTGCCCTATCTCCCCTGAATTGAGCGGAGAAATCACTTAGCATCTCTGCTGTTTTTTTGTATCCTTGCCGATAACATCGAATGCGACAACCACGCTTGAGTTACTTGGTGTGGTGAACTCGATGGCGAATTCTCCTCAGGCGATGAACAACTGTTGACAGTGAGAGGTTGAAAATATATGGCGAACGAAGAAATCACTCGCCCGTCGAATTTCATTAAGCAAATCGTTGAAGAAGACTTGAAGACCGGCAAATTCGAGGGACGTGTCCACACGCGTTTTCCGCCGGAGCCCAACGGTTACCTGCATATCGGCCACGCAAAATCGATCTGCCTTAATTTCGGCCTTGCAGCTGAATACGGAGGCAAGACTAATCTGCGTATGGATGATACAAATCCGGAAAAAGAAGAAGACGAATATGTCAAAGCCATTATCGAAGATGTCAAGTGGCTCGGCTTCGACTGGCAGGATCGGCTCTTCTACGCATCGGATTATTACGACCAGCTCTATGATTGGGCGGTCAAGCTAATCAAGAAAGGCAAAGCCTTTGTCTGCGACTTGACCGGCGACCAGGTGCGCGAATACCGCGGATCTTTGACCTCGCCCGGCAAAGAGAGCCCCTATCGCAATCGTTCGATCGAAGAGAATCTTGATCTGTTCGAGCGCATGCGCAAAGGCGAGTTCCCTGACGGTACCAAGACTTTGCGCGCCAAAATCGATATGGCGTCTGGCAACATCAACATGCGCGACCCGGTGCTATATCGAATCCTCCGGAGCACACATCACCGCACCGGCGACAAATGGTGCATCTACCCGATGTACGATTACGCGCACGGACAGTCGGACTCGATGGAGAAGATCACGCACTCGATTTGCACGCTGGAATTTGAAGACCACCGTCCGCTTTACAATTGGTTTCTCGACGAATTGGAAATCTATCACCCGCAGCAAATTGAATTCGCGCGGCTAAACTTGACCTACACAGTCATGAGCAAACGCAAACTGCTGCAATTGGTCAAGGAAGGTCTGGTCAACGGCTGGGATGATCCGCGTATGCCCACGATTTGCGGCATGCGTCGCCTCGGATACACCCCCGAAGCAATCCGCGAATTCTGCGACCGGATTGGCGTAGCCAAAGCCGCCAGCACCGTGGACATTGCATTGCTCGAACATTGCGTACGCGAACACCTGAATCGGATAACACATCGCGTCATGGCCGTTCTAAGACCACTGAAGCTGGTAATCACCAACTACCCTAAGGGTCAGGTTGAACAACTTGAGGCAATCAACAATCCGGAAGATGAGTCGGCCGGCTCGCGAATGATTCCGTTCTCCGGCGAACTATTCATTGAGCAGGATGACTTCCGCGAGGATCCACCCAAGAAATACTTCCGTCTTTCGCCCGGCGCCGAAGTGCGACTCAAGAACGCCTATATCATCAAGTGCGAAGAGGTCGTCAAAGACACCGATGGCAGAATCATCGAACTGCGCTGCAGCTACGATCCGGAGACTAAGAGTGGTTCTGCCGGCGAGGGACGCAAGGTGAAGGGCACTCTGCACTGGGTTTCGGCACAGCACGCTATTTCGGCGGAAGTCCGCTTGTATGATCGTCTCTTCCGCAGCGAGAATCCCGACAATGTGCCGGAAGGACAGGACTGGAAATCGAATCTCAATCCCGAATCGCTCGAAGTATTAACCAACGCGCTCGTTGAACCGGCCTTAAGAGACTCGAAACCGGGATCGCGCTATCAATTCATGCGCACGGGTTACTTTTGTACCGACAGAGAAAGCCAAGAAAACCGTCTCGTGTTCAATCGCACAGTCGGTCTGCGAGATACCTGGGCAAAGATCGAGCAAAAAGAAGGATAGCCGCAGGGCTATTCCGACACGATGGAAGCTTGCGAATCGTCCAACAATAATGGACGTTTTCAGCTATGACAGCTCAAGCAAGCACCTTTGATTGGTATTTTCTCCCAAAGAGTTTTGAAGAAAGCGGCGCGCTCTACCGCGCGTTAGGCGTCGGAATATTCGGGCAAGTTGTTCGTGGCACGGCGGGTCGATTTGTTCTCCAATTGCGACCAAAGAGAGAATTATACGCCTACTTTGTTGTCAGCTCCCGATCAATCGAATCAATTAGTCGAACTGAACGCTGGTCGCGTTTCAACGAAACCGTCCATCTGCTCTTTCTGATCTTCTGTATTGTTATGGTGGTGATGTTTCTGCGGCGCGGCCAAAGCACCGGAAGTGTGATTATGGTGCTCTTTGGCATGTTGAATCTCTATCTGACGATGCTTCAGCGTTATAACCGCTCAAGATTGTACCGGATGATTACGTTGCAGCAGGCTCGGGGAAAGAGGCCGACATAAACACCAACGGTTCAGTCGGCCGGAAGTCTCACTACTTCACTAACAGCGCTTCCAGTTCATCGACTAATCGACCGAATAACCGCGCAGTCGCCTCGATGGCATCGGACTTGGTCAAATCCACGCCGGCCTCTTGCAAGGTGTCGATCGGATACTTGGACTCGCCCGACTGCAGGAATTTGAGATAAGCTACCCGCTGTTGTTCATCGCCCTTGAGTAAGCGTTCAGCGATCATTGTCGCTGCCGAATAGCTCGTGGCATACTGATAGACATAGAACGCCCGGTAGAAGTGCGGAATCCGCAGACAGCTGATGTCGGAGTATTCTTCAAGTATCATCTCCGGACCCCAGAACTTCTGGTAGATCTTTCTGAAAGTCTGCCGGAGCACGTCAGCCGAAAGCGGTTTGCCTTCCTCCACATCCTTGTGAATCTCATACTCAAATTGCGAGTACATCACCTGCGTGAAGAAAGTCCCGACGATCTGCTGAATGTAGTAGCTTAGCAAATACGCCTTCTGCTCTTTGGTTTCGACGCGATCGAGCATATAGTGCATCAGCAGCTCTTCATTGGTAGTCGATGCTACCTCGGCGGTGAAGATCGAGTGGCCCGAGTAAATGTAAGGCTGGAACTTCTTGGAATAGTACGAGTGCATCGCATGTCCCATCTCGTGCGCGAGTGTGAACATGTTATCGAGCGTGTCGTTGTAATTCATCAGCACATAGGGATGCGTCGCATAGGTACTCCAGGAGTACGCCCCGCTCCCCTTGCCTTCCGACTCATAGACATCGACCCAGCCGGACTCAAAAGCGGTCTTGAGATCGCCGAGATAGTCCTTGCCGAGTGGCCACAAACCCTCGAGAATTCGGCGGACAGCATCATCATACGAGATCTTGATTTTCGCATCCGGCACCAACGGAACATACATGTCGTAAGGCTTCAATTCATCAACGCCCAGCACTTTCTTGCGCAGTGTAGCATAGCGATGCAAGACGCCCAAATGCGAATCTACAGTCGTGACCAGATTGCGGTAGGTCTCTTCCGGGATATTGTCGGCGTCAAGTGCAGACTCGAGGCAAGTTTTGTACTGACGTGTCTTGGCGTAGAACAAGTCCTTATAGACGGAGGTCGACAACGTTGCGCCAAGCGTATTGACAAATCCCTTATAAGCGTTGACGAAAACCTCCATTGACTCTTTGCGGACGCGGCGGTCTTTGGACTCAAGCAAGTCATAGTAGCGTTGTTTTGTCAAAGCGATCTTCTCGCCCTTTTCATCGACAACATCGCCGAACTTGATGTCGGCATCATCGATCATGCGGAAGATCTGCGACGGCCCGCGGCTGACATTGCCGACCAGGGCAAGGATGCGTTCTTCTTCCGGCGAAAGAATGTGGTCCTTCATGCGGCGCATCTCATCGAGGTGGTGATCGTAGAGCCGCAACTCGGGACACTCGATTTTCATCTCGTCAAGGCGGTCATCATCGATCGCCATAATTTCCGGAGTGATGAATGACCCCGCTTCGGCAAAGACGGTCGACAGCGCGGCAATCTCGTCCGTCATGGACTGGTACTGGCTGTCGCGATTGTCTTCATCCAGTTTCAGATGAGCATAGATGTACAACTTGTAAAACAGAACTGATGCCTTGTCACGATGATCGAAGCACTCAAATAGCACCTGTCCCGAAGAAGCGAGATTTCCCTGAAAGGTCGCAACCTTGGGAAGCATGTCCTTGACTCGGACTAGATCATTGCGCCAGTCATCGGCGGAGTTATAAATGTGATCGAGCCGCCATTTGTACTTTTCAGCTATGTCCGAACGTTGACGCACACCGCCGGATCGGGTCGGGGCAGCGACTTCCATGGCGAGCGCCAAACCGACTCTGAAGATGTCGTTGATATTGCGCGTCAAATTTTGCATCACGGTTCCTTTCACTGACAAAACACTCTAACTGTTTCTAATTTAGGAAAACAGCGTCCATGTGCCAAGAGTTTCCTCACTCTAACAAAAAGGGCGTCCCGTGTGGGACACCCTTGTCATGTCAAAATATGATTCGAATCAGCTATTTAAAGCGTTTCGGCGAGCGCAGTTCCCATTCCGCGACCAAAGTCGAAGCGACAAAAATCGAGGAGTAGGTGCCAATCAATAGTCCGAACGCCAAGGCGAGTGCGAAGTCTCGCACCACCGGTCCGCACACAAACAAAATTACCAAAATACAGATGATGGCGTTCAACTGCGTTACCAGGGTGCGTGACAGAACTTGATTAATCGACAGGTTGATGGCCTCTACAAAATCGCCCTTCTTGCGGAACATCTTTAGGTTCTCGCGAATTCGGTCAAAGACAACCACCTTGTCTTGCAGTGAATAACCAATCAGGGTCAGTAAAGCCGACAGAACCAACAGCGAAATTTCTCGCTGCAGAATAAACATGATTCCCAGAACTGCCAGTACATCGTGGAACGTCGAGACAATCGCCGCCACGGAGAAGCGGAAGTCGAAGCGAATCATGATATAGATCAGGATACCGATCAAGGCGATGACCATCGCTACACCGGCCTGACGCTGCAATTCCTTACCGATTGTTGGCCCGACTTCCTGAACCGAGTCGAGCGTGAAGCGGTTTGCTGGAAATTCACGTTCAAAGACTGCGATGATCTTGTGTGCTTCGGTTTCTTCGCCGGAACCGCTTGTTGCGATACCTACCCGTACCAGGAACATATTCTGAACCGAGCCAAAGACCTGCTGAATGCTGGCGTCCTGATATCCGCCTCTTGCGAGCGCTGAACGCACATCGCCGACCGAGACGGCTTGATCGAAGTTTCCTCGAATCATCGTTCCACCGGAGAAATCGATCGAGAGATCGGCTTGCCCGAGGAAGATGATTGCCAGTGAGACAATCCCGAGAATCACCAGAATACTCGAAAGCACGTAGGCGTACTTGCGCTTTCCGATGAAATCTATCTTAGTCTGACCAATTAGCTGCATTTTCCCAAATCTCCAACTATATGCTTAGTTTAGCTGCGCCCTTGCGCAGGTTGAATGCCAGTTTACCGATGACCAGTGCGGTATAAAGCGATACAATGATACCGACACCTAGTGTGACAGCAAAACCCTTGACCGTGCCGCTGCCGAAATAATAAAGCACGCCGGCGGCAATCAGGTTGGTAATGTTGCTGTCGATAATCGGAACCGAAGCCCGCGAATATCCCGCATCAATTGCAGCTTTGACCGTCTTGCCGGCGCGAATTTCGTCGCGAATGCGCTCAAAAATCAGCACGGAAGAGTCTACCGCCAGGCCCATCGTCAAGATAATCCCGGCAATACCCGGCAGTGTCAACGTGGCTCCCAGTCCGGCCATCACGGCCATCAGGAAGAAGACGTTGGTGATAAGCACCAGATTGGCGATAACACCGGAAGTCCGGTAGTAGATCAACATAAACAGAATGATTAGAATCAGCGCCACACCCAAGCCGAGCTTTCCGGCTTCAATGGAGTCTTTTCCAAGTGTCGGACCAATGACGTTGTTCTCGACAATTTTCACCGGCGCAGGAAGCGCACCGGCGCGGAGAATCGTCGCGAGGTCCTTAGCATCAAAGAACGTCGCCGCTCCACCGAGGGTGATCTGACCTTTATCGCGGATCTTAGAACGGATATTTGGTGCAGATTCAACTTTACCGTCGAGCAGGATCGCCAGCGGTTTGCCGATATTAGGCCCGGTCACGCGGCCAAACATTTCGCCGCCTTCGCGATCAAATACAAAGTCGACGACCGGCTTGTGGAACTGGTCATAATTCGGATTAGCGTCAGTCAAATGCGTCCCGCTCATTTCGATCTTCTTCTTCAGAAGATAAAGCGGACGAATTCTTTGGCCGTTGATCAGTTCACTGCGGGTACTCCAGGCAAATTCGACATCGGGTGGAATAGCCGCCTTAATTGTGGGATCATCGAGAATGCGATTAACTGTATTAAAATCAGTTTCGGCGACTGCATAGAACGGGCCGGCATAACTCATGTACTGGGATAACCCGGTTGCACTTGCATCGTCAATATCCGCAAAAGCGCTCGCGGAATCCGCCGTCTTTGTCGTATCTCCGAATGGGTCGACGAAAGGATTGGCCGAAGTATCGGCAGGGGCAGTGCTGGATTCTCCGCCGGCTATCTTGGCCGCGATCGGATCCAAACGCTTCACCAGCATATCGCTGTTTTCCGGGCTCTCGACAATCTTGAACTCAAGCAGAGCCGTTTTGCCGATGAGATTGCGCGCACGATCAGGATCCTGAAGCGCCGGCAACTCAACCACAATTCGGTCGTCGCCCTGCGCCTGAATGACCGGCTCGGCAACGCCAAACTCATCCACGCGATTGCGAATGATTTCAAGGGCGCGCTCGCGTGCATCTTTTGCAGCGTTCTCGTCCAATTTCGATTTGTCAACTTCAAGCACAACACGCATGCCGCCTTGAAGGTCAAGTCCCAGTTTCAGCGCCTTTTTCTGGAGTGCGGCAAATCCATCCGGATCGCTCGTCCTCATTGTTTCGCGCGCAGAATCACTCATCGTGAAATACTGGTAGGTGGGCCAAAGATAAACGATAGCTACGACGATCAATACAATCGTCAAAACTACCTTCCAGGTATCGCCTTTCATATCAGGGAATATCCTCCGTCGTTAATTCAAATGAACCCAATTGAGGTCTCAGACAATTAGTCGGGTAATATAACCACACGAAGTTGAGAGTCAACAGGTATTTACCCCTCTTGATGCACGGATTGTTCACAGCCACGAATCCAGCAATTGCTGCGCAAGTAGTTTCAATGCGAAGAGTTAACGCGAGAGGTGCCGGCGCTGACTTCGCAGGGAGAAGGAAGCACCGTCGATCGCCCGAGAAACGGCTAGGATGCCATTAAGATGGTCTATTTCGTGTTGTAATAACTCCGAGAGATCGTCCTTGAGCGTCATCTTGCGCTCAATCCACTCGAGGTCGCGGTAAGTAATCTGACAACTGCAATGCCGGCGGACTCGCACGAACAAGTCCGGAAACGACATACAGTCGTCCCAAAGCTCAAATGTGTCTTCACTCAACTCGTTGAGGGCCGGATTGATGAAAACAGTCGGTTCATCGATCTGCATAAAGACCAATCGCTTCATCACGCCGATTTGCGGTGCTGCAATTGCACGACCGGCATTGTAACGCCGACGAAAATCAAGCAACGTATCGTGGAGATCCTGAATGACCGGCCCTAACGATTCGAGCTCGTCGCGCCGCACTTCATCACATGACTGAAGCAGAAGCGGATTGCCAAGCAAGAGTATTTCGCGTACAGCCATTTTGACTACTTGGAATAGGTAATGCGGTAGATTCTGTCCCCGTGATCATCCGAAATCAGAAGCGATCCATCGGAAAGCTGCTCAATGTCGACTGGCCGACCGGTCGGACCGGAAGCGGTCAGCCACCCTTCGGCAAAAACCTCGTAGGCAACCGCCTTGTTGCCTTCCAGACGAACCGTCGTAATTCGATAGCCGATCGGCTTACTGCGATTCCACGAGCCATGTTCAGCGATGAATATACGATTGCGATATTCTTGCGGAAACATTGATCCGGTGTAAAAACGCATCCCGAGCGACGCTACGTGCGGTCCCAGCCTCTGCGCCGGTGGTGTGTACATCAGGCAGTTTTTCCCATCCCCTTCTTCCGGATCGAGAATTGTACCGGCGTGGCAATACGGAAAGCCGAAATGCAATCCCTGATTCGGAGCGTGATTGAGTTCATCCGGCGGGATGTCGTCGCCGAGCATATCCCGGCCATTGTCCGTGAACCACAGTTCCTTGGTCACAGGGTGCCAGTCAAATCCGACTGTATTGCGAATGCCGCGCGCGAATACTTCCAATCCACTGCCGTCGATGTTCATGCGCATGATGGTAGCGTACCGTTGATCCTCTCGTTCGCACACGTTACAGGGAGCGCCAACAGGGATGTAAAGCTTTCCGTCAGGTCCAAAGCGAATGAACTTCCACCCGTGCCAGGTATCAGACGGAAACGCGCTTGAAACCACTACCGGTTCCGGCGGGTTCGCCAGCCGTGATTCGATATTGTCAAAACGGAGAACGCGGTTGACCTCGGCGACATACAGCGAACCATCGTGAAAGGCGACACCGTTCGGCATAAAAAGCCCCGATGCAATGATGAATTTCTGGTCGGCGCGAAAGTCGCGGTTGGTGTCGCGGATTGCATAGACCTGCTCGCCCCGCGTCGAGACAAATAAAGTGCCATCACTTCCCTGGGCAAGTGATCGTGCACCCTTAACGTCCTCGGCATAGATGTTGATCTTGAAACCGGGCGGGAGCTTAATACTTGCAAGGTCACCCGCCAGGCTGTTCGTATTCTGTGAACACGCCAATGAAGAAGTGAGCAAAGAAACCAAGACGAGAGTGACCAAGCTCCTGCGAATCTCATGAGTCGATATTGTCATACTTCTCATTATACGTTTCACTAACTAATTCTGTCGCGATCAGTGCTTGAGGTAGTCCAGTATTTGATCGTGAATTCGTCCATTGCTGGCCAGAAGGTTGGTGCTGTCAATTCTAATGCGGTTTCCTGCGAAATCGGTACATCTGCCTCCTGCTGCTTCAATAATCGCAACCAGGGCTGCGATGTCCCAAATGTGAATCTTCGATTGGACCACGGCCTCGAGACGACCGGTGGCAACCAAATGGAACGGGTAGCAATCACCAAAGGCGCGGACACGATCGATGGAACCGAAGAGATTGAGCAACTCTGCCTGGGGAATCTGCTCCGGCCAGCGATTCAGTCCAGCAAAGGACATGGCAGACCGTGCAAGCTCTGAAACGTCGCTCACGCGCACCGGTTTACCGTTCAGAAATGCGGCGTTATCAGCAGCATAAAGCAGCTCGCCCATGGCGGGCATGCTCGAGACTCCCACGATCAACTTCTGCTTGTGCATCAGGGCGATCTGGGTGCCGAACAGCGGGATGTTCCTGATGAAATTCTTGGTGCCATCGATGGGGTCGATGATCCAGACATAGTCGCTAGAATTCGAGGACTTGCCGGTCTCTTCGCCAAGAAAACCGTGGTCAGGAAAGTCTCTCTTGATCGTCTCTATGATGACCCGTTCAACTTCACGGTCAGCGACAGTAACCGGTGTTTGGTCTGACTTGATTTCTACGGAAACGCCGTCACGGAAGTACTTTATCGCAATCTCGTCAGCACGTTGTGCGGCAAGAAGCGCTGTCTTGAGAAATTCATTCATCATTATTCTCCTTCCCTGGGCTTCCGCTTTCAAATTTGGTGTAATCTTCCACCAATCCGATGCTCTTCCCCGCTATCCATCCGGTGCTCCACGCCGCCTGAAAATTGTAACCGCCTGTGATGCCGTCTATATCGAGCACTTCACCGGCGAAATAGAGACCTGGGCACAGACGGCTCTCCATCGAGCGAAAATCAACCTCTTTCAACTTCACGCCACCAGCTGTAACAAACTCCTCCTTGAATTCTCCCTTGCCGGTCACTTTGAAAACCGCCGTCGTTAGCTCGTCAGCAATTTGCTGCGTCTGCTCGCGGGTGACGTGCGACCAATTGGTGTCGTCGTCTATACCGGCTCGCCGAACAGTGCGCTCCCAGTAGCGCTTGACAATCGGAAGAAAATTGTGGCCGACAATTGTGCGTTTGGGGAATTCATTTCGGTAATCCCGCATGAGCTGCAAGACTTCTGAATTACTCATCGTCCCGAGAAAGTTCACAACGAGGTCCGCTTGATAGCGGCTGGCATAGAGAAGCCTGGCGCCCCAAGCAGATAGCTTGAGCACTGCCGGACCGCTCAATCCCCAGTGCGTGATTAACAGCGGTCCGCTCCATTTGAGACGCTTGTCATCAGGGAATCGGAGTTTAAGATGCGCGTCTTCAAAACTAAGTCCGGCGAAGTCCTTCAAACGATCGTCCTTGATATTGAACGTAAACAGCGAAGGCACCGGCGGAACAATCGTGTGGCCCAGCGACTGGGCAACCTTATATCCAGAGGGACTTGAACCGGTGGCAATCAAGACGCGGTCAAATTCCTGCGCTTCACCTTCCTTCAGCGAGATAGTGAATCCGGAATTCTCGCGGGCCTGGACGGCATCGACGCGTGCGTGTAGCCATACATGTACTCCCGCCTTCTCCGCGGCTTCCTCAAGACACTTTATAATGGTGGCTGAATCATCGCTTATCGGAAACATACGGCCATCGGCTTCGGCTTTGAGCTTAACGCCGCGAGCGGCAAACCAATTGACTGTATCGCGCGTGGCAAATCGCTGAAATGGTCCAATCAGTTCCTTGTGCCCACGCGGGTAACCCTGTAGAAGACGATCAATCTCGAAATTGTTGTTGGTGACATTGCAGCGCCCGCCTCCGGAAATTCCAACCTTGTAAAGAGGCTGGCGGCTGGCCTCGAGGATTACAACCCGTGCACGTCGGAAATTCTCGGCACAGGTGATCGCAGCAAAGTAGCCGGCTGCACCGGCCCCGATAACCGCGACTTTCGGAAAACCCTCACTCGACCGCAGATTCACCTACTTGTGTCTCCCAACAACAATGCCATTAATTCCATCCACTTACCCGCATTTGTAACCGTTCTCATTATATCGCTTCCGCAACCAATTGGTAACAAGATTCAGGCAGTCGCGCGGGTGCTTCCCTAACGGCGAATATCGTAGTTGTCTGGATGGAGTGAAGTCGACTTGGCTCTTCCGGTGGGTAGGATTTAGTTGCGAGATTACTTCCCGTTCAAACGCAGTTTAGCCATCACGATTTCGGATAGATCGGAGATTGTCAATTCTTGTGCCTGCATTATGACCCGCTCTTTGAATTTAAGCCAACTATCGTGAAAAGCACATGGTGCCTCTGAAGAGCAAGCGCGTAGTCCCATCACGCACTCATCTTCCAGAGCCCGAAGACTGTCAGTTGCCGCCATGATACGATAAAGAGTAACTGTTTTGGGGTCGACTGCCAATGCAAACCCACCGTTCGGACCTTTGCTCGATGAAATGAATCGCTTGCGGACCAACTGACTAAGGACCTTGGCGAGGTATGGTTCAGGCATACCGAGGGCGTGTGCCAACGCCCGTGCCTTGATCGACTCACCCGGCGCAAGCGTCGCCAAATAACCAAGTGCTTGGATCGTGTAAGCTGTCGATTGAGGATATAACATAGTCTATTCTGCCCTTGGACCAATGCCTTGGAATTTCAATTATAGGAAACCAATAGATTCCTGACTCATAAGTCGCAATCTATGCTTCAATTTCCCTAACGCAAACTCAAACTTAGATTAGTTTAATCGTGCTTATCCTATCAGTGTATTATGAAAGCACAATCGTAATGAACTGTAATTGATTGTGCACAAATCACTTACATCACTCTTAGTCCAATTGAATAGTAAAATGGGATAGATTTTATATCTTTTTAAATTGACAGGATAAAGAAAGTCCTGTATATTGACGACAATTGAATCAGAAACTCTGAAATGGAAACCGACCGGGAATCGGTCGAAGGAGAGCCAATGTTAGCCGCAAGTCGATGCCGTAAGGGTGAACTCGTTGAGATCGTAGTCGAGCAATTGGGATCTGCCGAGAAGGGACGAGTCCTCGTCGTCGAGGCCAATCCCTGCGACTTGACTCACGCACGTATAGCAATGGTCGGACAGGGATTCGCCGCTATTGATGCTGCCCTGACCATTAAACAAGCCTATGAATTCACGCGCAAAAACCAGTACCAGATAGTCCTCGTCGACTACTTCCTTCCTGACGGTGACGGATTCGAATTGCTGGAATGGTTAGATAATAAAAGCGAAGTCATCATGCTCTCCGGAAACACCTCGCGCGACCGGAGTCATGCCGCCAAAGCGGCATATCCACTATTGCCGCCTGCTGGCAAATCAATGGTAGTTTAGGACATCAGTCCGGGCATCAAAACTGTCAAAGGGGGAAAGCGAACGACAATCGTTACGGAAAAATCTCCTTCATATAAAATCCTGCTCTTTTAGAAATTTCATCGACTAACCGACTCCAGTTTTCGTATCCAAAAACCAGAGATGCCGCAACGGCACATACTATTCGCCGTGAAATTACCTACAACAAGGAGTAGCTGGTATGATTGATGTATCTTCGTTGATTAACGGCACCACTGACCGGCGTGCGTTTTTCGGAACTGCGGCGGCTGGGATGGCGGCACTGCTAACGCCGCAAGTACTCTTGGGTCAAATGTCCCAACCGGATTCATCGGCCATCAAAAACAAAAAGCCAGCAAAGGACAAAGGCCCCCAGATCGAAGGCGCACTGGTGAAAGAATTTGTGCGCGTCAGCCACTCTGACCTCACTGCCGTCCAACAGATGCTGACCGAGACCCCACAGCTTCTGCACGTGAGCTGGGATTGGGGCGGCGGTGACTTCGAGGCCGGAATCGAAGCCGCCTCACACGTCGGCGACCGCGACATAGCACTCTATCTAATGTCCCAGGGTGCCCGAGCCAATCTGTTTACGGCAACAATGCTGGGCCAGACGGAAATCGTCAGAGGGTTCCTGACCAGCTATCCCTACTTGATTCACAGCCGTGGCGCCCATGGCCTAAGCCTTATCCATCACGCCAAGAAAGGCGGCGAACAGGCGCTGGAAGTACTCGCATATCTGGAGTCGCTCGGAATCCAGTAGATGAGGGCTTGACCGTCTCGCACGAATAGTCGATACTTGCAAGCACCTGCGGGTGCTGTTAAGTATGATTCAATTCACAAATGTTAGCTTCGGTTATGGCGCAAACACTTTTGCGCTACGAAACATCAACCTCACTGTTGCCTCGGGTGAACGAGTCTGCCTGCTTGGACGCAACGGCTCCGGGAAGTCGACGCTTCTCAAACTCGCGGCGGGCATGGTTGCGCCAGAGTTCGGTGAAGTCACGATCTCCGGCTTGTCGACTCGCGATCATCATCGGTTCAATCGACAAAGAGCCCAGCTTGGTTTCATCTTCCAAAATCCGGAAGACCAAATTCTAACCGCATCTGTTAAGGCTGAACTCGCCTTCACACTTGAGAATCTCAACATTAACCGCGACGAGATAGGGGCCCGCATTACCGAATTCGCCGCGCGATTTCGGCTACTCGATTTGCTGCACCGGCACCCATCACAACTTTCGGCGGGTGAGAAACAACGATTGGCGCTGGCGGCGACGCTGATTTCTTCTCCGAAGATTCTGATCCTTGACGAACCAACGAGCTATCTTGATCAGGAAGGACAAGAGTTCATTCTCGAAACAGTGTTCGGTTCGCGCGAGTGGTGCATACTTGCTGCGACGCAGAATACTGCCGACATCGAAGAATATGATCGCGTGGTCTTCATGGAAAGTGGACAGATCATCTTTGACGGTCCTGCACAGGAATTTCAGTCGTCTTCAATGTTCACCGAAATTCTGGATACGGAAAACCCAAACAAACAACGGCAACTAACTCACAATTACGCCGCTCCAGCCGTTGAAATGCGCGATGTCCGATTCAACTATCCAAACTCCACCGAGTCATTGAACTGGAGCAAGTTGATTTTCCACTCGGGCGAAGTAACAGTTCTCTCCGGACCTTCGGGTAGCGGAAAAACTACAATCGGTCTGCTCATCGCTGGTCTGCTCGATCCCCAAGAAGGTGAGATTCTCTTAAACGGTATCGCAGGTTCACTCAATGACCGATTGAAAAAGGTAGGAGTCGTATTCCAGATTCCCGAGTCGGCGATCTTTGCCGAGACAGTATTCGAAGAAATCGCATTCGGACTGCGCAACCAGAAGGTGCCCGAAGAGTCGATTGCCGCTAAGGTCCACGCCGCACTTGAGCAAGTTGGACTCGACCCTGATCTGTTTCTCACACGCAATCCACTAACCTTATCTTCCGGTGAACAGCGACTGGTTGCAGTTGCATCAATCATGGCGCTTGATCGACAGGTCATGATCTTCGATGAATCAACCGCTGGATTGGATTGGCACGGACGGGCTCGAGTGCGAGACTTGATTTTGCGCCTGCACCAATCCGGTCGCGATATCATTGTCATAACGCATGACAAAAAGTTCTCGGCTCAAATCGCAGATAACATTGTCATTTTTCCTGGGAGAAATGACAGCATTGATGACCTCACAGACCCCACTGCCGGCTGATACGTTATCCTGTTGGCGCGCAATACCATAAAAGGATTTGCCGTTCACTGACAAGTTTCTACATTGTTGAGGGAAATAACCGCCTTGTTGGTCTGTATACTACTTAGTCATCAGGCGGAGTGCTTAAACTTTGTTCTCGGAGTGGGATTTGCCAATCGCAAAAGTTCTTCTAATACAGGGTGGGCTGTGGGAATTACTCTCCCACATGTCGTTCTTCGGCTGGTTGATTTTGGGTGTTCTGTTGGTCATGAGCTTGATGACCTGGGGAATAATTCTCAATAAGTGGAAAGTCTACAAAGCCGCCCATGCCGACGGCGCCCGGTTTCATCACACCTTCCGCCGCAGAACCAGCGTCAAGGAAGCGCATTCCAAGTGCCTGCTCTACAAGTCTTCGCCGATGACTCGCGTCTTTGAAGAAGGCTACCGCGAGTGGGAATCGCTGATTGCCGCCAAAAACGGCAGCGACCGTAAACCCGGTGAGGTTGTCAAGCTTGAGCCGGACGAGATGGAAGCTATCGATCGTATCCTCGAAAAAGAGTCCAACGAACAGATCAAAATACTGGAAAGAAACGTCGCCTTCCTCGCTACCGCAGCCAACTCCGCGCCGTTCATCGGCCTGCTCGGAACCTGCTACGGCATCATGAATTCGTTTATGAATATCGGGCAGCAGGGCTCGGCCTCATTGGTTGTAGTGGCGCCCGGTATCGCGGAAGCCTTAATCGCGACCATCGTCGGTCTGGCTGTAGCAATACCTGCGGTCATGGCATACAACTGGGCGAGCACGAAATTGAAATTCTTCGCTGATGACTTGAACAACTTCTCGCTGGAGTTCCTGGCCGCCCTGACCAAGGAGCAGATTTAGTGGCTCACAAACGCCGTCAGCGCTCATATACGAAAATGCACGACATCAACGTCGCCAATCTGGTGGACGTCGTTTTGGTGATCCTGATCGTCTTTATGATCAGCGCTCCGCTGATGCAATCGGGTATCAATGTCGATCTGCCGCAAACCAAGGTTGCCGACGCCACACTCTCGGAAGGCGTGGTTGTTACAATCGATGAACGCGGCGTATACTACATAGACGATCGCGTTGTCGAACCGGCGCAATTCGAGGCGCGCATCAAAGAAGCATACGCCAGCGCCGAGGAGAAGGCGGTCTTCCTGCGGGCGGACAAGTCAGTCACGCACGGTAATGTCATCATGGTGATGGGCTACATCAAAGCGGCAGGCATCGCCGAAGTCGGTTTGGTTACGAAGTTACCTGAAGGCGATCTCAAACCGAAACGCTCCAAGTAGAACAACGGAGAGTCACGGCAAGACAGCATGTTGAAGAAGGATCTGATCATATCGCTGGTCGCTCACTTGACGCTGATCGCGATAATTGCAGTAATCAATCCGATCTCTGCGATGTTGCGTCCGAAGCCGGAGATCATCATCGTCAAGACCTTTGAAGAAATGGGCGGCGGTGCGAAACGCTCCGATCCCGAACCGGCTAATATCGCGCCGCCAAAATCCGGCAAGACCCCAGACGAAGTCGACGACACGCCAAAAATTAAGCCTCCGGAAAAGAAAGCAGCACCCGTCGAGAAACCAAAAGAGAAGCCCAAGAAGAAAGAGCCGGAAAAAAAGAAGGAAGAATCAAAGCGCACTGCAAACGACGAAGGGTCGGAATCAAAGTCAGAGAGCAAAGACAATACGCCGAAGATCAACAGCGACGGCGGCATCGAAGTCAATGAGAAGGTCGGCGGAACCGGCGCCGGTACCGGAGTTGGTTCCGGCAGCGGGAACTTGCCGTACAACATCGGCATGGTGCTGAAGGTTATTGAGCGCAACTGGCGGAATGTCGTAACGGACGTCAATCCGATTACGTGTACCGTATACTTTCAAATTGACCGATACGGCTATGTCGTCGGTGAACCGATCATAGAGAAATCATCGGGCATGACTGCCTTCGATCAGGGCTGCGTGCTGGCAATTAAGCGCGCGGGACAATTCCCGGCATTTCCCGCAAGTTTCAACTATCAGTACATTGGCCTGCATCTCGACTTTGAGTACGTACCGGGAATGTAAGGGAAAGAGAGAACATAATTGGCAAATCGCACAATGAAACGCAACATCACCTTCTACATTACGGCAGTGATTATATTGGCGATAGTCGGCTTGGCAGCGACATTCGAATTCGCAGACGCGCAGACTCTCGATCTCGCGCAAAAGATCCGCACCGGAAACTGGAAGCCGTACAAGGTCGCAATCGGCGATTTCAAGGTCATAGGCCAGCTCTCGTTGACTACCGATTCACTCGCAAAGGCAATGCAGAAAATCGTCACTGATGATCTCGACTTCCACATCTTTTTCGATACCATCCCCAAAAGCCAGTTCTATCTCGATGTTTGGGAAATTAAAGATATTACTCCGGATGTCTGGCAGCGGATGGGCGCCGACTACTTGATAGAAGGCGATATCGAGTTGGTCGGCGGTGAAGTCAAGGTGCTGTATCGCATCCACGAACTTAGCCCGCGGATTCAAGAGTTGACCTCGGAAAAGCTATCGACAACAATTGCAAATTACCGCCGGCTGGCGCACATGATATCCGACGCGGCAGTTGAGCACATCGCCGCCGAAAAGGGATTCTTCACCACGAGGATTGCCTATGTCTCGTCAGAGACCGGACACAAGGAATTGTACCTTTGCGACTATGATGGCGCCAACCCGATTCAGATCACAGCTGACAAGACTCTGAATCTCTCACCCGCCTGGGATCGAAAGGAAGAGAAGCTGCTGTTCACGACCTACCGGACCGGCCGCATGGAGGTTTGGGAACGCGATATCCGCACCGGCAAATCACAGGCGATATCCGCCTACCAGGGCTCCAACAATGCCGCAGAGGTGTCTCCGGACAACAAAGAAATCGTCATTACCCTCTCCAAAGACGGCAACTCCGAACTCTATGTCGTCGACCGCAAAGGAAAGATCAAACGGCGCCTCACGCAGTTACCTTCCATCGAGGTCTCGGGTACCTGGTCGCCAACGGGACGGGAGATCGCCTTCTCATCGGATCGCGCCGGACAGCCCCAAATATTCGTCATGGACTCCGAGGGATTCGGGGTGACTCGGTTGACCTACGAGGGCAAATACAACGACTCCCCGAGGTTCTCACCAAAAGGTGACGTAATGGTGTTTGTCTCGCGTGGCGATGATGGCAGGTTCCGGGTTTGCACGATTGACGTTACCGGACAGAACTTCCAGAAGCTCGACCAGACCGGCTCGAATGAAAACCCCCACTGGTCGCCGGATGGCTGGCATCTGGTCTATTGCAAATATCAGGGCAAAAAGAGTGATCTATATATTATGGACCGGTTCAGCCAGAAGATCAAAAAGATCACCAGTGATGGACAATCTTCGAATCCGGCCTGGCAGCCGTATATCCCTTAGCGGAGAGTGCATTTTCACCTGTTTCAATTGACAAATGTGTTGAACTGCGTATATAATTGAGTGGAGATTCTTTGAATGCACAATCGTGGGAACGCGCGAGTGCTTTATCGTGTAGTTTGAATGGATAATTTATAAAACACGGAGGAGACGTGATGAAAAAATATTTCGTCCTTTTAGCTTTGCTTACTTTTACGATTTTGGTTTCCGGTTGCGGCAAGAAGCCGGCGGTGGAACCTGAAATGGAAGATCGCTCTACCGAGACTACTGGCGGTAATACCGGCGATCAGGGGAATACCGACCAAGGTGAACAGGTCGATACAAGCACCCCGCTTGATTTCGTAACCATCTACTTCGATTTCGACAAATACAATCTTCGCGACGATGCCAAGTCGGGTTTGAAGAACAATTACGAAGTCATGAAAGAAAAGAGCGACGTTCGTATTCAGATCGAGGGACACTGCGATGAGCGCGGCACGGTTGAGTACAACCTGGCACTCGGTGAGAAGCGCGCCCGTTCTGCCATGGACTACTTGGTCAGCATGGGTATTCCGAGAGACCGGATATCGATCATCAGCTACGGCAAGGAACGTCCGGCGGCGTTTGGATCAAACGAAGATGCCTGGGCGAAAAATCGAAGAGCCGAGTTCGTAACAAAGTAACCAGCAATCAAGGGCGGTTTCGACCGCCCTTCTTGCTTTGCAACAGGAAGGTCAATGAAAGCAGTACGGATACTGGGCATTGCGGGGCTGGCGTTGCTACTGGTCAGTTGCGCCTCGCGCAGCGAAATCGAGACCATGCAGAGTCAATTGGACTACCTGTATAAGTCCTCCTCGCAGACACAGGAAAATATGAGTCGCCTTGACTCTCTCTATAAGCTGACGATTGAAGCCAACGTTCGCTATCAGGCGGATCTCAAGTCGCAGTTGGCGGAGATGATCGACAAGATGAGTGTCATCGACGGCCGCCTGACCGACATTGAACGGCAACTCCGGGATATTCAGGATCGACGTCAAACCGCGTCAGCTTCCACCAGGCCGCTCGCTCCCGAATCCACGACTACCACTCCCCCATCGACTGGACTTCCGACGATCGACCAGAACAAAATGTTCGACAACGCCTTCACAGACCTCAAATCCGGCAATTATGACTTGGCAATTCTCCAATTCGAGGAGTTTATCAGGCAGTTCCCGGATACGCCGCGTACAGATGATGCCCAATACTGGCTGGCAGAATGTCATTACGGCAAACGCGACTATGCGCGGGCTATCATTGAATTCGAGAAGGTCGAGAAGAGCTACAAGGAGAGCGACAAGCTCGGTCCTTCGCTATTCAAATTGGCTCGCTCATTCGAGGAAACCGGCAACAACGTTAAAGCCTGCGCTGTGTTCAAACGCATTACAAAGGACTTCGCCGACTCATTCGAAGCGCGTCAGGCCGGTGATAAATTGAAGGATTTGCAGTGTCCCTGATCGTGGTCAAGACCGTCGCGTTGGCGCGTCTATTTCCATGTCGGGCATTTTATGACACGATCGGCGACACGTTGTCTGTAGGGGTCAAACAAAAGGGCAAATTCAAGAACAGCATCGATGGCGAACTTTGTTCGTTCGATCTTACGCGCGATGGCAAGTTGTTAAATGTCGATATCTGGAAAGCGCGCAAGGCATGGAAGGTTGAGAAGGCGATTCATCCGCCCGAAGAATTCGTCACTGGCAACGTGCTTTTCGATCCGACGACCGGAGAAGAGCTGGACGCGATCGACCTCCTGACAAATTCAGAGCGCACAATACTTAATGTCAAGTTCTCCCGCGAGCGAGTCGCTAAGTTTGTTTCCCCCGCAGCGTCACTCATATTCGAATTGAATGACAAAGATGAATTAGTCGGCTTCTGGCTGACAGAGATAATAGACGATCTGAATTTTCAGAAAGAAGGCGATTGGCGGCGGTCAATCAAAGCCGTTTAACCAAAGTTCATCACAGGGAATAATCCACCATCGTGCAAATCAAAACAGCCCCTCTCCTGTCGGCGAGGGGCTGTTGTTTAGCTGCGAAAATTCAATATCCGATTTACAACTCGAACAAGTCGATTTCAGTAACTTGACCGAACTGTTTAAGCTTCTCACGCAAATCGTCGGCTTTACCGACGACGACGATGAGGAGATTATCGGGATCCAGATATTTCTGTGCTGCCGCGCGGACTGCCGGAGCAGTTACAGAAGCCATATTATCAATGTACTTGCTAAGATAGTCTTTTTCTAAACCGTACAGCTCGACAGTCGAGAGCTGGTTTGCGACCTGTTCAGGCGTCTCGAACTGGCGCGGGAAATAACCTGAATAGAATGAAATCGTCTCGCTTAGCTCCTGCGGAGTGACGTCGGCTTCGCGAATCTTCTTGATATGTTCAATAGTCGCGCTGATTGCCTGTGCCGTTGAGTCGGTACGAGTCGAGACCGTCACTGTGAATTCGCCTTGGTAGCGGTCAAAGGAGAACTGGGAATTGATTCCGTAGGTAAGACCGCGCTTGTCGCGGATATCGCTCATCAGGCGCGAACGGAATCCGCCGCCGCCGAGAATGTAATTCAATACGCGCACCGCGTAAATATCGGGATTGTAACGATCGATCCCAAGGTGGCCGATCTTGACATTCGCCTGCGTCGCGTCCGCCTTGTTGATCAGCACGACGCGGGTGCCATTTATTCTGGGCGCGGGTACAACGTCAAGTTTGGCAGTGCTGCCTTTAGGCCAGCCGCCCAGTTGTGCTTCGATCTTTGGGAAGACATCCGCTGCCGTAACATCGCCCGCAACAAACAGGATGGCATTATCAGGAACGAAATTGCTCTTCCAGAAGCCAACGATATCATCCCGCGTGATTCCCGAAACCGATTCTACCGTGCCGCTGCCCGGCTGGCCGTAGGGGTGCTCGCCAAAAAGATACTGCGAGTACTGTAAATCAGCGATAGTTCCCGGGTCGTCCTTCTGCTGCATCAGACTGGCCATGGTCTGCTTGCGTAGCCGGTCGATTTCGGAATCGGCAAAGGTTGGATTCAACACGATATCAGCCAGAAGAGTCAGGCCAACATCAAAGTGCTTGGTAAGAACTTCCGCCGTAACGTTGGTGGCATCAAGACCGGCTCCAGCTCCGAGATAGCCGCCGACAAAATCAATCTCTTCGGATATCTTCGTGGCATCGCGCGTTGCAGTGCCTTTACGCAGTAAACCCGCAGTCATGTTGGCGAGACCGGCTTTGCCTTTGCCATCGGCGGCAGTGCCGGATTTGAGGAGCAAACGCATCGAAACAACCGGCTGTTCACGATTTTCGACGACGATGATTTTCAAGCCGTTGTCGAGCACTTTCTCGCTCATTGGCGGCAGAGTGATTGCGGCGAGAATCGGCTGCCCGTTGGACAACAAAAGCGCGGCCGCAAAAAGCAGAAATACAAAAATCCGTTTCACTTCAATTACTCCTTACATACCCATCGGGGTAGCGCCCTTGTTTTCCTGAATCACGTTTACGACTGTTCGACTGCGCTCGCCCAAGTAGGTCTTGGCTACGCGCATGATGTCTTCGGCAGTAACCGCGTTATACTTCTCCGCTTGTTGGAAGATCAGTTTAAAGTCGCCCATAATTGTCTGGAAGTATCCAATTTGGCTTCCCTTCTGATCATTGGATTGGTTGCCCATGTAAAACTGTGCTTCAATCTGATTCTTTGCTTTCTGTAGTTCATCAGCCGTCACCGCCTCATTCTTCAGCTTCTCGATTTCTTCGTACAAAGCTTTCTCACCATCGGCCGTAGTCTTGCCCGGCTGCATCATGCTGTATGCGAAGAAAACGCCGCTCTGCTCCATCGACTGATACTGACCGCCGGCGGCAATGGCAATCTGGTCTGTGTAGACCATGCGCTGATAAGCGCGGGAGGACTCGCCACCGGAGAGAATGGCTGAGAGAACATCGAGGGCATAGCTGTCGGCGTGCCCGGCCGGTGGACACTGGTAGCCGGCGATGAACATCGGCAACTGCGACACCTTGTGGTAAGAAATGCGGCGCTCACCTCTTTGTTCCGGTTCATTGTAAATCGGGCGCGGAACTTTTGGATTGCCGGGAATCTTGCCAAAGTATTTTTCAATGGTCTTCTGAACTTCAGCACTCGTAACATCGCCAACGACTACAACGACCGCGTTCGCGGGATTGTAATAGGTGCCGTAGTAATTGAGGCAGTCCTCCAGCTTGATGTTCTCGACGTCCTTGCGCCAGCCGATTGTCAGCCAACTGTAGGAGTGCGCCAAATAGACATTGGCCATCAATTGCTCGAGAACATCCCCGAACGGTGAGTTCTCAATGCGCTCACTACGCTCTTCGAGAACAACTTGACGCTCCGAGGAAAGCTGCTTGTCGGTGATGGTCAGAAACTGCATCCGGTCGGCTTCGAGTTTGGCAACAAGTTCGAGCTGATCCCTGCCGAATTCCTGGTGGTACACCGTCATGTCATTGGAGGTATAGGCATTGATCATACCGCCGCTGCTTTGCACCAGACGATCGTGCTCGCCGTCAGCAAAATTCTTGCTGCCTTTGAACATCATGTGCTCGAATAAGTGCGAAATACCGGTGATCCCGGGTCGCTCATTTTTCGAGCCGACGTGATACCAAACTTGAAAACTGACGGCCGGCGTCGATGAATCTTCAAGCGTCAACAAAGTTAGGCCATTCTTCAGTGTGTACTTCTGGATAGGCCATTCCTGCACAGCGAATGCCGATGCCGTCAATAGCATCAACATCGCCAGCGATAACAAGACTTTCTTCATTGTTCCTCCGTTGTGGATTAGAAGAATTCCTTTCATAGAGACATCTTCAGGTACGTGAATTTCATTCGATTGTGAGATTATACGGCATGCGCATCTGCAGACTGGTACGGTCTGTGGTGGAGATGGCGTTTCGCAATGCTGCCAGCGGGCCATTGTCATCCATTCCAAAGGTCTTTGCCAAAGCCGACATTGCGAGGTTTGTTAATCGTGGAATCAGCCGTCGCTGCGGCATCTCGACAACTACAAAATCGTTGTCGGGAATTTCCGCCTTCTGCCGGGCCAATTCCACTGCGTCAAGTACACTGCCGACAGTATCTGCCAAGCCCAATTCCAGAGCACGTCTCCCACTCCACGTTCTTCCCTGCGCAACAGCGGTCACAGAATCAATGGAAAGCTCGCGACCTTCGGAGACTACCTCCGTGAATCGCGAACTCATATCCTTCACATGCCGACGCACGATGGCGCGCTCTTCGTCGGAATATGGCTGGGTCATCGAAAACATGTTTGCATGTTTGCCGCGTGTAATCGTCTCGGTGTGTAAACCCAGCTTCGCGTATAAACCTGACACGTTTGCTTTGCCCGCAAATACTCCGATTGAGCCGGTGACAGTCGTAGGCTGGAGAAATATCTTGTCCGATGCCGAGGCGATATAGTACCCGCCGGACGCACACACATCCGACATTGACACGATCACCGGCTTGGATTTGCGGGCCTCGTTCAGTTCGCCCCAGATCAGATCGGAAGCTATCGCATCACCGCCCGGAGTATTGAGACGCACGACGATCGCACGAATATCGGCGTCAGTGCGAGCCGCGCGGATTGCCGCTACGACAGTGCCCGAACCGGCAGTCGAACCTTCGATATAGTCGAATCCTGACGCGCCTTTGACTATTCCGCCGTCAATGGCGATAATCGCGATTTGCGGTGGCTCGCCGAAGCGCTCACGAAATCGCGGCGTGTTTCGATATTTCGACTCCGACAGAATTCCATAGTAGTCGCCGAACATCTCGGGAATCTTTGCCTCTAATTCATGCGAGTAGAATCGGCCATCGACAAGCCGCAATGATTCAGCCTGTATCGAAGTGAACGGACCGCTGTCGATCAATGTGCGCAGATCGGAGACATCAAGTTTGCGATCGACGCCCGCCTCCGCAAGCATCTGCTCATAAAGATCGTCTAACAGAACTTCAATCGCCTCACGAAAGGCCGGGCTCATTGTCGTGTCGGTTAGAACCTCCGGATAGCTCTTGTACTTGCCGGAACGCTCCATCTCGGCTTCAATACCGAGTTTGTCCATCGTGCCTTTGTAAAAAGTAACCTCTGCCCGCAAACCGGTCAGGTAAAGTGCATCTACGGGGAGCATATATACTTTGTCTGCGGCGGAAGCAAGATAGTAAGATCCATTTCCGGACGATGGACCCAGGTATGCGACAACCGGCTTGCCTGATCCGCGAAAGTCTTTCAGGGCTTCGCGAAAGTCCGCCAGGCGCCCCCATCCGATTTGCGGATTGCGAATCGTCAGAAAAAGACCACTGATCTGTGGATCGGTTCTGGCTTCTTCAATCTTGGAAAGTTTCTGATATACAGTTGGCTGAGACCTCTTCCAGAAGAACGGCTTGATCGACTCTTCGGGAATCTCCCCGGCGAGATCGACATGAAGTATCGAGTGATAGTGGCTGATCAGTTGTTCACGGCTGGCCGCAGACAAACTGCCATAGACTGTTGACCCGGTGTACTTGGCGTCATTGTCGAAGAAACTTTCTCCGCCGGCAGAGACCCGCCCAAAATGCAGTTCCAGACCTGCACCGAATGTGCCGGCATTATCAATCGCTGCAAAAAGAGCTAATCCTTTGCGGAGATTCGCTTTTGCTGAAAGCCGCCAGTCGAGATCACTGACCTTCTGCCCACTGTACATGCTGGCGTTGCCGCCAAAGGTGAGTAATTCACCAATTGGACGATACGCTCCGCTTAAAATGTAACCGACAGCCGACTTCTCGCCGAAAAACTTGTGCTTATTAATGTTCTCCGCCTGCAGTGAAACAGCAGCCTTGCGACCAAGGTGAAATAAGATCGAATAATTCCAGGCGTGCGCCTTGTCGATCGCTTTCCAGTCCGACTTATAGTAGGTGTAAGAGATGCCGCTATACAGATTTCGGAAAATCTTGCTTGACGCCGCGAAGTCAAAACGCTTCACCGGATCACCGAGTCCAAGTGCCAGTCTCTGGTAGCCAAATCCGAGCCCGGCAGCCGAAATCAGATAGGCATTGTCGCCGGAGAAATCGTCCTTGCCGAAACTGTGATAACCCGCCACGGAAAGTGGCTGGTTGAGATACAGGGCGGCAGGATTGAGTACCAGCGCGTCGGTGCCGGAAATGGCCGCGCGGGGAACGTCAGGGAATCTTAGCGACAACTGCAGGGGCAGATTGTCGGCTTTGAGAGCGAACACCAAGAATAAACTGAAAATCAGGATGGGGGAAAATCGCAGAGACAAAGTCAGCCTTTCGCTACGGGGTCGGCATCAACATCAGCGGTTGGATAACGACGCCGCGCGAATGCCTTCCAAATTTATCGTGCCGACACCTGTCATGTCAACCTCGATTTTGTTCTGACCGTCACCGATTTGCCCCTGGACGAGCGTCCGCGAGACACGGTCAATGCGAATTGGCAGTTGGCGGGTGTAAATTCGTCCGCCTTGATCCACTTGGAGCATTACTGCGGCGGATACGGAAGATGGGATTGTCATGTCAATCTTGCCGTTTTCACTGCGCACCGAAAGATCGCCGGCGATGACGCTGGCATCAAGTTTGATGTTTGAATTCTCGGTGGCAAGAGTCGATCGTCCCGACTCAAAGCGCATCCGCGTGGCGCTGATCTGGGCAAACTCGGTGCGGGCATCAATCTCGCCGCGTACGGAGTCGAGCGTGATCTTGCCATTCTGGTTGCGCAAACGGATGGACCCCAACTGTCCATCGACGTTCAGTAAATTGATCGGACGATTAGAAGTGGTAACCTTGGTCGGCCCCGAACAATCCTCAACTGTCACCGCACCATTGTCGCAGGCGACATTAACTTTGTTGCTAATCTTCCTCAATGTAATATCGCCAAAGTTACTGGAGATATCGGCGGCGGCAAACGGACCATCTATTTCAATCTCGAATTGCGAAGTCCGGGCGAAAATCTTCATGTTGTTCTTGCGCGGGACTTCAATATCGACATCAACCCCGGCTGAAAAATCGGTGCCCCGCCAAGGTGGTGAAGAGCGCGTTTCGGCGGAAATGGCAAATTCGTTCTCCAAATCCTCAAACGCCATAGAGAGGTAGTCGGAGTACTCTTGAGCTTGCTCCTCCGACTCAACTTTGAACTGGAATTTGTACGAGACGCGCGTAGTGGGTACGTCGACAGCACGAATCGTCAGCCGACCACTCAAATAAGAAGAAGACGTAAATGAGAGATTCTCGATACGATCAAGAGAAATGGTTTTGGTAATTGTAACTGATTCAAAGCGATCGGGTCGTACTCGCATTATTCGCTGCGCTTGCAGTGAATTGGCGATGCTGGACCCAACGAGCAGAGCCATTATAAGAATTCGTATATTATTCATTCTCTTGTTGTTACGATAGGTGTTCATAACCGGTTTCACAACAACTTCATCTTTTCCGTCAATTGATAGACTGCGATAGCTGCCGCCGATGCGACATTTAACGATTCAACTCCGTCAGCGATAGGAATCTTTACAACCGATCTACATTTGACCCGAATCTCCCGGCTCAACCCGGCCGCTTCTGCACCTAATGCTATGCAGAGCTTTAACTTGGGCGAAAAACTGCCGATCTCGACAGACCCCTCCCCGTCTGCCCCAATCAACTCCACCTGATTGGACTTGAGATATAGCTCCAAGGTTTCGGAGGATATCTCGGTGGCGATTGGCATGGCGAAAATCGCCCCGGCAGTCGAGCGCAAGACTTTTGGATTGGCAATGTCGGCACAGCCGGGAGAAAGGGCGACCAGGCTGACTCCAAAAGCGGCGCAGGTCCGGATAATCGTCCCGACATTTCCGGGATCAGAAACTGCATCGAGATAGACAGCAAGCCGGATTCTTCGCCACGCGGCTTCTGGTGCCTGAAGCGCACCACGGTGGACCAGTGCGATCATGCCCTGTGAATGCACTGTGTCTGACATCTGTGCAAACCGCTTGCGGTCACACTCGATCACCGGCAAGCGCTTTCCAGCCAGAATGCTGTAAAACTCTCTCCCTGGCTCGGATAGGTCACCCGGCGATACGACAATGCATTCAGGAGTGATGCCGTTTTCGAGCAAGGCTGAAATCGAGCGAGCACCCTCAATCAGTACTTTATCCGACTTCTTCCGGCCATGGCGCGTTGTCAGGGCGCGAATTTCTTTTTCCAGCGCCTGGGAGAGATTATTCATATCGTCATCATAGACCGCATCTTTGTGATAGTCAAACAGTTTTGCGCTTGATGTTAAGGTCAAGTAGCGATTACTTGTCGTTGTGCGACTTCAGATGCTTCGGATTTTTCTACAGGCAGTCATAATCAGCGGGCTCCTGATCAATACAACTACCGGCCAAATGGCCGGTGAATTCTCTGTGCCCCTGAGTGATCTGTCTCCCCAATCAATTTACAAGAGCCTGAACAGCAGCGTGCGCGGTTATCGAATCGGAATTGCGCTATCCGGTGGCGGCGCACGCGGGTTCGCGCATATCGGAGTGTTGCGCGCTCTCGAGGAAGCCGGCATCGAGATTGACGTCGTCGCCGGTACTTCTATGGGAGGTATCATCGGCGGGCTTTACGCTTCCGGCATGTCTCTCGATGAAATCGAGCGGGAAGCGTTGTCAATCGATTGGGGTACCTTCTTCTCGGACAAGCCACAGCGCTCTTCACTTCTATTTACCCGACGCACCGAAACTGAAGGCGCTTTGGTGTCGGCACGCTTCGACGGAGTGAACCCGCAGATCCCGACTGCCTTGAGCACCGGTCAGAAACTGGTAAACGTCTTAAGCGATCTCACACAAAGCTCCGGATATTTCTCCGGCGGCAACTTCGCAAATCTGAATCGCCGACTGGCAATCGTTGCGACCGATCTGGTTTCCGGTGAGAAAGTGGTGTTCACCGGCGGCTCGCTCGCTGAAGCCTTACGCGCAACCATGGGAGTGCCGCTCGCCTTTACACCTCTGGAACGAGACGGACAACTACTTATGGACGGCGGACTGCTCGAACCGGTGCCCACCGCTTCGGCGCGTACCATCGGAGCAGATTTCGTGATCGCGATCAACACCTCGTCGGATCTTCTCCCCAAGGATGAGATCACCGACCCAATCGATATCGCCAATCAAACCACAACGATTCTGTCCGCCAAAACACGCGCGGAATTGCTTGCTGACGCCGACTTTGTTATCACACCCGATTTGCAGGGGATCAAGGCGACAGACTTTCAGTCGAGCAAAGAAGCGATCCGCCGGGGGTATGAGAGTACGCAGAAGATGCTGACCGGACTCATGAAGTTGTTTTCGCAAAGATCCGCACGCGATTCCGTATTTGCAGTAAGGCAGATTGACTTTGCCGATTTGCCGTCGCGCGAACTCTCCGCACCTGACAGTCGCATCCTAAACGAAATGACGCGCGAACCTCTCGCGGCCGGCCAACTCCGTGAACGAATTCTCGAACTCTTCCGTACCGGCAAGTACCAGAGTGCCAAATTCAGCGCGACCGGAACCGACACTGCCAACCTCGAATTGACGTTAGTGCCGTTTCCGACAATCACAAACGTCACTATCGAGGGGAATCGCGTCTATCCCGACTCACTTCTTCAGGAGAAGGCGCACATCGGCAATAATCCGATCAGGTCGATATATGATCTGCGAAAAGTGTACGATGACCTGATTTCATTCTACCGGTCGGAAGGCTACGATCTGGCGCAAATCAAGGGAGCATGGTTGGATTCAACCCAATCTCATCTTACGATCATTATTGACGAGGGCCAAATCGTTAGCTTGTCTGTTGAAGGAAACGACAAAACTCGCTGGTGGGTCGTGACCAGTTACATGCCGCTGCGTATCGGTCATTTCTACAATAAGAATCGGGCAATTCGCGGCGTTCAAGAGATCTACAGCTCCGGCCTTTATGATAACGTCAACCTTCGCCTCGAAGAGCGGGCGGGCGGGGTACACATCACAATCATTGTCAAAGAGAATAAGTTCACTTTTGCGCGCCTGGGCGCTCGATATCACGAGGAATTCCATCCCGAGTCATTCCTTCGGATCGGCTACTCCAACCTCTTCGGAACCGGACATGAAATTTCCGGATATGCACGATTCTCGGAACGGCGGAAATTATACCAACTGCAAATGCGCGCCGACCGGATATTCCGAACCTTCGTCACATACAAGTTGCAGGTCTACTACGCCAACGACAAAATCGGGATGTTCGATGGCGACGAAGAAACCGGTCATCGCACCGTCAAACGCTGGGGTGCCAAGTTCGGAGTCGGCCAACAACTCTTCAAGCTCGGATTACTGGAATTCACGGCCCGCTACGAACAAATTCGCTTCACTAACCCGCCGGATGGTCCGCTTAGTGAACGCCGGGTTGCGTCGTTGATCGGATCACTGCAGTACGACACCAAGGATCGTTACACGTTCCCAACCCGGGGCGCGGCGCTGGGAGTCACAGCCGAGGTGTCATCTGACATTCTTGGCGCCGACGAGGTCATCCGCAAGTTCGAAGGTTCAATCGAGACCTTTCAGCAGCTTGGGCGAAAGTTGAATTTGCATCCGCGAGCAGCTATCGGATTATCGCAAACTGACCTGCCGATCTATGATCGCTTCTACCTAGGTGGCAGTCGAAGCTTCTTCGGATACCGAACCGATCAACTCGTCGGAGACAAGTACCTTCTCGGCAACCTCGAATTGCGCGTTGGACCAATTTACAGCTTCTATCTGCACGGGCGCTACGATGTGGGGGATGTGTTCGGAACTCTGGAAGATGTCCGGTTCAAGAACCTGCGCCATGCCTTCGGAATAACGCTGTCACTCGATACACCTGTCGGACCCGTTTCGTTCGGCTATGGTCGAGCGGAGCGCAGAACCGACAATCTTTATCTGAACCTGGGATTTGATTTTTAACCTGCACCCTGCTGCTAATCTTCAAGCTTGTCGCTTTCGCCGCGCTCCGACTTGCGAGTTTTTCCTTCGACAACCAGCGTGATTTCGCCCTTAAGAACTCGTCCGGATATTTTTGATTGCACCGCTTCCAAGTCACCGCGAATAATCTCTTCGAATTTCTTCGTCAATTCCCGGCACAGCACAACTTGTCGATTCCCCAACAATTCAAACAACATGTCAATCAACTTGTGAATCTTGAATGGTGACTCGTAAAACACCAGCGTTTCGCGGCGGTCAGCCAAAGATTCAATCACCGTTCGGCGTTTACCCTGGGTTTGAGGCAGGAAACCATGGAAGATAAAGGCATCGGTCGGCAGCCCGCTAATCGCCAATGCCGAAATCGAAGCCGAAGCGCCCGGAATCGGCACAATTGTTATTCCCGCTGCAATTGCCCCGCGCACAATGATGAATCCCGGATCAGAAATGCTCGGCGTCCCGGCATCAGAGATGAGGGCTATATTCTCACCAAGTTGAAGGCGGCTGATCAGCTTCTCGGTAACCTTTCGCTCATTGAAATTGTGGTAAGAAACAAGCGGCTTATGGATGTCAAAGTGCGACAAAAGCGTCTGTGACGTGCGCGTATCTTCACAGGCAATCAGATCCACCTGCTTCAGAGTCTCCACAGCGCGATAGGTCATATCGCCGAGATTCCCGATCGGTGTCGCTACTATGTAAAGTGTACCGCTTGTTGACATTCAGGAAATAACGTCGGGAGTTAGAGTAAACGCAAGGGGGAAACAGTTAGAGTTGGGAGCCCGACCTTATGCAGGAAGGGCTCCCCAATACTTAGATCACTTACATAGTGCGCAGGGTGCCGGGCCGCCGGAGAAAATGTATCCGATCAGATAAACCGCATCGGAGATGTTCACGCTCCCGCTGCAATCCGCATCACCGGACAACAACGGTACCGGTGCCGGTCCGCCGCCGAAAATGTAATTGATAAGATAGACGGCATCCGAAATCGTAACGGCACTGTTGCCGTCGGCATCGCCGCATTGGTACGTGGGCGGCAATACTCGACCAAATGTGTAGGTGTCCGAATACTCCGTCGAATCAGTACCAACATTGCGAAACGCTTTTACGCGCCAATAGTATTTGGTGCTATCCAGCGTCCCGATGAAATTGAAATCGTTATTGGTCACACTATCAATTGAGAACTCCAGCGACGCGAAATTCGACTGCTTGCTGACTTCAAGACGATACGTGTCGTTCCATTCGTGCCAACACGTGGACCACTGGAATGAGGGCGACGGATAAATATTCGTGTCGCCGTCAGCCGGTAAGTACAACCTCGGTCGTTGGAACGGCAGGATGAAGCGCGCCGAATACGCATCCTGATTACCGTTGCGAGTATCGGTCCAGATGGTAGAAATCGTGTCGCGCTTGGCGGCAATACCAATATATTCCGCAAATAATCCCGCCATCGGACTGCGATCTGGTTGGCGATAGAGCAACATCGTACCGTCTTCCTCGCGAATGTCATCCGGCACGTTGACTTTGTCGGGAGAAGCAAAAGCCGGGTTAATCGACACGTTCGAAATCCGCATGTTTGTGATATAGGTCTCGCCGCCGTCAAAGGAAGCCGAGAAATATGCATTGAACAACGTGTGCCCGACCGGATCATCGCGTTGATCGTAGAAAATCAACAGCACAACACCGTCTTCGTTGACATACAGCCACGGATGAAATTGATCGATGAGAGCATCAGGATCGTCGTCGTTGACGACCGCCGGCGTGCTCCAGGTCTGGCCCTTGTCGATTGATTTGCGCACTATGACGTTGGTGCGATCATTGAACCCATCGGCCCATTGCGATTGCGAGATGTAAATGGTGTTGTCGTATGGGCCGCCAGAAATATCGCAATCACCATTAGGCATACCATAGGTGTTGACGCCGCCGTCAACATTGTAGTACCCGTAGTTGCTTTCAAAGGCAATTGTATCCGGTGAAAAACTCACACCGCCGTCGGTGGACATCACATGGCGGATGCAGTATTGAAATGAACAACCCGGTAAAATCTTGTAGCCCTGCCAGAAAACGTGCACGTCGCCGTCGGAATCGACAATCGGAATCGAAAACTGCCCGGCATCGACATCTTCATTGCACAGCGGTTCGAAGTTAGGCTTGCTCACCTTCACGCTATCCCCGAAGCTGGCGGCTCCGTCTGTTGAACGAATAAATATGATGCGTGTCGGATTGGGAAAACGCGTCCACGTCACATAGTAGTTGCCGTCGTGTGCACCGTTGGTGCGGTCAACCGCAGTAAATTGTTTGTCCTCGAAAGTATTGGCGTTAGCCGGATGTGTTGGTACTGGGTCCGACCAGGACGCCCCATTGTCGGTTGATTTCATCACCACGATCAAGCTGTTGTTGTAAGAATCAAGATTGTCATAGTTCAAATGGTTTGCGTAGAAATTGCCCAGACGGTCACCTACCATACAAGGATCAGACTGGCGGTCGAAGGGTGTATCCGGAAACAGGGCGTCACTCCAGGTCGCACCGCCATTGGTCGAAACGCCAACACCGACACGGCGGAATCCCAGCCGCCAGTCGCGCCAGTTGGCTACGACAATATCGGCATTCAGCGGGCTGATCCAGATTTGTTCTTCATTCTGGAGATTCGTAGTAACAGAATTGACTCGAACGTTCGGCGGTGTTTGCGCCGGCAAAAGTTCCACCCACGCGATCAAGATCGCGAGAGCAAAGGCGAGGACAAAACGGGGCATAGTACATTCTCCTAGGGTTGTGATAACAACCAAGTGACGAGTATCCGGCTGGCTTGTTTGATCGAAAGTACAATTACAATCAACTCCGAAACACGATTTTGGCAAGCAAAATCATGGTTATATGCAGCCGAAAGCGCCTATTGTCGCGACTCCAAACGGAAAGTTGGTTACTTGCTCGCGCTCGCCGTGGGCAGTTCGGCGACAATCATCGCAATAAAGATTAACAGCCCACCGGCAGCGCTGCGAACCACAAACTGCTCACCGCCAAGGGTCCAGGCGAAGATTGCCGCAAACACCGGTTCGAGAGCGAAAATGAGACTGACGCGAAACGGCGAAGTCAACTTCTGTGCATAGAGCTGAATCAGGAACGCGCTTAGTGTCGGCAGCAGAGTCAGGAAGATCACCGTCAGTATTGTCGTGCGGTCACCCATCGAAAACGGCAAGTCGAATATCCACGCGGTCGCAAAGCTAAGTGCACCAACAAGCAGAAACTGCTGAACACTGATGACAATCGGATCGCGCCCAGCCTTCATGTATTTGTCGCAGTAGAGCAGGTGTAGCGCGTAGAAGAACGCGGCTATTAGCGTAATCAGATCGCCGAAATTCATCCCGCTGATTCCGCCGGTCAGAAACCATAGCCCGGCCAGCGACAAAAGCAGCGCGACCGCCTCCCACGGCGAAGGCTTCTTGCGAAACAGCGCATACGCCAGTATTGGAACGATGACTACAAATAGTCCGGTAATAAATCCGGAATTGGCAGCAGAGGTATAACCCAATCCAATGGTTTGCGGGATATACAAAGCCCAGAGTATCACCCCGAGTATGATTCCATCCTTCAGGCCAGTGAGCATCGGCGTTCGCTTGATTGCCAGATAACCTGCCAACAGTATTCCAGCAAACGCAAAACGATAACCCACCAAAACGATTGGGTCGATCTGCGCAAGGACGTCCTTTACGATGAAGAAGGTCGCTCCCCAGATCGCGGCTGCGTAAAGAAGACCTATTTCGGCAAGTATTTGATGTCGACGTGGAGCGGTATAAGACATGGGATAATGTATCGTGAAGCTGATGACTTTTGGCAAGTATTGTGGAGACGGCCGTGATCTTCTTCACCGCACTGCCTCTCCCCCTGGTCGATATCCGAACCGTTATCCAGTGCCCCTACTGAACCCTTTCCTGGGCTTTTTCGGTGGGCAATTTCCTTGACAGGCAAGGTTAATTGTTTATATTGGCGCCCGATATTAGAAGCAAATACACTCCCCGGTAGCTCAGTCGGTAGAGCAGCTGACTGTTAATCAGCGGGTCGCTGGTTCGAGCCCGGCCCGGGGAGCATAAACTGCAAAGAGACCCCTTCGGCGATCAAGTCGAAGGGTTTTCTGTATGTGGGGTATACAGTTAGCCCGTCAAGTTTGCAGTTCGAGAGAACGCTGTCCAGCAATAAGCGTTTCTCCGCCGGTGTTCGCTTTGAGTAAAGCAGGTATGCGTTTTTTGCGAGTTCTAAGATTTCCGAGGCAGTATCGACGTAATCTCTGTTGGCCCCCTGAAGTTTTGCGAGTTGAATAGCTACAGCGTCTTGTTCCTGTCGCCACTTTGCAGAGACACCACGCCGGTAAGCTTCGTCAATGACGTTGTCTGATAGTCCCGCATCTGCGTTGGCAAGGCGTTGCTCAAATTTGCAATGCGTGTTTCTTAACCGCACGCCGCCAGATTCAGAGCCTCGCAGAGGCCACTGCCTATATATCCGACGCGAAAGAACCCCAACACCCGGAAATATGACTTTTCCTTCGACTTCCAACGAATAGTAGAATGACGCCAACAGCCACCGCACCGGCTCCAAAGATCGGTGACAAGGAAACCTCTTCCTTCTGATCGACCTCGAGATGGACCGCTCCCATGTCCACGACGTTCTCGGTGGACGTATAGGTTATTCCTCCATAAATGAGCCCTGTCACGCCAAGCACAATCAAGATCAGCCCGATTACTGTCATGATCTTCATGATTACTCCTCTCCCGACACTCCCTGTGTCATAGAACTCGTCGGCCGGAAATTATTCTGACCAACACTGCCACGATGGCTATGACGATCAAAATGTGGATGAACCCACTCATCGTGTAGCCCGTCACCAGGCCCAGTCCCCACAGAATCAGCAGAATTACAGCTACTGTCCAAAGCATAGGATGCTCCTCTCGGTTTATGTTGAATTTTTAGCCCGTCTCTTCATGAATGTCCTGCGGCCGGCAATAAGCTCGAACGCCACAGCTATCACCGCAACCAGCAACAAAACATGAATAAATCCACTTAGCATTATACCGGCAACCAGCCCCAGTACCCAGACAATCAGGAGCAGTACGCCCATTGTCCACAGCATAAGATTCTCCTTCCACTTGTAGGGGATTCACCGCCGGCCGCTGCGTCCGTGCATCAACCGGCAGTGATCCGTTAACTTTGCAGGCTCGAGCGTCGACCTTGCATACTCTCCGCTCCGCGCTGTGCCGCATACTTTCAGCGGCACAGTAGTTCTTGTGGAGCCTGATTTCTGTCGAGGTTTCGGTCACAACCTACCTCCCAAAAGTCCAGCCGACAGTCGCTTTGAAATCGGGAGCGTCTGCCAAACCAAGTTTTCCTTCGATAAAGAAATGTCCCGACTGTGCGCCGGCCGATCCTCTGCCAATTCCGAACTGCAGGTAGACGCCAAGCTCGGAATTACTGCCGCCGTGCTTCCACGAATAGAATACCGGTCCGATGCCGCCGCCGAGATACGGAGTCCAGGCACCCCAGTCTTCGCGGAAACGATAGTCAAGCTCGAAACTTGGAGCGATTGTGGTAATGTTGTCGCCGACACCAATTTCGATATTCGGCATCATCATGAGATTGTCCGCAAGATCACCGAAGTCGATATGTCCGCCGAAATGGAATTGGTCAGGGTTGACCGTCATTCCGAGTCTCGGTCCGATGCCCCTGAATCCGGCCGGGCGTGTTCCCGCAAAAACCGAGAGACTAAGCATCAGACTCATAATCAGCGATGTGAGTAGTAGTTTCTTCATTTGTGTCATTCCTTCGTAAACGTGTTTGATATCCACTTGGAAGTCGATTGCTCTTTCGACGTTTCCACTATCTTAAAGCGATTTCGTTCGACTGGCTTGAATAGAAAGTCACTTCCGTACCGACGCCGTGAAAGATATCCTGCTTGCCTGTCGCAGCGGACATTCCCGCACCGGCAGCGGCACCGGCAGCGGCGCCGATTTCGGTGCTGCCTTTTCTGTCAATGATCTTGCCGATGATGCCACCAACAATTGCGCCACCGCCGATCATGGCGACCTCTCTCTTCGTGTGCGAATCTTTCTTTTCAAAGATGGTATTGGTACCAACATTGATCCAGCGGCCGCTTCCGTCCTGGATGGACGTCAGACTGAAATTCAATTCCGCCGGGGTTTTGAGGCGACCGGACTCAACGACCTTGTTCAGCGTTCCTCTAGCGCTGGCGCCATCGGCAAACAGGGTGTGTCCATTGACGACGATCGAACGGTTGAGTTTGGCGCGAAAGTCTCCACCGGAGACGTCAACATCCGTGTCGATCGAATCAGTGAGCGTGACAGAGATTGCTGTGTTCTCCGGCATCGTGACATATGTGGTCTGCTTGGCAGGCTTCTCGACCGGCGCCTTGCCGGAAGGCTGTTCGCTGGTATTGCCGGTGCCGCACGACACAAGGACGAGCGCAAGCAAGCCGACAAGGGAGAGACTAGTTATCTTTGACATGTTAACTCCTAATGAAATTGGTAAATACACTGTTACTCGGAACATCGATTATAACCCGTTCTCTTGCTCCTCACTCTGCCTGTGCAAATGGCGTACCTGCTCCGTACGCCACATGGTGGCGAGACTCTCTCTGAAGAGTTTGCGGCCACGAGGAAGTTTGGATCTGACTGTCTCTAAATGGATGCCGGCGACTTGAGCGATTTCGCCATAGGTAAAGCCTGCCAGCAGGGATAGCACGACCAATAACCTGACATCATCGGGTAACGCACGAATTGCCCGCTTAACGTCACTGCTGTTTATGTCCGCATGGGTAGTCTCGTCGACATCATTCGTCCGCAGCCAGATTGCAGACCGGCGCTTCGGCTGAAATTCATCGAGCCCGTCGCCGTTGTTGAACGCGGCATTGAGGCTTGAGAAACGAACCACCGAAGAGTCAACTCCGGCATCTTGACTGGAAAATCGCGATTGCGGTTGAAATTCCTCGGACTCGCTCGCCATGTTTATCGCTGTGTTCATGCTGATTGACAGGATTTCGCCCGAGTCGTCAAGGGGCAGCTGAATCACCGGCCGCGAGTTTGTTCGGTACCCTTCGGGCCAATAGGCGACATTAATTGCTTCTGACAAGCTGGGGAACGGACGGTACTTTTTGATATATGCATTTGCCAAAATGCTGTAAAGCCAAACGCGGCGACTCGCACCGGAATGATCATTTTCCCAGGACTTGTAGGCCGTGCAAAGTGAGTCCTGCACAAGTACCTGTGCCTGGGAATCGTTAGCCACGACATACGAGGCCGTGCGATAAAGGTCCTCAAGGTGGGACAATGCATTTTCTTCAAAGTCGCGGTTTTTTGCGCAGTACTGATTCCTGCCATTATTCAGACCAGTCAGTTTTGTTACGACGCTTCTGTTCATCCGGTTGCCGCCTCCTGTTCGGATTCCTTTTCGAAGTCTTCCTTGCCCATCAGATGAGCAAACAGTTCCTCGCGCAGAAACTTGCGCCCCCGATTAAGCAGTGACTCAACATTTTGTGAATCGACTCCCGCCAACTCGGCGATTTCACGGTTGGAGAATCCTTCAAGACAGGAAAGGATCATTGCGGAACGAAATACGGCCGGGAGACTGGCAATAGCCTTAAAGTAGTCGAGATCTTCGTTTGATTCGCCGGACAGAAACGATGGCTGCCGGGAGCTGATCGACGTTTCCGGAAAGATGCGATTGTTCATGATGAGGCGGTCGTCCACATTATCGGCGACGTGCAATTGAAGCCGCGACTTCTGCTGAAATCCATTGAAGAAGCGCTTAGTCAGAATTTTGTGCATCCAGACCTTCCGGCTTTCTTCCGGTGTCCATTCTTCCCACTTGCGGTACGCTTCACCCAAGGCCTCGCGCATGAGTCCGGACGCATCGCGCCCATTCTTGGTCAGCCACAGCGAAAATTGCAGAAGCACTTCGAGATCAGGTACGATCTTCTCTTTGAAGTCTAACCGTTTCTCATTGTCGTTCATCATATGCATTCCCTCAATTTCCAGTCCGTTGTATAGTTCGGACCTCTTCGCCGTCCAGGGAACAATGGGACTCGAACTACATTCGAGAATCCAACTGTTTTTGCGGCCCCGCATTAGATCAGTCTGCAACAGAAGTTTCTTGTGCTTCCGGGGAGTGGTCTCTGCTTCTGTATTAACTACGACAAAAACAAATGGAGAGTCTATAGCTCGTGGGGTTGAAAAGGGAGCTAAGCCATTAGGATGAGGATAATGCCGAAGCGATTAGAGTTTCTTGGAAACCCTCTTGCGTGGTGTCACTTCATTATCTGGATTGGCCAATTCGAGTCGTGTATGGAGCGCCAACTTATCGAGAATGTTGCGGAGATGTCCCTTGACTGTGAAGGCAGCAATCTTGAGTTTACGGGCGATCGCCGTAATGCTCTTTGCCTCTGACAACAGGTCAAAAACTTCTTGCTCCCGTTTGGTCAGCTTGACGGAATCAACAACATGTTGCACTTTGCCTTCTTGAATGGCGCTCTCGACGATTTGCGAGAAGAGCGAATCCGCCATAGTCGCCGGCAGAACTTTCACGCCTTTTACTACGGTCCTGATCGTGTGCAGAAATTCGTCAAGGGTTGCGTCTTTCGGAATGAAGCCGGAAACACCAGCCTTGACGTACTCGACCACGTCAGAATGGGCAGGAATCAGGTCCATTACGATAACTTCCGTCTGAGGGTGTTGCTTTCGAATCGACTCCAACACCTTAAGACTGTTCTGACTCTTGATACCCAAATCGAGCAGCACAACATCCGGCACCAAATCCCTGGCCTTCTCAAGCGCGCTGCGATTGCCCGCTGACGCAACCGCCGTGATGTCCGCCTGTTCGTTGAGCAATGCGGTCGTTCCCTCCCGCAGTAGGCGATTATCCTCAATCAGCAAAACCTTTATTTTTGCCATATCATTTCAATTCCGTCATCAATTTATAAGGATCCTTTCCACGGATGATGAGTTTCGCATGGAAAGACCAAAACACGCTGTATTTCTATATTGGCATACGGCATCGCGCGCGAAAAAACAATCGCTCTAAGGATTGAAAAGGGGATTAGTTCTTCAGTGAAGCAGACAGGTTATTCGGAATCGACTGGGGCGGCTTGATTATTCGTTTCGTGGGAGTGTGCGAATGTCGCCAGCTCCAATCGCGTGTGTAAAGCCAGTTTTTCGAGGATATTATGGACGTGACTCTTGACCGTGTGCACGGCAATATTGAGTTCGCTCGCGATTTCCTTGTTGCTTTTTCCAGTGGCAATGTGCGAGATGACGTCGTGCTCCCGGCTGGTCATCCTGACCGCAGACATTAATTTCCTCATCTTGCCTCCCTGCAGGGCGTGTTCGACGATCTGGGAAAAAAGCGAATCGGTCATTAGCGGGGGAAGAACCTTTGCACCGTTTGCGACCGACCTGATTGTGTGAAGGAAATCATGAAGTGTCGCATCCTTGAGGATGAACCCCGCAACACCGGCTCTGACAAATTCGACAACTTCAGCGTGTGCCGGGACAAGATCCATAATGACAACATGGGTTTCCGGAAACTCTTTTCTGATCGCTCCGACGACAGTCAAGCTATTCTGCCCTTTGAGCCCGAGGTCAAGCAACACTACGTGCGGCACCAGTGCTTTAGCCTTCGTTACTGCATCGCCGTTGCCCGAGGACGAAATCACTTTCATGTCCGCCTCGGCGTTCAACATTTTAGTGATTCCTTCGCGCAAAAGGCGATTGTCCTCAATGAGAAGGACACGAATTCTAGGCACTCGCGCTACCTCCGCACTCGAATAGATGTTCCGTCAACAAGCATAGTATAGGAATTCCACAATTCGTTTTCAAGAAGAATAATGGTGCCAAATTGCCGCGAACCCTTGATGATGTCGACACACTCATGCCCCTTAACTACGATTGGCAGAGATAATTTGTTGGCAGAGAACTTATTACTGCGATCCCGAAACGACGCGACCGAACATCCTATAGTTCGACAAGTCCAACTCCCTGGTCTCTCACGCTTTGCATCCCCAAGTCAATTCGTGTCACATTGTTGACGGAAATTGGTACGTTTCCTTGAAGGGTCTAGATCCAATTTCAATCGTTTGGTCGATTGTGCGCTTTTCGATTCGCAGTATTGTATGATGTGTCAATCTCGGTCGATTAGCGGGTGAAGCTTTCATGCACGACCCCGTCCGACGGAGCGAGCTACTATAATCGCTTTGTGATCGAAAGATAGGAGTATTCAATTTTGCAGAATGGTTCAGCGAATCCAATAATTAGGCGCATCGCATTCATCGGAAATTATCTGCCGCGCCGCTGTGGTATTGCGACATTTACGACCGATCTGTGTGAAGCAATTGCCGCTGAAAATGAAGACACAACTTGTATCGCGCTTCCCGTCAACGACAATAATCAAGGTTACGAATATCCTGCCCGCGTTCGGTTCGAACTTATGGAGCGGGATATCGACTCGTATCGCCGTGCCGCCGACTTCCTTAATATCAATGATGTGAACTTGGTTTGCCTACAGCACGAGTACGGGATTTTCGGCGGAAAAGCCGGCAGCCACATTCTGGCGCTGATGCGTGAATTGCGCATGCCGATTGTAACGACCTTGCATACAATTCTGGCCGATCCGGATGTCGACCAGCGGCGAGTTCTTGAAGAAGTTGCGAAACTTTCGGATCGACTTGTTGTCATGAGCCACCGGGGCAAAGAGTTCCTATCCAGCATCTATAATGTCTCACCAGACAAGATTGACTTCATTCCTCACGGCATTCCCGACGTTCCCTTTGTTGATCCGAGTTTCCACAAGGACCTATTCGGAGTCGAAGGGAAAATGGTTCTGCTTAGTTTCGGACTGCTTTCTTCAAGCAAAGGAATTGAGAGCGTCATCGAGGCGCTGCCGGCAATACTGGCGGTACATCCTAACGTGGTCTATATGGTACTGGGCGAAACCCATCCGCACGTGAAAGAGGTCGATGGAGAGGCGTACCGGCTTTCGCTTCAGTGGCTGGCTCGTGAGCGGGGCGTGGAGGCAAATGTAATATTCCATAACCGGTTCGTCAGTCTGGAAGAGTTGATGGAGTTCATTGGTGCGGCAGATATCTATATTACTCCTTATCTCAATCAGGCACAAATCACCTCGGGCACGCTTGCCTATACGCTCGGCGCTGGAAAGGCCGTCATTTCGACACCGTATTGGTACGCCGAAGAATTGTTGGCGGAGGAACGCGGCGTCCTTGTGCCGTTTCGGGATCCGCCGGCCATTGCCCAGGAAGTGATCAATCTTCTAAATGACGAAGCCAAACGCCATTCGATGCGCAAGCGTGCTTATATGTTCGGTCGGGAAATGACCTGGCCGCATGTCGCTCAAAGTTACCGCGAGACCTTTGAGCGCGCCCGCGCCGGGCGCCGTCACTTCAGCAGACCCGGATTCACAGTCAAGGCTCTCGACAAGCATCCGGGCGAACTCCCGACATTGAAGCTCGACCACTTGCGGAACATGACGGATGAGACCGGCATACTGCAACACGCCATCTTCACGATACCAAATTACCACGAGGGCTACACCACCGATGACAACGCGCGCGCCCTCATCGTGAGCGCCCTCTTGGAAGATGTCGTCAATCCGGAGGCATTTGAGTTGGCCTCGCGTTACCTGGCGTTTGTCTGGTACGCGTACAACGCCGAGACAGGACGCTTCCGCAATTTCATGACCTATCAACATACCTGGCTGGAAGTGAATGGTTCTGACGACAGCCATGGTCGCGCATTGTGGGCTCTCGGGACGGTGTTGGGTCGCTCGCGCGCCAAGGCACTCCACAGTATGGCGGGCTGGTTGTTTGAAAAAGCTGTGCCGGCGATTCTCGACACCACAAGTCCTCGGGCCTGGGCATTTGCACTCATTGGCATTCACGAGTACCTTCGACGTTTCGCCGGAGATCGCCGTGCCAGCCAGGTGCAGGAAGTCCTGTCGCATCGGCTCCTGGATTTGTATAAGCGCTGTCGCTCCGACGACTGGCGCTGGTATGAAAATGAACTGACATACTGCAATGCCGTTTTGCCGCACGCCTCGCTCATCTGCGGACATTCAATTCAAAGCAGAGAGATGATTGAAGTTGGACTTGAATCGTTAACCTGGTTGGCGGATGTCCAGCGCGCCAGCAAAGGAGGACATTTTGTTCCAATCGGATCCAATGGCTTCTACCGCAAGGGTGGTAACCGTGCGCGTTTCGACCAGCAGCCTGTCGAAGGTCAGGCAATGGTGTCTGCTTGCATTGAGGCTTATCGCATCACTCTGGACGACAAGTGGCGCAAGGAAGCCCAGCGCGCTTTTGAATGGTTCCTGGGACGCAACGACCTCAATCTGTCAATCTATGATCCAACTACCGGCGGTTGTCGCGATGGCTTGCATCCCGACCGCCCAAATGAAAATCTCGGCGCGGAATCGACTCTTGCATTCCTCCAGTCTCTGCTGGAACTGCGCTTAGCGGAGAACACCCTTTAGTACTGTGGAGACGAGACTTTAATGAGCAACACACATCCCGAACTACTGCAACGACACAAACTCAATCCGATCTTGACGGCCGCCAACTGGCCCTACCCGATCAATAGTGTATTTAACCCGGGCGCTACTTTGTTAGCGGATGGCAGCACACTGTTGTTGTGCCGGGTCGAGGACCGTCGCGGACTGTCACATCTCTGCGCAGCTCGCTCTACCAACGGAGTAGACGGTTGGCGAATTGATCAAGTACCGACGATGGCGCCGGACCCGGAAAACTATCCCGAAGAGATTTGGGGTATCGAGGATCCCCGCATTACCTATGTACCGGAACTAAGTCAGTATGTTGTCGTTTACACCGCCTTCACCCGCGATGGCCCGGGCGTTGCTTTGGCCACTACCGAAGATTTCTGCAGTTTCAAGCGTTACGGGGTTATCATGCCCCCGGACGACAAGGACGCAACCTTATTGCCGCATCGCATCGACGGCCGCTGGGCGCTGATCCATCGACCGGTTAGTTCGCCTCGGGCTCATATGTGGATTTCATTCTCGCCCGACCTGATTCATTGGGGGGACCACAAGATAATGATGGAGGCGCGTCGCGGTGGCTGGTGGGATGCCAATAAGATTGGCCTCTCGCCACCGCCCATTCAAACGGCGAAAGGTTGGCTGATATTGTACCACGGAGTGCGTCACACGGCGGCCGGCGCAATCTATCGACTTGGTTTGGCGCTGTTCGATCTGAAGAAGCCCGAATTGTGTCTCAAACGCGGCAGCCAGTGGATCTTCGGTCCAGAACTGCCGTACGAACTACACGGCGATGTCGGCAATGTGGTCTTCCCGTGCGGTTATACTATCCTTCCCGATGGCGACACCGTTCACTTCTACTACGGTGCAGCCGACACGAGCATTGCACTGGCAACCGGAAGCATATCGGCGATGTTGGAATGGCTCGAGAAAGACTCTTAGGATGAAATGCGAAACGTTGGGCATTGCGTTAACTAGTTGGGGCTCAAGTGAAACGCTAAATGGACCGCCTTCAACATGAATTTTGGTCCACTAACTCCATAGTTCCGGGAGTAAAACTAAACGGAAGGAGGATTTCATGTATACTTCCGTAGACGAAAAACTGCGCTTTGAGATAATGATCTCGGAGCTCTGTGCAGCGTTTGTCAGTGTGCCGGCAAACGAGGTCGATGCCGAAATCGACCGTTGGCTGGCGTTCGTCGTCACCACATTAGGCATTGATCGTGGTACATTGTTCCAAATATCGGAAGATAATTCCTCCGGAATCCTCACTCATACCTGGGCTGCACGGAAGTCGCTTGCTCTGGATAAGAGCACAATTGCCGAACTCCGCGAGGGCAATTTCGTTTTGCCGTGGAGCGTCGAGAAAATGCTGCGTGGAGAGCATGTCAAGTTTTCTTCAATGAATGAACTGCCGCAAAGTGCTGCCGCCGACCGCGAATTCTACGAATCAAACGGCACCAAGTCCAATGTCACTATACCGCTCGTGGTTGGCGGTTCACTCGTCGGCGCTATTGCATTTAGTTGTGTGCAATCCGAGACAACCTGGTCGGAGGAACTGGTCCAGCGCCTCCAGATGGTGGCCCATGTTTTCGCAAACGCGCTCGCGCGCAAGGTAGCCGACATCGAACTCAAGAACGCGCTCGATCGCTACCAAACTCTTTTTGAATCCGCCAACGATGCAATTTTCGTCATGACCGATGGTAAAATTGTCGAGTGCAACGGACACTGCGTCGCGTTGTTCAATTGCGCAAGCAAAGCCGACATTGTCGGTCACGAACCAAGTGAGTTTGCACCGCCGTTACAAGCCAACGGTGAAGATTCGCTTGATAAAAACAATCGCCTCGTCGAGCTGGCCAAGAGTGGCGTTCCACAGCAATTCTACTGGAAGTGCCGGCGCAAGGACGGCTCCATCTTCGATGCCGAGATTTCGCTCAATTGCTTCAAGGCGTCGGGCGAGTCACTGTTGCTTGCAATTGTGCGAGATGTGACTTCACGTATTGTTGCAGAAGAAATCCTAAAAGAAGCGAATGACCGGCTGCAGTCGGAACGCGAAATGTTGGGCGAAAAGAATGCTGCGCTCCGTGCGATCCTGTCGCAAATCGAGCAGCAACGGATCGAATACGAAGAACAGGTCTGCGCAAGCCTCAAGAACATCTTTGCTCCCGCACTCAAGAAACTCCGCGCCTCTGATGGGAAACTTAGTAACAAGGATTTGACGAAACTTGAAGATGCATTTGAGTCGCTCGTGGGGCAAGGAGTGAATACCTTCAAGGAGAACTTCGCCAAACTGTCGCCGCGCGAAACCGAAGTCTGTAAGTTGATTGCCGACGGAAAAAGCTCCAAGGAAATATCGGAGGCGCTCAATGTTGCTCCCCAGACTATCCACAAGCATCGCGAGATCATCCGCCGCAAGCTCAAGATTCAGAATCTGGAAATCAATCTTCCCACCTACCTTCGCAACAAGTCATGATTTGACAACAATTGTCTAAGGTATTGCCTACGCAATAACCCCGTATCGTCCCAATCAATCATCCAACGTAGAATATACCGATCGAGCGAGTCGAGCTTACGCGACGACACAAAGACCTTGTGATACTCAACTCGATTTGACAGCTCGCGTGTCGTTGTGCGGAGTCGACTACTCAAACTTGGGAGGCTCTTGATCCGGTGAACCGGAGCGCCCGGGCCTTAGCTCCAACCCGCTCGGTGAAAAGAGCCTCTCAAGCCTTCTTGGGATCACATTCCGCTGACATCTCTAACTTGCAAGACGCAACTCTGTCCTCTTCTTATAAATCTCCCAGGCATCAAACTCCGTTGTCGACGATAGCCGGCTTGCCCAAAACGCAATCTATCAACAGGCAATACCTACGCAATAAGCCCGTATGACGAGGTCGGGACCTCATGTGTACAATTCTGCGACTGCGAGAATCCTCTACCTTGCAGTCGAGGATTGTTCAAAGTGGCAACTCTGGCCGAGAAACCACGCACTTCCATAGCCGGCAGAATCCTCTTCTGTTGGTTGTGATTCGCCAAAATTTACAAATCGGATGGGGGCATCCAGTGAAGGGATTCAAATGATCTGCTTCAAGAGATTTTCTCTCGTAGTGATTTTTGTCTTGTGCCAAGTGGTCGCACTTTCGTCCGCTCATGCGACGACGTACTATGTTAAGCCGACTGGCTCAGATGCAGCCAATGGAAGATCCG